>CAWGRT010000007.1:0-146864 GCA_963825035.1 Candidatus Krumholzibacteriia bacterium | reverse complement strand
GCGCGCCGGCACCGCCAAGCTGTCGGGAAGCGGGCGGCACTGGGACGGCGCCGCGGCGGACGTCGATCTCTTCGATGCCAAGGCCGACGTGGTGGCCGTGCTGGCAGCGCTCGGCTTCGATGCGGGCAAGGCGCAAGTCACCCGCGACGCGCCCGACTGGTATCACCCGGGGCGCTCGGGCACGCTGCGGCTCGGGCCCAAGCTGGTGCTGGCGCACTTCGGCGAGTTGCATCCCGCGATCCTGAAGGCGCTCGATGTCGAAGCACCCGCCGTCGCCTTCGAGATCTTCCTCGACGCGCTGCCGCCGGAAAAAGCCAAGGGCCGCGCCAAGCCGCGGCTGGAGGCCGCCGATCTTCTGCCCGTCACGCGCGACTTCGCCTTCGTGCTCGATGCCGCGGTGCCAGCCGGCGACGTGGTGCGCGCCGCGCTCGCCTCCGACAAGACGCTGATCGAGACGGTCTCCGTGTTCGACGTGTTCGAAGGCGGCGCGCTGGCCGACGCCGGCAAGAAATCGCTCGCCATCGAGGTCACGCTGCAGCCCAAGGCGGAAACGCTGACCGACAAGGACATCGAGGCGGTGGCGGATAAGATCATTGCGGCCGTCCGGAAGGCGACCGGCGGCGAAATCCGCACTTAAGGGGCCTGGCGAGCCCGCGGCGCCCGCAAGTTAGCGATTTCGCAGGGAATGCGCGCGCACTGTTGCCCCCTCCCGAGCTGACGGAGCAGGAAGACATGCTGGACTCCAAGAAGTTCCTCGCCATCGGCTTCGCCCTGTGCCTCATCGCGGCGCTGGCCTACGTCTTCGTGTTCGCGGACGCCCAGTTCGTGTCCAAGCCGGTGCAGGTCGACGGCTACGTGGACCCGCCCGCCGCGCAGTGACGCTCTAGCCCCCTCCCCCTTGCGCATGCAAACCGTAGCGTGGCACGCCCGCGCATGCGGCAACGCGGCGTGTTCGCGCCCTGCCCGCCAGCGGTGCTATAAGCGGCCGGGTGGTTGAATTGGGACACGAGCGATGAATGACAAGAACTCCGCCGCCGCGCCGACGAAGGTCCTGCCCTTCGACGACGACAGCGACCTAAACCACATCATCATCGTTGGCGGCGGCGCCGGCGGCCTGGAGCTGGCGACCCGGCTCGGCGACAAGCTCGGCAAGAAGGGCCGCGCCAAGATCTCGCTGGTGGAGCGCGCGCGCACCCACATCTGGAAGCCGCTGCTGCACGAGATCGCCGCCGGCAGCATGGACGTCGGCCGCCACGAGATCGCCTACCAGGCGCAGGGCTACTGGCACGGCTTCCAGTTCCGCTACGGCGAGATGACCGGCATCGACCGCAAGAAGCAACTCGTGTTCCTCGCCGCCACCTACGACGAGGATGGCCGCGAGATCACGCCGGTGCGCTCCTTCAAGTACGACACGCTCGTCATCGCCATCGGCTGCGTCGGCAATGCCTTCGAGACGCCCGGCGTCAAGGAGCACGCCATCATGCTCGACACGCCCGAGCAGGCCGAGCGCTTCAACCGGCGGCTGCTCAACGCCTGCGTGCGCGCCTTCGCC
Organism: Candidatus Krumholzibacteriia bacterium; assembly: GCA_963825035.1. GTDB lineage: Bacteria > Krumholzibacteriota > Krumholzibacteriia > LZORAL124-64-63 > LZORAL124-64-63 > JACZKN01. The sequence goes on along the minus strand of CAWGRT010000007.1, from coordinate 145,312 downwards.
CAGGAGGGGCCGGTGCGCGCCGCGCAATTGCATGTGGCCATCATCGGCGCGGGCGCCACCGGCACCGAGCTTGCCGCCGAGCTGCACCGCACCGCGCGCGGCCTCGTCGCCTACGGTCTCGACAAAATCAGCCCGGAAAACGACATCAAGATCACGCTCATCGAGGCGGCCGACCGCATCGTGCCGGCACTGCCCGACCGTATCTCCACCGGCGTCGCCGACGTTCTTCGCGGGCTCAACGTCGACATCAAGACGGGCTCGCGCGTCGTCGAGGTCACGGACAAGGGCGTGAAGCTGCAGAACGGCGACTTTATTCCCTCAGAGCTGGTGGTGTGGGCGGCCGGCGTCAAAGGCCCCGACGTGCTGTCCAAACTCGACGGGCTCGAGGTCTCGCGCTCGGGCCAGCTCGTCGTCACCGAAACGTTGCAGACGACGCGCGACCCCAACATCTTCGCCTTCGGCGACTGCGCCTACCTGGTGCCCAAGGGTGCCGACGCGCCGATCCCGCCGCGCGCGCAGGCCGCCCACCAGGAGGCCTCGCACCTCTACACCGAGTTGCAGCGGCGCCTGCGCGACGAGCCCTTGCGGCCCTTCCGCTACCGCGACTTCGGCTCGCTCGTGTCGCTGGGGCACTACTCGACGGTCGGCTCGCTGATGGGCTTCGTCATCGGCAAGAGCTTTTTCATCGAGGGGCTGTTTGCGCGCCTGATGTACCGCTCGCTCTACAAGATGCACGAGATGGCGCTGCACGGGCCGTTCAAGGTCATGCTCGACACGCTCTCGCGCATGATCACGCGGCGCACCGAGCCGGTCGTGAAGCTGCACTGAGCATGGCGCTCAACGGTCATCCTCGGACTTGTTCCGAGGATCCACCTCACGGCTCGCCGTGCCGGAAACCTTTGCGCGGCTCAGTGCCCCATCTGGCACCTGAACCTTTTGCACGATGGGTTCTCGGGACAAGCCCGAGAATGACACCGTTGGTCAGCCGCCCGCGGCGCAGCGCCGACAAGCAGCTCCGGCGTCGGATAGGAATCCGCCGGCATCTTGTACTTGAGCTGCATCTCCTTGACGGCGGCGCGCGTCTTCTCGCCGACGAGCCCGTCGATCTTGCCCACGTCGTAGCCGCGCTTGACCAGAAGCCGCTGCAGATCCTTGGTCTCCGCGTCGGAGAGCTCGGGGATATGCCCGCGCCCGTGGCTCATGGGCACCCGCGCCGTCGATGCGCGTCGCCAGATAGGCGGCCGTCGTCGCATAGGTGAGCGAGTTGTTCCACTCCGTGTAGATGTCGAAGTTCGGGTACGCGAGGAACGCCGGCCCGTAGCGGCCCATGGGCAGCAGCAGCGAGGCCGGCAGCTTGTCGTTGGGCACGCGGGCTCCCGTCGGGATAGGTGATGCCCCAGGCGTTCCACTGCGAGCGCGGCAGCTTGATGGAGAGGTCGGCCTGCTCCCACGGCAGGTCCTGCGTGATGCGCACCTCCTCCAGCCACGGCTCGTTGGGACGCCAGCCGAGGTGGCGCATGTAGTTGGCGGTGGAGCCGATCACGTCGGCGTCGTCGCGGAACAGATCGATGCGCCCGTCGCCGTCGTAGTCGATGGCGTGATCGAGATAACGGGTGGGGAGGAACTGCGTCTGGCCGATCTCGCCCGCCCACGAGCCGATCATCTCACTGGGGCGCATGTCGCCGCGGTCGATGATCTGCAGCGCGGCTTTCAACTCCTCCTGGAACATCGTTTGGCGGCGGCAATCGTAGGCGAGCGTGACGAGCGCAGGCATGATGGGGAAGTTGCCCATGCCGGCGCCGAAGTCGCTTTCCAGCGCCCAGAACCCGGTGATGACGGAGGCCGGCACGCCGTACTCCTTCTCGGCGCGATCGAACACGGCCTTGCGCAGCTTGATCTTCTTGCGCCCGCTGACGATGCGGTTCTGCGTCGCGAGCTTGCCCTGGAAGGTCCAGAACGACTGGGAGAAGAATCCCTGGCGGCGGTCGCGCGCAAGAACCTTGCGGTCGACGCCCATGCCGTCGAGCGCCGAGTTGATGGTGCGCGGCCGGATGCCCGACGCCTCGGCGTCCTTCTTGAAGCGCGCCAGCCAAGTGCCGAAGCTCTCGGTGTTGCGGCAGTTGTCGTTCGGCGGCGGATAAGGCGCGCGGTGCCCCGGCTTGGTCGGCGTCGTGATCGCGGCCGCCGACGCGGCCGGTGCGGGCGTCCTCGGCTCGGGCGCCACGTCCACAACGGGCGTTACCTCCGCGGGTGCGGCCTCGACGGCGGCCGGCGGCGGCGCTTCGCGCTGCGGCTTGCGCTCCGGCGTCCGCTTGAAGGCCGGCGAGGATTCGATGAACTGAGCCGCGGCGGGCCCGGCAAGGCTCGTTATCGCGATCAAGACCGCGGCTGCGGCCACTCGGAAGCTCATAGCGTGCATCGCCCTTCCTTCGACGTTGCTTGGGGGGAGGCCTTAAGAACTCCGGGGACTCATGCCTGCCCGTGTGGCCACGTCAAGACGGTCGGATACGGTGATTGTGCGCCATTTCCGCCCGCGGGACGCCCCAGGCGCGGTGAAATCGCCGCCAAGCTCGGCAGTTAACTGTGCCTAAGCGTTCCCTATGAGGACACCGGCGGCGAACACGATGAGGCCGCCGAGGACGACCTCGAACGCGGCCCGCAGGAACTTGGTGTCCATGTAGCGCGCGCGGATCCACGCGATCGCCCACAGCTCGATGAGCACGATGACGATGGCGAGCGTGGTGGCGACGCGAAAATTCTCGATCAGGTAGGGCAGCGTGTGACCGAGGCCGCCGACCGAGGTCATGAGGCCGGTGATGCCGCCGCGCAGCCAGGGATGGCCGCGACCGGTGAGCGACCCGTCGTCGGACATCGCCTCGGCGAAGCCCATGGAGATGCCGGCGCCGACCGAGGCGGCGAGCCCAACGAGAAACGTCTCCCAAGTGTTCATGGTCGCGAACGCGGCGGCGAACAGCGGTGCCAGCGTCGACACCGAGCCGTCCATGAGGCCGGCAAGCCCCGGCTGCACGATCTGCAGCACGAACATGCGCCGCTGCACCTCGGCCTCGGTCGCGCGCGCATCGCCCGTCAGGTGCTTCTCGCCGAGCTTGGCGGCGAGCGTTTCGTGTCCGGCTTCCGCCGCAGCGAGGTCGCCCAGGAGCTCGCGGATGCCCGCGTCGGTGGTGCGCTCGGCCGCCTGCTCGTAGAAGCGGCGCGTCTCGTACTCGCGCACCTCCGCCTGCTGGCGCACCTTGTCGAGCCCCAGCGGGCGCACCATCCAGATCGGCTTGTGCTGGACGAAGCCGCGCACGTCCTGGCGGCGGATCAGGGGAATGTGCTCGCCGAAGCGTTGGCGGTAGACCTCGATCAGACGGCGGCGATGCTCGCTTTCCTCCGCCGCCATGTCGGTAAAGACCTTGGCCGAGCTGGGATAGCGCTCGGCGAGCCCGTGCGCGTACTCCAGATAGACGCGCTGGTCCTCCTCCTCCAGCGAGATGGCGAGCGCCAGGATCTCCTGCTCGCTCAGCTCAGAGAATGTGCGCACCGGTCCGCCCTCCCATCCCACTTTCGCATCGAGTCATACTTTAGAATAATTCCAAACTCTAGCAATGCAAGCGTAGGGTGCTCATTCCGGCCCTTTCTTGATGATCGCCGATGAGCCCGGGCGTGCGTTTTGCTGCGTCGGGACATCCGCGCGCCGGCAGGCCTGCGAGTGCTGCGCGCACGGTGCGACGCTTGCTTGGCCCTCGCCGGGGACGCCGGCGACCATCATTCACGAGGTTGCATCCATATTAATTTACGTGCTCGCGATCCTGGCCATCCTGCCTTAAGCAGGTGCACCGGCACCGACCGCGAACGCGCCAATGACACCTCTTCCGGGGGGTGAGGCCCGATGCTACAAGCCCGCCCATGACCGACACCTCCCTTATTCGCAACTTCTCCATCATCGCGCACATCGACCACGGAAAATCGACGCTGTCGGACCGGCTGATCCAGCTCACCGGCGGCGCCACCGCGCGCGAGATGAAGGAGCAGATGCTCGACTCCATGGACATCGAGCGCGAGCGCGGCATCACCATCAAGGCGCAGACCGTGCGCCTCGACTACACGGCGCAAGGACGGCAAGACCTATCAGCTCAACCTGATGGACACGCCCGGCCACGTCGACTTCGCCTACGAGGTCTCGCGCTGTCTCGCCGCCTGCGAAGGCGCGATCCTGGTGGTCGATGCCAGCCAGGGCGTGGAGGCGCAGACGCTCGCCAACGTCTACCAGGCGCTCGACAACGACCTCGACATTCTGCCTGTCCTCAACAAGGTCGACCTGCCGGCCGCCGATGCCGACCGCGTCAAGCAGCAGATCGAGGACGTGATCGGGCTCGACGCCTCCGACGCCATCCCCATCTCGGCCAAGACCGGGCTCAACGTCGAGGCGGTGCTGGAAGCGATCGTGACGCGGCTGCCCGCGCCCGAGGGCGATGCGTCAAAGCCCTTGAAGGCGCTGCTGATCGACAGCTGGTACGACGCCTACCTGGGCGTCGTCGTGCTGGTGCGCATCATCGAAGGCACGCTGCGCAAGGGCCAGAAGATCACGCTCATGTCGACCGACGCCGATTACCAGATCGAGCGCGTCGGCGTGTTCCGGCCCAAGAAGGAGATGCTGGAGACGCTGGGTCCCGGCGAGATCGGCTTTTTTACCGCCGCCATCAAAGAGGTCGCCGACACGCGCGTGGGCGATACCGTCACCGACGAGAAGCGTCCGACAGCCGAGGCGCTGCCCGGCTTCAAGCCGGCGCAGCCGGTGGTGTTCTGCGGACTGTTTCCGGTGGACGCCGCCGACTTCCCCGACCTGCGCGACGCCATGGGCAGGCTGCGCCTGAACGACGCCAGCTTTTCCTTCGAGATGGAGACGTCGGCGGCGCTCGGCCTGGGCTTCCGCTGCGGCTTCTTGGGCCTGCTGCACCTGGAGATCATCTCCGAGCGGCTGGAGCGCGAGTTCAACCTCGACCTCATCGCGACCGCGCCGAGCGTCGTCTATCACATCTATCTGACGGCCGGCGAGCGGCTGGAGATGCACAACCCCGCCGACATGCCCGACCCCACGCGCATCGACCGCATCGAGGAGCCGTGGATCAAGGCCACCATCATGGTGCCCGACGAGTACCTGGGCGGCATCCTGAAGCTGTGCCAGGACCGGCGCGGGCGCCAGACCGACCTCACGTATGCGGGCAACCGCGCCATGCTCGTCTACGAGCTGCCGCTGAACGAGGTGGTGTTCGATTTCTACGACCGCCTGAAGTCGATCTCTAAAGGCTATGCCTCCTTCGACTACCAGATGATCGGCTACGAGCCGGGCGACCTCGTCAAGATGCAGATCCTGGTCAATGCCGAGCCGGTCGACGCGCTGTCCATCATCGTGCACCGCACCCGCGCGGATGCACGCGGGCGCACCATGTGCGAGAAGCTGAAGGAGCTCATTCCCCAGCACATGTTCCAGATCCCGGTGCAGGCGGCGATCGGCGGCCGCATCATCGCGCGCGAGACCATCCGCGCCCTGCGCAAGGACGTGATCGCCAAGTGCTACGGCGGCGACATCACGCGCAAAAGAAAGCTTCTGGAAAAGCAGAAGGCCGGCAAGAAGAAGATGCGCCAGTTCGGCAAGGTCGATATCCCGCAGGAGGCCTTCATCGCCGCCCTCAAGATGGACGAGAACTGACGCCGATCAGCGGGTTACCGCCTCGCCCCTCTCGTGCCGTAATCACCGATTGGATTAGGGGAGCTGAGCGTTCTCCGTTGAAACGTTGCCCGCCGCCATGCGGGTGCCCCGGACACGCCCCAACCAATATTCGAAAGGAGTTCGGCGTGAAACCGTTCAAACTTTTCCTTCTTCCCGTCCTGTGCGCCGGTCTGGTCGCACCGGCCGCCGCCGCGCCGATTGCCACCACCGGTCACAAGGCCGCCATCGCCAGTGAGGGCTCGGTCGTGCTCGTCGACCGCCGTGGACGTGGTCGCCACCGTGGCGGCCATCGTCATCGCGGACCCGGCGCAGCGGGCATCTTCGGCGCCATCATCGCCGGCACGCTGATCGCCGCCGCCATCCGCGAAGGCCGCGCCGGCGACGACGATCTCGATCGCTGCGCGGAAGACTTCCCCGACTTCGATTACGAGACCGGGACCTACATCAACCGCTACGGCGACGAGCGCATCTGTCCCTACCTGCGCTAAGCACACGCCGACATCATTTGTGATCGAGAAGGCGCCGCACCGTCCGGCGCCTTCTTCGCGTTGTGACGCAGCGGCATAGCGCTTTTCCGCTGCGGTATGGCGGATTTGCACGCTGGCATGGCGCGTTGTCGCACCTTGGTTAACACGCCGCAATCTCACCACAGAGGCTTGAAAAGTCAGCGTCAACCCGGCGCCGTCTGGTACAGGCGGCCCCACCAGGCTGGGGAGTATGCAGGGGGTGACACACGGGGTGCTGGCCGATGGCGGCCCCCCGGCGCTGCTCACAGCTGCAGGGGGAAGCGCCGCAGAAGTCGGCGCGCCGCCTCGTCTCATCTGACAAATCCAGGAGTTCTACATGTTCAAGTGGTTCGCCACCGCGGCAGCTATCCTGCTCGCGCTACAGGTCACCTCGGCTGCGGCCAACCCCTACTACGGCTACGACGGCCAGCACTACGGCGAGATCAAAGCTGCTCCCGATTTCGCGCGCGCCGAGCAGGCCAAGAAGCAGGTGACGCACAGAGGCGGCGGCAATCGCCGGGGTCTGACGCCGGCGGCGCTGGCGCTGCTCGACCGCATCGAAACCGCCTTCGGACCGGTCAACGTCATCTCCGGTTATCGGCCGGGCGCACGCATCGCCGGATCGGGCCGCATCTCACGGCACGCCAGCGGCAACGCCATCGACTTCGACGCCGGCTCGCGCAAGGGCTCCATCGTCAAGTGGCTGATCGCCAACCATAAGACCGGCGGCACCATGACCTATTCGGACATGAGCCACATCCACGTCGATATCGGTCAGCACTTCGTGTCGCTGGGCGCGAACTCGCACACCGGTGGCGGCGGTCGCCACTATGCGCGCTCGCGCAATCGTGAAGCGGCACGCTATGCAGAGGCCGGATACCGGCGCCGTGGCAACGACTACGGCTACGCCGAGCGCCGCAACTATGGCTACGGCGAGCGCCGCTCGCGCAGCGCGGGCTCCTCCTACCGGGGACAGCGCTTTGCATCGGGGTACGCCACGATCTACCAGTAACGCCAAGATCTGGACCACAAACGGAGAAGGGGCCGCGGCGTCCGCGGCCCCTTTTGCTATGCTCGATCATCGCCTTGCCGCTCCAACCTGCCGTAAAATCGCCGCGATCAGGCATGCCGTGATCGCGTGCGCGGCCGGGATGGCACCTCCTGGAGCGTGTAGAAGACCCGCCAAATCAACCACTTTTGCGGTTGCAAATGCGGCCCTGTCTGAGCCCTAAGGCACCGGCCAAATGGCCCTTCTGCGCCTTGCCTTTCGCTTGTGCCCGGTCCATATAGGGCCGATCGAACACGCCTTGGTTCACTCTACGACGGCGCTGACTGCACCGACACTGGACGTCTCCATCGCGCGATTTGATGTCTTCCGGCATCCGTCGGAGGGGATTGCCTTATTGCTTTGGAGGCATGAATGGCAAACGGCACTGTGAAGTGGTTTAACGGCCAGAAGGGTTACGGCTTCATCCAGCCGGATGAGGGCGGCAACGACGTATTCGTGCACATCTCTGCAGTCGAGCGCGCGGGCCTTTCGACGCTGCGCGAGGGACAGAAGATTGCTTACGAGACCGAGACCGGCCGCAACGGCAAGATCGCGGCTGTGAACTTGCGCCCTCTGTGAGAAGCGTGGAGCAATTCCACAAGTCAGGGGAGCAGCCCGCCTGCTCCCCTCGCGTTATGAAGACCCCTAAAACGATCGGCGGCGTGCGCGTGATCGCAAAGTCGGAGACTTAATGGCGAAGGAAGAGATGCTTGAGTTTGAGGGCGTGGTGGAGGAGGTGCTCCCCGATGCACGCTGCCGCGTCAAGCTCGAAAACGGACACGAGGTGATCGCCTACACCTCCGGCCGCATGAAAAAGAACCGCATCCGCATCCTCGCCGGTGACAAGGTCACCATCGAAATGACGCCCTATGATCTCACCAAGGGCCGCATCAACTTCCGCCACAAGGACGTGCGCGCGGGCGGACCACCGCCGGGGCAGCGCGCGGGCGGCAACTTCCGCCGTCGCTGAAAATACCTTCCATTTCAGAACGCTGAGATCGACTTGCTCAACTGAGCAAGCACGCCTGCGCGTCGGTGCACGCGTGTGCGCATCGCCATGCGCGGCTTCTGCCGCGGGCCCACCGAGTTGCTTATACCATAGGTTGTATTGACATGACATAGTCCAGCCCAGGTTGTGCCACGCACCTTGGAGAGACTGGCTGTCATGTATGATTCGATCCCCCATTGGATTTCCCGCTGGTCGGTGGCGTCCGCGCTGACCGGCGTTCTCGCAACCCTGCTGCTGCTCGCTCTGCCGGTGCGCGCCAGGACCGACCACGGAGACCTGGTCGGGCTGGCGCGCGTCATCGACGGCGATACCGTCGAGATTTCGGGCCAACACGTGCGGCTCGAAGGTATCGATGCTCCGGAGATGGCACAAACCTGCACCGACCGCGACGGCGGCAGCTGGCGCTGCGGTCAGGATGCGGCACGCGCGCTGGAGCGCCTCGTTGCCGGCCACAGCGTCGCGTGCGAGGACAAAGGCACCGACAAGTACGGCCGCGTGTTGGGCGTCTGCTTTTCGGGTTCCCGCGACGTCAATGCGGAAATGGTGCGCAAAGGCTTGGCCTGGGCCTTCGTGAAGTACTCGCGCAGCTACGTGCAGGAGGAAGCGGAGGCGCGCGCCTTGCATATCGGCATCTGGCAGGGCGAGGCAAAGCCTGCCTGGGACTTCCGTGCCGAACGCTGGTCCGGAGCCGAGGACGCCGCACCGCACGGCTGTGTCATCAAAGGCAACATCTCCGCCAACGGCCGGATCTATCACCTGCCGTGGAGCACATGGTACGGCAAGGTCCGCATTGACGAGAGCAAGGGCGAGCGATGGTTCTGTAATGAGGCAGAGGCCTTGGCCGCCGGCTGGCGTCCCGCCGTGACCCACTGATCCAACCCCTTGCTACCCTTCGAAAGGGGCCTTCTGCCCAGAATTTACGCTTCCTGAAGACCCGGGATCTAGGGTCGGACAGAGATGGACATGGGGCAGATCGTGACGCGTTTCGGGCCCAGATCGCTGGTTGAAACCATCGCCAAACACCCCTGGCACAGCCTCAGGGATGGCGTTGCTCTGTCGGCCATCATGACCTTTGCCGTGCTCGTCGCGGCGCACTACGACATCTTCACGTTCATCAAGTCGCTGGCCGACCCCGAGCGCGCCATATCGCCGGCCGAGGCCGTGCTGCTCGCCGGCCTCTTCGTGCTCTGCATTTACACATTCATCGCGCGTCGCATCGGCGAGGAGCGCTGCGATGAGACCTTCCAAAGCAAACTGGAAGCGGAGATGCGCGAGTTGCGCGAGCTGGCGATGCAGGACCCGCTGACACGTCTTCCCAACCGCCGCGCCCTGCTTGCCGCCCTCGAGGTCACGACCGGCACCTGTCGGGCCAATTGCCAGTGCCATGCCTTCTTCCTGCTCGACCTCAACGGCTTCAAGCGGGTCAACGATCTGCACGGCCACGCCGTCGGCGACCGCGTGCTGCAGGTGGCGGTGGAACGGTTCCGGCGCGCTGCCCGCCCCTCGGATCTGCTGGCTCGCCTGGGCGGCGATGAGTTCGCGCTCCTGTCCTATGACGTGGACCGGCGTGCCGCGGAGGCGATCGGCAACCGCATCGCCGCCGCGCTCGACACCGCGATCTCTTGCGAAGGCCACATACACCAGCTCGGCGTCGCAATCGGGGCCGCGCTGATGCCGGACGACGGCGTCACATCGGAAGCGATCCTGCGTCAGGCCGATCTCGCAATGTACCGGGCGAAGGAGCACCACAGCTCGGCGCTCACGTTTTTCGACCCCAAGGTCGATGCACTGGAGACGGTCCGCGAAAAGGTTTCCGGTTGAGGCTGTTGCAAGCTACTGCTCGGCGAAGCCGAACTTGTAAGAGCCCTGCACGAGAAAGTGGGCCTGCTCGGCGGCATAGCGCATGGGAATGATCGTACCGGTGCCGCCGAAGTTGACGTCGCCGCTCGTCGTCCACATCGACCAGTAGCGCCCGCCCGCACCCACGCTCAGCGCGTCGGTGATCGCATAGGACAGCATAGCCTCGAGCTGCGCACCGACGCCGTGACCGTCCTCGGGCGAAACCAGCATTCGCAGCACGTGATTGTCGGTGCCCGAGAAGCTGACATAGGGGAGGTAGGCGGCTTCTGCGCTCAAGGAGAGCCGCGGCGCGAGCGGGAGTTGCACCGCGAGGCCCAAACGCAGCGCGTTCCACGTATCGTACTCGGTGATGCCGAGAACGCTCGTAGGAATGGGCGTGGTGCAATCGGAGTTGCCGTTGGCGATCTGGCGGCAGCCGAGCCCCTTCATGTGCTGCTGGAAATAGCTCCAGCCGATGAACGGGGTCACCTTGTAGTCGGCCCAGCGCCACCAGTCGTAGCCCACATCGACGATGGCGTAGCGAATGCGGTCGTCGACGTCGGAGAGCGTGTTCGAGTACGGCACGAAAGCGGGGAACGGGGGCGAGGGCAGACCCCAGTCCTCGTCGTTCATATGTCCGCCGCCCGACAAACCGCCAACGATGCCTTTGACCATCACGTCATGCGCGGTATCGATGCGGCCGAAGAGCTCCGCGCCGTTCGTGCTCGTGCCGTCATAGGTGAGCCGCGAGGCGAGCGACGTGATCCCCTCGCCCTGAATGCCGAGATCCTTATGAAACTGCCCCCAGCCGTGCACGTAGCGCACGCCCGCGGTGATCTCGTTGAGCGGAGAACCCGGTGTCGGCCCCGGCGGCAACTGCCCCGCCATGAAACTGTCGTCGTGAGCATCGCTGCCAGCGACGAAACGGTAGTTCATCCCGATCTTGAATTGATGGGTGTCCTGCGCGATGTCCGCGTTTCTGCTTGCAACCGTGGTAAGCGCCGGGGTCGGCGTGGGCGTGGTCTGAAATCCGCTGACCGGGGTCGCTACGTCGTCGCCGTTAAACGAAAGATAGTCGTACTCCGCCTTGAGCGACCAGCGCGACGAGACGGCGCGCTCCGCGCCGGCACCAAGCGTCCAGCCCCAGCGGATGCCTTCCGAGCGCGTCGTCGGCGAGCCGAACTCGTCATTGGTGGTTGCGTCGACCTTCGCGTGCTCCCACGCAAGGCCGCCCTTGCCGTAAAGGAGCGTTGCGGGATCGAGGGGTAGCGCCCAGCCGACGCGGCCGGTGAGCGTGCCCAGCGCGTCGATGTGGGCGCGGCAGTTGGCGCTGATGTAGAAGCCCGAAAAAGCGAAGCAGGTATTGGTGCCGTCCATGCCGGCCCAGCTCGCATCCGCCTCCAACCCCAACACGGTTGCGCCGAATTGCCAGTTGTAGCCAAGCTGGCCGCCCGCGAGCATTCCCGGGGTGCGCACCGTGCCGCCGAAGATCGAGGCGCCGAATGGATCCTCAACATCGACGAGAGCGAGAGCGCCACCGGTGTGGACGCCGGCGTAGGCGCCCGACCAGTCGAAGGGACCTGCGAGCGGATCCGCGGCCGCACGCTGTGCGGCCAGCGACAGAGCAAGCATCAACGTATAACGGACGAATCGTCCGGTGCGCGGCATCGCGCTCTCCTCCATCCGCAGACAGAGTTCCGTATGCCGCGATTCGTGCCTCACCGTCAGCTCAAGGCCGTCAGCGTCGGCTATTGGGAAATCGTCACGACGATGCGGCCACGCACGTTCCCCTCCAGGATCGCCTGCGCGGTCTCGGGCACGGCGGCGAGGTCTATCGTGGTGGTCATGGCCGCGAGCGTGTCGCGATCGAGATCGCGCGCCAGGCGCTGCCAGGCCGCAATGCGGCGCGGCCGCGGGCACATGACGCTGTCGACCCCTAGGAGCGACACACCGCGCAGGATGAAGGGCGCAACGGACCCCGGCAGATCCATGCCCTGCGCCAGCCCGCACGCGGCGATGGCACCGCCATAGCGCGTCATCGAAAGAAGGTTTGCCAGCGTGTACGACCCGACGACGTCGACGCCGGCGATCCATCGCTCCTTGGCGAGCCCACGTCCCGGCCCGGAAAGCTCCGCGCGGTCGATAATCTCCGCGGCGCCGAGATCTTTGAGGTACGCCGCCTCGCTCGTCCGTCCGGTCGACGCGATCACGTGCCAGCCGAGCTTGGCGAGGAGCGCGATGGCGACCGAGCCGACACCGCCCGCCGCGCCCGTAACCACCGCTGGTCCCATTGTCGGCGCGAGGCCGTGCGCTTCGAGCGCCAGCACGCAAAGCATGGCGGTATAGCCCGCCGTCCCGATTGCCATGGCCTGCTCAGGTGTGATCCCGTCGGGCAGCGGCACGAGCCAGTCGCCATTGACGCGCGCCTTCTCGGCATAGCCGCCGAAGTGCGTCTCACCTAGGCCCCACCCGTTGAGCACAACCTGATCGCCGGGCTTGTAATCTTTGTGGTTCGAGGCCTCAACCACGCCGGCGAAATCGATGCCGGGGATCATGGGATAGCGGCGCACGACGGGAATCTTGCCGGTGATCGCAAGGCCGTCCTTGTAGTTGACGGTGGAGTGCGTGACGCGCACGGTCACGTCACCGTCCATAAGGTCCGCTTCACTCAAGGTCTTGAGCGCGATGCTCGGCCGGCCGTCGCGTCGCTCCAGGACGAGTGCCTTGAAGTCGCTCATGTCTCGGGGACGGCAGCCTGCAGCCCCGGCTTTGCCTGCATCGCCTCGGGCCCGCGAGCAGGCGGACCTGCTTTCTCGAGCTCGTCGAGCTCGGCTTCGGTGAATACGCGCGAGCGCGTCAGAAAGCGCATGCCTTCCGGCGATTCGAGCGAAAACCCGGCGCCGCGTCCCGGCACCGCGTCGATGATGAGATGGGTGTGCTGCCAGTAGTCGAACTGCGGGCCCGAGATGTAGATGGGGCAGCCCGCGATCTCGCCCAGGTAGACGTCGCGTTGGCCCACCTGAAATTCGCCCAGCGGGTAGCACATGGGCGCGCTGCCGTCGCAGCAGCCGCCCGACTGATGGAAGAAGAGCGGCCCGTGCACGGCCCGCAGCTTTTCAATCAGCGCCGTGGCCGCCGGCGTCACAGTAACTCGCTCGACCATCGAGACCTCCTTGTTCCTGGTCCCTTATGTCCGGCCTATGCCGGGATCTTGTCGCCCGACGGTACCACGATCGCGAACATATCTGCCAATGACGTCAGCGCGCCGTTATGGACCTCCTGGGCAGAGAGCACGCCGCCTGTCGGGCTCGCCAGAGCACGCGTCGCCGTGGCATTGCCCACAACGGATGTCCGGTATCCGCGGTTGAACGCGGCGCGCGCGGTGGAGTTCACGCACATGTGCGTCATGAAGCCGGCCAGAACCAGATCGGTGGCGCCGCTCTTCTTGAGCTCGGCATCGAGGTTTGTCTGCTCAAACGAGCTCGGGAAGGCCTTTGTGATGACCGTCTCGCCCGGATTGGGAGCGACGACGTCGGCGATTTTACCGATGGGCGCACCAACGTCATAGGGCGAGCCCGGGCCCGCATCATGCTGGATATGGATGACCGTCGCGCCGGCATCGCGCGCCCGCTGCAACAGCCTGGCGCATTCGGCGAGCGCCGGCTCGACGCCTTCGAGCTGCATGATGCCTTCGCGGTAGGTGTTCTGGCAATCGATCAACACCAGCACCGACTTGGACAAAGGGCGCCGGCGTTTCGGGCAACGCCAGCAGCGAGCGAAGCGTCGGACGGCCCTCGGTCATGGCATGCTCCTTATGGCAGAACAGCGCGGCCTTGGGCGGCCGCGCTGTTCAAGTGCACTTCGCTTTGGCCGTGCGGTCTCGGATCAGAAGAACCCGAGCGCCTTCGGGCTGTAGCTCACCAGCATGTTCTTGGTCTGCTGATAGTGGTCGAGCATCATCTTGTGCGTTCTCGCGCCCGACGCCCGACTGCTTGTAGCCGCCGAAGGCCGCGTGCGCGGGATAGAGATGATAGCAGTTGGTCCACACGCGGCCGGCCTTGATGCCGCGGCCCATGCGGTAGGCAGTGTTGCCGTCACGCGACCACACGCCGGACCCGAGGCCGTAGAGCGTGTCGTTGGCCAGCGCCAGCGCCTCGTCCTCGGTCTTGAACTTCGTGACCGCAAGCACCGGCCCGAAGATCTCCTCCTGGAAGATGCGCATCTTGTTGTGGCCCTCGAACACGGTCGGCTCGACGTAGTAGCCGTTCTCGCAGCCGCCGACTGTTGGCCTTGTTGCCGCCGGTCAGCACCTTGGCGCCTTCGCCCTGGCCGATATTGATGTAGGAGAGGATCTTCTCCAGCTGATCGGACGAGGCCTGCGCGCCGATCATGGTGGTGGGGTCGAGCGGGTTGCCCTGCACCACCTTCTTCACGCGCTCGATCGCGCGCTCCATGAAGGCGTCGTAGATCGACTCCTGTATAAGGGCGCGCGACGGGCAGGTGCACACCTCGCCCTGGTTGAGGGCGAACATGGTGAAGCCCTCGAGCGCCTTGTCGAAGAAGGCGTCGTCCTCGTTGAACACGTCGGCAAAGAAGACGTTGGGCGACTTGCCGCCGAGCTCGAGCGTGACGGGGATGATGTTCTCCGCCGCGTACTGCATGATGAGGCGGCCCGTCGTCGTCTCGCCGGTAAACGCGATCTTGGCGATGCGCGGGTTCTGAGGCGAGCGGCTTGCCGGCCTCGACGCCGAAGCCGTTGACGACGTTGAGCACGCCGGGCGGCAGCAGGTCGCCGACGAGATCCATCAGAACCATGATGCTCATGGGCGTCTGCTCGGCGGGCTTCAAGACGACGCAATTGCCGGCGGCAATCGCTGGCGCCAGCTTCCACACCGCCATCAGGATGGGGAAGTTCCACGGGATGATCTGCCCGACGACGCCGAGCGGCTCGTGGAAGTGATAGGCGATCGTGGTCTCGTCGATCTCCGACAGCGAGCCTTCCTGCGCGCGGATGCAGCTGGCGAAATAGCGGAAGTGGTCGATCGGCGAGGGGAATGTCGGCGGCCATCGTCTCGCGGATCGGCTTGCCGTTGTCGATGGTCTCGACCGTGGCGATCTCGGCGAGATGCGCCTCCATGCGGTCGGCGATCTTCATGAGGATGGCGGCGCGTTCGGCCGGCGCCGTCTTGGTCCAGGTGGCGGCCGCGACATGGGCCGCATCGAGCGCGGTCTCGATGTCCTCGGCGGTGGAACGCGCGATCTCGCACACGACCTCGCCTGAGATCGGCGTGCGGTTTTCGAAGTACTGACCCTTCGCGGGCGGCACCCAGGCGCCGCCGATGAAGTTGTCGTAGCGCTTGCGGATATTGATCTTGCCGCCAACGCGTTCAAGCGCGGCGGCCGGTGTGTCAACCTTGACGTTGAGCTGCATCTTTCAATCTCCTCCCAATGGAAGCGGCCGAGTTCGCTTGTGGCTCTCTTTTCCGCGTCATTATAGTCTAACCCGGCCGTCTACCGAAGGCGCTGTGGTATTGGAAATTAGTCGTAGCGCACGGACAGCAAACCGGCCGCGAGGGTTTGGATGGCGGTCAGACCATCCCCCAATATATTGCAGGTCTTCGTCAAACGAATGGCGATGGGAGCAGCCGGCTAGGCTTTAGTTGTGCGTAAGGTAGCCCGAATCGAGGATCATGACCTTTACGATCCCGCACGGGTTGTTGGGGGAGCGGACGATCAAATGGTTCCGGTTGCGCAAGAGACGCTCGAGAATGCCTTGCAGCGTGCCCGAAATGGTCATCGACAAGAGGTCGCGGCTCGTCGCGTGCTCGAGCCCGTCGATCACAAAGCCGCACTTCTTGCTCAGGTCGTCGAGCACGTACGTGAGCGTCGCATCCTCGATTGTCACCGTGATGCTGGCGCGCGGACCATCACCCTCGACGCTAAGCCTTGCGGCTTGCAGAGGGGCTGCAGCGAGTAACAAGAGGCAAACAAGCACCTTACGACGGCAATCCGTGGATGCATTCGCCCTGGATCGACCAGACCTCGCAGGTGCCATCCGACCCGTGGGGCTTCTACTCGGTGGATGTCGGCGGTCCCTTCGTCAGCTGGCCCAATCTTGCATTACTCATTGCAACTGACAGTGGCGACGCGGCGGCGGTTCAGCCAGGACGCAAACTCCGGCTCTGCATGGAGCAACTCCATTACCTCCTTTGCGTGCATCTGGTCGGATAGGATCATCTGTTCATAAAGGTCGTAATTCTCGCGCTTGATGGCGGCCATGTTTCTTGCAAAGCTCCCGGACCTTGGCTAGCGACTCTTTTAGTATCCGCGTCCTTTCAGAGAAGCCGGGGAACCTCATCATCTAGCTCGGCGATCGGCACGAGGCGTGCATCGGCAATCGCGTCAATGAGCGGACGCGCATTGTCATCGGGCACGTCCGGGGCACCTCCAAAGCTGAGGTAGGTGATCTCGACGCCCGCCCACCGCCCCTCGAGAATGAGGCGGAAACACACGTTGACCTGCAAATGCCGGAACTCCATGTCAAGTGCAACTGAGGGCGGTTTATCCCATGTCACGTCCACCTCCCCCGATTGGCCGAAGAAGATTGTGCCCGGCTTGAAGAACAGCTCGGCGGATGAAGCAACCAAATTCGCGATGTTTGCGAATTGCTCCGTGCGGACGAAGACCACATAGTCCACCAGCTCGACCAAGAGCAACTCGGATGCCAGCGTCACCAATCCCTTGTGCGAGAGCTTTCTCACGCTCCAAGGTGCATTGACTCGGTTGTTTCATCATAGGAGCGGTCTGCTTACTGCGTCTGCTTCCCTAACGACATGAATTCAAAATCACGTTTGCCGCAGCCCGGTAGAACTGCGGCTTATTCCTTCTTCGGCGGCAAAGTCGGATTGTCAGTTACGACGAGCGCGTACCAGTCGACGGCATTGAGTGCGAGTGTCTTCAGGTCATTGGCGTCGCGGATGCCCTCCTCGATCCCCACATGGATGCGTGTAACCATGAGTTTCCGTATGTTTGATTTGTCGGCGCTCGGCGCAATCTCAGTTACATTCACCACATCCGCCCAAGCCAATTCGAGTACCTCGCTCATCAGCCTGATGAATCCGGATCATAGGTTGCACCGGCAGTGGGCTGGCCCCAGCCGGTGGGCCTCCGGGACCAGCGAGTCACGCCAATCGCCAGACGTACAGGGTATCGGCGACGAATGCGTCGAGCCACCCAGTCAGCTGCGCACCGGCCCAAACGCGTTGCGCGCGAGATAGCGGGGGGCTGGCCCTTGCCGGAGCTCGTTGAAGACGATCGCGAGATCGAGCTCGCCCTCGTCGAGCAGCGCCAAGATATGGGGAGCAACTCCGAGCTCGACCTGTACGCGAACGCCGGCAGCGGGCGCCGAACCGCGCAAGCAAAGACGACAGCAGGCGCATATCGAAAACTTCAGGTGCGCCGATTCTACGAAGCCGCCCTTGTCGCGGCCCAGGCTCCGCTCGGCCTCCTTGTGAAGAGCGAGGATGCGCCGCGCGTAGCACAAGAGAACCTCACCTTTCTCCGTCAGCCTGAGGCCGCGCGTATTGCGCACGATCAAGTGCAAGCCGACCTGGGTCTCCAGCCGTCTGACATGGTGGCTTACCGCGGACTGAGTGAGATTCACCGCGCGCGCCGCTTTGGTGAAGCTGCCGGAGTCGCAGATGGCAACGAAGGTTCTTAGAAGGGTCGTGTCGTACAGCATCAGGCCGTTGCTTCCCGAACACGCGCCCTAGGAATCAGTTCCCACGGGAACGCCTCGGAGGTGCACGGATCCATGGGCTGCTTGATGACGCACTTGTTGACCTGGCGTCTCGTTGGCCTTCGCCGGGGCAATAACAGCGTGGCATGCCCAAACCGCCGTTGAGCGATATTGAATATCCAACGCGGCCGCTGAGCGGTATTGAAGATGCCTCATTCTAGTGATGAATAGCGCTCATGGATGATCTGGACGTGCGGCGGGCGTCCTAATTTGACGCACCTGCGAATTCCTATGTCAGGTCTCTGAAGATCTGTCCCTAATCCGGAATGCCATCCGCCCTCGGAACCACTACGGCAAACATGTCAGCGAGCGCCGAGAGGCTTGCATCCTGCAACTGCTGAGCAGGCATATCCGAGCCGGTTGCGGGGTTAGGGATTGCGCGGGTCGCCGTAGCGCTAGCAACCACGGTGTTGCCATAGCCGCGGTTAAACGAGGCGCGCGTGGTCGAGTTTACGCATATATGCGTCATAAAGCCTGCGTACACGACCTGCTCTACGCCCCGCTTCTTCAGCTCCGCGTCGAGATCTGTCTGCTCGAAGGCCGACGGGAACTTTTTCACAATGACGGGCTCGCCTTCGATAGGCGCCACGACGTCGGCGATCTGACCAATAGGCGCGGTGATGTCGTAAGGCGTGCCGGAGCCTGCGTCGTGCATGATGTGGATCACGGGACGCCCTGCCTTACGGAACCGCTGCAGCAATGCGTCCGCTTCTTTCAATGCCGCCTCGACATGTTCCAGCACCATGATGCCTTCGCGATAGGTCTGCTGGCAGTCGATAAGCACGAGCGCACTCTTGGATATCGGGGCAGGATTCGGGTCCATGCCGGTGAGCATACGAAGTGTGGGATTGGCCATTGGTTTTCTCCTCCAACAGGATTCTATGACCTGCCTCAGCAGACCTCATGCGGCACCCAGACAAGGCGCCTCCGGCGTCCATGCCGCCGTCACCGCCCTGAGCCAGACGTTGGCGAGCGTGACGTTGCCGATGGTATGTCGCCGGTGTTGGCAAAGAAGATGCGCTGGGTGTTCTGGCCGTCGATCATGTTGTTCCCCCCGTTGCTTGCTCATCCAATATGCATCTTCGCCGTCGAGCGGTATTGAAGATGTCTCACCCTGGTGATGAGCGGCGCTCATGGATGACCTGCACTCAGCAGGAATGACTCGATGGCTTGACGGAGCTGTCACCGCGAACGTGCTCGTGCGCGATCTGGCTTGCGTGCCGATCAGATACCCACGCGACGCAAACTGTCTAAGAATCGAGGCGTGGAGGCTGCAAGTTCTTGTCGTCCTCCGGCTTCATCGCGGTCGAGAGCTGATAAAAGTTGACGATCATCTCTGAGAGGTGGTCCGCCGCGGGCGAATTGGTCCGACTGCGCTGCAGCACGAATTCAAAATCGGGAAGCGGCGGCAGCCCCTCGGCGGCGCCAAGCGCTTTGAGCGTCGGCGGCAATTTGAACTCGGGAAAAAGCGTGATCGCGAGGCCGGCTTCTACCGCGGAGAGAATGCCCGACGTGCCTGTGCTCTGAATCACGACCGTGCACGCCCGACCAGCTCGATCGAGCTCGTTCAAGGCGACTTTCCGCCAGGGGCAGAAGGGTGGATAGAGCGCAAGCGGCACCGGCTCGTCCGGATCGAGGTGCACCGACCGCGCACCCGCCCAAACGCGCCGCTCGCGAGACAGCAAGATGCCTTGTCCGTGGCTGAGCTCGTTGCCGACGATCGCGAGATCGAGCTCGCCCTCGTCGAGCAGCGCCGAAATATCGGGACCGATGCCGAGCTCGATTTGCATGCGGACCGCCGGGTAGCGGTCAGACAATTGCGCAAGCAAGGTCGACAACATCTGCATATCGAAAAACTCAGGTGCGCCGATGCTCAAGTGTCCGCCCCTGTGGCGGCTCAGGCTCTGCTCGGCTTCTATGTAAAGAGCGAGGATGCGCCGCGCGTAGCACAAGAGGACCTCGCCTTTCTCCGTCAGCCTGAGGCCGCGCGTATTGCGCACGATCAAGTGCAAGCCGACCTGGGTCTCCAGCCGTCTGACATGGTGGCTTACCGCGGACTGGGTGAGATTCACCGCGCGCGCCGCTTTGGTGAAGCTGCCGGAGTCGCAGATGGCAACGAAGGTTCTTAGAAGGGTCGTGTCGTACAACATCAGCCCGTCGCTGCTCCGCTAGCGTGCGCATATGCGCCTTGGGGATCCGTTCCCACGCGAACGCCTCGTACATGCACGGCTCGATGTGCCGCTCGATGACGAGCCTGTTGGCCTGACGCGTCATTGGCCTGGATGGCTTCGGTCGCTCGGGCGTTAAAGGTCCCGGCGGTTTCAAGGCGCAGGATCAGCGCGGTGGGACTCAGGGCCCCGCGGTCCAAGGTCTCAGCGGTGGTCAACGCAACGCCCCTTGGACAGTTCTGATCGAATTTGCAGGGCAACAACGGCGTCACATAGCCCAATCCCCCGTTGAGCGATATTGAAGATGCCTCATTTTAACGATGATAACACTTATTCAGTGAGCGGAACAAGGTGGGGGTTCAATGCTCGCGGTCGGGTCGCGTCTACCGCTACTACACGTGCTCGACCAGCGCACCCCTGTCGGCCAATTAACAGGGCTTCAAGGACCGCAAGGCCTGCGACAATCAAGGGGTGATGGCCGCTCCTATGCGAGGTCGTGTGAAAACCCTGCCGATCCAGCGAATTATTGTACGATTTCCCGCGTGGCAGAGCGGGAGGTTCGGATGGGGCGGTTCATCGAGCAGAATGGTTATGTCCTGTACTTGGTTCAGGTAACATGCTGTTGTCGAAAAAAAAACGGCCCCCGCGGGCCGGGGGCCGGGGTGCGCAATGGACCGGCCTAGCTGCCCTTCTCCAACTGGGAGAGTTGCTGAAGCTGTCCGTCACCGGCCGCGCGCATGGTCACGAGCAGGTCGGCGACGGTGAAGCTCGACCAGAACTCCTCCATGCGGCGGCTGAGCAGGGTCCAGATGGAACGGGTGAGGCAGTCGTCGGCCCGGTCGCAGACCTCCGGGTCGATGACGCAGTCCACCAGAGCGGTCTGGTTGTCCAGGGCGGAGATGATCTCCCACAGGGAGATCTCGGCCGGATCCCGCGCCAGGGTGTAGCCGCCCCGGACGCCCTTGCGGCTGACCACCAGCTCGGACCGGCGCAGGGCGCCGATCACCTGCTCGAGGTACTTGCCGCTGATCTCCTGGGTCTGGCTGATCTGGCTGACGGGGACAGGCTCGCCGCCGTACGCGTCGGCGATCTGCAGGACGGCGCGCAGGCCGTAGCGGACCTTGGTATTGACTTTCATGCTGTCGGGCCTCCCGGCGACTTCTGCCCCCCGCTATAGGAGAGCTTCCGCCCCCTCCGTAATGGATATTAGCACGCGGTGATTTCCGGGGCAAATCACTTCCGCACTTCGGGGACGGGTTTGACCAGGAGCCCGGTCAGGTGCAACGGGAGCGTGGTGGCCCGCTTACGCTCGATGTCGTGGTACACCCGGCCCACCTGCTCGGGGGTCAGGTCCATGACGCCGGCGGCTTCCTCGGCGGGCACCTCGTGGTTCTTGGCCCACAGCAGCAGGTCCATCGCCGGGTAGGGCAGGACGAAGTAGAACTCGTCCTGTCCCTGCTCAGAGACTGTAGGTGTCGGTGGTGGGCGTGGAGCTGCAGATCTCCTCGGGCAGGCCCAGGTGCCGGGCCATGGCGTAGACCTGGGTCTTGTAGAGGTGGGCGATGGGCTTCACGTCGGCGGCCCCGTCGCCGTTCTTGACGAAGAAGCCCTGGTCGTACTCCAGCCGGTTGGGCGTGCCGATGACCGCGTAGTTCAGGCGGTCGGCGTGGTAGTACTCCATGGTCTTGCGGATGCGCTGCTTGAAGTTGGTGGCGGCCACGGTCTCCAGGTAGGCCTGGACCGTCAGGCGCTCGGTGCGGCGGTTGCCGTCCGGGTCCTCGGTGACCACCCGGTAGAAGTTCATGCGGTCGCTGTCCAGCAGGTCGGCCGGCAGCACGATCTTGCTCTTCCAGCCGGGCCCGAACCCGGGGACCACCCGGGCGACGGCCGCGTCGTAGCGCTCGTAGCAGCCGATGGCCGCCAGGGTAGGCTGGATGTCCTCCGACCGCGTACTCGATACCCAGATGCTCGGCGAGCTGGCGGCCCAGCTTGACGCTGGCGCCGGACGAGTCGCGCTCGGGCAGCAGCAGGCCGAAGACCTTCTTGGGGCCCAGAGCCCGCACCGCCAGGGCGGCGCTGCAGGAGCTGTCGATGCCTCCGGAGATGGCCACCACGGCGCCCCGCCGCATCAGCCGTTTGACGATGGTCTGCCGCAGCCCACGGCAGATCTCGTCGGCTTCCTGTTCCAGGTCGATATTCAAGACGTCGCGGCTGAACATCCCGCGTTCCCTCCGGTGCTGGTGTGGTGGTGGTGTCGTTGCCGGCGGTCCCCCGGGATCCGGCCGTACCGGCCACAGGGTAAGCGTCCGGGGGCGGTTCGTCCACCACCCGATGCCCCGGGGCCCCGCCCCCGGACACTCCGGACACTCTGGACATTCCGGCCGACCGTTCCTATCCTTTCCCGAATTTACCTCGATGCCGCTTTGATCCGGAACGGAGATGATCACGATGACGCCCCAGGACCGACGCGACTTCCTGCGCACCCTGCCCCTGGCCGAGCTGCACCGGCACTTCGACGGCTCCATCCGCCCCGCGACCCTGTGGGAGCTGTCGGAGAAGTACTACAGCGCGGTGCCCGGCCTGGACTACGAGCAGTTCCGCCATTTCCTGCAGTGGGACGACAGCCTGGACAACACCCTGCTGGACTACCTGGACAAGTTCCACGTGCCCCTGCAGTACACCCAGTTCTACGACAACATCCTGCGCATCGCCTACGAGCTGGCCGAGGACGCCTACGCCGACGGCGTGCGCCTGCTGGAGCTGCGCATCAACCCCCTGATCCACCGCCGCGCGGGCCTGACCACGCGGCAGGTGATCCACGCCACCCGCAAGGGACTCAGCCGCTTCGGCGAGGCGCACCCGGACTTCCGGGCCGGGATCATCGTCATCGCCATGCGCAGCCACGGAGGCAACATGGCCCGCATCCTGCTGCGCGAGGTGATCGGCGAGAAGGAGGAGTTCCACCAGGGGGTCGGCGTGGTGGGCTTCGACATCGCCGGGCCCGAGGCGCCCTTCCCCCCGGTGCTGTTCCGGGAGGCCTACGCCCTGGCCGGGGTGATGGGGCTGAAGAAGACCGCCCATGCCGGGGAGAGCGAAGGGCCGGAGCGCATCTGGGAGGCCCTGGACAACCTGGGCCCCCAACGCATCGGCCACGGCACCAGCGCCGGGCGCGATCCCGAGCTGATCAAACGCCTGGCCCGGGACGGGGTGTACCTGGAGGTGTGCCTCAGCTCCAACGTGCAGACCGGCGCGACCGCCGACCTGAAGGACCACCCCCTGCCGCGTTTCCTGGAGGCGGGGGTGAAGGTGGCCCTCTGCACCGACAACCCCACCGTCAGCAGCACCACCCTGTCCCGGGAGTACGAGCTGGCCATGGCGACCTTCGGCTTCTCGGAGGCGGACGTCCTGGAGTTGGCGCGCATGTCCTGCCAGGGCACCTTCCTGGCGGCCGGCTGCCACTGCGGCTTCCCCGACCGGGTCTGAGCCGGCGTCCGACGGCCACCCTTGCCGGACCCTGCGCGGCGGTATAGCTTCTTGCGGTGGAACGATGGAACGGACGGGACAACCAGGAGCGGTGCCATGAAGAAGCTGCGCAAGATCGCGATCCTCACCGGTGGCGGCGACGTCCCGGGGCTCAACTCGGCCATCAAGCAGGTGGTCTACCGGGCCAAGAAGGAGGGCATCGAGGTCCTGGGCTTCCGGCGCGGCTGGGCCGGCCTGGCCAACTACCGGATCGGCGGCGATCCCGAGGCCAACGCGGCCTGCGTCATCCCCCTGGAGTGGAACGTGGTGCGCACCATCGACCGCTCCGGCGGCACCTTCCTGCACACCTCCCGCACCAACCCGGCCAGCGTGCGCGAGCAGGACATGCCCGAGCACCTGAAGCGGGACGGGATCACCTACCCCGCCGACATCACCGACACCATCGTGGCCAACCTGGAGCACCTGGGCGTCGAGGCCCTGATCCCCATCGGCGGCGACGACACCCTCAGCTACGCGGCGCGCCTGCACCGGGCCGGCTATCCCCAGCTGGCCATCCCCAAGACCATGGACAACGACGTGTTCGGCACCGACTACTGCATCGGTTTCGGCACGGCCATCACCCGCTCGGTGTCCATGATCAACGACCTGCGCACGCCCATCGGCAGCCACGAGCGCATCGGCGTGGTGGAGCTGTTCGGCCGCAACAGCGGCGAGACCGCGCTGATCGCCAGCTACCTGGCGGCCGTCGACCGCGCCGTCATCAGCGAGGTGCCCTTCGACGTGGACCTGCTGGCCGAGAAGATCCTGCGGGACAAGGTGGAGAACCCAGTCCAACTACTCCATCCTGACCATCAGCGAGGGCGCCGTGCACCTGGGCGGCGACGTGCACGAGCAGGGCGAGGAGGACGCCTACGGCCACAAGAAGCTGGGCGGCATCGGCCTGTGGACGGCCGAGCGCATCAAGGAGCTGACCGGCCACGGCGTCACCTACCAGCAGCTGGGCTACACCATGCGCTGCGGCGCCCCCGACGCCCTGGACCGCATGGTCTCCATGAACTACGCGAACCTGGCCATGGACCTGCTCCTGGAGGGGGCCAGCGGCCTGATGACCGCCCTGCAGCAGGGCAAGTACACCACCGCGGACCTGGGTGCGGTGGTCGCGGGCGTCAAGCGCGTGGACGTCGACCGCTACTACGACAAGGAAGAGTACCGGCCGCTGATCCGGCGGGTGCGCGACGTGCCCATGTTCCTGACGTGATCCCGACGCGCGTCCAGCCCCGGTGGTAGCCCTTGGAACGCTCCCGGATCCTCCGCCTCCTGATGGCCCTGGCGGTCTTCGCGGCCGCCGGCTGGCTGCTGCGGGGCTACACCACCGACGACACCTTCATCCACCTGCGGTATGCGCGCAACCTGTTGGAGCGCGGCGAGTTCGCCTTCAATCCGGGCCAGCGACACCTACGGCGCCACCAGCCCCCTGTGGATCTTCCTGCTGGCGGGCCTGCTGAAGCTGGGGCTGGCCCCGGCGGCGGCCGCCCGGGTCGCCGGCGCCGGGTCGGGGCTGCTGATGATCCTGCTGGCCGACGCCATCATCAGCCGCATGACCTTCCGCCCCTTCTGGCGCGGCGCGGTGCTGCTGGTCATCACCGCCGACGCCTGGTTCCTGCGCTGGACCTGGTCGGGGATGGAAACGCCCCTGGCCACGGCCTTCCTGCTGCTGCTGCTGTGGCCCCTGGTCTCGGCCCGGGACATGGGCTGGGCGTGACCCGCGAGCCCATGTGGCAGCGCTACCTGGCCTGGGGCGTCGCCGCCGGCCTGGCCGGCCTGGTGCGTCCGGAGTTCCTGATCGATGGCCCCGGCGGCCCTTCCCTGGCTGTTGTGGTTCGAGTACAACCGCGCCGGTTCGGTGGGCGGGCCGCCGGCCCGCTGGCGGGCCCGGCCCCACGCGCCCGCTGCTGGCGGCGGCGGTGGGCTGGGCTGGCGGTGGCCGGCCCCTGGCTGGTGTTCGCCCGGGTGGTCTTCGGCCACGTGACGCCGGGCACCGCCACCGCCAAGAGCGGCGGCCTGAGCCTGGCGCCGTGGGTCCTGCTGCCGGGGCTCTGGCAGTCCCTGAAACAGCTGGGGGCGGTGGAGATCGCCATGTGGGCCACCCTGCTGGCCCTGGTGGTCCTACGTGCTGGCGCGCAACCTGCGGATCGAGCGGGCCGAGGCCGCGGCCGCGGGTATTGGCCCGGGGACGACGAGGACGAGCTGGATGACGACCTGAGGACGAACGACGACGACCCAGCCGCCGCCGGGGTCGGCCCCTGGTCGGTGTGGGGGCCGGTGGCCCTGGTGGGCATCGCCGCCACCTGGACGGTCATCCTGCTGGCTGGGCTACGCCGCCGAGCAGGTCTGGGTCATCTCCCGCTACGTCAGCCCCCTGATGCCGGTGCAGGTGCTGGCCATGGCGGTGATCGCCGAATGGCTGGTGCTGGGCCTGGGCCGCAGCCGCCGCAGCTGCCGCCGGCCCGTCCTCCTGGCGTCGGCGTGGCGCCGCACCTGCTGCTCAACGGCTGGCTGCTGCTGGAGACCTGGGTCGTGCCCCACGCCCGGACCTTCCCCGCGGGGCTGCGCACCTGCTACCTGGGCATGGGCGCGATGGCTGCGGCAGAACACGCCGCCACGACGCGGTGGTCGCGGCCCTGGACATCGGCGCCGTGGGCTGGGCCAGCGATCGCCGGGTGCTGGACCTGATGGGGCTGGTCAGCCCGGAGATCCGCGCCCTGGGCCGGCGGATGGGCTTCGCCGAGATGGTCGCCAGCGGCGCCTGGCTGGGCGCGCCGGGAGCCGGACCGCCCGGGCTGGCTGGTGGACCGCAGCGAGGACGGGCCCCGCTTCGCCGGGCGGGTGATCGACGGCGTCCGCTTCGAGCTGGTGGACACCTGCGTGATCCACGGCGTGGGCCTGCGCGAGCCCCAGCCCTGGACCGTCGCCCTCTACCGCCTGGTCTCCACCGATAGCTGAGTCAGATCCTCGGCCGGGGGATGGTCCTCGGCCGTGCAGCCGCTTGATCACCACCACGCTACACGTCGTCGGCGAAGGGGCGCCCGCCCCCGAAGTGCCGCACCCGCTCGATGATCTCCGCGGCGATGGCCTCGGCCGTCCCGGTCCATGATCGCCCGACCGCCTGCACGATGCCCTCGCGGCCGAACTCCTCGGGCTCGTGGCGCCCTCGGCGCCGGCGCGCAGGCCGCTCGGTCACCCCGTCGGTGAACAGCACCAGCACCTCGCCCGGGCGCAGGGTCAGGTAGCCGCGGCGGTACATGCGCGTCGGGCAGGGGGCCGAGCACGGGACCGCAGGTCTTCAGCTCGAACACCTCGCCCGCGGGGGTCAGCAGCAGGGGCGGGCAGGTGGCCGCCGTTGACGTAGGCGAAGTTCCCCGATTCCTCCAGCTCGCCGTAGAACAGGGAGATGAACCGGCTGGACAGGCCGCTGCGGTGGATCACGTTGTTCAGGCTGGGCGATCGGTGGCGGCGATCTTCCGGTTCTCGGCCTGGCCCATGCGCAGGCCGGTGACCACGTCCCGGGCCTGCAGGGCCGCCGGCAGGCCGTGGCCGCTGGCGTCCGCCAGCATGATGCCCAGCACGCCCGGCTCCACCCACTGGGTGTCGTAGACGTCGCCGCCCACCTCGTCGGCGGGGATGCTGATGGCCGCCAGCCCGTAGCCCGGCACCGCCGGCAGCCGCCGCGGCAGCAGCGACTGCTGGATGGCCTTGGCCTGGCGCATCTGGCGAGGCCAGGGCCTCCTCCCGCAGCTTCAGGTCCACCGAGGCGCGGATGGTCCCCAGCAGCACCATCAGGTCGTCCTCGCTGCCGTGGTGGCGGATGCCCAGGCTGAGGATGTAGGCGGGATCGCGGCCCACCAGGATGGCCGCGCTGTCGGTGTCGCTGAACTGCAGTTCCACGTTCGCGTCCCAGCCCGGCGTCTCGGGGGAGATCACCCACACGCGGCGGCGTTCGATGTCCCGCACCACCTGGTAGTCCCGGTCCACGGTCTTGCCGGCGATGGAGGGGCCGTGCTCGCCCAGGCTCTCGATCAGCAGATAGTCGCGTCTCGCGTTCCCGGTACAGGCGGCCGCTGACCACGCCGAAGCCCTCCATGTCCGGGCTTTCCACCAGGGCGTGGAGGACGTCGCTGAGGGCCTTCTCGTCGCCGGCCGAGTGGTCGATCCGTTCGAGCAGGGCCTCGACGGTGCGGTAGAGCTTCTTCTGCACGATGCCTCCGTTGGGCCGTTGGCGCGCGGCCGGATCGCCGGGGTCGCAAGTCCGCGCAAGGTAACACAAGGGGTGCCGGTGCTCCAGCCAGGAACCTGCAAACGCCGCGGGGGTTGGCCGGCGACGGACTGGACGCCCCCGCCCGTCGGCCATATCGTCTGGGGACGCTGCCGCCGCCTCACGCCCGCACCGACGAAAGGACCGACCGTGGACGACGCCGCCCGCATCGACGGCCTGAGGGACACCTACCACGCCATGCGCGCCGAGATCGCCAAGGTCATCGTGGGCCAGGACCAGGTGGTCGAGGAGATGATGATCGCCCTGTTCGCCGGCGGCCACGTGCTGCTGGAGGGCGTGCCCGGCCTGGCCAAGACGCTGCTGATCAGCAGCCTGGCGCGGGTCATGGACCTCAGCTTCAACCGCATCCAGTTCACGCCCGACCTGATGCCCAGCGACATCACCGGCAGCGAGATCCTGGAGGAGGACAAGGGCACCGGCCAGCGGCGCTTCCAGTTCGTGCGCGGGCCGGTCTTCGCCAACGTCATCCTGGCCGACGAGATCAACCGCACCCCGCCCAAGACCCAGGCGGCCCTGCTGCAGGCCATGCAGGAGCGCCAGGTCACCGCCGGCGGGCAGACCATGAGCCTGGAGACGCCCTTCTTCGTGCTGGCCACCCAGAACCCCATCGAGCAGGAGGGCACCTACCCCCTGCCCGAGGCCCAGCTCGACCGCTTCATGTTCAACGTGCTGATCGACTACCCGTCCTACGCCGACGAGGTGCGCATCGTCGAGAGCACCACCGGCGGCGGCCGACGCGGACCTGCAGCGCGTCCTGGCCGGCGCCGACGTGCTGGCCTACCAGGACCTGGTGCGCCGGGTGCCGGTGGCCGAGAACGTCACCGAGCTGGCGGTGCGCCTGGTGCGGGCCACCCGCGTGGGCACGGGCGAGGAGGCCAAGGCCGCGGGCGAGTACCTGGCCTGGGGCGCCGGACCCCGCGCCGCCCAGGACCTGGTGCGCGGCGCCAAGACCCGCGCCCTGCTGGACGGCCGGCCCACCCCCGACCTGGACGACGTGCGCCGCCTGGCCCACCCGGTGCTGCGCCACCGGCTGGTCGCCAACTTCCACGCCGAGGCCGAGAGCGTGCCCAAGGACCGCATCGTCGAGCTGATCCTGGACGAGGTCGGCCCGTGAGTGCGCCGCTGCTGACGCCCGACCTCGTGGGCAAGCTGGGCCGCCTGGACCTGGTGGCCCGCCTGGTGGTGGAGGGCTTCCTGACCGGGCTGCACAAGAGCCCCTTCCACGGCTTCAGCAGCGAGTTCGCCGAGTACCGCCAGTACATCGCCGGCGAGCCGGTGAACAACCTGGACTGGCGGGTCTACGCCAAGACCGATCGCCACTACCTGAAGGTCTTCACCGAGGAGACCAACCTGCGCGCCACCCTGCTGGTGGACTGCTCGGCCAGCATGGACTTCCGGGGTGACGGGACGCGCCCCACCAAGAAGGCCTACGCCGCCTACCTGGCCGCCGCCCTCACCTACCTGCTGCTGCGCCAGAACGACGCCGTGGGCCTGGTGACCTTCGACGAGAAGCCCCTGGCCATGGTGCCCGCCCGCTCCATGCGCCGGCAGCTCTTCCAGGTGCTGAAGGTGCTGGACGACCTGCCCGCGGGCACGGGCACGCAGCTGGGCCCGGTGCTGCACCGGGTGGCCGAGCGCCTGCAGCGCCGCGGCCTGGTCCTGATGCTCAGCGACCTGATGGACGATCCCGAGGCCGATCCTCGGCGGGCCTGAAGCACTTCCGTCACATGGGCCACGAGGTGGTGGTGTTCCAGATCCTGGACCCGCGGGAACTGGATCTGGACTTCGCCGGCGAGGTGGAGTTCGAGGCCCTGGAGGCAGCCCGGCCGCCGGGTGCGCCTGGAGCCGTCCCACCTGCGGGGCGACTACCGGACGCGCTTCGATGCCTGGCGCGCCTCCCTGCGCCGCGAGTGCCGCCGCCAGCTGGTGGACCTGGTGGAGATCACCACCGACACCCCCTTCGAGCAGGGGCTGGGTGCGTACCTGCGCAAGCGGCGGAAGATGTACTGATGCCCGTCTCCTTCGGCAATCCGGGCCTCCTGCTGGGCGCCTTCGCCGCGGCGCTGCCCGTGATCATCCACTTCCTCAGCCGCCGCCGGGTGCGGCGCCTGGCTTTCAGCGACCTGCGCTTCCTGGACGAGGTCCAGGCCCGCCAGGCCCGCAGCCTGGGGGTGCGGCGCTGGCTGCTGCTGCTGCTGCGGGTGCTGGCCATCCTGCTGGTGGCGCTGGCCGCGGCGGCCCCCCGCTGGGGCGGCCTGGCGGCCACGGGGACCCGCTCGGTGCTGCTGGTGGTGGACACCAGCGCCAGCATGGGCACCCAGACCCCCGGGCGGCACCCGCCTGGACGACGCCGTGGCCGACTGCCGCGCGCCTGCTGGCGGCCCTGCCCGCAGGGCGCGGCGGTGCAGCTCATCTCCGCGGGCGCCGCCACCGAAGCCATGTTCGCCGAGTGGCTGCCCGTCGGCGCCGGCGTGGACCGCGGCCTCGGTGCCCTGGCCGTCAGCGACGGCGGCCTGGACCTGCCGGCCGTGCTGCGCCTGGCCGCGCGGCAGACCGCCCGCGCGCCGGGGGCGGCGGTGGACGTGGTCCTCGTGGGCGACCTGCAGGCCCTGCCCGCGGATCCGGACCTGGCCGAGGCCGCCGCCGTCCTGGGCCGAGGCCGGACACGTGCGGTTGATCCTGCGCCGGGTGGGGGAGCCCGTGACCCAGGGCGGCGTGCTGGCGGTGGAACTGCCGGGCCGCGTGGTGCTGGCCGGCGAGACGGTGACGGTGGGCGCCCGGGTGCTGCCGGCCCGCGCCGACCAGGCCTTCACCCTCGAACTGGACGGGCGGCCCGTGGCCGAAGCCGTCGCCGCCGGCCCGGCCGGCACGGAGCAGGAGGTGCGCTTCCCCCTGGCGGTGCCGGCGGCGGGCCTGCACGCGGGCAGGGTGCGCAAGGAGAGCGACGCCTTCCCTGCCGACGACGAGCGGCCCTTCGTGCTGGCGGTGCCGGCGACCATCCCCGTGCTGCTGGGCCACGGCGACGACCGCAGCGTCGACGGCGCCGTGGGCCGCGGCGGCTGGCGGGTGCTGGCCGAGGCCCTGGCCCCGGGGGGCGACGCCTCCCTCTTCCGCGTCACGCGCCCTGCCGGCCGACGAACTGACCGGCGGCGCCATGGCCGCGGCGGGCCTGACGGTGCTCGTGGACCCGGAGCGCCTGGACCGCCAGGTGCTGACGGGCCTGCGCGAGGATCTGGCCGCGGGCGGGGCGCTGCTGGTCCTGGAGGGCGACCCGACCGCGGCCGATTTCCTGGGGGGTACCCTGCTGCCCGCTGCTGGGGCTGCGAGGGCCCGGCGGTGTACGTCAACGCCGGCGACCGGGGACAGCGGGCCCGGGTGCTGGATCGGGGCCACCCGGTCTTCGCGGGCCTGCCCGACGATGCCGTCGCCACCCTGCGAGGACGTGGCCTGGCGCCGCTGGTTCCGGGTGCCGGCGGCCGGGGCCGCGGTGCCCCTGGCCCTGGCGGGCGACGATCCGCTCCTGCTGACGGGGCGAGCAGGGCGCGGGCGCTGGGCCCTGCTGCCCTTCCACCTGCGCCCGGAGGCCGGCGACCTGCCGGGCAGCCCCATGGCCCTGCCCCTGCTGCGGCGCCTTGCACCTGGCTGGCCCGGCCGGCGGCGCTGGCCGCGGTCGCCAATCTCACCGTGGGCGAGCGATCTGCGTGCGTGCGGCCGCTGGAGCCGCGCGGATCGGCCACCCTGGACGATCCCGCCGCCCTGCGGGTGCGCGGCCCGGCGGCGGAACCGGACCGCCAGGCCCAGCTCGACCTGGCGCGGGGCGACGCCCCTGCTGGCCGGCGGCCGGAGCCGCACCGCGGGCATCGCCCTGTTCACGTCGGGGCGCGACACCGTGGGCCTGGCCGCCTGCGGCGTGCCCGCCGCCGAGTCGGATCCGGCGCTGCCGCCGGCCGACGTCTGGGCGGCCCCCCTGCGCGACGCGGGGCTGGCCGTGACCGCCGACCTGGCCGACCGCGGGCCCGAGGCGGTGGCCGCCGCCTTCGGGGGCACGGAGCTGGCGCCCTGGTTGCTGGCGGCGGCGGTGCTGCTCCTGGCCGTCGAGCTCTGGCTGGGCCGCGGCGCCGCGGGCACCGCCTGAGTTTTCCCGCATTTGAAAAACACCGGTTTTCATCTACCTTTGCAGGGCGATCGGCGCCGTGCCGACGCAGGTCGGCTCCCGGACCCGCCACCCGGGCAGCCACAGGAGCGAACGCCCATGTGGAAATACTCGGAGAAGGTCTTCGACCACTTCATGAACCCGCGCAACGTGGGCGAGGTGGAGAACGCCGACGGCGTCGGCGAGGTGGGCTCCATGGCCTGCGGCGACGCCCTGCGCCTGACCTTCAAGCTGGACGCCGACGGCCGCATCGCCGAGGCCCGCTTCCAGACCTTCGGCTGCGGCAGCGCCATCGCCTCCAGCAGCATGCTGACCGAGATGATCAAGGGCAAGACCCTGGACGAGGCCGCGCGCATCACCAACGAGGACATCGCCCGCGAGCTGGGCGGCCTGCCCCGCGAGAAGATGCACTGCTCGGTCATGGGCCGCGAGGCGCTCGAGGCCGCCATGATCGACTACTACAAGCGCCTGGGCCGCGGCGTGCCCTGCGACCTGCTGCACCAGGAGACGCTGCTCTGCCACTGCTACCAGGTGACCAAGGACACGGTGCGCGACGCCATCATAGACGCACCGGCTCGAGGAGATCGAGGACGTCACCGACTTCACCAAGGCCGGCGGCGGCTGCGGCGACTGCCACCACGAGATCGCCGACCTGATCCGGGAGTGCTGGGAGGAGATGCGGGCCGACGAGGCGGCGGCCCGGCCGACCGGCGGGCTGCAGGACCTGGCGCCCCTGGCCGCGCCCGCGACGGCGCGGGCGGTGGCGCCGGCGGCGACGGCGCCGGCGGACGAGGGTCCGGACGCCGCCCTGGTCGCCCGCATCCGCGGCGTGCTGGCCGAGGACATCGCCCCGGCCCTGCGCAACGACGGCGGCGACATCGAATTCGTGCGCTACCGGGCCCACCGGGTCTACGTGCGCCTGACCGGCGCCTGCGCGGCCTGCCGCGCCTCCGACGCCACCATCAAGGGCTAGGTGGAGGCGCAGCTGCGCGAATTCGTCGACGCCGCGCTCGAAGTGATCGAGGTGAACTGATGGCCGACGCGCCGGGGACCTTCAACCTCATGGACGGACTGCCCGCACGGCCCGCCGACGACGTCTACATGGACAACAACGCGACGACGGCCGGTGGCCCCGGAGGTGGTGGCCACCATGCTGCCGCTGCTGACCGAGCACTACGGCAACCCGTCGAGCATGCACGGCTTCGGCGCCCGGGCCGGCGAGGCCGTGGCCGACCGCCCGCGAGCAGGTGCCGTGCCCTGCTGAACGCGGCCGCGCCCAGCGAGATCGTCTTCACCAGCGGCGGCTCCGAGAGCGACAACCTGGCCATCGTCGGCACCCTGCACGCCAACCCGCGCAAGCGGCACCTCGTCACCACGGCGGTGGAACACCCGGCGGTGCTGGGCCTGTGCCGCGACCTGGAGAAGCGGCACGGCTACGAGGTCGACCTACGTGGCGGTCGACGGCGCTGGGCCGCCTGGACCTGGACGAGCTGCGCGACGCCCTGCGCGACGGACACCGCCGTCGTCTCGGTGATGATGGCCAACAACGAGACCGGCGTGCTCTTCGACACCGCGGCGATCGGCGCGCATCGTCAAGGAGAAGGGCGCGGTCTTCCACGTGGACGCGGTGCAGGCGGCGGGCAAGCTGCCGCTGGACCTGCAGCAGCTGGACACGGTCGACCTGCTCTCCCTCTCCGGCCACAAGCTGCACGCGCCCAAGGGCGTCGGCGCCCTCTACGTGCGCAAGGGCACCAAGTTCCGCCCCCTGATCGTGGGCGGGCCACCAGGAGCGGGGCCGCCGCGCCGGCACCGAGAACGTGGCCGCCATCGCCGGCCTGGGCGCGGCCTGCGACCTGGCCGGCGCCCACATCGACGGACGAGAACACCACGGTGCGGGCCCTGCGCGACCGCCTGGAGGACGGCGCTGCTGGCGCGCATCCCCGACTGCCGGCTCAACGGCGACCCGCGACCGCCGCCTGCCCAACACCACGAACATCAGCTTCGAGTACATCGAGGGCGAGGGCATCCTGCTGCTGCTGGACCGGGCCGGCGTGGCCGCCAGCAGCGGTTCGGCCTGCACCAGCGGCAGCCTCGAGCCCAGCCACGTGCTGCGGGCCATGGGCGTCCCCTTCACCGCCGCCCACGGCTCGATCCGCTTCTCCCTGTCGCGCTACAACACCGACGGACGCAGGTCGACTACGTGGCCGAGGTCCTGCCGCTGATCGTCGAACGGCTGCGCCGGATCACGCCCTTCAACGCGCAGAGGGCGACCTTCTAGCGGTCCGGGCGCGGCCGCACCCGGGAATGGACATGACGAACGACCGACCCGATGCGTGCGGCGACCCCGCGGGGCTGCTGCACGCTTCCCTGCTGGACACGCACGGCGGGCGAGGGCCTCCTGGAGGCCGTCGCGAGGGCTGGAGTCCGCCCTGCGCGAGCCCCGCCGCCGGGGCCCGGGTCCTGACCGGCCTGCACGGCGGCGCCGGCGCCGCGCTGCTGGCGGCCTGGCGCGCCCGCACCGGCCGCGCCGCCCTGGTGGTGACCGCCGACCGGGAGTCGGCCGTGCAGCTGGCCGACGACCTGGAGACCTGGCTGGGCCCCGGCGCGGTCATCTACCTGCCCCAGCAGGAAGTCCTCGCCTTCGACCACAATTCCCCCGAGCCCGTCCATGACCGGCGACGCCGTCGAGGCCCTGGCGCGCCTGCGCCGGGAGGCGGCGCCCCTGGTGGTGACCTCCCTGGTGGCGCTGCGGCAGCGGGTCATGGCCCCGGGCACCCTGGACCGGGTCACCATCCGGCTGAAGGTGGGCCTGCGCCTGGACATGGACGACCTGGGCGCCGCCCTGGGCCGCCTGGGCTACCGGCCCGCGGGCATGGTGGCCAAGGTGGGCGACTTCGCCCGCCGCGGCGGGCTGATGGACATCTTCACCCCCGGCGAGCAGCCCCTGCGCGTGGAGTTCTTCGACGACGAGATCGTCTCGGTGCGCCGCTTCGACGTGGAGAGCCAGCGCACCACCGAGCGGGGCCAGGAGGCGACGGTGCTGCCGGTCAGCCACCTGCACGTGGACGAGGAGGCCATCCTGGCCTGCCTGGGCCGGGTGGAGGAGGGGATGCTGGCCGCCGGCGAGAAGGACGACGACGTCCTGGAGGACCTGCAGGCGCGGCTGGAGGACCGCCTGGCCGACCAGGGCCTGGAGACCTACCTGCCCTGGCTGGGGCCCACCGCGCTGGTGGCCGACTACCTGCCCGAGGGCGTGACCGTGTTCTGGCTGGATCCGGTGAGGCTGGGCGAGCAGTCGGACCTGATGGACGCCGAGCTGCCCCGCCTGCGGGAGGGGCGCCTGGACCGGGAACCCGTGCTGCCCGCCTGCGACGAGCTGGTGGAGCCCGCCGACCGCCTGGCCCGCCCGGGCCAGGTGCACGTCTTCCTGGCGCCCGGCTGGATCGCCGGCGTCGACCGGGCCCGCTGGCTGGGCCTGCCGGCGGGCGAGGCGCTGGCCTTCGGCGCCACCGGCCAGCCGCTGCGCGGCGGCGACGTGGCCGCCCTGGCGGCGGAACTGCGCCGGCGCGAGGCCGAGGGCCAGGCGGTCTTCCTGCTCTGCGACAACCGGGGCCAGGCCGCCCGCCTGGGCGAGCTGCTGGAGGAGGCCGACGGCCCGGTCCCGCGCACGGTGCCCCGGGTGGGCGCCCTGTCGGCCGGCTTCGACTGGCCCGCGGCGAAGCTGGCCTGCCTGACCGACCACGAGTTCTTCCAGCGCTACCGGCGGCCGGCCCGGGTCCGCCACCGCAGCAGCGGCCTGGTCAAGGAGCGGGCGTCGCTGCAGCCGGGCGAGTACGTGGTGCACCTGGAGTACGGCATCGGCCTGTACAAGGGCCTGCGGGTGATCACCGTCGAGGGCGTGGAGCGGGAGTGCCTGCTGCTGGAGTACGCCGACGACGGCAAGGTCTACGTGCCGGTGGAGAACATCGACCAGGTGGAGCGCTACAGCTCCGACCAGGGGGCCAACCCGCCCCTGGCGCGCCTGGGCTCGGGCAGCTGGCTGAAGGTCAAGGGCAAGGCCCGCAAGGCCATCCGCGCCATGGCGGCCGAGCTGATCGAGCTCTACGCCGCGCGCCAGGCCCAGCCCGGGCTACGCCTACCCGCCCGACTCGCCCCTGCAGCGGGCCCTGGAGGACTCGTTCCTGTGGACCGAGACCCCGGACCAGCTGACGGCCATCGCCGACACCAAGCGGGACATGGAGGAGCCCCAGCCCATGGACCGGCTGGTCTGCGGCGACGTGGGCTTCGGCAAGACCGAGGTGGCCATCCGCGCCGCCTTCAAGGCGGTGCAGGCGGGCAAGCAGGTGGCGGTGCTCTGCCCCACCACCCTGCTGGCGGGCCAGCACGGGGCCGTCTTCGGCGAGCGCTTCCGCGACTTCCCGGTGCGGGTGGAGACCCTCAGCCGCTTCCGCTCGCCCGCCGAGCAGAAGGCGATCACCGCCGCCTGCGCCGACGGCAAGGTGGACGTGCTGGTGGGCACCCACCGCCTGCTGTCGCGGGACGTGCGCTTCAAGGACCTGGGCCTGCTGGTCATCGACGAGGAGCAGCGCTTCGGCGTGCGCCACAAGGAGCGCATCAAGGAGCTGAAGCGGCAGGTGGACGTGATGACCCTGAGCGCCACGCCCATCCCGCGCACCCTCTACCTGGCCCTGATGGGCGCCCGGGACATGAGCCTGATCAACACGCCGCCCCGGGACCGGCTGCCCATCCACACCGAGCTGTGCGCCTTCGACGAGAAGGTGCTGGTGGAGGCCATCCTGCGCGAGCTGCACCGGGGCGGGCAGGTGTTCTTCGTCCACAACCGGGTGCAGACCATCGAGGGGATGGCCGACCTGATCCGCAGGCTGCTGCCCAACGTGCGGGTGGCCTGGGCCCACGGCCAGATGCCCGAGGAGAAGCTGGAGACGATCATGTCCGCCTTCCTGGACCACGAGTACGACGTGCTCGTGTCCACGGCCATCATCGAGTCGGGCCTGGACATGCCGCGGGTCAACACCATCATCATCGACCGGGCCGACCGCTTCGGCCTGGCCCAGCTCTACCAGCTGCGCGGGCGCGTGGGCCGCAGCAACCACCGGGCCTTCGCCTACCTGATGACGCCGCCCGGCGAGCGCCTGACCCCCGAGGCCCGCCGCCGCCTGGCCGCCCTGGAGGAGTTCCAGGCCCTGGGTTCGGGCTACCACATCGCCATGCGCGACCTGGAGATCCGCGGCGCGGGCAACCTGCTGGGGGAGGAGCAGCACGGCCACATGGAGGCCATCGGCTTCGATCTCTACTGCCGGCTCCTGGAGGAAACGGTGGCGGAACTTCGGGGGGGCGGCGGTGTTGCCCCGCTCGATGTCAAGATCGAGCTCCGGCTGGCGGCCTACCTCCCCGACGCATACGTCGGCGACCCCCAGCAGAAGATGGACCTGTACCGGCGGATCGCGCGGCTGCGCAATCCCGCCGGCAGCGAGCGCCTCAGGGAGGAGTTCCAGGACCGCTACGGGCCGCTGCCGGCCCCGGTGGCGGCCCTGCTGGAGATCCAACGGCTGCGCATCCTGGCCGGACGGGCCGGGATCGAGGAGGTGCGGGCCACCCGCACCGGGCTGGATTTCTTTTTCGCTGGCGGCCACGAACCGCCGCCCGCTATCATTCAGGGCTTGATGGAATCGGGTCCCCGCGGTCTGCAGTTCAAGGCCGTGGATCAGTTCATCCTGAAGATGCCGGCGTCCCGGGAGGAGCACCTGGCCGCCGCCTCGGTCATGCTCGAGCGCCTGCAGGCGCTGCAGAACAAGGAGTGATCATGCTGTCCATGTCCCATCCGATCCCCGCCCGGCGCACCCGTGCCTTGTCGGCGCCGGCCCTGCTGCTCGTCCTCGCCCTGGGGCTGCCCGCCGTCCTCGGCGGTTGCGGCGGCGCCAAGAAGGACGACGGCGGCGTGCTGCTGGCCACCGTCGGCACCACCGACATCCGCAGCGGCTACTACGAGGACCGCCTGGGCCGCCTCGAGGAGAACGAGCTGCCCAAGGGCGACGACGGCCAGGCCCTGGACATGTCGACGATGGCGGGGAAGAAGGAGTTCCTGACGACCCTCATCAACAAGGAACTCATGGTCCAGAAGGCCGCCCAGCTGGGCTACGCCGACGACCCGCGCATCGTCCAGGCCCGCAACTCCCTGACCTCCTACGAGGCGGGGTTGGCCATGTGGCGCTCGGTGGTGGGCGACCCCGCCAGCAGCCTGAGCAACGAGGAGGTCGACGACCTCTACGCCAAGATGGGCCGGCAGCGCCGCATCAGCTACCTCATCTGCAACTTCAAGGACGACGCCGAAGCGGCCCGCAAGATGGCCACGGACGGCGCCGACTGGGAGGACGTGGTCAAGCGCTACCACGACGGCGCGGTGCCCGCGGACGGCCGCCTGCAGATGGTCATCCCCTGGGGCCGTTTCTCCCCCGAGTTCGAGGATCCCGTCTACGCCACCGCGGTGGGCCAGATCTCCGAGCCCTTCTACTCCCAGTACGGCTGGTGGGTGGTGCGCGTCGAGAGCGAGAAGCAGGTCGAGAAGCCGGCCAAGGACGAGTTCCTGGCCCAGATCCTGGACCTCGCCCGCAACCGCAAGATGCAGGCGCTGCGCGAGGCGTTCCGCCTGAAGATCGACGACGAGTACAAGGTCAAGGTCGAGGACGAAGCCCTGCTGAAGGCGTGGCAGGGGCTGCCGGAGAACGAGCCCGTGCTGGATCCCGAGACCAACAAGCCGGTGCCCACGGAGTCGCTCAAGCCCCTGAACGTGGCTCCCGCGGACCTGGACCTGCCCTTCTACTCCTACGAGATCAACGGCGAGCCCCGGGCCTACACCCTGGGCGACTACAAGATCAAGTTCGACCGGATGAACACCTTCCAGCGCCCCAAGAAGAGCGCGATGATGGGCGGCCTGCGGGCCAGCATCATCTCCGAGCTGGAGCGGGGCATCATGGACAACGAAGCCAAGGTGCGGGGCTTCTACGAGGACCCCGAGGTCGTGACCAAGGTGAAGATCAAGGTCGAGGAGATGATGGTGACCGCCCTCTACGGCGACGTCGTCAACTTCGACGAGCACGTCACCCCCGAGCAGATGTCCGCCTACTGGGCCGACCACCACGCCGACTTCGACCGGCCCGACATGCGCTCCGGCCACCTGGTGATCGCCGCCGACTCGACCGCGGCCGCCAAGGCCCGCGAACAGCTGACGTCGGGCACCCCCTGGCGCGAGATCGTGGCCAGGTTCGGCACCGACCCCAACAACCAGCGGGCCGGCGGCAAGCTCACCGACGTCTCGAGCAGCACGAGCGGCCCGGTGCGCGAGACCCTGTTCGCCCTGGAGGAGGGCCGGCTGAGCGATCCCTTCCCCGTGGGCGACGGCCGCTTCGCGGTGGTGGGGCTGGAGAAGATCACCCCCGGCGGCCCCGTGGAGATGACCGCGGTCAGCGAGCAGGTGGGCGCCAAGATCAAGCAGGAGCGCAAGGAAGCGGCGTTCCAGAAGCTGCTGGACGACTGGTCCCAGGAGGTCGGCGTGGTGCGCCACGACGAGAACCTGGACCAGGTGAAGTCCTGGAAGGAGCTGACCCATGTGGAAGCGCCCGGCCCTGCCGTGCCCCGCAAGATGTAGCGTCGCCGCCCTGGTGGTCCTGGTCCTGGCGGCAGCCTGCGGGCTGCCGCCGGGGACCGGCCCGGCCGCCGCGCGGGCCGACGACGCGCCCCAGCTGGTGGACCGCATCCTGGCCATCGTCGACGAGGAGGCCATCCTGCAGAGCGACCTCGACCGCGAGGTCGAGCTGTATCGCATGAACCAGGAGTACCAGGGCCAGACCGTCAGCGAGGACACCCCCGAACTGCGGCGCGAGATGCTCGACCGCCTGGTCGAGTCCAAGCTCATCATCGCCGCGGCCAAGGCCGCGGACATGACGGTGGACGAGGACGCCATCGGCAAGAGCGTCGAGCAGCGCATCGGACAGTACGTGGAGCGTTTCGGCTCGCGCGAGGCGTTCGAGCGTGAGCTGGTGCGCAGCGGCACCACCCTGGCCGACTTCAAGGACCGCATGCGCAGCCAGCTGCGCGACGACCAGTACATGCGCCTGGTGGTGGGCAAGTTCATCCGCCCGGACATCGAGGTGATGGAGAACGAGGTCGAGGACTACTACCTCAAGAACCTCAAGGACATGCCCTCGGAGCCGGACAGCGTGACCATCGCCGACATCATGGTGCCGGTGCAGCCGTCGCACGGAGCAGCGCCAGGAGATCCAGGACGTGGTCGCCCAGGCGCAGCAGGCCCTGGCCGCGGGCGAGGACTTCGCCGCCGTGGCCGCGCGCTACTCCCGCGGGCCCAACGCCAAGCGGGGCGGCGTGGTGGGCGTGGTCAAGCCGGGCGACCTCTTCGACCCGGCCCTGGACCGGGCCGCCTTCGCCCTGGCCGAGGGCCAGGTCAGCGGGCCGGTGATCTCCAGCCGCGGCGTGCACCTGCTGAAGGTGGACGAGGTGCAGGAGGACGGCCGCCGGGCCATCAGCCAGATCTTCCTGCCGGTGCAGGTGACCCAGGCCGACGTGGACCGGGCCAAGGCCGCCGTCGACTCGGCCCGCGCCCGGGTCGAGGCGGGCGAGCCCTTCGCCCGGGTGGCGACCGAGGTCAGCGCGGACCAGGCGTCCGCCGCCAAGGGCGGGCAGCTGGGCACCTTCCCCCTGACCGACCTCTCGGACCAGTTCCGCAGCGTCCTGGAGAAGGCTCCGGCCGGGACCGTCACCGAGCCCGTGCGCACCGACGCCGGCTGGTACGTCTTCCAGGTGCAGGCCCGCCAGGCCGGCCACATGTACACCTTCGACGAGCTGAAGGACCAGCTGCACATGGTGGTGGAGAACCAGAAGATCGAGGCCGCCCTCGCCAAGTACGTGGAGGGCCTGCGCAAGCGGTTCTTCATCGACGAGAAGAGCTGACCGCCGCCGGCCGTGCCGGCGACGGCGATGACGGGCCGCCGTTCCCCGCGGGGAGCGGCGGCCCGTTGCCGTCTCCGACCGCGGCCGTGCGGCCGGCCCGGGCGTATCAGGCGCGGACGGCCAGGCGGCGGGTCTCGGCGGCCAGGTGGTCCGGCAGCCAGGGGAAGACCGCGGCCACCGAGGCGGCGCGGCCCGCGCAGGCGGCCAGCAGGTCGGGGCGCCGGCTGCTCCAGAGGGCGGCGAGCCAGTCCCGCAGGGCCCGGTCGGCCTCGTCCGGGTCCAGGTCGAGGGTCCGGTCGAAGGGCTCGCCCGTCACCAGCGAACAGACCAGCAGCCCCAGGGCGGCCGCGGGCCGGCCGTCGGCCAGGTCCCGCAGCAGGGCGGCGGCCGCCGGCACGGCGCCCGTTGGCCAGCAGCGCCCGGGCCAGGTCGGCGGTGGCGTCGGGGGCCGCGTCCCGCTGCCGGTCCACGAAGGCGGCCAGGGCTTCCGGTCCGCCCGCCGCGCGGGTGAAGGCCACCGCCGCCAGCAGGGCCTCGGCGTCGGTGGGGACGGCCGCGGCCGCGTCGGCGGCCAGGTCGCGGGCCGTGGCCAGGTCGCCCGCGGCGGCGGCCAGACGGGACCGGGCCAGCCGGGCCCTCAGGGCCAGATGGCCGGTGGCGGTGTCGGCGACGGTCTCGGCGGCGCGGAACGCGGCCTCGGCATCCGCCGGGCGGCCCACGGCCTCCAGCCAGCCGCCCCGGGCCAGGTGCCAGGCCGCCGTGGGACCGACCCGGTCGGCGTGGGCGTCCAGCCAGGCCAGGCGGCCGGCGGGGTCGGCCGCCAGCCCCGACGCCGTCAACACGGCCAGGTCGCCGCTCCAGGGCCGGTGCCGCAGCCAGGCGGGGTCGGCCGCCCGCAGGGCCGCCGCCGCGGCCGGGGCGTCGGCCTGCCAGGCTCGCGCGTCGTCCCAGAAGCGGGCCTGCTCCAGGAGCTTGTACCAGCTGTAGAGGTCGCCCGGATCGCCCTTCACCAGCCG
Source organism: Candidatus Krumholzibacteriia bacterium (assembly GCA_963825035.1). Taxonomy (GTDB): domain Bacteria; phylum Krumholzibacteriota; class Krumholzibacteriia; order LZORAL124-64-63; family LZORAL124-64-63; genus JACZKN01. The sequence continues at coordinate 103,240 of CAWGRT010000007.1, read as the reverse complement.
GCGCAGGATGGCCGAGTCCCGGTCCTGCTTGCGCCGCGCGGCGGCCACGTCGCGCACGTAGCCCAGGTGCTGCACCACCCCCGCCAGGCGGCGCCGGTCGCGGCCGGTTGCCTCCAGGTAGGCGGCCACCCCCGCCGAGGCGTCCTCGTGGATGGCGTGGCGGTAGCGGATGCGGGGATCGTTGCGGAACAGGCGCAGCAGGTCGGCGTCCTTGCGGCTGCCGCCGGGCAGCACGTTGCGCATGACCAGGGTGGCGGCGCCCGCGGCGTCGTCCGCCAGCAGGGCGCGCACCTGGGCGGCCAGTTCCGGGGTGGGACGCTCGTCCGCGTCCAGCACCAGGATCCATTCGCCCCGGGCGGCGTCCAGGGAGGCGTTGCGGGCCGCGGCGAAGTCCTCCTGCCAGCGGTGGGGCACCACGCGGGCGCCGGCGGCCGCCAGCAGGGCCGGCGATGCGTCCGTCGACCCCGTGTCCACCGCCACCAGCTCGTCCCAGAGACCGGCCACCGCTGCCAGGAATCCTGGCAGCATCGCGGCCTCGTCACGGACGATCAGGCACAGGCTCAGCTGGGGTCGGTCCACGGCCGGTCCTCGGTTGGGGGTTGCTGGGGCTGCCGGGCTCCGCGGCGCGGCGGCACGGAACGTGCAAGACGCGGGCCGACACGGGCCGCCAGGGAGCGGCGGCCCCGCACGACGCCGCAGCGGCCGGGACCGCGTCCCCCCACGATCCCGGCCGGCGGCCGCAGGCCCGGAGGCCGACTTGAGCAGCAACGACGTGGACATCAGCAGCGGGCCCGACATCTCCGCCGGTCCCCTGGAAGAGCGCGGGATCATCGCCTTCCGCCACGTGGACCTGGTCTACAAGGACCAGGCCGCGCTCCGGGACGTGAGCTTCACCGTCGCCAACGGCGAGTTCCTCTGCCTGACCGGCCCTTCGGGCGCCGGCAAGAGCAGCGTGCTGCGCCTGATCGCCATGGACGCGTTCCCCACCAAGGGGCAGGTGATCGTCCGCGGCATGCTGGCCACCAAGATGAGCCGCCGCCGCATCCCGCAGCTGAGGCGGGAGATCGGCTTCGTGTTCCAGGATTTCCGCCTGCTGGACGACCGCAACGTCTACGACAACGTGGCCTTCGCCCAGCTGGTGGTGGGCGTGCCGTCGCACCACATCGTGCGCAACGTCATGCGCGTGCTGACCAACGTGGGCCTGTGGGACAAGCGCCACCGGCTGCCGCGCCAGCTCTCGGGCGGCGAGCAGCAGCGGGTGGCGATCGCGCGCGCCATGGTCAACAGCCCCAAGATCCTGCTGGCGGACGAGCCCACGGGCAACCTGGACCCGGTCACCGCCCAGGAGATCATCGACCTGCTGTTCCGCATCAACGACGCGGGCACCTGCGTGGTCTTCAGCACCCACGACCACGGCATCGTCAAGACCTTCGGCCAGCGCGTGATCGTCGTCCGCGACGGCCGCATCGAATCGGACGTGAAGCGGCGGGTGCCGGTGGACCGCAGCGCCAGCCTGGCCGACCGCATGTACCGCGCCGCCGAGCCCGTCCCCGGAGAGGTCGCCCATGCTTAGACGCGCCCAGCTCGCCTACATCGTCGCCGAGTCCTTCGCCGGCTTCCGCCGCCGGAAACTGACCACCGGTGTCACGATCCTGATCATGGGCTCGTCCCTGCTGGTGCTGGCGGTGCTGACCCTGGCCACCCTGAACCTGGGGCAGATGCTGGAGCAGGCCCGCGCGGGCATCGACATGCGGGTCTTCGTGACCGAGGGCCTGCCCGACGACCAGCTGGCCGCCCTGCAGCCGCGGCTGATGACCATCCCCGGCGTGGCCCGGGTGGGCTACATCAGCCCCGAGGCCGCCCTGAACGAGTTCCGCGCCACCCTGGGCGACGACGCCGAGCTGCTGGACCTGCTGGAGGAGAACCCCCTGCCCGCCTCCTACCTGCTGAACCTGGCCCCGGCAGCGCGGACCCTGGACGCGGTGCGGGCCATCGAGCAGGAGGTCTCGGCCTGGCCCGAGGTGGACGAGGTCGTCTTCCACCAGGACTGGATCGACGCCCTGGAGACCTGGACCTTCCGCTTCCAGCTGGCCAGCCTGCTGGTGGGCCTGGTGGTGTTCGTGGCGGCGGTCTTCGTCATCTCCAACACGGTCAAGCTGACCATGGCCGCCAGCGCGCGGGTCATCCAGATCCAGAAGCTGGTGGGGGCCACCAACGCCTTCATCCGCACCCCGTACCTGTGCGAGGGGATGATCCAGGGCCTGCTGGCCGGTGCCCTGGCCATGGGTGTGCTCATGGCCGCGGGCTGGCTGCTGAACGACCGCATCGGCGGCATCGTCTTCTTCTCGCCGGTGCAGATCGTCGGCTTCGTGGCCTTCTGCGTGGCCCTGGGCCTGGTGGGCAGCTGGGCCGCCATGCGCAAGTACCTGACCCTGCGGAGCGAGATCTGATGCGCCGGGTCCCGGTCGCGGCCGTCCTGGCCACCCTGCTCTGGGCCGCGCTGGCCGCGGCCGGCGCCGCGGACAAGCCGGCGGGCGACGGCGATCCCCTGGCCTCGAGCATCCAGGAGAACACCGCCAAGCTGGGGGCGCTGCGCGACCAGATCGCCGCCCAGCGCGAACGCATGTCCTCCCTGGAGAACCAGGCGAAGGACGTGCGCCGCGGCGTGGCGGAGATCGAGGAGGAGATCGAGGGCGTCAGCCGCATCCTGGGCGAGATGGACAAGCGCGAGCGCCAGCTCCTGGCCCAGGGCGATACCCTGAAGGCCCGCCTGGATTCGAGCCGCGTGGAGTATTCCGGCCGCCGTGCCGCCCTGGGCCGCAACCTGCGCGCCCTGTACATGCGCGGCCGCCCCGACGAGACCCGCACCGTGCTGACCGCCGCCAGCCTCTCGGAGCTGCTGGCGCGGGTGAAGCTGGCCCGCATGGTGGCGCGCCTGGAGGCGGGCCTGGTGGAGCAGACCCGGCGCCAGGGGCGTCAGCTGGTGCGGGAGCAACGGGTGCTGGACTCGGCCCTGGCCGAGATCTGGCAGACCCGGGCCGAGGTGGGCAGCCAGACCACGCGCCTGCAGGAGCTGGCCGCCGAGAAGACCGCCGCCCTGCGCAACCTGGAGACCGAGCGCAAGGGCATCAAGAACAAGCTCTTGGAGCTGAACCTGAACGAGCAGAAGCTGGGCTACGTGCTGGAAGACCTGGAGCAGCAGCGGGCCCAGCGCGCCGCCGATCCGGGCCTGGCCCGGCCGGCGGTGCCGGTGGAGGGTTCGCTGGCCGCCAACGCCGGGCAACTGGAGTGGCCGGTGCAGGGCACCCTGCTGCGGGGCTTCGGCCGCTCGGTGCATCCGCGCTTCAAGACCGTGACCCTCAACAACGGCGTCAACATCGGCGCGCCCGTGGGCACGCCGGTGGCGGCGGTGGCCACCGGGACCGTGGAGTTCGCGGACCATTTGCCCGGTTTCGGCCAATGCGTTATCCTTGACCACGGCGAGGGCTATTACACCCTCTACGCCCATCTGGCCCGCGCCTTCGTGGCGGCCGGCGCGGAGGTCGCGCGGGGCCAGGTCATCGCCGAGGTGGGGCGCCCCTCCCCGGGCGAGGAGCCCCAGCTCTACTTCGAGGTGCGGCACGGGCGCACGCCCCTCGATCCGGCCGATTGGCTGCGGTCCCGCTGACCCTGAACCGGTCCGCGCGGCCGCGGCGCGCCACGACCAGGACCGGGGAGCGCATCGGTGACCGCCAACGTCTTCCACGGCCGCGAGGCCGTCCTCTCCAGACTCGAGCGCATGCGGCAGTCCGGCAAGCTGGGCCAGCCGCTGCTTTTCCTGGGGGCCGAGGGCACGGGCAAGGAGGCCACGGCCCTGGAGTTCGCCCGCCGCCTGAACTGCGTGGACCCGGCCGTCTGCACCCCCGCCGCCCGCTGCGAGAGCTGCGTCAAGGCCCTCAGCTTCCAGCACCCGGACATCCGCTGGATCGGCGCGGCTCCGGCCACGGTCACCGACGACGACGTGCGCGCCCTCTTCGCCGCCAAGATCGACGATCCCTTCCACACCTCGCCCTGGGCGGCCACCGCCAACGTGGGCATCGGCGACCCCGAGCACCCGGGGGCCCTGACGGTGCGCTCGCTGATCCAGTTCGTGCGCCGCCGGGCCTACCAGAGCCGCTGGAAGGTGGCGGTGGTGGCGGACGGGAACCGCCTGAACGCGGCCGCGGCCAACGCCTTCCTCAAGACCCTGGAGGAGCCGCCGCCGGACACGGTGATCGTGCTGCTCTGCGCCGGGACCGAGGGCATGCTGCCGACCATCCTCTCCCGCTGCCAGAAGGTGCGGTTCGAGCCCTGGCCCCGGGACGAGCTGGCCGGGCTGCTGCAGGACGTCACCGGCGCCGCGCCGGCCGCGGCCCGCACCGCGGCGCACGCCGCCGACGGCAACGCCCGGCGCGCGGCGGCCCTGCTGCGCCCGGGGGCGCGGCTGGTGGCCGACTGGGCGGCCGAACTGTTCGCGGCCATCCACCGGGGTGATCGGGCCACGGCGGCGCTGGCGGCCGACGACCTGCACCGGGGCACCGTGCCGGCCTCCTGCCTGCCGGCGGACCTGACGGCCAAGCAGGTGGAGGCGAAGGATGCCGTGACCAGGCGCGAACGGGCCATCCTGCTATGCGAATCGCTGAATCTGCTCTACAGTGACGCCATCGGCTGCCGCGAGGGCGGCCGGGACTGGTGTCCGCGCCTGGAGGAGGCGGCCGCCGCCGTGCGCGCGGCGGCGCCGGGTCGGCGCACGGGGACCCTGCTGGCGGATCTGGCGGCCATCGACGCCGTCCGCGGCGACATCGACCGGAATCTCAACATCGGCCTGGTGATGGCCGTGCTCTGCGAAGGACTGATCGCGCATGCCGAACGAGACCAGGCCGCCGCAGCGGCCGGCCCCGGACAGCGATAGAGGCGCCGAGGACGGCGGCCGGGAACACCCCGGCCGTCGCCGCCGGTCCCGCGGCGGGAAAGGCCGCTCCCGGTCTCCGGGCGGCGGGCCCGCCGTGGAGGCCCGGCCCGCTCCCGGACCGCGCCGTCCGCGCGAGCGCGATCGTCCGCCCCGCACCGCGCCCGACGAGGACGTGGTGGTGGTGCGCTTCAAGGGCCACCGCAAGGCCTACTACCACAACCGCGCCGGTGTCGAGCTCACCCCCGGCTGCTACTGCCTGGTGGAGGCCGACCGCGGCAGCGACCTGGGCCGCGTCACCTTCGTGGGGCGAGGGCCCGCGGACTGGTGGGCCCAGGCCGGTCGCCAGGGAGTCCTGGGTCTGGCCTCGGCCGGCGACCTGGCCCGCCTGCACGAGAACCGCGGCGACGAGTGGGGCTTCTGGGACGTGGCCCGCGAGAAGATCGCCGCCCGCGGCCTGGACATGAATCTCGTCGGCGTGGAGCGCCAGTTCGACCACAAGAAGATCACCTTCTACTTCACCGCCGAGCAGCGCGTGGACTTCCGCCAACTGGTGCGCGACCTGGCCGCGGTCTTCCGCACCCGCATCGAGCTGCGCCAGATCGGCGTGCGGGACGAGGCGCGGCTCAAGGGCGGCCTCGGCGTCTGCGGCCGGGAATTCTGCTGCTCCACCTTCCTGCACGAGTTCGTGCCCGTGACCCTGAAGATGGCCAAGATCCAGCAGCTGCCCCTGAACCCGGGCAAGCTCTCGGGGCCCTGCGGCCGCCTGCGCTGCTGCATGACCTACGAGCACCAGGTCTACCAGGACCTGCGGCGCAGCCTGCCCCGGGTGGGCACGCGGGTGACCACGCCCGACGGCGAGGGCACCGTGCGCAAGCTGGACCTGCTGCGGGAGACGGTGGCGGTCTTGCTGCCGGAGAACGACGGGCTGGTGGTCTTCGCGGCGGGCCAGGTGGCCTGGGACGCGGACCGGGACCTGCCGGCGCCGCGCCGCCGTGACGGCGGGGGCGGCTGCGCCCAGGGCGGCTGTGCCCAGGGCGGCTGCGGCCCCGACGGCGGAGGCGCGTCGTGATCGACAGCCACTGCCACCTGAACCGGGACGAGTTCGCCGCCGACCGGGACGCCGTCCTGGCGCGGGCGACCGCCGCCGGGGTGACGGGATACCTCAACGTGGGGTACGATCCCCCCACCAGCCGGGCCTCGGTGGCCCTGGCCGAGCAGGATCCGCGCATCCTGGCCACCGTGGGGATCCACCCCCACGACGCCGCTTTGCTGGCAGACGCCGGCGGTGCGCTCCTGCCTCAGGCCGACGGCCTGCTGGCCGATCTGGAAGCCATGGCGGACCACCCGCGGGTGGCGGCCGTGGGGGAGATCGGCCTGGACTTCTACCGGGATCTCTCGCCGCGGCCGGCCCAGCGGACGGCCCTGGCGGTCCAGCTGGCGGTGGCCGACCGGGTCGGCAAGCCGGTGGTGTTCCACATCCGGGACGCCTGGGACGAGACCCTGGCCCTGGTGGACGAGCTGGGCGTGCCGCGCCGCCGGGGCGTGCTGCACGCCTTCGCCGGCGACGCCCGGGCGGTGGCCTGGGCCCGGGAACGAGGCTTTCTGCTGGGCATCGGCGGCCCGGTGACCTATAAGAACAGCACCTTGCCGGACCGGGTCCGGGAGGCGGGTCTGGACATGCTGCTGCTGGAGACGGACGCGCCCTGGCTGCCGCCGGTGCCCCACCGGGGGCGGCGCAACGAGCCGGCCTACGCCGCGCTCACCTGCGCCCGGGTGGCCGAGGTGCTGGGGACCACGCCCGCGGCCGTGGCCGCCGCCACCACCGCCAACTTCCGGGCCCTGTTGGGCGGGGGCGACGGCTTTGGCGCCTGACGCGAAAGAGGCGGGGCGGCCCAGCCAGCTGGCGCTGCTCAAGCGCCACGGCATCCGCCCGGTGAAGCGCCGGGGCCAGAACTTCCTGGTGGACGGGAACCTGGCCCGGGCCATCGCCGCCGACGTGCTGGCCCTGGGCGACCGGGTGCTGGAACTGGGGGCGGGGGGCGGCGCGTTGACGGCGCCCCTGCTGGACGGCGGGGCCGCGGTGACCGCGGTGGAGGTGGACCGCCACCTCTGCGCCCTGCTGGCCGCGGAGCTGGGGGACCGGCCCGGCTTCGTCCTGCAGGAGGCCGACCTGGCCAGGCTGGATTGGGACGCCGTGCTCGACGGCGGCGGGCCCGCGGCCCGTGGTGGCGGGGAACCTGCCCTACGTGCTGACCAGCACGGTGCTGTTCGCCATGGCGGAGCGGCACGACCGGGTGGCCGGCGGCGTGTTCATGGTCCAGCGCGAGGTGGCCGAGCGCATCACCGCGGCGCCCGGCGGCCGGGACTACGGCGTGCTGGCGGTGGTGCTGGGGGCGGTGTTCGCCCCCGCGGTGGTGCGGACGGTGCCGGCCACCGTCTTCTGGCCCCAGCCGGAGGTGGAGTCGGCCCTCGTCAGGCTGATCCCGCGCGACACCTGGGATCCGGGCGCATTCGCGGCCTTCACGGCCACGGTCAAGACCCTGTTCGGACAGAGGCGCAAGAAATTGGCAACGCAGCTGAGGAAGCACTACGGCCTGGACGCCGGGGAGGTCGGGACGGTGGCGAGGCGCCGCCGGGATCGACGCCGAGGTGCGGCCCGAACAGGTGGACGGCGCCGGCTGGCGCCGGCTCGCCGCCGTGCTGGCGGCCAGGGAGGACGCGTGAAGCCCGACGCACGGAACGCCGTCCGGGTGCTGGCGCTGGCGGCCGCGGTGCTGCTGGCCGGCCCCGGCCGCGCCCAGGACACCGCGCCAGCCGATTCCACCGCGGCCGCCGGGAGCGGGTTGCCCGCGCGGCGGGCTGGCCGCCGCCTCCCGCGCCACCAACGAGGGCGCGACGCAGAACCAGAACGTGACCCTGGTGGGCCCCTGGTTCGTCTCCCTGACCAACACCCCCAAGGCGGGCGTGAAGGCCTCGGTCCAGAAGTACCAGTACTACGGCGAGTGGAAGAGCCTCGTGGCCATGCGCGGCGGCTCCAGCTTCGACCACACCTTCGGCTGGTCGTGGAACGACTACCGCAAGCAGGACAAGACCATCGAGGAGCGCCACGACAAGTTCACCTGGAACGGCGCCGACCTGCTGCCCATGACCACCACCATCAGCGGCAACTGGGACTGGTCCGAGGACAAGACCGTCAACACCTCGGGCGTCTACAACCTGGCCAAGCGCGACTACAAGCGCGGCTCCCTCAACCTGACCAAGACCAGGCTGCAGACGGGCAACTTCATCCACACCATCAAGGCGATGGGGCAGTTCGAGGACCAGAAAAGCGTCTCCCTGAACCAGCGCAACGACTTCACCGAGGGCTCGGGCTCCCTGGGCGGGCAGACCGGCTTCGCGGTGGCGCCGGGGGTCGTCCTGGCCGGCCGCCTCTGGGGCACGGCTTCGGGGGGCACGCGCGCCCTGGGCGACCTGGACTCGCCGTCGTCGGCCAACGGCGACACCGTGGGCGTCGGCGTCTACTACGACCGACGCTGGGCGAGCGGCTTCGTCGAGGTCTCCCGCCGGAACTTCCAGGAACGCTACCTGGACTACCGCCGCAACTCCAACGCCCTGATCGACACGTCGAACGTGCCCGAAGCCCTGAAGATCGTCGAGGAGAAGAAGGTCCAGGACGCCACGGCGGTGGACTTCGAGAACACCTTCCGCACGCGCGGCGTGACCCTGACGTCCACCCTGTCGCGCCTGACCAAGAACGAGGACTACGCGGCCAACGGCAAGGGCCGGACCGAGAACCTGGCGGACATGGCGGCCCTGGACCTGAGCGTGGCCACGGGACGGGATTCGTTCGTGGTCTCCTTCGAGTACGGCTTCAGCTGGGACGATCAGAAGTACAAGAACACCACCGCGTTCCGCGGCAAGCAGTACACCAAGAAGCGCGACGTGTCCTTCGGGTGGTTCCGCGAACTCTTCGCCGCCACCCAGCTGGGGGTGCGGCTGCACCAGCAGCTGAGCCAGGACATCGCCGAGAACCGGTTCAACAACAACGACAAGGACCGGCTGGACTCGGACCTCAACCTGACCCTGGACCGGGACTGGAACGACTTCGCCGCCCAGATGGCGTTCAACTACAAGCAGACCAAGGACCTGGCCATCCGCGAATCGCGCTCCGCCACCAACAACGTCAAGGACTCGTACCAGGTGTCGCCTGCCTACACCTGGGACGTGGCCGACTGGCTGGCGCTGGACCAGACCTACACCCTGTACATCCTCTACACCGACTACCTCTACTCGGAGCTGGCGTCGGTGAACAACGACGACAACTACAACAAGCGGGGCAACCTCACCAGCCGGATGATCGTCTCGCCCTCGGATCGGCTGGAACTGGTGCTGAAGCACGTCTACAGCAAGACCTTCAACGCCACCCAGACGTCCATCGACGCCGCGGGCAACCGGAAGTACTTCAAGGACAAGATCAAGCGGTCCAGCACCATCAGCCTGGGGCTGCAGTACGACGCCGCCGCCGGCGTGGCGCTGATGGCGGCCACAGAACAGCAGAAGGACATCACCGACTCCTTCGGGAAGACGAACAAGCGCGAGATCAAGTACCGGGGCAAGATGGCCGTGGGCATCAAGGTGTCCAAGGGCTGGGGCGGCGGCCAGAATCCGCCCCTGCAGTTGTCGGCCGACGTGAAGAAGAACTACGCCTTCGGCGAGGGCGTGGTGGAGACCGGTCGGGACTACTGGGATGCGGACGTCTGGCTGAAATGGAGCTTCTGAGATGGCACGCTTGAGCAAGTCCGGGCTGACGGCCGCCCTGCTGCTGGCCTTCCTGGCGGCGGCGCCCGGGTGCATCATCTTCGACCCCCGCACGCCCGAGCCCCCCACCACCGGTGCGCAGGTCACCTACCTGCAGCAGACCTCCTCGGCCAACGTGTGGGCCAACCTGGAGACCAGCCTCAACAACTCCCACGCCCAGGGCTGGGAGGACAACATCAGCCAGGACAGCTTCGCCTACGAACCCGATTCGGCCGCCGACACCCAGTTCCCCGGCATCTTCGCCGGCTGGGGACGGGAGCAGGAAGCCAACTTCATCAACAACTTCTACAACTCGGGCGCGACCGTGGTGGCCAAGATGCGGGACGACGCCTTCACGCCGCCGCCGGACGTGGGCACGGAGACGGTCTGGGAGGGCGTCATCTACGATCTGACGGTCACGGGCGTGGACGGATCGGTCAGCGAATATCGCGCTTCGGCCATCATCACGTTTACACAGGAGAACAATTTGTGGTATATTACGAACTGGAGGGATCAGCAGGGGGAAAGCAGTCCTGACAATCCGGGCCGGATTCTGTCCTCGATGGGGGTGCTCCGCGGAACATTTGCTAGCAAATAATAGCCCAATTTGCTAAAATGAGATGGAACAGTCGCGACACGACGAGGGCTTCTCCCTATACAAGCACCTGTCACCCCTGGGAAGCCCCGCTGAGGTTGGAGGATCCGACGATGAATGTGAAGCGCTTCCTGATGCTGACGGCAGTGATCCTGCTGATCACGCCGGCCGGGTGCATCTTCAACCCTGACAACGGGGAGACTCCCCCGCCGCCGGTGGTGACCCTGCCGCCCCCGGTGACGCGGGACCAGGCGATGATCAACTTCAAGCAGGTCTACGAGAAGATGGACATCGACGGGTACCTGACCGTCATCGATCCGAGTTTCAAGATCTACCTGAGCCAGGACACGATCACCGAGTTCGGTCTGCCCCAGGATTTCTTCGACTACGACGAGGAGTCCCGCATCGCCCGGAACATGTTCTCCGGCGACGCCATCACGCGGCCCAACGGCGACCTGGTGCCGGGCATCGTGGGCATCGAATTCCCGACGTTCTACGCCGAGGACGCCTGGACCAAGTCCCCGTCCGACGACAAGATCCCCGACGCCTGGTGGGCACCCTACCGGGTGGACATCGTCATCCACCAGGGATCGCGCGACCTGCGCATCCAGGGCCGGATTCTCTTCTACCTGAAGGAATTCGACGTGAACGGCCAGACCCTCTTCAAGATGGTCGGCCAGGTGGACGACACCTCACCGACCGCCGGCTAGCGGCGGACCTTGCCGGCGGCGACGCCGGCCCGGCGGGGAGGCGCGTGGCGCCTCCCCGCTCTGCCTTCCCCGGGACGGGCCTGGTCGGCGGCCGCCTCCTGGCGTAGAATGCCGGCAGCCGCCGGCCGCGCAGGGAGGCGCGGCTGCCAACCCCACGGAGACACGTCACGCCCATGGCCGCCGCCACCGCCCGCCGCCGCCAGAGTCCCGCCCGCCGCCGCGCCCGGCGGCGTCCCCGTCGCGCCGGGGCCGTCTGGCTGACGGCGGCCGCCCTGGCGGTGGTCATCGTCGGCATCGGGGCCCTGAAGTGGGCCCGCACCCACCGGGGGCGCGCCGCCCTCCTCTCCCTCGGCAGCGAACACATGTACGGCAACGTCCAGGACGCCGTGGACGCGGCCCTGGCGACGGCTCTGCCCGGCCTGAAGGCCGGGCCCGCGGGGCCGCCCGATCCCGCCGCCCCGGACCGCGACTGCGACTGGCCGGCGCCCGACCTGGGACCCGGCGCCGCCGTGCGCTGCCGCACCGTGGCCGTGAACGGCGACGACGGCTGGTGGGCCGTCCAGGAGCGCCTGGAGGCGGCCCTGGCGCCGGCGGGCGCCCGCGTCCTGTGGGGTGAGCGCCTGGCCGGCACCCGGCCGGGACGGGGGCGGCCGCCCACGCCCGACGAGGCCACGGACCTGCTGCGCCTGGACGTGGGCGTGCCCGGCCGGCCCACCCACACCCTGGTGCTTCACCGGACGGGGCGAACCCCGCCGGTGGTCTGGGGCGGGGGCGGGAACGGCGACGCCTGGCGGAGCCTGGCCGCGGAGACCGGGCCGGTGGTCGCCCTGGTGATCGACGACTGGGGCACCCGGCCGGACGAGGCCGCCGAGCGCCTCGGGGACCTGCCCGTGCCCTTGACCCTGGCCATCGTGCCGGGGCTGTCCTTCTCGCGCCACGTCGCCCTGCAGCGCACCGGCCTGGTGCTGCCGCCGGAGGCGGCCGGCGACGACGGCGCCCTGCGCCGGGCCCGCCGCCGGGCGGGCTGCGTGGTGCCGGTGGCGGTGCGCACGGGCGCGGCGCGGGGGACGGTCCGCCGCCGCGAGACCATCCTCGAGCTGCCCATGCAGCCGGCGTCCTACCCCCGCACCGATCCCGGGCCCCGCGCGCTGATGCTGGGCATGGACCGGGACCAGGTGGCCGCCCGGGTGGACGCGGCCCTGGCCGGCCTGCCCGGAATCAGCGGCCTCAGCAACCAGATGGGCAGCGCCGCCACCGCCGACCGGGGCCTCATGGACAACCTCATGGCGGTGCTGGCGGAGCGGGGCCTGCTGTTCGTGGACAGCGTGACGACCCCCGGCACGGTGGCCTGCGCCCGGGCCCGGGAGGCCGGTGTCCCGGCCGCGCAGAGCGCGCTCTTCCTGGACGATGCCGCCGACCCCGGGCGCATCGCCGCCAACCTGGACCGCCTGGTGCGGCAGGCCCGGGCCGAGGGCTTCGCCCTGGGCATGGCCCGCCCCCGGCCGGCCACCGCCGACGTGCTGACCCGCGAGCTGCCCCGCCTGGCGCAGGCCGGCGTGCGCTTCGTCACCGTGTCCGAGTACCTGGCCCTGCGGCGCGCCGCGGGCAGGGAGGAGTGAGATGGCCGGCGCCGACGTCTTCCTGCTGCCGGCGGGGCCCGATCCCGAGGCGCCCGTCGCCCCCGAGGGAATCGTCCGCCTGGTCACGCGCCTGGGCCTGGCCGGGGCCGCCGCCCGCGGACCGGGGCGCTGGGCCGTGAAGGTGCATCTGGGACCGCGGGGCCGGACCGCCGCCGTGCCGCCCGCCTGGGCTGCCGCCGCCGCCGCCGCCCTGGTCGGCGCCGGCGGCGACCCCGCCACGCGCACCTTCTGCTGCGACACCCTGTCCATCAACCTGGAGGGCCTGGACACGGTGGCGGGCCACCTGGCCCTGGCCGCGGCCAAGGGCTACGGCTCCGGCGGCGCGGCGCCCCCCTTCCAGGTGGCCGACGACCCGGCCCACGGCCCGTCGCCGGCGCCGCGCGCGGCGGACCAGCCGTCCCTGGCGGTCCTGGCCGCCGGCGCGACGGGTCTGCTGGTGCTGAACCCGGTGCGGCCACACCCGCACCTGGGCTTCGGCGGCGCCCTGTTCGCGGTGGGGGCGGGCCTGGCCGACCGGGCGGGCAAGCTGGCCCTGCACCGGGACATCCGGCCCGAGGTGGACACGCCCCTGTGCGCCGGCTGCGGCTCGTGCCTGGCGGTGTGCCTGTTCGACGCCATCGTCTTGCGCGGCGGCCGCGCGGTGATCGACCACGAGAAATGCACCGGCTGCGGCGAGTGCATGAACCACTGCTTCATGGCGGGCATCTCGGCCGAGGAGGCGGCGGGCATCCCCCGCTTCCAGCGCCGGGTGGCCGGGGCGGTGCCGGCGGCCCTGGCCGGGGCCGGGACGAAGCCGCGGCCGGCGGGCTACCTGAACCTGCTGCTGGGCCTGGAGCGGCGGGCCGGGGGGCCGGGGCGCCGCCCCGACCGGACCGGCGCCGTGGGCGTGCTGGCCTCCCGGGATCCGGTGGCCCTGGACCGGGCCACCTGGGACCTTGCCGCAGGGGGCCCGTTGGGCTCGCTGCCCGCCTGGAGCGGCTTTCCCATCGTGCCGGGCGACCTGCTGGAAGCGGCCGCCGCACGGGGCTTGGGGGACGTGGCCTACCGTCTGGTCACCATCTAATTCGCGCCCCGGACTGGAAATACAGCCCCCCCTGTGTTATCATTGCCGCTGATTTTTACGGTGGGGTGGACTCTTCCCTGCGCGCCTTGATGCGTTTCTTCACCCACCGTCCAGACGTCAAGGCGTGCCTTTTTTTGTGGCGCCGTACCGCCGCGCACATCGGGAGTGCCAATATGAACCGTTCCCTGCAGATCAGGGCGGGATTGAGCATCGCCGTCCTCCTGCTCTCCATCTGGGGCCTGGTGCCGACCTTCAAGGCCATCTCCGTGCCCAAGTCCGAGCGGGAGGCCGCCAGGACCGACCCGGCCGTCGCGGCCAAGGTCAACGCCATCGACGCCAAGGCCATCCGCCGCGGCCTCGACCTCAAGGGCGGCATGTACCTGGTGCTGGAGGTCGACCAGAAGGGCATGAACGCCACCGAGGCCCAGGATGCCCTGCAGCGGACCAAGGAGATCATCGACAACCGGATCAACCGGTTCGGCGTCTCCGAACCCGAGATCACCACCTTCGGCAGCAGCCGCATCGTGGTGAAGCTGCCCGGTCTGCAGGATCCCGACCGCGCCAAGCGGCTGATCGGCAGCACGGCCCAGCTGGAGTTCCGCCTGGTGCGGCCGGCCGAGGACATCAACAGTGCCCTGGCGGCCATGGACGAGGTCTTCCAGCCCGACGCCAAGGCCGCCGCGGCCGCCAAGAGCGCCTCCGCCGACTCGGTGAAGGCCGCCGCCGACCTGGCCGCCGCCGCCCTGGCGACCGCCCCGGCCGCGGCCGACAGCGCCACCGCGGCCGCCGACAGCGCCAACCCCTTCGCGGCCCTGGACAAGTCCCTGGGCGGCGACGAGGAGACCGACGCCGAGCGCGACGCCTACCTGGCGGACCACCCGTTCAGCGGCCTGCTGGTGGCCCAGCCCAACGTGCTGCGCAGCACGCCGCTGTTCGTGCCCGAGATGAACGTGGCCAAGGTCCAGGCCATGCTCGACGACCCGCGGGTGAAGCTGAAGCTGCGCAACCAGGAGTTCGAAATGGGCCGCGATCCCATGAACGGGGGCGGCAGCCAGCAGCTGCGGGCCCTGTACCTGGTGGAGCGGGCACCCCTGCTGGCGGGCAACCAGCTGACCGACGCCAGCCCCACGGCCGATCCCGAGCGGCCCGGCGGCTGGGAGGTCTCGTTCACCCTGAACAACCGCGGCGCCCGCACCTTCGCCAAGTTCACCGGCGAGAACGTGGGCCGCTTCCTGGCCATCAGCCTGGACGGCCTGGTGCCGTCGGCGCCGGTCATCGAGGGCCGCATCCCCGGCGGCCAGGGCGTCATCCGCGGCAACTTCACCAACGCCGAGGCCAGCGACCTGGCGCTGCTGCTGCGCGCCGGCGCCCTGCCCACGGACATCTCCATCGCCGAGGAGCGCACCGTCGGCCCGAGCCTGGGCGCGGACTCCATCCGCCAGGGCGTCAACGCCGCCCTCTACGGCTCGCTGCTGGTGATCCTGTTCATCATGATCTACTACCGGATGAGCGGCGTGGTGTCGGTGATCGCCCTGGTGAGCAACATCGTCATCCTGATGGCGGTGCTGGCCCAGTTCGACCTGGTGCTGACCCTGCCCGGCATCGCCGGCATCATCCTGACGGTGGGCATGGCGGTGGACGCCAACGTGCTGATCAACGAGCGCATCCGCGAGGAGCTGCGCAAGGCCAAGACGATCCGCGCCTCGGTGCAGGCCGGCTACAGCAACGCCACGCGGACGATCGTCGACGCCAACGTGACCACGCTGATCGCGGGCGCCATCCTGCTGTACTTCGGCACCGGTCCCATCAAGGGCTTCGCGGTGACCCTGTGCATCGGCATCCTGACCAGCATGTTCACGGCCCTGGTCATGACCCACGTGATCATGGAGCTGATGACCCGCAGCAAGGGCAAGCAGAAGCTGAGCATCTAGTCCGCGCCGCGGACCCCACGCAAGCGCGCCCCGCGGGGCGGACGCCGGGCCCGACGGCCCGGGAAAGTCGAGAGAGGAACGATGGAATTCTTCAAGGACTCCCGGATCAACTTCGTGGGCGCGATGAAGCCCACGTTCACGATTTCGGCGATTCTGGTGCTCGTCTCCGCCGTGTCCCTGATCATCCACGGCGGACCGCACCTGAGCATCGACTTCACGGGCGGCTCGGTGCTGCAGCTGCGCATCGACCCGGTGCCGTCGGTGGCGGAC
The DNA here is from genome assembly GCA_963825035.1 of Candidatus Krumholzibacteriia bacterium. Lineage (GTDB taxonomy): Bacteria > Krumholzibacteriota > Krumholzibacteriia > LZORAL124-64-63 > LZORAL124-64-63 > JACZKN01. The sequence continues at coordinate 87,304 of CAWGRT010000007.1, read as the reverse complement.
ATCCGCGACGGCCTGGAGTCCAAGGGCTACCGCGGTGTCCAGGTGACGACCTTCGGCAAGGAAGACGAGTTCCTGATCACCTTCCCGAGCGCCGTCGCCGCCGACGACAGCACCCGGGACATGGACGCCACGCACCAGCTGCTCACCGACCTGAAGGCGGGTCTCGGCGGCGACGCCCAGATCGAGCTGCGCCGCGAGGAGAGTGTCGGCCCCAAGATCGGCGGCGAGCTGCGCACGGCCGCCATCAACTCGGTGGTCGCCGCGCTCTTCCTGATCGTGCTCTACATCTCGGTGCGCTTCGTCTTCCGCTACGGCGTCGCGGCGATCTTCGCCCTGGTCCACGACGTGACCCTGACCCTGGGCGTGTTCTCGCTGCTCAACTTCGAGGTGAGCCTGCAGATCATCGCGGCCTTCCTGACCATCATCGGCTACTCCCTGAACGACACCATCGTGGTGTTCGACCGCATCCGGGAGAACATGCGCCTGCGCCGCAAGGAGAGCTACCGCGAGGTCATCAACCGCTCCATCAACGAGTGCCTGAGCCGGACCATCCTGACCTCGCTGACCACGTTCTTCGTGGCGGCGATGCTGTACGTGGTGGGCGGGCCGGTGATCCACGACTTCGCTTTCGCGCTGACGTTCGGCGTGGTGGTGGGTACTTACAGTTCGATCTTCATTGCCAGTCCTATTTTGGTTTGGTGGTACGAGAAGAGGATCGCCGACCGCAAGCGCATGGCCACGGACATGTAGGTTGTGCCTCGCTGATTGTTGCCGGCCCGCGGTCGAACACCGCGGGCCGGCTTTCTCTTGCCGTATGTGTCGGCCGTTTCCCGATACCCTGACTCATCCATTGGTTCGGCGGCACCGCGCTGGTCAACCGGCGCAACGGGTGGTGACGGCCCGGTCGCGATACTCCGTCCCACCGCGGCGGGAGCGGGACGTGGGCCGGGAAGATCCTCTCTTCAAGCACATCCTCGACCATCAGCGGCCGATCCACCATCCCCCGCGCCATCGCCGGCGTCGGGCTCCCTCGCTGCTTCTCCCGCCGACCCTTCATGTAGTTCCGCCACACCAGAAAGATCGCCAGCCGCTCGGCGCTGCACTGCCGCCGCTTCGACCAGGCGATCGTCTCCCGCTTGTGGTTGGCGCTGCAGTGGCGGATCAGCAGATCCAGCAGGTTCACCTCCCACAACGGGTTGCGGTTGTCCCGCCGCTCCTTGCTCGACGTCACCCGGTGACGGATCCGCGGCGCCAGACCCCGCATCGCCCGCGGGTAGGCCTTGTGGTCGTCGCTGTAGATCGTCACTTCCGGCTGGCCACCGATCACGACCTGCAGCAGCTCGCGCACGTCCTTGCGCACCGCCTGCGGATCGGGCCGGCCGTACAACCGCTCCAGTTCGGCGCGACGCTTCTTCTGCGCCGGGGTCATCGTGCCGCTGCGCCGCACCTCGCTGTCGGTGAAGTAGAGGAAGAAGTCGGTGTCCTTCTCGACGGCGACATGATGGTGGAATGGCTGGTACTGGGAGCGCTCGAAGGTGACGAAGCCGTCGATCACGATCTGCGAAGCCGGCGGCGCCGACTGCATCTGCAAGGCGTGCAAGTGCATGCAGTGACGGCCGAGCCGCGACAGCCGCCGGTCGATGGTCGCCGGCGCGACGCCCAGGTCGCGCGCGAGCTGGCGGTTGGCCATGCAGCCGACGGTCTTGGTGAGGATCAGGGCGTCGAGCTGGGGCTTGCGCTGCCAGTAGGTGGTGGAGAAGGTCTGGGAGCTGAACGAGCGGCGGCAGTGGAGGCATGTGAACCGCTGGATACGGTGGGGGCGGGCCTGTCGCCGGAAGAATCCGGTCTTCTTGTAGCGCCAGCCGGCGGTCAACTGCCTGTGGTATGGGCAGTTGGGGTTGGGGCAGAAGGGTGGGCGCCAGGCCGGATGGTGCTGCTTGGGGGTGAACATACCCGGCCCGGTCGCAGGGACCGGGCCGGACACAATCTTCGGGGCACAACCGTTAGGGCGATGTTGGGAGGACGTCGTGGCCCATCGTCCCCCGATGACACTTCACACACAACTGCCCCTGCAAAGCATCCCCATAAGGATTCGGAATCGCCCAGGACCCCGAAACCAGCCCGTCGTCGTCGAGATGGGCCACGTTGAAATCCCAACGGCCCGACGCCGGACCCGACGAGGCGTGGGCGCGGTGGCAGGTCAGGCACATCACGCGGGCGCCCGGGCCCGGGCCGGCGGTGCTGGTGACCGTGGCGGCGGGATCCTCGAAGGGGACGTCCGGCAGGTACGCGGTGGCCGCGGTGCCGCCGGTGGGGTTGCTGGCGCCGTCATAGATGTCGTAGCGCATCTGCATGCCGCTCGGGAAGGTCTCGTTCACGTGGTGGGAGAAGCTGCCCGGGCCTTGCGTGTCCCCGTGGTAGTAGCCGTGGCAGTTGGCGCACCAGTCGCTCATCCCGTCCTGGTAGGCCGTGTGGTTGTCGCGGGCTTCGCTGGCGACGGGGTCGGTGGCGTCCAGGCCTTCGGCGGTGGGGGCGGGGTAATCGAACTGGTAGATGTCGCCCTGGATCGGCCCGGCGCCGTAGAGCATGCGGAAGTTGGTGTTGCCGTGAGGGTCGTGACAGCTGGTGCAGCCGAGGGAGGCGCTGGGGAAGGTGCCGCCGGGGGCCGTGTCCCAGCGGCTGTCGGCGGTCGTGCCCATGTCCAGGGAGACGATGCTGTGGCCGCCGGCTTCGCCGGCGATGGGGTTGGCGAGGCCGCCGGAGCCGTCGTTCAGGTTGTCCTCCAGGAGGAAGACGAAGTTGCCGGCGCCGCGCTCGGGCGGGGGCACCAGGGGATTGGCGCCGAAGACGCCGTTGTTGCCGCCGTGGCAGGTCAGGCACACGTCGGTGGGAGTGGCGGCGACCAGCAGCGGGTCCGAGCCCTGCATGACGACCTGGTCGTTGCTGCCCTCGTGGGTGACGTGGCAGGCGTTGCAGTGGCCGACGCCCCTGTCGTGGAAGGCCGCGCGGGCGGCCGTGGGCGGGCCGGCGGCAAGGAGCGCGCAGGCCACCGCCAGGGCGCCCCACGGGCGTTGCTGACGGAGCGGGGTCCTCGGGGTCATGATACGGTTTTCCATCGTCGTTTCTGGGTCTCCCGGATAATATGGGACATAGGCAATCATAACATACAGGACGCCGGAAATCATCTTGGACAGAAGCCCCGCGGCGCGAACGCCGCGGGGCTCCCTTTCACGTGCGTTTGCCTGTCTCAGGCAGCGGCCCGTCGCCCGTGGGGGCGGGAACCGCCACAACGACCACTAGGGCATCTCGTCGCCGAGATCCTTCTGGTGGCACTTGTTGCACAGCGAGCGCTGGCCGGCGATGAACGTGTAGTCGTAGTACATGTTGTCGATGTCGGCCTGGGTGGCGCCGACGTCGGTCAGCTGCGGGTGCGAGTCCTCGAGGATCAGGGTCGCGCCCATGTCCCAGCGCGCGGCGTCCGCGAACGGGGAGGCGTGCGCACGGTGGCAGCTCAGGCACATGACCTGGTCCTGGGGGGTCGGGCCCGCCGTGTAGTCGGTCGTGTCGATGGCGCCGAGGTCCACGTTCACGGCCTCGAAGGGCACCAGGCCCCAGTACGCCGTGGCCTGGGTGCCGCCGGTCAGGTCGGCCGAGCTCACGTAGGCGTTGTAGGCGGCCGCGATCGACGAGCCCATGGCCTCGCCGGTCGGGTGCACGAAGTTGGTCGTGTTGGCGGCGTGGAAGTTGGTGTGGCAGTTGGCGCACCACTGGCTCATGCCGCTCTTGTAGACGGTGTGCTGCAGATCGGTCTCGTTGCCCTGACCGACCGTGGTGTTCCGGCTGTTGCCCGCGGCCACGGGGGCGCCGGCGGTGAAGCTGTAGCGGGTGCCGTCATAGACGGGGCCCACGCCGGCGCCGTACAGCAGGCGGAAGTTGGTGTTGCCGTGGGGGTCGTGGCAGCTGGTGCAGGTCAGGTACTGGCTCTGGAAGTCGCCGCCCGGAGCCATGGTCAGCGTGCCGTCCTGGGCCAGGCCGTTGGCCGGGGAGATGATGTTGTGGCCGTGGCTGTCGCCGGTGCTCTCGGAAGTGTGGCCGTGGGCGCTCCAGCTGTAGGTCTTGGTCAGCCAGTAGAAGTCGCCGCCGGGGCCGTAGCCCAGGCCGCCGTCGAACTGGCCGTACGCGGCGTGGCAGCTCAGGCAGGTGTCGCTGGAGTTGCCGGATTTCAGCAGGTAGGCGTTGCCGTTGGGATGGTTCGCATCCACCAGGGCGCCGTCCTGGCTGTTGTGCATGGTGTGGCAGCCGGCGCACTCGGCGACGCCACCATCATGGAAGGCGAAAGCCGAGTTCGCGGCCAGGCCCAGGGCCAGGACCACGGTGATCTTGAGGAGAGTCTTCACTGTTCAGCCTCCAAGTTGAATGAACGATCCGCCGCGCAGGCCGCGGCGACTTGCGGCTCGAATCCACTCCCGGCGGCGCTGTTGCCGGACGACCGCGTGGCAGCACGGTCGGTTCCGGCGGCTTGGCCGAGGGCGATTCGATCCACGACGCAGGCAGCATCGCTGCTGCTCGCGGACCTTTCCACGCGCGGCTCCGCGGAGTCGCTGACGCGGAAGACCTGGACGCGGCCCTCGAAACCCTGGGCCACGTAGACCTTTCCATCGGGGGAGGACGCGAGGGCGGCCGGCTGGTACAGCTGGCCCAGGCCCGCGCCCATGCTGCCGAACTCGCTGACGAACTCGTGATCCGGCCCGTAGACCAGGATCTTGGCCCGCATGCGGTCCAGCACCAGGAGCGTGCCTCCCGGGCCGGGGGCCACGCCCACCGGCAGCACGACGCGGCCGGGAGCCGAGCCGAAGCGCCCGAAGGCGTCCTCGGCCTGCCCGTCGGCCGACACCACGTAGATCACGCGCTGGTCGCCGCCCGGGACGTAGATGCGCCCGTCCGGCGCCTCGCAGGGACGTCCGAAGTGGGTGTCGTGGGCCTGGGGATCGCCCACGCGCAGGGTCCAGACCAGGGCGCCGGTGGCGCCGTCGTGGCGGGACAGCCGGCCGTCGCGGGGAGCCAGCGTCAGGTAGTCGCCGTCGGCGGCCAGGCTCAGCAGCTGGGGGTTCCAGTCGGCCGCGGGGCTCTCCAGCCGGCAGGGGGCCGGTTCGCCGAAGATGTCCAGGCGGCGCACCGCGTAGCGGCCCTCGCCGGCGTAGTCGGTGAAGGCGATGGTGCCGTCCCGGTCGAGGCAGCCCGAACCGGGCAGCGACAGGTCGGCGAAGCGGCTGGTACGGAAGAGGGGCACGTTCCGGGCGTTGAGCACGATGAACGTGGTTTGCCTCACATCGGTGACGCACACCTCGCCCGTCACCGGGTCGCAGCTCACCGCGGTGGGATGAACCCGACCTCCGGCAGCGCTCAGGTCCAAGGTGGTGTCGTACCGGAAGGTGACGGCGGCGCGGGCGGCGGGGATACTGATGGTCGTTATCAGGATGAACGAAGTCGTCAAAATAATCACACCAGCGGCGTGCAATCTGCGCGGTACGGAGGTGTGGTTCGTCAGCATCCTGTCACCGTCTTGGAGGTCAGCGCCGATTCCGCGTCGCATTTTGCCCGTTTCGGGCTTGAGGGGAATCATATCAGACTGGTGTGCCAAGTCAATATCTATGAAAAAAAAATAACACCTAACCACGAATTTTGTCATCAGCGGGTCATTGGCCACGGCAACCTATGGGGCAAGAAAAGGTTACGGGGTAATGAAAATGAACGACAGCGGGGGATCTTTTCCGGATCCCCCGCTGTCACGATTTGGTCACCCCGCCGGGCGGGTGGTGTCATCGGCGTGTCACGTCGGACAGGTCACGGCGTCCGCTTCTGGCGCAGCTTGTCGGTGTGGCAGCCCACGCAGATCCGGCCGGCCGGGTCGTCGTGCAGGAACTTGGGCCAGGCCGACCCGTGGGGGTCGTGGCAGCTCTCGCACAGCATGGGCCCGCCGGTGCGTGGATCGACCACGTCCGCCCCGATGGGGTGGTCCGTGTGGTCGCTGTAGGCGTGGCAGGCCAGGCACGGTTCCCGCTTCTGGCCGGCCTTGGCCTTGTCCGGCGACGCCAGGTGCGGGTCGTGGCACACCGTGCAGGTGGCGCCCCGGACGTCGGGGTGCCGGTACGCGGCGTGGGACACGCTCTGCACCTTGTCCTGGTGGCAGGCGCCGCACACGGCGGTCTCGCGCCGGGGCAGCAGGTGCGGATACGGCGTGGTGTGGGGCGAGTGGCAGTTGGTGCAGGACTCCTCGTCCACCACCGGCGCGTGGGGCACGCCCATCTTCAGCTCCTCGGCCAGGCCCGCGTGGCACCCCAGGCACAGGGCCTGCCGGCTGCCCGCCGGCCGGGGGTCGGTGCCCTGGTGGCAGGCGGCGCAGTCGCCGTCGGCGTACGGGGGGTGGCTGACGGCGTGGGGCAGCTTCGGCTCGTCCGAAGCGTGGGGCGCGTGGCAGGACGCGCAGTCCGCCTGGTCCACCGGGAAGCCCTTGTGCAGGGGGCGCAGGGCCTTGGCCGTCACGTCGTGGCAGTCGGCGCAGAGGGCCGGCACGGCCTTGATCAGGCTCATGGGCACGCTGCCGCCGTGGGGATCGTGGCAGTCCAGGCAGGCGCCGTCGGCGAAGGGCGGGTGCACGTGCTTGCGCTTCGCCTCGTCCTTCAGGTCGCCGTGGCAGCTCAGGCACAACTCGCCCGCGGGCATCCGCAGCAGGGCGGGCTGGTTCGCCGCGTGGGGATCGTGGCAGTCGGTGCAGCGGCCCTCGCGCACGGGCGTGTGGGCCAGGGCGGGGTCGGGCACCAGGTCGGCCAGATCGTGGCAGGTGGTGCACGTGCCGCCCACGGTCAGGGTGTTGAGCAGGTGCTCGCCCCGGGCCGCGTGGGGGTTGTGGCAGTCGCTGCAGGCACCCTCGGCCACCGGGGCGTGGACCACCTTGGCCTTCAGGTCGATGGCGCCGTCGTGGCAGCCCAGGCACAGTTCCTTCTGGTCGGCCACCGGCGCGGAGCCGTCGTGGCAGGTGCTGCAGTCGCGGTCGGCGAAGGGCGGGTGCAGGTTCGCCTGCATCAGGCCCTTCTCCTTGGACCGGTGCGGCGCGTGGCAGCCGGTGCAGTCCAGCTTGGTCAGGTCACGGCCCAGGTGGGCCTGCCGCAGGGAGCTGCTGGACTCGTCGTGGCACTGGAAGCACAGGGCCGGGGCCTGCTCCGTCAGGAACCCCGGGCCGTTGCCGCCGTGGGGGCGGTGGCACTCGAGGCACGAATCCTCGGCCGGCGCGTGCACCACGGCCATGCCCTCGGCGCTGGCCACGTCCTCGTGGCAGAGGGTGCAGAGCAGCTCCTGCGGCGCTTGCAGCAGGTGCTTCTGCTCCGAGTTGTGGGGGTCGTGGCAGGCGGTGCAGTCGCCGTCGGCCACCGGCGCGTGGGGATGCCAGTCGGCGCCCTCGGGGGTGCCCACGTCGTGGCACTGGGCGCAGGTCTCGGCGGTGGGCTGGCGCAGCATGGCCACGTTGGCGCCGCCGTGGGGGCCGTGGCAATCCAGGCAGTCGCCGTCGGCGGTGGGCGCGTGCACGCTGCCGCCGGCGGGCGCCTGCTCCAGGTCGGCGTGGCACCGGGCGCACAGCTCAGGACCGGACGCCACCAGCAGCGAGGGCAGCTTCGACTCGTGGGGGGCGTGGCAGGTCAGGCACTCGCCCCGGGCCACCACGTCGTGGGAGTGCTCCTGGGCGATCTCCAGGCGCACGCTGCGGTGGCAGTCCAGGCACAGCTCGCCGGTGGGCTGCCGCAGCAGGCCGGCCTCGTCGGCGCTGTGGGGATCGTGGCAGCGGCTGCAGTCGCCCTTGACCACCGGCGCGTGGGTGACGGCGTCGGCGGCGCCCGAGAGCACGCCGTCGTGACAGCCCAGGCACAGCTCGTTCTGGGCGGCGGTCAGCAGGGAGGGCCGCTCGCCGCCGTGGGGCTGGTGGCAGTCGCTGCAGGCGCCGTCGCGCAGGGCCTCGTGGACCACCTTCCGGCGGAAGGGCGCCGCGTCGTGGCACTCGAGGCAGACCGACGTCTGGGGGGCCTTGAGCATCCCCGGCTGGGAGCTGCCGTGCGGGGCGTGGCAGGCGGTGCAGTCGCCGTCGGCCGCGGGCTGGTGGGGCACCGCGTGGCCCGAGCCCACGTCGTGGCACTCCAGGCACAGTTCCGCCGGCGGCGCGGTCAGGGTCATGGTGCCGTCGGCCGCGGTCTCGTGGCAGACGGCGCAGTCGCCGTCGGCGACGGGCTGGTGGCGGATGCTGTGCAGCAGGTTGTCCACGTCCGAGCTGTGGGGATCGTGGCAGGACACGCAGGCGCTCAGCTTGCCGGTGACGCCCGGGTGCTTCTTCGCCAGCTTTGCCATGTCGTCGTGGCAGGACAGGCACAGGGCGTCGGGCTCGGCCTTCAGCAGGCCGGGCACGTCCGAGGCGTGGGCGTCGTGGCAGGCGACGCAGCCGCCGTCCTTCAAGGCCTTGTGCACGTGCTTGCGCTCGAAGGGCGCGCGCGCGTGGCAGGCATAGCAGGACTCGGCGCCCTTGGCCGGCAGCAGGAACTTCTCGCCCGAGCCGTGGGGATCGTGGCAACCGGTGCAGCCCCCGGTGCGGATGGGGGCGTGGCGCACGGGCTTCTTCAGGGCGTCGGCCACGTCCTGGTGGCAGGTGAAGCACAGCTCGTTGCCCATGCGCTTGAGCACCAGCTTGCCGATGATGCCGTGGCGCTGGTGGCAGCCCTCGCAGTCGCCCTTGGCGAAGGGCTCGTGGGCGTTGCTGCGTCCGGTCTCCTTCTTGACGTCCTCGTGGCAATCCACGCAGGCCTTGGGTTTGAACGGGCCGGCGTGGGCCGGGCCACCCCAGAGAACGGCGGTCGCCAGGACCATGACCGGCAGCGCCGCGGCGGCGGCACGGGACCGGAGGGGGTTGCGGAAGGAACTCGTGCGGGGCATGCCTTGCTCTCCTCGGCTTCGTCGTCCGTGTCGCCTGTCACTCGGCGGGCGCCGCCTTCGGTGCGTCGGCGGCTGCCGCGGCGTCCGCCAGTTCGGCGTCGCGGGCCGCCACCAGTTCGGCGGTCGTCTTGGCGATGGCGTCCTCGGCTCCGGGCAGGGTCCGGATGTCCGAGGCGTCTTCCAGGCGCTGCATGATGTCGACCATGTGCTGCTGCGTGGCCTCGGCCTTCATCTTGCGCAGGATCTCCTCGCGGCAGTCGGCCAGGGGCGGTGCGGCGACGGGCTCGATCGCCTCGATGCGCGCCACCACCCAGCCGCCGGGCACACCGTACGGCTCGGGGATCAGGCCCAGCTCCACCTTGTCCGGGTCCAGGCCCAATTGCCGGGGCTCGAAGAAGTCCTCGGGAAACGGCGGCGGGCCGTCGATGACGCCGGGCATGTTCTTGGCCAGCCAGGTCAGCTTGGCGCCCTCCAGAGCCTTGGCCCGCAGGTTCTTCGCCGATTCCTCGTCCTCGAGCTTCACGCTTTCCATGCGGATGCGGGGCGCGGGGGTGAAGGCGTCCAGGTGGGCCTCGTAGTACGCCTGCACCTCGTCGTCGGTGGGGGCGAAGTCGAACTTCACGAGGATGTTCAGGGATTCCTCGAGCATGAGGTTGCGCTCCACCTCGGCGGCGTAGGCCTGCATGGCCGGCGTGCGGTCCAGGCCGCTGCGATGGATCTCGGCCGTCAGCAGGCGTTCGTTCAGGTTGTTCCAGAAGATCTTGTCGCGGCGCACGGCGGCGTCGGGCTTGTTGTCCAGGCCGTGGAAGGCCTCGAAGCGGATCTCCCGCGAGAGGCCGGCCACGGTGATGTTGCCGTTGGGCACGGTGGCGATGACCGCGTCGCTGTCGCGCAGCCGCTTCTTCTCGGCGGGGTCCGTGGAGGCGTAGTCCAACCCGCGCAGCAGCACCGTGTCCACCACGACGTGGTGGGTCTCGCGCAGGCCCTCGAGGTAGGCGTGCACCTTCACGCGCCGCGCCTCCACCCAGGCGGCCTTGTCGCGGTCGTCCTGGGGGACGGTGCCCGCCACCGAATCCAGCAGGGCCCGCATGCAGCGGCTGCGCACCGCGTCGGCCTTGGGATTGGTGATGCGGAACTCCTGGTCCAGGCCCATCCGGTAACCCTCGTCGATCACCAGCTGGTTCTGGATGAGGCGGCGCAGGACCTGGTCCGGAGCGGGGGCCTCGAAGCGCACCGTCTTGGGGGCCTGGGCCATCATCACGCCCAGCTCCATGCGCAGGTCGGTGGTGGTCAGCGTGTCGCCGTCGACCGTGGCCAGGGGCACGGGCGCGGTGGCCGCCGCGGCGGTGCCGCAGGCGACGAAAGCCAGGACCAGGGCCGTCGCGACGGCGCCGGGAATACGCCGGTTGCTCGGATTCATCGTTCCTCCAGGGTGTCGCCCAACTGCTGCCAGAGGGTGCGCGCGGCGGCATCCAGCCCGGCCAGGACCGAGGTGTCGTCGACGACCCCGAACCAGCCCACGCGGGCGCCGTGTTCTTCGTGACGGGTGAAGTTGGCGGTGATCACGCCGCTGCGGGCATCGACGAGCCGCAGGGTCAGGTCGTAGGCGGAGATGTTCTGGTCGACGGTGCCGCTGCCGGCGGAAGGATCGACGTAGCCGCCGGTGACGCCCACGCCGTAGACCAGCATCTCCGGCGCCAGCAGCAAAGGCTCGTCCAGGAGATCGGTCAGCACCCGTCGGCCGGCGGCGTCCAGGTATTCCGGCCGCACGCCCGCGGCCTGCAGGGCCGTGGCCGCGACGCCGGGGTCGATCACCCGCAGGCGTCCGTCGGCGGCCGCCGAGGCCAGCACGCTGTAGGTGGCGGCCAGGGCCAGGTCCGCGTCGCCGCCCACGGCCCGCGCCGGCAGGACCACCAGGGTCGGGCCGGCGGCCGTGGGCGCGGCGGCGTCCAGGCGGACCTGGCCGCAGACGGCGCGCAGGCCCGCGAACCAGGCCGCGGCGTCCGGCAGTCCGTCCTCGGCGGGGGCGGGCACGGTCGCCTCGGCGTGGGCGGTGGCGACCACCGTCATGGTGGGCAGGTGCACCAGGCGGGCCAGCAGCTGCAGGTGCTGCCGCTGCACCATCAGCGAGGCCACCAGCAGATGGGTGGCGCCGGTGCGCGCGGCCAGGTCGGCGGTGAAGGCGGCGCTCACCGCGTAGGGGCTGCGCACGCGGGCGGCCATCAGCTCGGGCATGAGGTCCGCGGTGGGGACCGCGGCGATGCCCCGCGCGGCCAGCGACGTCTCCAGGAGCTCCACGGCGCGGGTGCGCACCTCCGCCACCGGGGCGGGCAGGCGCGCGGCGTCGTCGCCGGTGATGAAGAGCAGGACGGGCGCTCGCGGTCCCGCCGCGTCGCCCTGGGCCCGGGCCCCGCCGGCCGCCAGCAGCAGCGCCGCCGCGAGGGCGGTCAGCCACCGGTTCCTGCCCCGCGTGCGGCTCATCAGAACAGCGTCCCCAGGGCCCGGTCCACGGCGTCCTTGGACACCTCGTGCTGGCTGGCCGAACCGCCGCCGAAGAGCTTGCGGCCCAGGGAATTCCCGTCGTTGTGCACCTGGGAGGTCCAGATCATCGTGCCGGTCTCGGTCTCGGCCAGGCTGAAGGTGGCGGTCACCACGTAGATGCGCTGGTTGCTGACCCGCTCGAGGCCGTACTGGTCGACGCTGCCGAAGAACAGGCCGTCCACCCCCAGCTCCTTGCCCAGGGCGACGATCTTCTCCTGGGACAGCTCCTCGTCCGCGCCGATGTGCAGCCGGTTCATGGCGCTGAGCACCTCGCCCATGGCCACCACGCGGAAGGCGTCGCGCTCCAGCAGCTCGGTCATGAAGACCGAGTAGAGGCGCGTGTCCGCGTGGAGGTCCTGGCTGAGGTTGCGGAAGGGGACGACCGCGACCTTCTGCAGGTAGCCGAAGTCCACGTCGTCACGCACGTACGACGACGTGCCGGACGAGCAGGCCGTCAGCAGCACGGAGGCCGCGACGGCGAAGAGGCATAGGGTCAGGATTCTCGTTTTCATGGCGTCCTCCCGGACCTTAAACCCGCTCGCCCGCTCAATGAGCGAGTCGGGATCTAGAAAGTCCAGCTTCCTCTCGCGTTGAGATTGAGAGGCGTATTCCTGTCGGCGTTCTCCTTCACCAGCGTCTGCTCGACGCCCGCTTCCAGGCGCAGCCGCGGCCGCGGATCCCACACCACCGTGGCGCCCGCGCCCCGGCGCAGGTAGTTGTTGCGCGTGTCCTGGTAGTCGGAGCCGTAGAAGCGCAGCGAGACCGAGCCGCCGGGCAGCGGCGCCCAGGACAGGGTGTGCTGCAGGATCCACTGGGTGTCCTCGCGCTCCTTGTAGGCCACCCGGCTGGTCAGGGACACCAGGGGCAGCAGGGACCAGTTCACGGTCCATTCGGTGTCGTTGAAGCGGGTGAAGCCCGAGCCCGCCTCGCGGTCGGTCCAGCGATCGGCGCGCCGCAGGACCAGGAAGATGTTGGCCCGCACGTCGCCGCGCGCCGTGGTGACCAGGGCCCAGGAGTGGGCCACCCCTTCCACGTTCTCCGCGTCGCGCACCCCGTACAGCACCTTCTGGTTCAGGGTCAGCCGGGGGAAGGCCCGCCAGTTGACCTCGGCGGCGCCGGTGTTGGTCAGGTTCCGCAGGGTGTAGCTGCGGTCGTTGGTGCGCTGCCAGGAGAACCGCCAGGCGACGGGACGGCGCGGTGTCGAACTCAGGGACACCAGCTGTCCGTCGGCCTTGGTGAAGCGGCCGGTGGGCGTGGTGAGGCGGTCCATCTGATGCTGGGCCCGCAGGTGCCAGTCGCCCAGGTCCCAGGTGGCGCCGAACACGTGCAGTTGGCTGGTCAGCCGGGTGTGGTCGTCCAGGTAGCGCCGCTGGTCCAGCTCGGTGCCGTAGTGCAGTTCCACCGCCGGCGTGACGTGGTAGTTGACGTCCCCGCGCAGGCGCCCGCGCAGGATGCGGGACACGTTCCGGCGGTTCTCGTCCGCGGGGCCGTACACCTCGAGTTCGGTCACGTAGATGTCCGGCTCGGTGACGCCCGCCTTGATGTCCACCAGCTTCAGCCGCCGGTGGCTGACCGGCTGGTTGAAGACCAGTTCCCAGCCCTGCCGGTTGTCCGCCAGGTCGCGGTAGACGATGGAGTAGGAGGACGGATCCAGGGCCGTGCCCCAGTCGCGTCCCTCGGGATCGTCGCTGACGTAGACCTGCCACGAGAAGAACGCGGGGAAGGCCACGCGCGTGTCGACATAGAGGAGGGCCGAGACCATGGCCTGCGGCTCGCCGAAGTCGACGATGAGGTTGCACCAGTCGCCGCCGTACTGCTGCACGACCACGCCGGCGTCGCCCAGGTTGACGCCGGCGCGCACGTCCCGGTCCCGGTCGTAGAGGCGGGTGTCCTGCACCGGGTCGGGTTCGAAGGGGTCGCGGAACCCGGGCGTGTCGTCCAGGCTGAAGCCGCCCCACACGGGCACCAGCAGGCGCTGGCCGGCGGTCACGGTCTGCTCGCCGTCCTGGCGGAAATGCTGGACCAGGGCGTCGATGCTGACGCTGGCCTTTCCCGTCGGCGAAGCGGTTGGTTGCCCCGGTAGTTGAGCTGGTGGCTGCGGTACTCCACCGCGCTCCGGGTGGTGGGGATGTCCTGCTTCGAGCGCGTGAACGTGTAGCGCAGCTCGTTGCGGCCGGCGAAGAAACGCCGCAGGTTGAGGGTCTGGGTGTGCTCGCGGTTCTCGCGGTCGCCCGGTGGGCTCGTAGCGCCAGGAGGCCAGTTCCTGCAGCCGCAGGTCGGCCGACCACGCCTCGTATTCGGCCCGCAGCCAGGCGCCGACATCCAGGTTCTCGTCGCGCCGTCCCGCCACGCCGGTGCCGCGCCAGTCGCGGCGCAGGCCGCGTCCGGTCACGACGCCTGCCAGCGATCCGCGGTGGTAGTTGAGGCTGAAGGACGGCATCAGGGAGGTGGTGCGGGTGTAGCTGCGCAGACCGCCGCTGAAGCCGGTCGACTGCTCGCGCCGCGTCATCAGGTCCACGTTCAGCAGCCAGGCGCGGCTCAGGGAGATCCGCTGGCCCAGGTCGTAGTTCTCGAGCAGCGAGTCGGTGCGGTAGGCGGTGGACGCCGGCGCCTCCCGACTGGCGCGCGGCCCGCACGTCGGCCCGGCCGTCGGAGGCGGCGGCCGACGACGCGGTCGCACCCAACCCCAACAGGACGACGAGGAAGCACCCGCAAGGTGGAGGCGGCGCGTCGACAGGGGGATGCGGTTCGACATCGTGGATACCAAGACGCGATCCTGTCCTTCGCCCCGTTGCGGTCAGCGCCGACGGGCGGGACACCGGGCGCCGTGCCGGGCCCGGCAATGGCCCTGCGGCGAGGACAAGTTAAAAGGATAACAGTTGCGCGAGGGCGAATCAATCCATTCGTAACAAATAAGTTGATAACCAAAAGCAGAACCGAATATCCGACTGGAATTCGACGGACTTCCACTTTTCAAGAAGCGCAATGAAATCGTCTGTCAAGGGGCGCCGAGGCGGGCCATCTGCACCGTGGCCCCGCCGGCCGACTCCTGGAGCTGGTGGCAGCCCAGGCAGAGGTCCTTGGGGGTGCCCAGGGAGATGCAGCCGGTCCTTGGTGGTGGCGGTCAACCGGTGGCAGGAGACGCATTCGATGCGGCCGCCCGGCAGCGGGATGCGCGGATCGATGACGTCGCGCATGCGCCGCACCGGTGCGCCTCGGCCGGGCTGCACGGCCACCGCGAAGGGATGGCTGGCGTGTTCGGAGAAGGCGATCCGCGTCCTCGGCGGCCGCCTCTTGCCAACCGGTGGCGCGGCTGTCCGGGAGTGGCACCACAGGCAGGGGCTGCTGGGCGCTCGGCCCCGCGAGCAGGGCCACGTTCTCGTGGTAGAGGCGTCCGGCGGCCCGGTGGGCCGCGGACAGGTCGGCCAGGTGGCCCTTGCCGTCGTGGCAGCCGACGCAATGGGCCCGGTCGACGCCCGCCAGCCGCCCAGGTCCAGGTCGCCGACGGCCGGGGTGACCACCTTGTCGGCGGCGTGGAAGCGATGGCAGTCCAGGCACCGGCCGCGCCCGTGGAAGGCCGGGGCCGCGGCTTCGGCAGCCAAGGCTCCGGCGTGGCAGGCGGTGCAGCGGGCGAGCACCGCCGGGTCGTGGGCCGCGCCGCCGGTGCCGCCGTCGTGGCACTGCCGGCAGGAGATGCCGTCGTGCCCGGATGTCGGGGCGGCGGCGGCCGGGGCGACGGCGAGGATGGCCGCGAGGGCCAGGCTGGCGAGGTGGAGAATCTTCATGCCGCGGGGATCGGCGGGATGAGGAGATCCTTTAATCAAAAACAAGGACCATTAGGTCAAATAGATGATGGTCCCCGGAGGGCCTCGCCCCTGTCGCCCGGAGGGGACACCGGTGGCAGTCCGGACGCCGGGAGCGGGGGCGCCGGATTCCGCCTGCCGCGCGTTTCTTGCGGATTAACGTGGCCAATGGACCCGGGGTTTGGGCGTAGAGTCACCGGGAACGGGCCCGACGTCGGCGCTGGCATGGGGTTTGCGACCGTCAGGAGCTTCCCCGGACGCCGTCGCCGAGAGGAAGGAATCGATCGTGCCGAACCGCCGCCATCCCCGTTTCCCGCGCCTGGGGGCGATCGTCGCCCTGGCGGCCGTCGTCCTGGCGGTGGCCCCGGCCGCGGCGGGCCTGGTGCGTGGCGGCGACCGCCGGTGCCGGCTCCCGATGCCCGGGCCGTGTTCGAACAGATGAAGCAGGCCTTCGAGGCGGGGGACCAGCAGGTCCTGGCGGACCTGGTCCACGCCGACGGCCTGCGGGTGCGCAGCGGGGTGGCCGGAGGGCGCGACACGGACTACAGCCCCAACCAGGCCTTCTACTACTTCAAGAACCTCTTCCAGTCCCACCGCACCGTGACCTTCACGTACCTGCGCATGGAGGAGGCCGCGGCGGGCGAACGGGTCCACGCCATGGCCCAGTGGACGCACCAGGCGCCGGACTCGGGGGCGCAGCGCGAGACCAGGCTCGTGTTCGTGCTGAGCCGGCAGGGCGAGACCTGGCGCCTGACGGAGCTCACCACCATCGGCTAGGGGGACACGGATGACCTTCACGCGGGCGCGGGCCCTGCCGCTGGTGGGTGCGGGCTGCCTCGTGGGGCAGGGCATCCTGCTCGCCCTGGCGGCGGCCTCGACCCCCGGCCCCGAGGCGGGGATCCTGCCGGCCCGCGGCCTGTTCCTGGCCTTGACCCTGCTGCTGGCGGTGACCCTGGCCTTCTGTCCCCTCGACAGCCGACGCAGCCTCAGCCGGCGCCTGTGGCGCGCCCTGACCTTGGTGGGCGTGTCCGTGCCTTCTGGCCGTGGCCGTGTTGGGGCTGGTGGGTGGCGGCGGTGATCAGCTGGCGGTGGGCGCCCGGGCCGAGGCCCGGCAGGCCGCGGCCGCGGTCGAGGCCCTGGGTCACCTGGAGGCACGCCTCACCACCGCCGCCGCGTCCGTGACGACCGAACTGCTCCCCGCCGACGGAGGGCAGCGTGTGCGGGCCCTGGCGGCCTGGCCGGCCCGCTGGTCGGCCCACGGCCACGTCGACGATGCCCTGCCCCTGGCCCTGGTGGTCTGGGACGGCGGCCAGCGGGTGGCCTGGAGCGGGGGCGCACAGCCCCTGGCCGTCCCGGCGCCGGGGGACACGGCGCAGATCGTCCCGGCGCGGGGCGAACTGGTCTACCGCCGGTTCTTCCCCCTGGGCGACCAGCGGTTGGAATGTCAGGTGGTCCTGGGCGGCGAGGGCTGGCGGCGCCTCTGGCCCGAGGTGGCGCCCGCGCTGACGGACGGCGCGCCGGCCAGCGCCCGCCAGGCATCCCTGGGTCCGGAGGAGACCGGGCTGCGGGTGGCCCTGCTGACGGCGTCGCCCCCGGACCGCGGCACGGGCGGCACCACACGGGCTCGGCGGATGGTGGCCCTGCTGGTCGCCTGGATCCTGGTGGCGGCGGGATTCACCCGCGTGTGCGCGCCCGGCCTCCTGTGGCTGGCGCCCCTGTGGCTGGGGCGCAGCCTCCTGGCGGCCGTCGAGTTCCACCAGTGGCTGGCGGCGGCCTGGCCCGCCGCCGAGCACCCGGCGCGGCCCGGGACCCTGGCCAGCCTCGTGGACCCCGCCTATTTCGCCACGCCCTTCCTGGGCGGTTGGTTCGCCTCGTCGGCGGATGCGCTGCTGACGGCCCTGCTGCTGGCGGTCACCGTCTGGCAGATCCTCCAGAAGGCCGGCCCGGCCGGCGCCGCCGTCCCGCGGGCGCGGGGCCGGGTGGCCGGCCTCCTCTTCGGCCTGGGGGCCGGGGGCGTGCTGCTGGGCCTGCGGGGCGTGGCGACGCTGCTGGCCGTCAATGCCAACCCGCGGCTGGCGGGGGAGGGCGTGTCCCTGGGGCACGTGTCCTTCTGGGTCCTGCACGTGGCGCTCATGCTCATCTCCCTCTCCCTGGCGGTGGTGGCGGTGCGGGCGGTGGCCGGCGGCGGCTGGCCTTCCCGGGAGCGGCGCGCCGCCTGGCTGGGCGGAGGCCTGCTGGCGGCCGCGGCGGCGGGCGCCCTGACGGCGATTGCCGCGGGGGCGGCCCACGGGCCGTGGCTGGCGGCGGCCCTGGTGACGGCCGGCCTGTGGGTGGTGGCGCCGGGTCTGGCCCAGCGCGCGGGGCTGCGGCGGCGCCTGGTCTGGCCCGCGGTCATGATCCTGGTGACCGTGTGGAACCACGGCGTGCTGCGCCAGGTCTACGCCGTCGGCGAGCGCAGCTGGCTCGAGGGCAAGGCCCAGGTGATCGCCGAGGCCGACGGGGATTGGCAGCGCTTCCTCCTGGGCGAGGTCCTGGAGGACATGTGGAGCCAGGACGACACCGGGACCGCGCCGAGCGGGCCCACGGAACTGTGGCGCCAGGAGCCGGCCTGGGCCCTGTGGCGGAACTCGCCCCTGCGCGACCTGGGCATCCCCTGCCTGGTGGAGATCCTCGACGCGGACAACCACAGCCTGGCCCTGCACGCCACCGGCTTCATGCGCGACTTCAGCTACGAGGTGGCCGACCGCAACCCGTGGCAGGGCGCGGCGGGCGAATTCGGTGCGGAGGACCCCGACCTCTACTTCCGCAGCGAACGCCGCCTCTATGCCGGCGGCGCCGAGGAGGTGCTCGTGGGCGAGATCGCCCGCCGCGGGGGCGCCGGCTGGCTCCACGTGGAGATCCCCCTCCGGAGCTGGCGCATCAACACCCTCATGTCCGAGCTGACCGGGGATCCGGACCTGGAGCCGGGCGGCTACCGGCCCCGTTCGGAGATCGACCGGCCCATTCTGCTGCTGCACGCCGACGACAGCGGCTGGCTGGACGCCGGCGACTACGGCTTCCCGGATCCGGGCGGCGAAGAAGCCGCCGCGGCCCTGCGCCGGGGTGACCGGTCCTGGGCCGCTGCTGGAGGTGGGCGGTCGGCGCTGGCTCTGCCTGTGGAAGGCCCTGCCGCCGGCGGCCCAGCGTTCGGCGGGCGAGGGCTTCGTCCTGGGGGTGAGCGTCCCCGGCGCCGGGGCCGAGCTGCTGGACCTGTCGCGGCTTCTGCTGCTGAATCTGGCTCTGCTGCTGCTGGCGGCCGCGGGCGTGCAGGCGACGCGTGCGGTGGAACGGCGGCTCGGGGACGACATCTCGGCCGGCCCCTGGCGCGCGGGCTTCCAGGAGCGCTTCCTCGCCGGCTACCTGGTGCTGGGGCTGGTCCTGCTGGTGCTGGTGGGGGCCTCGGTGGATCGGGTGACCCACGAGCGCATCGCCGGCGAGGCCGCCGCCCGCGCCCGGGCCGGTCTGCTGCAGGCCGTGGACCAGCTCCGCAACGTGCTGACCGAACAGGCCCGCACCCTGGCCGGCAGCGAGTACATCGCCGAGATGCTGGAGGGCCAGCTCACCGGGGCCCGCCCGGCCGGGCCCCTGGACAACCAGCAGGGCATGGTGTTCAAGAGCGACGGCACGCTGCTGCTGGACGAGACCCTGGGCAACCTCGAACCCGCCGAAGCGGCCGGGCTGCTGGCGGCCGCGCGCCGCGCGCCCCTGGTGGTGCAGAAGGACGGCGAGGACCTGTACGTGGGCACCGTCATCCCCCTGGACCTGGGCGGGATCCTGGACACGGGCGCCCAGCCCGCCCCCCGCGACCAGGACGCCGGCGGCACGGGCGGCTTCTTCTTCTACCGGCAGCGGCTCGATTCCTGGCTGGTGTACTCCCTGGCCGACCTGGTGCAGGGGCAGATCACCCTCCGCTTCGACGGTCGGCCCATGCTGGCCAGCCATCCGGGCTCGGTGTTCGCGGGGCGCATCCCGCCCCTGGCGGAACCGGACCTGCTGGTGCCCATGCTGGACCATCCGTCGGCGCCGGGGGTGCTGGCCGCGGCGGGCCGCCCCTTTGCCCTGACCGGGTGCCAGCCCCTGCCGGCGTTCGTCGAGCCCGCCGGCGGCGGGCTGCAGCCCCGGGCGGTGCCGGCCCTGCTGACGGTGACCTTCCCGGACCGCGAGCGCGAGTACGCCGACCAGCGGCGGACCACGGCCCTGTTCCTGGCGGGCCTGGCGAACCTGATCCTGCTGACGGCGCTGCTGCTGGCGGTGCTCATGTCCTGGAACATCTTCCGGCCGGTGCGGCTGCTGATGGCCGCCAGCCGCTCGCTGGCCGCCGGCGACTACGACGCGCCCCTGCCCGAGGCGGGCCGCGACGAGGTGGGCCGCCTGGCCGACTCCTTCGGCCGCATGCGCGGCGAGCTGCGCAGCGCCCTGGACCGTCTGGCCGCCCGCGAGCGCTTCCTGGCCACGGTGCTGGACCGGGTCACGGTGGGCGTGGCGGTGATCGACGCCGACGGGCGCGTGGCGGTGCTCAACCCGGCCGGGCGGCAGATCGTGGCCGGGTTCCACCCCGACGTGTCGGCGGAGCAGGCGGCCGTGCGCCTGCGCGAGCAGCTCCAGGACGGAGACCCGGACCGCGACCGGGACCATGCCGCCGGGCAGCTGCGCAGCGCCGACGGCCGGCGCACCCTGCGCGGGGCGGTGGCGCCCCTGGAACTGCCGGGCGGCCGCCGCGACACCATGCTGGTGTTCGAGGACATCACCGGGTTCCTGGAGGCCCAGAAGCTGGCCATCAACGCCGAGCTGGCGCGCCAGGTGGCCCACGAGATCAAGAATCCCGCTGACGCCCGATCCAGCTCTCGGTGCAGCTGCTGCGCCAAGGCCTGGCAGGACCGAGCATCCGCATCTGGACCGCATCGTGAGGAGACGGTCGCAGCGGGTGCTGGCCCAGGTGGAACTGCTGCGCAGCATCGCCGCCGAGTTCAGCCTGCTGGGCCGGCCCGGCGACCTGGAGCACCGCGCCGGTGGACCTGGCGCAGCGGTGGCCGACCTGGCGGCCGCCTACGCCGGCGACCGGACGGCGGCGGCGCGGGACCTCGGTGGCGATCGATCCGCCGCCGTGCCGCCGGTGCTGGCGGACGCGGACTCGCTGCGCAAGATCCTGGGCAATCTCATGCAGAACTCCCTGGACGCCGGGCGCCCGGCCGGCCGGCCCACCGTCGTGGCGTCGGCTGGCGGGTGGCGCCGGCACCGCGTCACCCTGGTCTGGGCCGACGACGGCGGCGGGCATCCCCGACGATGTGGCCGATCGTCTGTTCGACCCGTATTTTTCCACCAAGAGCGCGGGCACGGGGCTGGGGCTGGCCATCTGCCGGAACCTGGCCGACCGCATGGGGGGCCGCATCACCCTGGCCAACCGCGACGACGGCCCCGGGGCCGTGGCCGAACTGACCCTGCGCCGGGCTCCCGGCCCGCGGCGGAAGGAGAGCGCATCCGTGAGATCCCGTCCGGCGTATCCCGCGTCCCGACGCTCCTGGCGGCGGCGCGCCCTGGCGGCGGCGGTGGCCTGGCGACCGCGGCCGGGGCCGATCCGGCGTCCGACGAGCCGGAGGTCCGGATCGCCCGCCTGCACTACGACGGCGGCGGCGACTGGTACTGCGACCCCAGCAGCCTGCCCAACTGGCTGGAGCTGTTCCGGCAGCGCACCGGCATCCGCACCGCCGACGACCGACGCGGTGGTCACCCTCGACAGCGAGGACCTGTACCGCTACCCGTTCCTCTACCTCTCGGGCCACGGGCGCGTGCTGCTCGACGAGCGACGAGCTGGCCGAGCTGCGCCGCTACCTCGACGCGGGCGGCTTCCTCTACGCCGACGACAACTACGGCATGGACAAGTCCTTCCGGGAGATGGTGGCGCGTCTCTATCCCGACGAGAAGCTGGCGCCCCTGCCCTCGAACCATCCGGTGTTCCGGGCGTACTACGACTGCCGGGGCTGCCGAAGATCCATCGCCACGACGGCGACCCGGCCCAGGCCTTCGGGGTCACCCGGAACGGACGGCTGGTGATCCTGTACACCTGGTCCTCGGACATCGGCGACGGGCTGGAGGATCCCGACGTCCACGGCGACCCGGCGCGAAGTGCGCGAGGCCGCCGCCAAGATGGCCGTCAACATCCTGATGTACGCGCTGACGCAACCCTGACCCGACGCGAAGAGCCGATCATGACCCGCGAGCGACACGACCGACCTCGACCCGACAGCTGGACGGCCTCCTGCGCCGTACCCGCAGCCGTGTGGCCGGCTACGGCCTGGCGGCCCTGCTGGGGTGGGGCGGCGGCGCGGTGCTGCTGGCGGTCTGGGCCGTGGGCGGCAGCGGCGCACCGTCCCTGTCCTCGTGCTGGGGGCTGACGGTGACGCTGGCGACGCTGCTGGCGACCCTCGCGACGGTAGGGCTGCTGCGCCCCCTGCGCGGCCTGGCGGGCACCGGGGACCTGGTGCGGCGCCTGGAGGCGCGGGGCGCCCACGCCAACCTGCTGGTGGCCGCGGAGGAATCGCTGCGGCGGCCGGACCGCTGGGACGACGGCACCGGCGTCCGCGCCGAACTGCGGCGCCGCGTGCGGGAAAGGGCCGCCGGGCACCTGGCACACCTCGGCCCGGCCGACGTGGTGACGGTGCCCTGGCGCCGCGCCCACCTGGCGGCGGTGCTGGCGACGGTGGCCGCGACGGCCGTCCTGGTCGTCCTGGCTCCGGACACCCTGCGCCGCGGCGGCGGCCGCCTGGCCGCGCCGTGGACGGCGGCGCCGCCCACACCGACGGCGGGCATCCTGACCCTGCCCGCCGAGTCCTGGGTGGTGGCGGGATCGACGGTGGATCTCCAGGCCCTGGACCTGGCCGGCGGCGACGGCGCCGCCGTCTGCGAGGTGCGCCGGGGCGCGGGCCTGTGGCAGCCGGTGGGTGCGCGGCTGGAACGGAACTGGGGGCAGGAGCCCGCCCGCGTCTGGAGCGCCCGCCTGGACGACGTGCGCGAGGACCTGAGCTGGCGCTTCCGGCGGGGCACCATCGTCTCGCGGTCGCGGCAGCTGACGGTGCGCGACCATCCCCTGCTGACGGAACTGGCGGCGGTGGTGACGCCGCCCGCCTACACGCGGGTCGAGCCCCGCACCCTGGACCGCCTGCCCTCCTGGATCGAGGTGCCGGCGGGCAGCCGCGTGGCCCTGCGGGGACGCGCCAACGCCGACCTGCGGACGGCGACCCTGGTGACGGACGACGATTCGACGGCGCTCAGCGTGGACGGCGCGGTCGTGGCCGGCGGGCTGGCGGTGGACCGCGACCTGGCCTTCCGGGTGCACGTCCGGGACGTCTGGGGCCTGGAGAATGCGGCGCCGGTGCGCTACGAGATCGCCGCGGCCGCCGACCAGGCGCCGGCGGTGGCCCTGCAGCGCCCCGACGACGACGGCCTGCTGCCCCTGGCGGGCACGCTCAATCTGGTGCTGGATGCCGCCGACGACTACGGCCTGGACGAGCTGCGCCTGCTGGGCCGCGCCGGCGGCGACGGCGACTGGTCCGGCGGCGCCCTGGCCCTGGCTGAGCCCGGGACCTGGAGCGAGCACCCCCTGGGCGACGGCGTGCTGCGGGCCCGGCTCACGCCCCTGGACGGTCACGACCTGCCCCTGCGGGCGCGGGTGGGGATCGAGGTGGAGGTGGGCCGGCTGCGGCTGGTGCCGGGCGACGCCCTCGAACTCGTGGCCGAGGCGGTGGACAATCGCCGGCCCGGACCGGCGGGCGTGGGCCGGTCGCGGGTGCTGCGCCTGCAGGCCCCCTCTCCCTCCGACGTGCTGGCCCAGAAGGACGAGGCCCAGGAGGATCGCCGCTCCGAGCTGGTCGAGGCCCGCCGCCGCGGCCGCGAACTGGACGCGGACCTGGACCGCCTGACCCGGGAACTGCTGAAGAATCCGGTCCCGGACTGGGGCCGCCAGCAGGAGATGGAGGAGGCCGTCCGCCGCCAGGCCACCCTCCAGAACGAACTCTCCCGCATCGCCGACCAGCTGCAGCAGCAGCTGGAGGACCTGGCCTCGGGCCAGCTGACCTCGCGCGAGCAGCTGGAGCGGGCCGACGAGGTGGCCGCCCTCCTGGAGCAGGGGGCGGACCGGCAGTCGGCGGAGCTGCTGCGCAAGCTGGCGGAGCAGGGCGACCAGGTGGATCCCCAGGACCTGACCCGGGCCTTCCAGGACGCCGCCCGCGCCCAGAAGGACCTGGCCCGGCGCCTGGACGCGGCCCTGTCCATGATGGACCGCATGGCCCGCGAGCAGCAGATGGAGAGCATGACCTCGCTGCTGGAGCAGATGCTGCGCCGCCAGCAGGAGCTGGCCGACCAGAGCCGCGACCTGGCCCAACAGCAGGACGGCGAGCAGACGCAGGGCGAACAACAGCAGGGCGACCAGCAGCAGGGCGAGCAGAAGCAAGGCGAGCAGAAGCAAGGCGACAAGCAACAGGGCGACCAGCAACAGGGCGACCAGCAACAGGGCGATCAGGCCAAGCCGGGCGAGTCGGATCCGGGCGAGCGCGACGCGGCGGCTCCGGATCCCGGGGAGCTGGCCCGGCGCCAGGAAGCCCTGGCGCGCGAACTGGAGGACCTGCGCGACCGCCTGGCCGAGGCCGTCGAGCAGATGAAGCAGAAGCAGCAGGACGGGCAGCAATCGCCCGGCGACCAGCAGGCCGCCGAACAGCTCCAGCAGGCGCTCCAGGACCTGGAGAAGCGCATGCAGCAGAACAGCATGGACCAGGCGGCGCAGCAGCTCGCCCAGCTGGATCCCCAGACCGCCGCCAAGTTGCAGGAACAGGCCATGCGCGACCTGGGCAGCCTCTATCACGTGCTGCTGCAGACCCAGCAGGCCATGCAGGCGGCCATGCAGATGAACCAGGTCAGTTCCCTGCGCGGCCTGGCGGCGGACCTGCTGGCGGTCTCGGACCGGCAGGAGACCATCGCCGACCAGGTGCCGTCCCGCCTGCGGGACGTGCGCAGCACCGACCTGACCCGTCGCCAGCACCGGCTGGAGAACGCGGTGATCAGCGTGCGCGACAACCTGGCCAAGCTCATGGACGAATCGCCCCAACGCATCATCAAGCTGCTGGAGAAGCTGGACGGGGTGATCGAGGAGATGGGCGAGGGCGTGCGGGCCCTGGAGGCGGGCCAGGCCGCCGTGGCCCAGCGCCACACCCGCGAGAGCCTGGCCCAGACCAACCGCACCATCATCGGGCTGCTGACCGAGGCCAACATGAACGCCCAGGGCTCGGGGGGCGGCCAGTCGTCGTCCCAGCCGTCGGACGCGGCCCAGCAGCTGCAGGACCTGGCCCGGGAGCAGGCGCGCCTGAACGGCGTGACCGACGAGCTGCGGCAGATGCTGGCCGACCGCGGGCTGAGCCAGAAGGTCCGCTCGCAGATGCAGCGCCTGGGCCAGGAGCAGGGCGAGCAGGCCGCGCGGGTGCGCGAACTGGAGGAACAGGAACGGGTCCGTCCCGACGGTGAGCGGCTGCTGGGCGACCTGGGCGCCATGGCCGACGACCTGGAGAGCATCGGCAAGGACCTGGGCGGCGGCCTCGTGGACGAGCAGACGCTGGTGCGCCAGGAGCGCATCCTCTCGCGGATGCTGGACGCCCGCAACGCGGCGCGGCGCCGGGACTACAGCAACCGCCGCGAGAGCCGCACCGCGGACCGCCTCTTCGGCGAGAACGGGCTGGACGGACCGGTGGCCGGCGCCCCCGAGCAGCAGCGGTCCCGCCTGCGCTACCAAGCCCTGGAGAAGGCGCCCCTCGAGTACCGGGACCTGGTCCGCCGCTACTTCGCCGGCCTGGACAGCCTGCGGCGCCTGGATCCGCCGCCGGTATCGGGTCCGGGGACGGGGGACGTGCCGTGAGCCGCGTCCTGACGATGCTCCTGCTGCTGGCCGTGGCCGGCGGCGCCGCCCGGGCCCAGACCGGCGGCGACGCCGGCCAGGAGCGGCAGCCGCCCCAGGAGATGCGGCTGCCCCGGCCGCAGCTGCCCCGCACCCCGCCGGGCCATCCGCCCGTGAACCTGCTGGTCCAGCGTCGCCGCCTGATGGACGTGGACCGGCTGCTGGCGGTGGGCAACGTCAGCCGGGCCGAGGCCCTCATCAACGAGCTGGCCGGCCAGTCGCTGCTGACGCGGGAACTGCTGCCGCGGCGCATCCGCCTGGCCGACCTGAAGGGCGACCACGCCCAGGCCGCCGACCTCTGCCGCGAGGCCCTGCGCGACCAGCCCCGCAACGCCAACCTCTGGCGCGAGCTGTTGGTGGCCGAGCTGGCCCAGGGGCTGACGGAACCGGCCCGCGCCGCGGCCGACAGCTTCCTGGTCTACGCCCCGGACCGCCGCGGCGCTTCCGTGGTGATCACCGAGGCCTTCGGTCCCACGGAGAGGCCGCGGCTGGCGGTGGCCTTCATCGACTCCATGCGGCGGCAGTTGGGCGATTCCGCCCTGCTGGCGCGGCAGCGCGCCCTGGGCCTGCTGGCGGCGGGCCGCCAGGAGGACGCCGCCGCCGAGCTGAGCGCCGAGCTGCGGCGCAACGCCTACAACCTGGCGCTGATCCGCACCGCGCTGCTGGACGGTCCCTACGAACCGCGGCGCGACGCCGGGTTCGTCGCGGCCCTGGCGCGCAAGGCCGCCGAGCCGGGGGCCGTGCCCGCCGAGACGGTGCTGGCGGCCAATCTGCACCTGGCCGACGGGGACGCCGCCGCCGCCCGCGCCGTGGTGGAGCCCCTCCTGGGCTCGGCCCCGGGCCGGCGGGACCTGCTGCAGAACGCCGTGGCGCTGCAGCGGGAACTGCCGCTGCTGACGGACGAGGGCCAAGTGGCCGCGGCGACCGACTACCTGCTGGTGGTGGCGCGGGAACTGGCCGGTCCCCGGAATGCGGACCAGGCCCTGCGCCGGCGCGCCGCCCAGGTGCTGGCGGGCGTGGGCCTGAACGCCCTGCAGGAGGGACGCCTGGACCCGGATCCCCGCCGGGCGGCGGCGCGGTTCGGCGAAGCCCTGGACGTGCTGCGCCAGCTGGATCCGGCCAGCCGGGACCTCTACGCCGGCCAGATCGCCCTGGCCACCTTCACCCGCGACCGGCTGCACGATCCGGCCGGCGCCGCGGCGCGCCTGGAGTCGATGCTGCTGGACCTGGACCTGCCCCTGGAGGCGGTGGCCATCGTGCGGCTCACCCTGGGCGAGTGCTACCTGGCCGCGGCCGACACCGCCCGGGCCCGCGCCGTGCTGACCAGCCTGGGGCGCGACCCCGAGTTCCGCGACGCCGGCGGTCATGCCCACTACCACCTGGCCCGCCTGGACCTGGCCGAGGACAGCTTCGCCACCGCCCGCGACCGCTTCGCCGTGGTGGCCATGGACAACCCCGCCGCCCCCTACGCCAACGACGCCCTGGACCTGGGCCTGGCCGTGGCCGAGGAGCTGGACAATCCCAACGGCGGCCCCACCCTGCTGGCCCTCTACGCCCGCAGCGTCTACTGGGACCTGGTGGACCAGCCCGCGCAGCGCCGCGACGCCCTGCGCACCTTCATCCTCCGGGCCGACGCCATGGCCAATCCCGACGAGCCGCGCCACCTGCTGGAGCGCGCGCGCTGGGAGCTGGCGGGCCTGGAGGAGGCCGCCGCCGACACCGCCGCCGCCCTCGACCTGCTGAACACCATCGTCACCGCCCACCCCGACGGCCGCTATCCGGCGGCCGCCCTGGCCGCCCGCGCCCGCCTCCTGGCGGACGGCGGCCACGTTGCCGCCGCGCGCGCGGCGCTGGAGCAGCTGCTGGTCCAGTATCCGGACTGGCTGTTCGCCGACGACGCGCGCGACGCCCTGAGGAGACTGCCGTGAGACGTTCCCGCCTGATCGCCCTGGCGCTGGCGGCCCTGCTGGCGGGGGTGGCCGCGCCCGCCGCCCGGGCCGCCGGCTACCTGCTGGTGCCCATGGACCTGACCCAGAAGAACCACCTGAAGGCCTACGGCCTGGCCTTCCACACCCTGCAGGCCGGCGCCAAGGTGAACTGGCTGCTCAACTACCGCGGCGGAGCTTCCTCATGGACGACACCGAACGCGCCCGCCTGGACGCGCGGCTGATGGGCGTGGTGTTCGAGGAGATCGGCGACGCCGACGTGGCGGCCATCCACAAGACCATCGCCCAGGAGAACATGGAGGAGGTGCTGCTGGAGAAGCCGCCCCGCATCGCGGTCTACAGCCCGCCCAACCTGCAGCCCTGGGACGACGCGGTGACCCTGGCCCTGACCTACGCCGAGATCCCCTACGACACCATCTACGACCAGGACGTGCTGGCGGGCCGCCTGAACGACTACGACTGGCTGCACCTGCACCACGAGGATTTCACCGGCCAGTACGGCAAGTTCTACGCGAGCTTCGGCCAGGAGCCCTGGTACCTGGACCAGAAGGTCTTCCACGAGGAGCTGGCCAGGACCCTGGGCTTCAAGACCGTGTGGCAGCTGAAGCACGCCGTGGCCCTGACCATCCGGCAGTTCGTGGAGGGGGGCGGCTTCCTGTTCGCCATGTGCTCGGCCACCGACACCATCGACATCGCCCTGGCCTGGCTGGACACGGACATCGTGGACACGCCCTTCGACGGCACGCCGGTGGATCCCGCCTACCGCGGCAAGGTGGACTACGACGCCACCTTCGCCTTCGAGAACTTCAACCTCGTCACCAACCCGCTGGTCTACGAGTTCTCGGACCTGGACTCCAGCAACTACGCCGCCATGCGCGGGCCCGAAGCCGACTACTTCACCCTCTTCTCCTTCGCGGCCAAGTACGACCCGGTGCCGGCCATGCTGACCCAGGACCACGTGAACGTGATCAACGGCTTCCTGGGCCAGACCACCGGCTACCGGAAGAAGTTCCTGAAGCGCTCGGTGATCGTGCTGGCGGCGGTCGACGGCACCGACGAGGTGAAGTACATCCACGGCAAGCGGGGCATGGGCACGTTCACCTTCCTGGGCGGGCACGACCCCGAGGACTACCAGCACCGGGTGGGCGATCCCCCCACGGACCTCGATCTCTACCCCACCTCGCCGGGCTACCGCCTGATCCTCAACAACGTGCTGTTCCCGGCGGCCCGGAAGAAGCCCCAGAAGACGTGAGCCGGACCCGTCGCGGCGGGTTGGCCGGGCCGGCGGCAAATCAGGCTTGAAATTGCCTAGTATTGAGCTAGGATTAGCGTCTTCCCTCAGCGGGGGCCGGCCAAGGCCGGCGGGCGCCCGCATCGATCCGGACGGGACGTGGGCGTGGGGCCCGAGGAGATACGATGGATCAGTTCCCCGATTGCAAGAAGTGCGGCGAGGGGCTTCTCCTGCCGCTTTCCGATTACGGGCGCGACGGCGCGCCCATCCGCTACAAGGCCTGGGTCTGCCACAACCCCGCGTGCGGATTCAGCATCCGCATCGACAACGGGGAGATCAGCCTGGGCAAGCTCCTGCGCGAATCCGCGCGGTGACCGCGACGGGCGC
The DNA here is from genome assembly GCA_963825035.1 of Candidatus Krumholzibacteriia bacterium. GTDB lineage: Bacteria > Krumholzibacteriota > Krumholzibacteriia > LZORAL124-64-63 > LZORAL124-64-63 > JACZKN01. The sequence continues at coordinate 58,447 of CAWGRT010000007.1, read as the reverse complement.
TCAGGCGGCGCGGCCCCGGCGGCCGCGCCGCACGAGCGCCCACCCCGCCGTCGCCAACGCCGCCAACGACACCCCCACCAGGACCCAGTCCCAGGCGCCGTAGACCGCCGGTTCCACGCTGACCCCCTCGCCCCGGAGCAGGGCGATCAGGGAGACGGCGTTGTGCACCGCGTGGGCCAGCCAGCAGGCGGTCAGGGAGCGGGTGGCCGCCCAGACCAGGCCCAGGACCAGGCCGACGCCGATGAGGCCGAACAGGTACCAGGGCTCGCCGTGGAGCAGGCCGAAGGCCAGGGCCGACACCACGATGCCGGGCACCACGCCCCAGGTCTCGGTGGCCAGACGCTGCAGGAACGCCCGGAAGATGATCTCCTCGGCCAGGGGCGCCACCAACAGGACCGCCAGCCCGGCCACGATCATCTCGCCCGCCGTCCGGGGCAGGTGCCCGTTGTAGTCGGCGGCCCAGGCGGCGTCCACCGGATGCAGCCGCAGGGCCGCCTCGGCCAGGAGGGAGACCGGCGCCAGGGAGGCCAGGGCGATCACCACCACCAGGGCCAGCGTCACCCGGTCGGGACGGTCCAGGCCCAGGTCGTCCTCGGGGATCAGCACCCCGCGCCGCCGCAGCAGCTCCAGAGGCAGCATCACGCCCACGAGCGCGCCGGCCAGCACCGGCAGCATCAGGCCGCCCGTCAGGCCGTAGAACAGCAGTTGGCAGACCAGGTAGGCCATGAACAGGAAGATGGTCAGGGCCAGGACCGGCAGGTGGCCCCAGGTCTGCCACAGACCGGGTGCGGAGTCGGGCGGGAGGTGCGGCGGTCGGTCGTTCATGCCCGCCATGATCGTCCCGTCCGGCCCGAGAGGCAACCGCAGGTTGTGCAATTGCCCCGGCGGGCGTTTCATAGGGAAGGCGCGGGACCCCGACGAAAGGTGTGCACGTGGCAGGCAGCGGCATCGACGCGGTCATCTTCGACCTGGACAACACCCTGACCGATTTCATGGGCGCCAAGGAGCGCAGCATCCGGGCCGCGGCCGAGGCCATGGTGGATGCGGGCCTGGACATGCCCGAGGACGAGGCGACCCAGCGCATCTTCGCCGTCTACAAGGACCGGGGCATCGAGCACCAGCGGGTGTTCAACCTGTTCCTGGAGGAGGTCATGGGGCGGGTGGAGGACCGCATCCTGGCCGCGGCGGTGGTGGCCTACCGGCGGGCCCGCGACGGCTCGCTGGTGCTGTACCCCCACGCCCAGCGGGTGCTGAACCGGCTGCTCAAGGACGGTTACAAGCTGGCGGTGGTCAGCGACGCCCCGCGCTTCGAGGCCTGGGTGCGCCTGGTCTACCTGGGCCTGCAGCACACCTTCGACCTGGTGTTGACCTTCGACGACACGGGCTTCCGCAAGCCCGCGCCCGAACCCTTCCGCATGGCCCTGGAGCAGCTGGCGGTGGAGCCCGGGCGCGCCGTGGTGATCGGCGACTGGAAGGAGCGGGACATCGTCGGCGGCCGCGCCGCGGGCCTGCACACGGTCTACGCCCGCTACGGCGACAAGTACAGCCAGTACGCCGACAAGCTGACCGACGACGAGACCGAACCCGACTTCGTGGTGGACGATCCGCTCCAGCTGCTGGACGTGCTCGCGCGGCTGGGCGGCGGCCCTGCTTCCCGGAAGGACTGACCCATGCGCGTGGTGACGGCAGCGGCCATGGCGGCCATCGACAAGGAGACCATCGCCGGCGGCGTGCCGGGCCTGGAGCTGATGGAGCGGGCCGGCGCCGCGGTGGCCGAGACGGCCCTGTTCATGCTGGCCGAGCAGGACCACGACCACGGCCACGACCACGCCTGCGACGGCGCCTGCGGCCACGACCACGGGGCGGAGGACGAGGCCCCGCGGGTGCTGATCGTCTGCGGCAAGGGCAACAACGGCGGCGACGGCCTGGTGGCCGCCCGCCTGCTGGCCGAGGAGGAGGTGGCCGTCACGGTGCTGCTGCTGGCGGCGGCCGACGCCCTCAGTCCCGACGCCCGCGCCAACCTGGAGCTGCTGCCGGACGCGGTCACGGTGGCCGCGCCCGCGCCCGCGGCCTGGGCCGGGACCGCGGCCGACCTGGCCGACGAGACCGACCTGGTGATCGACGCCGTCTTCGGCACCGGGCGTCAAGCCGCCCCTGCGGGGGGCCTATCCCGACCTGTTCCGGGCCCTGAACGACACCGGGCGTGCCGTGCCTGGCCGTGGACATCCCCTCGGGGGTGGACGGGGACGACGGGCGCGTCGATCCGGTGGCCGTGGCCGCGGACCGCACCCTGACCATCGGCCTGGTCAAGCGGGGCCTGCTGCTGCCGCCGGGCCGCGACTTCGCCGGCGAGATCGAGGTGGCGGACATCGGCTTCGCCGACGCGGTGTGCGCCCGCCACGCCGGCCGCGAGCACTGGCTGACCCGCGGCGATTGCCTGGAACTGCTGCCGCCGCGGCGCTCCTGGGCCCACAAGTACCAGTGCGGCACCGTGCTGGTGGTGGCCGGCAGCCGGGCCTTCGGCGGCGCGGCCCACCTGGCGGGTCTGGGCGCGCTGCGCTCGGGCGCGGGCCTGGTGACCATGCTGGTCCCCGAGAGCCTCGAGGTGCCGGTGCGGGTGGGGCTGCCCGAGGCCATCGTCGCGGCCGTGCCCGAGACCGAGGCGGGCACCATCGCGCCCCTGGACACCGAGGCCTTCGGCCACGCTGCTGGGGGCGCGCCGGGCGGTGGCGCTGGGGCCGGGCCTGTGCGACGACCCGGCCACCGACCGCTGGGTGGTGGACCTGCTCTCGCAGCCTGGACCGCCCCTGCGTGGTGGACGCCGACGGCCTGGGGGCCTTCGCCCGCCTGGAGGGCGAGCCGCGCTTCGCCCACGACCAGGTGGTGCTGACGCCCCACGCCGGCGAGCTGGCCCGGCTGATCGGCCGCACCTCGGCCGAGGTCGAACGCCGAAGCGCCCGCGAGCTGGCGGCCGAGCTGGCCGCCCGCTGGAACTGCGTGCTGATGCTCAAGGGCTCGCCCACGGTGATCGCCGCGCCCGACGGCCGCGTGTTCATCAACGGATCGGGCGACGACGCCCTGGCCCGCGGCGGTTCGGGCGACGTGCTCACCGGACTGATCGGCGGCCTGCTGGCCCAGGGTGCTGTCCGCCCTGGACGCGGCCCTGCTGGGCGCCTACGTGCACGGCCTGGCCGGCACCGCTGGCCGCCCGCGGTCGCAGCACCCGCTCGGTGCTGGTGCGGGAGATCGCCGCGGCCATCGGCCCGGTGTTCGAGGCCATGGAACAGGAGGCCAGCGCCGACGCCGTCCTGCGCGAGCGCCTGTGGCCGGTGACGGGGGACGCGCTGATGCGGGTGCTGGGCATCGAGACCTCCTGCGACGACACGAGCGTCGCCCTCTACGAGGGCGAGGCCGGCGTGGCGGAGAACCTGGTCAGCTCCCAGGTGGACCTGCACGACGTCTTCGGCGGCGTGGTGCCGGAGCTGGCTTCGCGCGCCCACCTGGTGAACCTGCTGCCGCTGGTGGACGCGCTGCTGCAGCGCCGCGGACCTGGCCCTGGCCGACCTCGACGGCGTGGCCGTCACCGCGGGGCCCGGGCTGATCGGCGCCCTGCTGGTGGGCCTGTCCACCGCCAAGGCCGTGGCCATGGCCGCGGACCTGCCCCTGGTCGGCGTCCACCACATCGAGGGCCACATCCTGGCCAACCAGCTGACCGCGCCCATGGTGCTGCCGGCGGTGGTGCTGGTGGTCTCGGGCGGCCACACCGAGATCGTCCACATGCCCGAGGTCGGCCGCTACGAGCGGCTGGGCGGCACCCTGGACGACGCCGCCGGCGAGGCCTTCGACAAGACGGCCAAGCTGCTGGGGCTGCCCTACCCGGGCGGGCCCCACATCGACCGCATGGCCAAGCGTGGGCCGGCCGGGGCGGTTCAGCTTTCCGCGGCCCCTGCATCCGCGATCCGCGCATCGTGTTCAGTTTCAGCGGCCTGAAGACCGCGGTGCGCCTGGCCTGCGAGGGCCTGCCCGCGTCCCCTGGCCGAGCAGGACGTGGCCGACGTGGCCCTGGAGGTGCAGGAGGCCATCGTCGACGTGCTGGTGCAGCGCCTGTTCCAGGCGGCCCGGCGCAAGCACGTCCGGGCCGTGTACCTGGCCGGCGGCGTGGCGGCCAACGGCCGCCTGCGCGAGCGCACCGCCGCCGAGGCCGCCCGCCGCGGTCTGCACTTCCTGCCCCCGGAGCGGGTGTACTGCACCGACAACGCGGCCATGATCGCCTGCGCCGGCTGGCACCACCTGGCCGCCGGCCGCCGGGACGGCCTGGACCTGGACAGCTTCGCCCGGGCGCCCCTGACCAGCTGGCGCTGAAGTTCCTCTCGCCGCCTGCCGATAACCCTTGCCTGGCACGTCCCTTTGCGGACGCGGCCGACGGACGGTCCCGACCCGCCGGGGCCGTAGGAGCAATTTGCAGCGCGACGAAACGGACGACAATGGCGGACACATCCCGCATTCTCGTCGCCGACGACGAGCCGCACATCCGGCGAATCCTGCAGTTCCTGCTGGAACAGGAGGGTTTCCAGGTGCATCTCGTCGCCGACGGCGAAGAGGCCTGGAAGGCCGTGACCAGTTTCCAGCCGGATCTGGTCCTGCTGGACGTGATGATGCCGCGCATGGATGGATTTTCCGTGCTGGAGATCATCCGTGCCGGTTTCGAGACGTCCCGGCTGCCGGTGATCCTGCTGACGGCCAAGGGCGAGGTGGAGGACCGGGTCCGGGGCCTGAAGGGCGGCGCCAACGACTACGTCATCAAGCCCTTCAACCAGGACGAGCTGCTGCTGCGGGTCAAGAACCTGCTGGAGGCCACGCGCCGCGAGCGGGAGGCCAACCCGCTGACCGGCCTGCCGGGCAACCGCGCCATCGAGCGCGAGCTGACCGAGCGCATCGCCGGCGGCCGCGGATTTCGGCTGCATGTACATCGACATCGACCGCTTCAAGAGCTTCAACGACCAGTACGGCTACTCGCGGGGGGACCGGGCCATCTCCTTCCTGGCGGGCGTGCTGGTGGGCTGCACCCAGAAGTACGGCTCGGCCCGGGACTTCGTGGGGCACGTGGGCGGCGACGACTTCGTCGTGGTCACCGCCAGCGACCACGCGGACGACCTGGGCCGCCACATCGTCGAGGAGTTCGACTCCGGCGTGTCGGGGCTGCACGACGCCGAGGACGTGGCGCGGGGCTACCTCGAAGTCGAAGGGCCGCGACGGCCGCGTCAAGCGATTTCCCGTCATCACGCTGACCGTCGCCCTGGTCGCCGACGCCCAGGGCCGCTTCGCCCATCCCGCCGAACTGAGCGACACCATGGCCGAGCTCAAGCGTTACGGCAAGACGATGATCGAGAGCGTCGTCGTCTGCGAGCGCCGCACCGCACCCGGGCAGCCGGAGCTGGTCGTGGCGGGCCAGGCGCGGATCGATGTCGACTGAGCAAGGGGTAGCATGGACCACCGCACCGCACCGGACAGCCGCCCCGGGGGCGCCGCGCCGGCCCCGCCGACCGACCGGGAAGCCCTCCAGGCCGAGGTGCGCCGGCTGCGGGCCGAGAACCGCACCCTGGTCCGGCTGAACCGCCTGCAGGGCCGCTTCGTGGCCATGGCCAGCCACGAGTTCAAGACGCCCCTGACCTCCATCACCGCCTACACCGACGCCCTGCTGACCCACGCCGGCGATCCGGGCTTCGACCGGGCCCCCCAGTTCCTGGAGGTGATCCGCGAGGAGGCCGCCCGCCTGCTGCGCATGGTCAACCGCATCCTCGACTTCTCCCGCATGGAGTACGGCTCGCGCCTGCTGGACCGGCGTCCGGTGGACCTGGCCGCACTCGTCCAGGAGACCGCCGCGAGCCTCGAGGCGTCGGCCGCGGCCAAGCGCCAGCGGCTGGTGGTGCGGGCGGAGCCGGACGTGCCCCGGGCCGAGGTGGACGCCGACCTGCTGCGGCAGGTGGTGGTCAACCTGGTGGGCAACGCCGTCAAGTACACCCCGGCCGGCGGCGGGGTGGAGGTGACGGTCGCCGAGGGCGCCGCCTTCATCACCGTGGACGTGGCCGACGACGGGCCCGGCGTGCCCGCCGACGAACTGCGGCGCATCTTCCGCGAGTTCTACCGGGCCGAGGGCGCGGCCACGGCCGAGAGCGGCACCGGGCTGGGCCTGAGCATCGTGCGCCACATCGTCAGCCTGCACGGGGGCCACGTGGCGGTGCGCCGTCGGGAGCGGGGCGGCTCGGTCTTCACCTTCGGCGTGCCCAAGGAGGTGCACACCGTGGGCGAGGACACGGCGCCTTCCGCGGGCCACCCCGGCGTGCTGCAGGTCTTGACGCGGCTGCTGACCGAACACGCCGACGCCCGGGCGGCGGTGCTGCTGCTGCCGGCCGCCGGGGGCGGCCTGCTGCCCGCGGCCTGGACCGGCCTGCCGGGAACGGTGCGGCTGCCGGCGCTGGTGCCGGCGCCGGGCGCGGCGACCGGCGATCCGGGGACGGCCCTGACCGCCGCCCTGGGGCTGGCGCGGCCGGAGGATTCCCCCTGGCTCGCGGCGCCCCTGACGGAGGGCAGGCGCGGCTGGATCCTGCTGGGCCGCCGCCTGGCCGACGTCCCCTGGCGCGACCCGGACCGGGAGCAGGTGCGGGTGCTGGCGCGCATCGCCGCCCAGGCCCTGCGCAGCGGCGAGGACGATCCCGGCCGCACCATCGAGGCCCTGCGCATCCTCCTGCAGGTCCGCCGCCGGGGCGTGCCCACGGCGACGGCCGAGGCCCTGGACCTGGCCTCGGCCCTGGCCGCGCGCCTGGCCCTGGGCCCGGCCGCCACCGCCAGCCTGCAGGACGCGGCCGCCCTCCACGACGCGGGCATGGCCCGGGTGGACGACGAGATCCTCCACGGCGAGGGCGCCCTGGACTGGGACGCCCGCGACGAGGTGGACCGCCACGTGCAGCTGGGGCTCGACCTGCTGGCGCCGCTGCTGCCGGACGCGGCCACCGCGGCCATCGTCCGCCACCACCACGAGCGCTTCGACGGGGCCGGCCACCCTGACGGCCTGGCCGGCGGCGCCATCCCCCTGGGCTCGCGGGCCCTGGCGGTGGTGGACGCCTGGTATTCCCTGACCCGGGAGCGGCCCTACCGCCCGGGCCTCGAGCCCGCGGCCGCCCTGGCGGAGATCGAGCGCTGCGCCGGCAGCCAGTTCGACCCGGCGGTGGTGGCCGCCTTCGCCGCGGTGCTGGCCGCCCGCGGCGCCGAACCCCAGACCAGCGGGGCCGGCAGCGGCGCCGCACCGCGCCCCTGAGGCGCCAAGGAGAGACGATGGCCCTGCCCTCCCGCATCCTGATCGTGGACGACGAGCGGCCCATCGCGTCGCTGCTGGCCCTGGCCTTCGAACAGGACGGCCACACGGTCCTGTCCGCGGCCGACGGCATCGACTGCATGAACAAGATGGCCAGCTTCCGGCCCGACGTGGTGATCATGGACATCATGATGCCGAAGCTCGACGGCGTGGACACCACGCGGCTGATCCGCCGCAACCGCAGCTACCAGGACACGGTGATCGTGGCCCTCTCCGCCCGGGCGGACGAGGCCACGCGCCGCCGCATGAGGGAGGCCGGCGCCGACGTGTTCATGCGCAAGCCCTTCGTCATCGCCAAGCTGGTGGGACGCATCCAGGACCTGCTGGCCGCCCGCACCGGCATGAAGTAGAGGAGACGCGCGCCGTGTTCCCCGCCCTCGTCATCGTCGCCCTCCTGGCCCAGGCCGTCGGCGTGCACGCCATGGCCGTGCCCGGGGGCCTGGCGCTGGCGCTGGTGGCCGCGACGGGTCTGGCGGTGTGGGGGACCATGATGGGGCGGCGCCTGCGGGAGCGCGGCGACCGTGAGCGGGCCCGCGCCGAGCAGCTGGCCGGCGAACGCGAGGACGCTGCTGGCCCACGTGCAGAAGACCGCCGCGGAGCGGGACGACCTGGCCCGCCAGGCGGCGCGCCAGCTGGACAAGACCGAACGCCTGCGCGGCCGCACGCGGGCCCTCGAGCGCATCCTGGCCGTGTCCGCGCGGATCAACGGCACCCGGCAGCTCGCCGAGCTGGTGGACCGGGTGGTGGCGGCGGCCGCCGACATCCTGGGCTTCGACCGCGTGATCCTGTACCTCTGGTCGGACGCCGACCAGGGCCTTCCAGGTGCGCGGCGCCCGCGGCGTGGACGAGACCGAACGGGGCGAGCTGGGCCGGCGTCCGGTATCCCGCCAGGAGTACGCCGAGGTCGACCGACCCCCGCCTGCGCTGTTTCGGCTGCTTCCTGGTGCGTCCGGACGGGGACGTCGACGGCACCGACGGCGAGGTGGTCAACGGCGCCTGGCGCGAGGGCTGGCGCCTGGTCGCCCCCCTGCAGGCCGCCGGCGGCGAACCCCTGGGCTACCTGGACCTGCAGCGTCCGGCCGGCGGGCGCGGGCCCGGCCAGGCGGAGATCCGCCAGCTGGAGTTCCTGGCGCGCCAGGCCGCCACGCGCCATCGAGTCGGCCGAGGTCTACGACCGCCTGGCCCGCAACAATGCCGAGCTCTCCCTGGCCTCGGAGAAGCTGGCCAGCCTCGCCGACATGAAGGCCAACTTCGTGGCCAACGTCAGCCACGAGCTGCGCACGCCCCTGACGTCCATCTCCGCCTACACGGAGCTGCTCCAGCAGAACCTGGCGTCCATGTCGCGCGAGTCCCTGGACGAGTTCCTCAAGGTCATCCACACCGAGAGCCACAAGCTGACGGCCGTCATCAACGACATCCTCGAGCTGAGCCAGATGGAGAACGGGCGGCCGCTGCTCAACCGGTCCGAGACGGACGTGGTGTCCCTGGTCCGTCGCCTGGAGGACGGCTGGCGCAGCCGCGCCGCCGAAGCGGGGCTGGACCTGCGGGTCGAGGCGCCGGCCGCGGCCATCGCCATGCCCGTGGACCCGGTGCTGCTGCAGCAGCTGCTCACCCACCTGCTGGCCAACGCCTTCAAGTTCACCCCCGAGGGCGGGCGCGTGACCGTGGGCCTGGCCGAGTCGGGCACCGCCCTGCGCCTGACGGTGCAGGACACGGGCATCGGCATCCCCGACCGACAAGCTCGGCGCCGTCTTCGACAAGTTCTACCAGGTGGACGGCTCGGCCACCCGCGCGCCACAACGGGCAGGGCGTGGGCCTGGCCATCTGCCACGAGATCGTCACCCACCACGACGGGCGCATCTGGGCCGAGAACGTGGCGACGGGCGGCGCCCGCTTCACGGTGCTGCTGCCCCGGCGCGCCGCGGTGGTGCAGCCGGTGCGGTCGCGCGACCATGCGGGCCAGCCGTTCGAGCCCGGCGAGTTCCTGCAGCGCCTGCTGCACTGGCTGGCCGAGAGCCTGGGCGTGCAGACGGTCACCCTCATGGAACCGGACGCCGACGGCCTGCACCTGGGCATCCGCGCGGCCATCGGCCTGAACGAGACCGTGGTCCAGGGGGTGCGCGTGCGCAAGGGCGCGGGCATCGCCGGCCGGGTGTGGGCCACGGGCGAGTCGGTGCGCATCGACGACCTGACCCGCGACCCCCGCTTCGGCCGCGAGGAGAACGAGCCCCGCTACTCCACCCCGTCGGTGCTCTGCGTGCCCCTGCCCGGGCCCGCCGGCGTGCGGGGCGTGGTGGCGGTGAACAACCGCGTGGACGGCCGGCCCGTGGACGACGACGACCGCCTCTTCCTGGAGGCCCTGGCGCCCCGGCTGGCCGAGCTGCTGGACCGCCACGAGGCCTGGCTCGAGGCCACCCGCGAACTGGGCGTGCCTGCGGGACAGCCTCCGGGCCACCACGGCCGTGGGCCACCTGCGCCACGAGAGCCTGCTGGAGCTGTGCCAGGAGATCTGCCTGGCCGCGGCCCGGCGCGTGGGCATGCCCGCCGAGGAGCAGCAGCACCTGGCGTTCGCCCTGCAGTTCTACGACGTGGGCATGGGCTGCGTGCCGCCCCAGCTGCTGAACAAGCCCGAGCCCCTGGCCCCGCCCGAGCAGCGGGTGATGCAGCAGCACGTGGAGGCGGGCCTGGAGATCCTGGACGCCCTGCGGCCGGACACGCGGGCGCGCCAGATCATCCTGCACCACCACGAGAACTACGACGGCAGCGGCTACCCCGGCGGCCTGGCCGGCGAGGCCATCCCGCTGGGCGCGCGCCTGGTGCGCCTGGCCGACGTGCTGGCGGCCCTGCTCAGCCCGCGGCCCTGGCGGGCGGCCTACACCCTGGACGGGGCCCTGGCGGAGATCGCCGACGGCTCGGGGCAGGCGTTCTGCCCCCACCTGACCGACGTCTTCCTCGAGGAGGCGGAGCGCCGCCGCGAGCGCATCGAGACCCTGCAGCGCCGCGGCGCCGACGGCCGCGACCTGGCCCGCCCGGTCCTGGACCGGCGCGGGATGACGACCCTCGTCTGACCGGGGCGGCGGCCGGGGTCAAGCCCGCCGCCGCGCGTGCCGATATTCCCGGGGTCACCGACCCCGTCACCAACTCGGGAGGCCCCGACGTGCGCAAGGTTCTGATCGCCGACGACGAGACCAACATCCGCAACATCCTGGACTTCACCCTGCACGCCGAGGGCTTCGACGTGGTGGCCGCCCGCAACGGCGACGATGCCTTCACCCTGGCCCTGGGCGAGCAGCCGGACCTGGTCATCCTCGACGTGATGATGCCCGGCACCAACGGCTTCGAGACCTGCCGCCGCCTCAAGGCCGACCGGCGCACGGCGCGCATCCCCGTGATCCTGCTGACGGCCCGCACCGGCCGCGACGATCGCCGGACCGGCGAGGACGCCGGCGCCGACGCCTACGTCACCAAGCCCTTCAGCCCCGGCAAGCTCGTCGCCGCCGTGCAGGACCTGCTGGGCTCCCCGAACGCCTAGGCCGGCGCCGCCGGTGGACGCCTCCGGCGCCGCGCGCTACCATGGGCCAGTCCGGGAGCCGGCGACCCGCCGGTTCCCCGCGTCCGTGGCCCGAACCCCCCGGAAGTCCCGTGCCCGCCCAGCTCCTGCGAAGTCGCCCTGCCGGTGCCCCTGCCGCGCACCTTCTCGTACCGCCACGACCCGGGCGACGACGACGCGCACCGCCGCGCCGTCGTCGGCGACCTGGTGGTGGTGCCGTTCGGCCGCCGCCGCGAGGTCTCGGGCCTGGTCGTGGCGGTGGCGCCCCTGGCCGCGGACGCCCGCGAGCACGAGGGCGTGACCCTGCGCCCGGTGACGCGGCTGCACCCGCCCGAGTACCGGATCGTCGGCGACCGCCTGCGCCTGCTGCGCTGGCTGGCCGACTACTACATGCTGCCCGTGGGCGAGGTCGTGCCCCTCTTCCACCCGCCGGCGCCGGGCACGGCGGCCCGCGGCGCGGCGGAGGACGCCGCCGCCTATCCCGACGTGGACGCCGGGCCCGGTGAAGCTGACCGCAGCCCAGCGGGCGGCCCTGGCCGCGGCGGCGGCCCACCTGGACGCGGGCACCTTCGGCGCCGTGCTGCTGCACGGGGTCACCGGCAGCGGCAAGACCGAGGTCTACCTGGCGCTCATCGAGCGCGCTCTGGCCCTGGGCGAGAGCGCCCTGTACCTGCTGCCGGAGATCGCGCTGACGCCCCAGACCCTGGCGCGCATCCACGCCCGGTTCGGCGACCGGGCGGCCGCCATCCACAGCGGCACTGTCCGCCGGGCCAGCGCTGCCGCGTCCACGAGGCGGCCGCCCGCGGGCGAGCTCCGGGTGGTGGTGGGTCCCCGCTCGGCCCTGTTCGCGCCGGTCGCGGACCTCGGGGTGATCGTCGTGGACGAGGAGCACGAGACCTCCTACAAGCAGGACGAGAAGCCCCGCTACCACGCCCGCCACGCCGCCCTGGTGCGGGGCCGCGAGGCCGAGGCCGTGGTGATGCTGGGCTCGGCCACCCCGGACCTGGAGAGCGTGGCCAACGCCCGGGCCGGGCGCTTCGACCTGCTGCCGCCTGGCCGACCGCCTGGGCGGCGGCGGCCTGCCGCCGGTCGAGATCGTGGACATGCGGGGGACCGGCGCGCCGGACGGCCTGTCGCCGCCCCTGGAGGAGGCGGTGGCGCGCGACCCTGGAGGCGGGCCGGCAGTCCATCCTCTACTACAACCGCCGCGGCTTCGCCCGGGTGCTGCAGTGCCGCGACTGCGGCGAGGTGCAGGAGTGCCCCAACTGCGACATCGCCCTGACCTACCATCTGCGGCCGCGGCGCCTGCTCTGCCACTACTGCGGCCACACGCGGCCGGTGCCCGGATCACTGCCCCGCCTGCGGCGAGGGCACCTTCCTGCCCGCCGGCGGCGGCACCGAGAAGATCGAGCTGCACCTGCAGGGCCGCTTCCCCGAGGCGCGGCATCCTGCGCCTGGACCACGACACCACCCGGCGCCGCGGCAGCCACCGGCGGATCCTGGCGGCGTTCGCCGCCGGCGAGGCGGACATCCTGGTGGGCACCCAGATGGTGGCCAAGGGGCACCATTTCCCACGGGTGGACCTGGTGGGGGTGCTGGCGGCGGACGACGGCCTGGGCATGCCCGACTTCCGCAGCGCCGAGCGGTCGTTCCAGCTGCTGACCCAGGTGGCCGGGCGGGCCGGCCGCACCGGGGCCGGGCGACGTCATCTTCCAGACCTGGCGGCCCGAGGACCCGGTGATCCTGGCGGCCGGCGCCCACGACTTCGACACCTTCGTCGCCGCGCGAGATGCCCGTGCGCGAGGCCCTGGGCTACCCGCCGGTCCGCCGCCTGGTGCGGCTGATGGTCACCGCCCGCCGCCTGGGCGAGGCCGAGCGGGCCGCCGCCGACCTGGCCGACGCCCTGCGCGACAACCTCGTCCGTCCGGGGCTGACCATGCTGGGCCCGGCGCCGGCGGTGTTCCCCCGGCTGCAGGACCGCTTCCGCGGTCCAGATCCTCTCAAGGGCACCCTGCGACGCGGCGAGCGCTCCTGGCTGGCCGACTGCCTGCGCGCGCTCAAGGACAGCCGCCGCGGGGTGGACGTCGCGCACGACGTGGACCCGGTCTCGTGTACTGATCGTGCGGGCTGCAACCGCCGGCGGCGCAACGGACTGCATCGCTCCTGATCCGGAACCGTGCCCCGATGCGCACTGCGGACGATCTTTAACAATTTGGTTTGCGGATATTGTTTTGGTACAATCCTGGCGTCCGCCCGTCCCCGGGTGGCCGAATGGCGGTCGCCGCGTTGCATCCGGAAAGGTATCCACATGAGGTCTGTCTGCGCCGCTCCGTTCCCGGCTCGCGCTGCGCGTCGTTTCCTCGTGGTTCCTCGTCGTCGTGTCCGTGCTCGCGGCGGCGGCGCCCGCTGCGGCCCAGGACGCGCCCGACCTGGAGGCCATCAGCCGGGAGATCGCCGCCCACGGCTGGAGCTTCGAGGTCAAGGACCGATTTCACCGCGACCCTGACGCCCGAGCACCGCGCGACGCTGCGCGGCTACGTGGCGCCGCCGGGCTACGCGAAGGAGCTGCAGCGGCACCTGCGGATCTACCCGGTGGACAAGGCGGACCTGCCCTCGAGCCTGGACTGGCGGAACGTGGACGGCATCACCCCGGTCAAGGACCAGGGCTCCTGCGGCTCGTGCTGGGCCTTCGCGGCCACGGCCGAACTCGAGGCCTTCGTGAAGATCTACTACGGGATCGAGACCAATCTCTCGGAGCAGCAGACCATCTCCTGCAACCCCTACGGCGCCGGTTGCGACGGCGGCTGGGCCACGGCGGCCTACTACGTCTTCCAGCACACGGGCGCGGTGATGGAGAACTGCCATCCGTACCTGCTGGCCGACCCGCCGGCCGCGCCCTGCCTCCAGGACGACTTCCAGAAGTACGCCTGGGTCACGGGCTACGACTACATCGCCAACAACGTGGACCAGATCAAGGCGGCCCTGCAGAACGGCCCGGTGTGCACGGGCATCGACGCCAGTCCCGAGTTCGAGGCCTACGGCGGCGGCTGCTACGACGTGCCCGGGCAGCAGGTCAACCACCTGGTGCTGATCGTCGGCTACGACGACCGCGCCTGCGGCGGCGCCGGCGCCTGGCTCATCAAGAACAGCTGGGGCCCCAGCTTCGGCGAGAACGGCTACATCTGGGTCAAGTACGGGGCGGGCCTGACGGGCACCTCGGTCACCCAGCTGCGTTACACGCCCCCGCCCAGCAGCATCACCCTCTCGCCGGCCCTGGGCAGCGAGCCCCTGTACGGCGACCAGACCATCGACCTGACCTGGACCACCTCCGGCGACGCGGTGCCGACGGTGGACATCTGGCTGGGCATCGACGGCGACTGCCACGACGTGCCCGTGGCCACGGGCGTGCCCAACACCGGCAGCTACGAGTGGACCGTGCCCAACCTGGGCACCAAGTACGCCAGCGTGATGATCTGCGCCGGCGGCGGCACCGATCTGGGCTGGGGCATGACGCCGCCGACCCTGGACATCATCGGCCACAAGGTGCGCTACGTCTCGACCCTGGGCAGCGGGACCGCGCCCTACGAGACGCCGGCGACCGCGGCCCACACCATCGGGGCGGCCATGGCCGCCTGCACGGGCATCGACACGGTGATGGTGCGGGGCGACGACTACCTGGGTTCGGCCACCGTCTCGGGGCCGGTGCACCTGATCGGCGGCTGGAACGACGCCTTCACGGTTCGCGACCCCCTCCAGTATCCGACCCGGGTCCAGTCGGGCGGGACCGCCCTGCGGTTCACCAGCTCGGCCGGCGATTTCTGCGGCGCCGAGGGGTTCGTCTTCCACGACTGCGTGGGCGCCACCTTCAGCCAGCCCGTGGGCGGCCAGCACGGCGGTGCCGTCTACAGCGTGGGGCCTCGCCGCTGCTGCAGGATTGCGTGTTCGAGGACAACCGGGCCGCGGCGGGTCCGTCCCCGGGCTACGGCGGCGCCGTCTGCCTGGTGGGCGGCAGCCCCGTGCTGGAGGACTGCACCTTCACCGGCAACCTGGCCAGCCGCGGCGGCGCGGTGGCCGTGTACGACGGCGCGGCGGCGACGGTGCGCAACTGCACCTTCACCGGCAACGCCTGCACCGACAGCGCCGAATCCTACCTGGGCGCCGCCCTGTGCGTGGAGAACGCGGCCCTGCTGCTGGACGGCGGTCTGGTGGCGGCAACGGCAGCGCCGGGCACGGCGGGGCGGTGGCGGCCGTGGCCGCGGACCTGACCCTGGCCGGGGCCACGGTGCGGGGCAACCGCGCCCTGAGCGGCGGCGGGGGCCTGTATCTGAGCGGCGGCTCGTTCACCGCCGGGGGCGGCGAACTGGCGGCCAACACCGTCGGCGGCGGCAACGGCGGCGGCATCGAGGCCAACGGCACGGTCCTGGCCCTGCGCAACCTGCGCCTGCAGGACAACCGCGCCGTCAACATGGGCGGCGGCATGAGCGGCTTCGCCGTCTCGGGCCTGGTGGAGAACTGCCTCGTCGACGGCAACAGCGCGGCCACGGCGGCGGCCTGCTGGCCTTCGCCACCGATCCGCTGACCCTGCGCGGCACCGTGGTGGCCTTCAACGTCGGCGGCGGCGGCCTGCTGGGCGGCGGCGCCGGCGTGGCCGCGGACTACAACGACATCCACGGCAACACCGGCGGCGATTACCTGTCGGTCAGCCCCGGCGCCCACGACGTCAGCGGCGACCCGCGCCTGCTGAGCGACGCCGATCCGTCCCTGCTGCAGGGCTCGGTGTGCATCGACGCCGGCGACCCGGCTGCGGGTTGCAGCGATCCCGACGGTTCGCGCGGCGACATCGGTCTCTGCGGCGGCCCCGGGGCCGAGTTCACGGCGCCCCCGCCGGTGACGGGCGTGGCGGCCACCGATCTGGGCGGCGGCGTCTGGCGCATCGCCTGGGCGGCCTCGGCCGATCCCCAGGTGGCCGCCTACGCCGTCGTACCGCGACACCGCGGCGGTGTTCCGCCCTCGCCGGCCAACCTGGTGGACCTCGTGGCCGAGGGCACGTCCCTCGACGACACGCCGCCCTGGCCGGGCAGCTACTACCTGGTGGCCGCCGTGTGCGCCGACCTGCGCCAGGGCGGCTACTCCGCGCCGGTGCTCACCGGCGGCGGGCTGTCGGCGGTCGAGCGACCCGGACCTGCCCGGGTGCTGGCGGTGACGGGCATCGTGCCCAACCCCTTCAACCCGCGCACGACGGTCAACTTCGCCGTGCCCGGCAGCGGTCCGCGTCCAGGTGGCGGTCTTCGACCTGCGCGGCCGCCGGGTGCGCGGCGCTGGTGGACGAGGCGCTCACCGCCGGCGACCACCGCACCGCCTGGGACGGCCGCGAGACGGCGCCGGCCAGGCGGCGGCGGCGGGCGTCTACTTCGTGCGGGTGCGCGCGGGGAGCGACGTGACGGCGGCGAAGATGGTGCTGGCCAAGTAGCGCCGAACGACGACGGCGACCGCCTGACGACGGAGGGGCGCTCCGGCGGGGGCGCCCCTCGTGATCCTGCGGTTCCCGATCAGCGGTAGTCGGCTTTCAGGCTGCTCCAGGAAGCGTCGTCGTCGGCACCACCCCGCACCCGGACACCGCGACCAGGCCCGTCACGTCGCCCAGCTGCTCGTGCAGAAGGTAGGTGACCGACGTAGTTGTCCCGCGGTAGGTGGTGTCGAGCACGACCTCGATCACCGGCAGGGGACCCAGCACCGTGTCCACGGTGCGGGGGCCGACCACGGTCCCGGTCAGATCGTGGGCCGCGGCAGGCCGCCCCCGTCGTGGACACCGTCGCAGATGCGGCCCACGACTTGCCCGTGGTCAGAGGGTAGTCGAGGGTCTTCAGGGGCGGGTCGTAGTCCGACCACTCGACGTCCAGGGACGCGGCCGGGTCGTATGTGGCGACCTGGCGCAAGCACAGGTCTCCGTCCGGGTCCAGGACGTAACTCTCGTCCCACCAGTCGGGGTTCTCGCCGGTGGAGCGCATGATCAACGGCAGCCGGGTGGTCCGGATCCGTTGGTCGTGAACGGTGCCCCCGGGCGGCTGGATCGTCTGGGAGCACGAGGGGTCGGGCAGCCAGTACGGGGCGAGCTGGGCCGACGCCGCGGGCGCGAGCACGAGCAGGCAGAGCAGGGCGGACAAGACAGGCGTGACGCAACGATGCATGGATTCCCCTCCGGAGCTGCGGAAAACGATGACGGACGACGGTATCGCTCCTGGCTTGCGATCGACCAAGAGCATACCCGATCGTCGGGACTTTTTCAATCCAGCCAGCGCAGCAGCTCGTCCGTCCCGATGCGCGCGTCCAGGTCCAGCGTGCCGATCCCCTGGGGCAGGACCCAGCGCAGACCCGACCGGCCCGAGTGCTTCTTGTCCCCGGCCAGCAGCCGCTCCAGCTCGGCGCGCGGGGGCGCCGGCCGGCGCGTCGGCAGCCCGCAGCGGCCCAGCAGTTCGATCACCTGCAGGGCCAGGGTCAGGGGGCAGCGTCCCCGCTCGGCCGCCACCCGGAATACCACGGCCATGCCGATGCTCACGGCCTCGCCGTGGCCCAGGGGCCGCTCGTCGCGGGCCGACCAGGCCTCCAGGGCGTGGCCCAGGGTGTGGCCCAGATTCAGGGCGCGGCGCGGGCCGCTCTCGCGGAAGTCCCGGACGACGACGTCGGCCTTGACCCGCGCGGCGCGGCCCACCCAGTCGCGCCAGGGCAGGGCGCCCAGCACGCCGGGAATCGCCGCGTCCGGGTCGCCCTTGGCCAGCAGGGCGCGCCAGCGTCCTCGCGGCGGCCCCAGAGGTCGGCCCAGAGGCGGGGTTCGCCGATGACGGCGGTCTTGATCAGCTCGGCCATGCCGTCGCGCCACCAACGCCGGGTCAGGGTGGCCAGGAAGCAGCGGTCGGCCAGGATGGCCGTCGCCGGGTGGAAGCAGCCCACGGGGTTCTTCAGGCCGCCGGCGTTGACGGCGGTCTTGCCGCCGATGGCCGCGTCCACCATGGCCAGCAGGGTGGTGGGGATGGCCACGAAGCCCACGCCCCGCTTCCAGGTGGCCGCGGCGAAGCCCGCCAGGTCCAGCACCGCGCCGCCGCCCACGCCCACGACGGTGCCGTCGCGGGCCAGCCGGCAGCCGCCAGCCACTGCCAGACCTCGTGCAGCCGGGCCGGGGTCTTGGCGCCCTCGCCGCCCTCGATCACCAGGGTGCGCTCGGGATCGCGGGGGCAGCCGGCCTGGATCCCGCCCAGCCACTCCGCGTGCAGTTCGGCCACCCGGCGGTCCACCAGGTACACCGGCGGCGGCGCCGGCACGTAGCGGGGCAGCTCCAGCCCCGCGAGGGGGCCCAGGACGAAGCGGCTGGGCCGGCCGTCCAGGTTCATCTCGATCTCGGTGGGACGGTCGCTCATGGTCCGGTCGGGTCCTCTCCTGCCTTGTTTTGCAAGCAGTTTCGCGGCCCGAAAAAAAGACAATCACAATCGTGTAACCCGTTGTCGTGATAATGGGTTTCACAATCATCGTAAGCCCTTGTTTCCCTTGTTTCCCGCTGGGCAGCCGCACTACTTTGGACCCGCCGGGAGGATCTGCATCCTAACCCCCGGCAGGCTGGAATTCCACCAAAGGAGTTGATCCCATGGCAGGTCAGATGGTTGAAGTCCGCTGGCATGCGCGGGGTGGGCAGGGCGCCAAGACGGCCGCCATGTTCCTGGCCGAGGCTGTCCTGGAGAAGGGCAAGTACGGACAGGGTTTCCCCGAGTACGGCCCCGAGCGGCGCGGCGCGCCCATGCGCGGCTACACCCGGATCGCCGACGCGCCGATCCGCCGGCACTGCATGATCGAGAACCCCGGCATCGTCATCGTGCTCGACCCGACCCTGCTGGACAGCCCCGCCGCGGGCGTGACCGCGGGCACGGACAAGGATACGGTCTTCCTGATCAACACCACGGACGACCTGGCGACGGTCCGCAAGCGGCTGGGGGTCAAGGGAGCCGTGGTGCACACGGTCGACGCCACGGGCATCGCGCTGGACACCATCGGCCGGCCCATCCCCAACATGCCGATGATCGGCGCCCTGCTGGCCGTCCGCGACGTGATGACCGTCGAGGAACTGAAGGACGCCCTGGTGACGCAGCTGTCGCAGCAAGTTCTCGCGGGCCGTCATCGACGGGAACCTGGCCGCCGTCGAGCGCGCCAACAAGGAGCTGGTGTCCGCATGATCAAGACCTCCGACCTGCACGAGGGCGGCATCATCCGCGAGGCCGGCAACTCGTCGACCTACAAGACGGGCGACTGGCGCACCTACGTTCCCCAGTTCGTCGAGGAGAACTGCATCCACTGCATGTTCTGCTGGATCTACTGCCCCGACTCGGCCATCGACGTGGACACGTCGGGCCCCAAGCCGCTGATGAAGGGCATCATCATGGACCACTGCAAGGGCTGCGGCATCTGCGCCCACGAGTGCCCCCCGGTCAAGAAGGGCAAGGCCGCCCTGGTCATGATCCGGGAAGAGAAGTAAGGCGACAGCCGGAAAGGAGCGAACCATGGAACAGAAACTCGTGGCGCTGTCCGGCAACGAAGCCGTGGCCTATGCGTTCAAGCAGGCCCGGCCCCACGTCGCCAGTGCCTTCCCCATCACGCCCCAGACGGAGATGATGCACAAGTACGCCGAGTTCGTGGCCAACGGCGAGTCGACCACGGAGATGATCCTGGTCGAGAGCGAGCACTCGGCCATGAGCGCGGCGGTCGGCTCGGCCGCCGCCGGCGCGCGCACCTTCACCGCCACCAGCAGCGCGGGCTTCGCGCTGATGTGGGAGGTCGTCTACATCGCGGCCTCGCTGCGCCTGCCCATCTGCATGGCCCTGGTGAACCGCGCGCTCAGCGGCAACATCAACATCCACTGCGACCACAGCGACAGCATGGGCGGCCGCGACGCCGGCTGGATCCACCTGTTCTGCGAGAACGCCCAGGAGGCGTACGACAACGCCCTGATGTCCTGGCGCATCGCCGAGCACATGGACGTCCGCCTGCCGGTGATGGTCAACTACGACGGCTTCATCATCAGCCACACCGCCGACGCCCTGCACATGCTGCCGGACGAGGCGGCCTGGAAGTTCATCGGCCCGTACAAGCACAAGTACGCGCTGCTGGACGTGGAGAACCCCATCACCGTCGGCCCGCTGGACCTGACCGACTACTACTTCGAGCACAAGAGCAGCCAGCTGGCGGCCTACGACAAGGTGCCCGGCATCGTGCAGGCGGTCAGCGAGGAGTTCGGCAAGCTCACCGGCCGCAACTACGGCTTCGCCGAGGAGTACCTGCTGGACGACGCCGAGCTGGTCATGGTCATGCTGGGCTCCAGCGCCGGCACGGCCAAGGACATCATCGACGAGTACCGCGCCAAGGGCGTCAAGGCGGGCCTGCTGAAGATCCGCATGTTCCGGCCCTTCCCGGCGGCCTACGTGGCCAAGGTGCTGGCCGGCCGCAAGGCCGTCGCCGTGCTGGACCGTTCGGCCAGCTTCGGCGGCTTCGGCGGCCCGTTGTTCACCGAGGTGCGCAGCGCCATGTACGGCCAGAAGGTGCCGGTCCACGGCTACATCTACGGCCTGGGCGGCCGCGACTTCGACCTCGGCCAGGTGGCCGCGGTGCTGGACAACCTGCAGAAGGTCGCGTCCGGCGGCAAGGTCAAGGACGTCAACCTGCTGGGCGTCAGGCTCTAGGAAAGGAGGCACGACATGGCTGTCAATCTCAAGACAGTTGACCCAGAGCGAAGACCTCCTGGCCGGGGGCCATCGCGCCTGCGCGGGCTGCACGGGGGCCAACATCCTGCGCCAGATCATGCTGACCGCCGGCCCGGACACGGTCGTCGGCGGCGCCACCGGCTGCATGGAGGTGGTCACCACCATCTTCCCCTACACCGCGTGGAAGACCTCGTTCATCCACAGCGCCTTCGAGAACTGCGCCGCCACCGTCAGCGGCGTCGAGACGGCGTACCGCTCGCTGAAGAAGCACGGCGAGCTGCCGGTGCGAGCGCGAGAAGATGAACTTCATCGCCTTCGGCGGCGACGGCGGCACCTACGACATCGGCCTGCAGTCCCTGTCCGGGGCCATGGAGCGCGGCCACAACATGCTGTACGTCTGCTACGACAACGAGGCGTACATGAACACCGGCATCCAGCGTTCGAGCGCGACGCCCATGGGCGCCCACACCTCGACCGCGCCCGGCCGGCAGCGTGAAGCAGGGCAAGGAGCAGAACCGCAAGGACCTGACCAAGATCATGGTCGCCCACAACATCCCCTACGTGGCCCAGACCACGCCCTTCCACTGGAAGGACCTGGCCACCAAGGTGGAGAAGGCGCTGGCCGGCGGACGGTCCCGCGTTCATCAACATCCTGATGCCCTGCACCGTGGGCTGGCACTTCGACACGGCCATCGGCATGGAGATCGCCAAGGAGGCGGTCGAGTCCAACTTCTGGCCGCTGTTCGAGGTGGAGAACGGCAAGTACATCATCAACCACAAGCCCAAGGAGCGTTCCCCGATCGCCGACTGGATGAAGAAGCAGGGGCGGTTCAAGCACCTGTTCAAGCCGGGCAACGAGCACCTGCTCGAGACCTCGCAGCAGTACGTCGACAGCGAGTGGGAGAAGCTGCTGAAGCTGGAGGCGATGGGCGCCGAGTAGCGCCGATCCCGCCGCGTTCAGGACGATCGGGACGATCGGGAAGGGGCGGGCCCGCGGGTCCGCCCCTTCGCCATTCCGCCTTGGCCCCGCCCCGGGCCGGGTGCTAGATTGGCCCCGATCCCGTCGCCCTTTCCCGCCGCCCGAGAGGTTCCCATGGACTGCCGCACCCTCTTCTTCGCCATGGCCGACCGCTTCCGGCCCGTCGCCGCCGGCGGCTGGACCGCCCGCATCCAGTTCAACATCGCCGGGCCCCGGGGCGGCGACTTCACCGTGGCCATCGCCGACGGTGCCTGCACCGTCACCGAGGGCGACGACCAGGGCGCCACCAGCCGCGTGCAGGCCTCCGACGAGACCTGGCTGGGCGTCGTGGACGGCAGCATCAACCCCATGACCGCCTTCATGACCGGCAAGCTCAAGGTCGCGGGCAACGTGGGCGACGTGCTCAAGCTCCAGGACAAGGAACTCTTCCGCCGCGACTGAAAGGGACCGCCGTGAGCCAGCCCTCCGCCGACCGCCTGGCCGACCTGCTGCTGCAGGCCGGCCGCCTGAAGACCACCCCGCGGACCGGCTGGCTGCAGCGCGGCGTGCCCCGCGCCGAGAGCGTGGCCGACCACAGCCACGGGGTGGCCGTGGCCGCGCTGCTGCTCTGCGAGCTGCACGACGGTCCGGTGGACCGGGCCCGGGTGCTGACCATGGCGGTGCTCCACGATCTGGCCGAGAGCGTGACCGGGGACCTGTCGCTGGGCGCGTCGCGGCTGCTGCCGCCCGGAGCCAAGGCGGCCGCCGAGGCCGCGGCCCTGGACGAGGTGGGCGCCGGCCTGCCCTTCTTCGCCGGCTGGCGCGGGGCGTGGGAGGAGTTCGAGGAGCAGCGCACCGCCGAGGCGCAGCTGGTCCGCGACGCCGACCGCCTGGACCTGCTGGCCCAGGCCCTGGTCTACGAGCGCACCACCGGTTCGCGGGAGCTGGAGGAGTTCTGGACCTTCGCGCCGCCCGAGTCGTTCCGCCTGCCGGCCAGCCGCGGGGTGGCCGCCGCCCTGGCCGCCCGCCGGCCCTGAGCACCGCCTAGCGCGGTGCCGCCAGGCCGGCGATCTCGTCGGGCCGGTACCCCAGCGCCGCCCAGTCCAGCACCCCGTCGGGCCCGTGGCAGCGGTCGCAGGTCAGCGCCCCCTGGCGACGGATGGCGTGGCTCACCTCGAGCATGGCGTCCGTCGGCAGCCAGCGGGGCTCGGTGTGCCGCCCCGCCGACGCGTCCCGCCAGGCGCCGGTGTTCCAGCCGTCGATGGCCATGAAGGCCATGAAGCGGTCCAGCATGTAGAACTTGAAGAGCTTCCCGTACATCATCCTCATCATCGGCTTCTGCAGCTCGGCCCGCGCCGCCGCGTCGGGATCGCCGTCGCGGTAGTAGAGGGGCAGGTTGTAGGGCACGAACATGCCGCCGAAGGGTCCGATGTTGCCCAGGTCGATGTGCTGCCGCCCGTTGAAGCGCTTCATGGCGTACAGCTTGCTGGGGCGCCGCTGCGCGATGGGGCGCATCACCCGCTCGTACCAGCCGGCGTAGTCGAAGTCCGCGAACTCGGGCCAGCGGTGGGCCGCGTCGTAGAACCGGTACAGCCCCGCGCCGTTGGGATTGTCGCCGATGGGGTTGCCCAGGAAGGTGGCGTCCCCGTTCCACCACACGTAGGCCAGGCCCTCGCCCGGCGCGGTCAGCTTGGCCTCGTCGCGGTAGACGAAGATGCCCTGGTCCTCCTCGTAGTCGGTGACGAAGAAGTCGCGCCGCGTGGCGTTGTCCGGGTGCAGCGAGGGGATGTGGCAGGTGACGCAGGCCACCGTCGCCAGGTGGTCGTCGATGGCCGCACCCCGGGCCACGTCGCGGTGCACCGGGGCCGCGTGGCAGTTGGTGCAGGCCACCTCCACGTCGGGCAGGTCGTTGGCCATCATGGTGGTGGTGTGGGTGCCCTTGGCGATGCGGTGGCCCCGGGCCTCGTGGCAGTCCAGGCACTGGACGCCCGCGGCCGCGTGCACGTCCCAGGCGGGGGAGAAG
Source organism: Candidatus Krumholzibacteriia bacterium (assembly GCA_963825035.1). Lineage (GTDB taxonomy): Bacteria > Krumholzibacteriota > Krumholzibacteriia > LZORAL124-64-63 > LZORAL124-64-63 > JACZKN01. The sequence continues at coordinate 34,804 of CAWGRT010000007.1, read as the reverse complement.
GGGGTGCCGCGCTTGGAACCGGGATGGATCACCCGCGGCCGCGCGCCGTTGTTGGCGGTCAGGCTCGGCATGAATGCCTCGGCGCCCTTCTCCACGTAGATGTCGCCGCCCAGGTCGTGCTGGTGGCAGCGCAGGCAGGCCGTGCTGCCGGGCCGACCCACCGACAGGGCCGCGCGCAGGCTGCGGTCCTGGCCCCAGCGCAGGCGGCCGTTGGGATCCCGCTCCACCTGCCGCCGGTCCATGTCGTAGGCCGCCGCGTGGCAGATCAGGCAGTCGATGGCGTCCTTCTCCGCGGCCACCGGCGTGTAGAAGGGCATCAGGCCGCCCAGGGGCGCCTGGCCCTGGCCGCCGATGTGGCACTGGCCGCAGCCCTCGCTCAGGGTGTCGCCCCGCTGGGTGACCACCAGTTCGGCCCAGGCGGTCATGGCGAAGCTGCCCGGCTTGGGGCAGGGCCGGTTGAGCTTGCCCATGGCGAAGCCGTCGGCCGACTTGCCGTTGAAGCCCCACACGTTGGTGTGGGCGGTGGTGAAGAAGCGGTAATGGGCCGAGCCGGTGACGTCGTCCAGCAGGTCGGCCCGGCGGGGGCGGCCGTCGGCGCCGGTCCACGACACGGTCTCGTGGCATCCCCGGCAGGTGCGCGGTCCCTCGTAGCTGCGGACGCCCGCCTCCCGGAAGCGGGCCACGTGGTCGAGGGCGGTGCCCGGCAGGTCGCGCGCCAGGTCGGCCGCCACAAGGTCGAAGCCCGCGTCGTCCACGGCCCCGACGGGGAAGGTCATGGCTGCGGGCCGGCTGTCGGCCGGCAGCATGGCGTTGATGAGGCGGGACCAGCCCAGGACCACGGCCGCGACGGCGGCCAGCAGGATCGAGGGCAACACGAAGCGACGGATGCGGCGCGCGGTCATGCCGGTTCCTCCCGGTCTCTCCCGATGGGATCGTCGCACGATGTTGAAACAACGTGATCGATGCGCCCGCCGGGGTCAAGAGGAACTGCGCCAGCGACCTGCGGCTCAGAAGTGCGCGTTGATGCCCGGCAGCCACTGCAGCCCGGCGGGGTTGTTGCCCGCCCGGTTCAGCAGGCCGATCTGCACCCCGTGCAGCACGTCCGCGGAGTTGAAGACGCCGATGGTCACGCCGGTCGTGACGCGGGTGCGGGTGTAGGCGCCGGTGCCCAGGCCGGTCAGGTCGTCGAACCTCAGGTGGCCCAGCGCCAGGCCGACGCCCTGCAGGCTGTCGCCGCCGACACCCAGGCCGCCGACCATCACCCCGGCCAGGCGGCTGCCGCCCACGCCCAGGCCGCCCAGCATCAGGCCCGTCAGGTCTTCGCCGCCCACGCCCAGGCCGCCCAGCATCAGGCCGGTCAGGTCGTCGCCGCCGATCCCGAGACCGCCGACCATCAGGCCGGTCAGGTCGTTGCCGCCGACCCCGAGGCCGCCCACGGCCACGCCGGTGACGTCGTTCGCGCCCACGCCCAGCCCGCCCACCAGCAGTCCCTGGGCGTCGTCGCAGCCCACGCCGATCCCGCCGAGGGCCACGCCCTGCACCCGGCCGCCGCCCACGCCCACGAGGCCCGCGGCCAGGCCCTGATGCCGTCCGCCCTCGCATCCCACCAGGCTCAGGTCCAGGCCCTGGTACTCGGCGTGCTCGTTGTGGCTGGGCGCCCAGAGCTGGACGTTGAGGCCCTGCATCCGCTCCACCTCCCGGTCGCGGATGCCCAGGCGCAGGCCGGCGAACGCGGGCAGGTTGCCGAAGCCCAGGCCGGCGCGGTCCGTGGGCAGGCCCAGGCCGCCGGCGCGGGCCGGGACAGAGGTGGAAGCCAGGAGCAGCAGGAGGGCCGCCGGCAGGGTGGCGTGCGGGCGGAGGCGGAAGCGCGGCATCGTCATCTCCCCGGGATCGTCGGGACAGGGCCGGCCGGTGATCGGCAGTGATCAGCGTCAGGGACGTGTGGTCGGGAGTCAAGGTTTCAGGCGCCGGACCGCGGCCCGCCGGTTCGGGGGTGGGCACCTCCGGTCCCCGGTGCTACACTGCCCGACCGGTGGACCCGCCGTCCGCCGCACCCCGGAAGGACGCCGCCGCATGGCCCCACGCACCGTTCCCCGCCGCCGCCGACCGCCCTGGGCCGAACTCGCGGCCCTGGCCGTCGTCGTCGTGGTGGCCGTCCTTTCCTGGCAGCTGGTGGCGGGCACCGCCACCGCCGTCTACCGCAGCTTCGCAGCCCAGGGCGATCCCCCCCTGCAGGACATCCGCGTGCCCGGACCCGATCCGGCCGGGTCCGCCGCGCCCACGCCCGACGCCCGGGTCAGCCAGCTGGGGCACTACGGCTATTTCTGGAGCGAGCGCGCCTTCCAGTACCGGGTGGCCTTGATGTTCGCCGCCGACGGCGGCCCGCGCCCGGCGGTGCTGCGCGACGACACCGCCCAGCAGCATCCGGACGGGGTGGACGCCTGGCGCGAGTACACCCTTCTGATGGAACCGGTCTACGGCTTCCTCTACCGCCTGGCCGGGGACCAGGCCAGGCCCTTCGTGGAGTTCCTGCTGGGGCTGATCCCGCTGATCCACGTGCTGCTGCTGTTCCCCGTGTACGCCGCGGCGCGGGCGCTGGGTGCCGAGCGCCCGACGGCGGTGGGGGCGGCCCTGGTGGCGGCCACCTGCCGTCTCGGCTTCGCACGGCTGGCGGGCTCGCTGCTGCTGAAGGAGGACTTCGCCCTCCTGCTGCTGTCGACCTTCGTGGCCCTGCACCTGTGGGCCTGGCGGCGCCAGGGCCGGGTGCTGACCATCCTGGCCGCCCTGGTGCTCGTGCCGCTGCTGGCCAGCTGGCACCTGGCCCAGTTCCTGACCGCCGCCCTGCTGGGCGCCGCGGCGGTGGCCCACCTGGCGGCGGGCCCGGCTCCGGAACCGGGAACGCCGGACGAGGAGCATCGCCAGCCCGTGTGGTTCATGCCCGGGGCCTACCTGGCCGCCTTCCTGCTGGCGGGGCTGACTCCGTCCCTGTGGGCCCGTTGGTTCGTGGCGGGGCCGGCCACCGCCGTACCGGCGGCCTGGCTGGCCGCCGTCCTGCTCGCGCCGCGGCTGGGTCCGCTGGGCCGGCGCGCGGCGGGGCGGGTGGCCGTGCTGCTGCTGCTGACCGGCGTCGCCGTGGCCGCGGCCTACCTGAACCCTGCCTACGGCGGGGACTACGGCCACGTCTCGGGCCTGCTGCTGGCCAAGCTGCGCCACGGCCTGGTGCGCCCCGATGACCCGGCGGCCCTCACCTTCGCGGTGCGGGAATTCTGGGCGCCGCCCTTCAACACCCCCGGCCTGGCCGAGGTGCGCAGCGGACTGGGCCTGCACGCGATCCTGCTGGCGGCGGCCGTCCTCTGGTCGCTGGCCGCGGCCCTGGGGCGCGCCGCGTCGCCCTGGCGACGGGGCTTTCTGCTGATCGTCCCGGTCTACGCCGCCGGCTACGTGCTGGCGGCGCGCCTGGGGGTGGTGCTGCTGCCGTTCGCCGCGGTGGCCGCGGCCCTGATGGTGCAGGAGCTTCTGCGGCGGCCGGCCCGGACCGCCGGCCGCGCGGGTTGGCTCGCCGGCGCGGTGCTGGGGGTCCTGGCCGCGGCCAACGTGCCGGTGAACCTGGGCGGTCCCCTGGCGGCGGCCCGCGACGTCCACGCCGGACCGTCCCGCCCACCTGGGCACCAGCGACGACGGCCGGACACGGCTGCGGACCGAACTGTTCCGCTGGCTGACCAGCCACACGCCCGGCCCCGGCTCGGCGCAGCCCGGCGTCGCGGGGGCGGTGCTCACCGACATCGGGCTGTCGCCCCAGGTGCTGCTCTACACCGAACGGCCCGTGGTGCTGAACTCCCAGTTCGAGAACCTCAAGATCCGGCGCCGGACGCAGCGGTACCTGGCGGATCTGTACGGCGAGGATGCCGATTCCCTGCACGCCTTCTGCCGCCAACTGGATGCCCGCTACCTGGTCATCGACCGCACCCTGGCCCTGGCCGACGAGCCGGGCTCCACCGCCTGGACCGCGGGGGCGGTCGGCCCCCCGTCCCTGGCGCAGACGGTGGTGCGGCTGCACCTGGACCCGCTGCACGTGCCCGGATTCGCGCCTTTGTGGGATAACGAGTATTATCGGGTTTTCGCGGTGCTCGGTCCCGGCCGGCAGGCGGATCCGGCGGCCTGGGACACCCGCTTCTCCGGTTGGTGGCAGGCGGCCAACCTCACCGTGGCGGACGGCCGGCTCACGGATCTGCCCGGGGACCGGGCGCGGCTGGCGGCCTTCGAAACGGCGGCCACCGAACTGCAGGACCGCCAGGCGGCGATCCTGGCGGCGGCGGCGCGGCGGCGGCCGGGCTGGCCCGACCTGCTGATGCTGCAGCGGCGTCTGGCCACGGCCCGGCTGGACGCGTGCCTGGGCGTCGTGCCCGACGCGGACCAGCGGGCGGCCGACGCGCGGCTGGCCAACGCGGTGCAGACCATGCTCGCGGACGTGGATCCGGCCACCGGCCTGGCGGTGGGCCAGGCCCTGGGGCGTCTCCTGGACGGCAGCCCCGGCGCGGGTCGCGGCGACGGGCCCTCGGCCGACGCCGGGTGGCGGGCCCTGCTGGCCTCCCTGCGCGCCGAACCGACCCACCGGGCGGTGGCCGCCCAGCTGGCGGCCATGGCCGGCCGGTTCGACGAGGCGGCCTCGGGCTTCCTGCGGGCGGCCGACCGCTGGCAGGAACTGGGGACGGACGGCGGCCCGGCCCCGGCGGTGCGCCGGCAGCTGTGGGACGAGACGGTGCTGTGGCTGGCCGCGGCGGGCCGCTGCGACGAGGCCCGCCGCCTGGCGGACCGCTGGGCGCCTCGCTGCAGCCAGGCCCAGGGGCCGGGCTCGCTGGTGCGGCGCGTGGCCGCCGCGGCCGGAACCGCGCCGCCGCGCGAACCCTAGACGGACGATCACCACCCACCTCGACGAAAGGACACGCTCCATGCGCCCGATCCTGAGAAACCTGCTGCACCCCGGTTCCCTCGCCCTCAGCCTGGGCGTGGCGCTGGGCCTGGCCGCGCTGATCACGGCCCTCTCCATCTGATGCTGCCGCCCGCCGCGCTGGCTCCGCGCACGGTCCCCGGCCGCCTGGTGCTGGGGCTCTGCGCCGCCCTCTTTCTGGCCGAGCGCCTGGCCGAGGCGCTGGGCATCGCCCCCGCCTGGACCGCCGGCAGCCTGGACGACCTGGTGTGCATGCCCCTGGTGCTGTCCCTGGTGACGGCGGCCCAGCGCCTGGGCGGGCGGGCGCCCGCCTGGCGGCTGCCCCCGGCCCACGGGCTGGCGATCACCGCCGCGTACGCCCTTTTCTTCGAGGGCCTGCTGCCCCGTTGGGACGCCCGGGCCACCGGCGATCCCCGGGACGTGCTGGCCTACGCCGCGGGCTGCGCGCTCTTCCACCTGGTGGTCAACCGGCCGGCGCGTCGGGCACGGCCCCCCCGGACGTCGGGGGCTTGCGCTCCGCCGCCGGCGGGCTGATCCTGGCAGCGCGACCACCCGTCCACACCGTCCAGGAGAGGTAGGATCCGATGGACACGTTCCAGGCCATCCGCACCCGCCGTTCGGTCAAGCGGTTCGATCCCGACCACGCCATGGCCGAGGACGACCTCCGCCAGCTGATGGAGCTGACGATCCTCAGCCCCACCTCCTACAACGTGCAGAACTGGCGGTTCGTGGTGGTGACCGATCCGGACGTCAAGGCCCGGCTGCGCGCCGCCGGCCGCGACCAGGCCCAGTTCACCGACGCCTCCCTGGTGGTGATGATCTGCGGCGACCGTCTGGCCTGGACCCGGGAGCCCGAGCGCTACTGGGCCAACGCGGCGCCGGAGAAGCGGGCGGTGATCGTGCCCAAGCTGGTGAAGGCGTTCCAGGATGACCCGCAGAAGCGGCGGGACGAGAACCTGCGCTCGGGATCGCTGGCGGCCCAGACCTTGATGCTGGCGGCCAGGGCCCTGGGCTACGACACCTGCCCCATGGTGGGCTTCGACTTCGCGGAGGCGGGGCGGATCATCGCCCTGCCGGCGGACCACGACATCGTCATGGCCGTGGCGGTGGGGCGGGCGCTGGAGCCGGCGCGTCCCCGCGGCGGGCAACTGCCCCTGGACGCGGTGGTGTTCCGCGACCGCTTCGGAGCCGGGTGAGCCGCCGGCCCCCCTGGACAGGGGCCGGGGGCGTGGTTACCTTGCGCCCATGAAGATCGCGTTCATCGGCACCCACGGCGTGGGCAAGACCACCCTCTGCTTCGAGTTGGCCGCGGCGCTGAAGCGGCTGGACCTGAGCGTGGACCTGGTCAAGGAAGTGGCCCGCGGCTGCCCCCTGCCCATCAACCGCGAGACCACGGACGCGGCCCAGAACTGGATCCTGCACACGCAGGTGGCCCGGGAGATCGAGCTCTCGGCGGCCTACGACGTGATCGTGTGCGACCGGGCGGTGCTGGACAACTACGCCTACATGGTGCACGCGGCCGGGCGGCGCCCCGAACTGGAGCCGTTCATCCGCCACTGGATGGGCACCTACACCTGCCTGGTCAAGGTGCCCGTGATCGCGCCGCCGGCCTTCGACGGCACCCGCGACACCTCGGTGGATTTCCAGCTGGACATCGACGGCCTGATCGACCAGCTCCTGGCGGAATTCGCCCTGGACCGGGCTGGAGCTGCCGGCCCGAGAGCCGCGACGGCATGGATGGCCCGGGTCCTGCATGCGCTGGACCTGCCCGAGCAGCCGCCGCAGCTGGACTTGTTCGATTGACTTGCGGTTCTAAAGGAATACACTTAAATTTCCGATAAGGGAAGTCCGGAACTAATTCCGCGGCCAGAGCGTAGAAGATGTCCATTCCGCCGCCGCGGTCCCCACGAGATCAACGAAGACACTCGACTGCTAGCCTCGCCCCTAGGCGCCGGCCCACAGACCAGGAGAACAGTGAACCTCGCGTGACCGATTGCAACCTGCGAGTGATGACGTTCAATCTGCTGACGTCCACCAAGAAGCGGCGCACCCACCCCTGGCGTCTGCGCCGGCGCAACGTGGCCCGGCTGATCCGGCGCCTGCGCCCCGACGTGATCGGCACCCAGGAGGCCAACCGCCAGCAGCTGCTGGACCTGGCCGCCCTGCTGCCCGAGTACGAGTTCATCGGCGAGGGCAACCTGGGCCGGGCCGCAGGCCGACAGCGACCGCAGCTGGTACTGCGCCGTCTTCTACCGGCGCGACCGGGTGCGACCCGTCGATCCGGACGCTGCCCAACGAATCCTACTGGCTGTCGCCCACGCCCGAGGTGCCGGCCTCCCAGTATTCCCTGGGCACCCGCCCGCGCCTGGTGACCTGGACCACCTTCGAGACCGTGGCCACGGGCCGGACCTTCGTGTTCGGCACCACCCACCTGGAGGCCATCAACAGCTGGCACCGGCGCCGCAGCGCGCGCCAGCTGCGGGAGCAGGTCAGCCGCAAGGTCGCGGAACTGGGCGAGGACGTTCCGGTGTTCCTGACCGGCGACTTCAACGCCGTGGCCACCTCGCCGGAGATCCGCGCCATGGCCGTACCGCGACGGCGACCTCGAGCCCATGCACGACGCCTGGCTGGCCGCCGGCGGCGACGAGGCGGCCGGGAGCACCTTCCGCGGCATGGGCCTGCGCGACCGCGTGGGGCACCGGCTGCTGGGGCCGCGCCGCATCGACTACGTCTTCTACCGCGGCCGCCTGAACGTGCGCCAGCGTCGACCGGGTGGACTTCCGCGGCCTGGACCACCGGGAGGCGGCGGTGCCGTCGGACCACTACCCGGTGCTGGCCGAATTCGACCTTGCGGTCTGAGCGCCCCGGGCGCCATCCTTGAATCCGTGAGCTCACCGTGCCGGGCCCGCAGGGCCCGGTTCGCGTTGCCGGAAACCGCTGCCCGGAGTGACGTCCATGCCCGCCGCCGCCGACCGCTCCGCCGCCCTGCGCGCCGCCGCCGACGAGGCCCTGCGCCTCTTTCCCCAGCCCGTGGCCGTGGTGGGCGTCGCCCGCGACGGCGAGCTGGGGGGCCTGACCGCCGCCTGGGTGACCCGCGTCTCCATGGATCCGCCCCTGGTGCTGGTGTCCGTCGGCCAGCAGCGCCGCACCTACGACCTGCTGGAGGGTGCGCGGGAGTTCACCGTTTCGCTCCTGGCCGAGGGCCAGGTGCCCGAGGCGCGGCTCTTCGGCCTCCATTCCCGCCGCGACCGGGACAAGTGGGCCGAGACGCCCCACGTGCTGCTGGGGGAGGGGGTGCCCGCCCTGGAGCGCTGTGCCGCCCGCCTGCTCTGTGCCGCTGGAGGGACGATTCACCACCGGCGACCACGACTGCCTGGTGGGCCGGGTGACCGCCGCCGAGACGGTTGCGGGGGGGCCTGCGCTCCCCTTGCGGGGTGCCGACTACGCCCCCGACGCGGGCTGAGGCGCGGGCCGCCGCAGACGGCTTGCGGATCGGCCGGCTTCTGGTAAACTGACTGTAAATCCTGCCCCGCGCGGGTGCGCCCCGCGGGGCGGGGCCTACCGCCAAAGCGAGAGGGGCCGATGCATGGACCAACTCAAGACCCACCCAGCCAGCAGCCTCCTGCCCCCGGAAATCATGGCGTTGCCCAAGGTCGAGATTCCCGTGGCGGGCGTCACCGGCTACAGCCTCGCCAACGACGAGAAGCAGCTGGTCTTCTTCCTCTTCGACGAAGGCGTCAGCTTTCCCGACCACTCCCACTGCGAGCAGCGGGGCATGGTGGTCTCGGGCGAGATGCTCATGGAGATCGACGGCAAGACGAACCTGTACCAGGCCGGCGACGTGTACGTGGTGCCCGAGGGCGTGCGCACCGCGCCAGCTTCTCCCAACCCACGTTCGTGATCGATCTTTCCGACGCGCCGAACCGCTACAAGGCCGCCGGCTGAGCGGTTTGACCGTCGTCCTGGACAAGGCGCCCGGTCCCTGCGGGGACCGGGCGCCGCTGTTTCCGGGGCGGAACGGCCGGGGGCTCAGGGTCCCAGCACCACCTCGAAGCGGGCGTCGGGCAGGACCAGGGCCGCGGCCGCGTCCCGCACCTGGTCGGGTGTGCAGGCCCCGATCCCGGCCACCACGCGCTCCAGGTCGTCGGCCGGGCGGCCGTAGATGCGGGCCCGGCCGGCCCGGGCGGTCCGCGCGGCGTTGCCCTGGGTGCCGATGAGCATGGTGCCCAGGAGCTGGCTGCGGGCCCGTTCGAACTCGTCCCCGGGCACCACCGCGTCCCGCAGGGCGCCGATCTCCTGCACCAGCTGGACGCGGGCCTCGTCCGCGGTGTCCGGCGCCGTCAGCACGTAGCCCAGGAGCATGCCCTGGCCGAAGCCGGCGGTGCTCAGGACGCCCGTGTTGTAGCACAGGGAACGCCGGTTGCGCAGGGCCTCGAACAGCCGCCCGCTCTGGCCGTTGAGCACCTCCCGCAGGAGCATCAGGGGCACGCGCCGCTCATCGGCGTCGCGCGGGCCCGGCCAGCCCACCAGCACCACCGTCTGGTTCTGCCGCCGGGTCAGGCGCTGGTGCTCGACGCCGGCGGGCACCTGCGCGGGTCCCGGGCGGGGGTCGGCCGGCGGGGACGCCGCGGGCAGGGCGCCCAGCAGGGCCTCCACCCGGGCCAGGAAGCGGTCCTCGTCCATGGCGCCCGACGCCACCACCTGCACGCCGCCGGCGGTCCACGTCGCCGCGTGGCGCGCCAGCAGGGCGTCCCGAGTCCAGGCCCGGCAGGCTGGTGGCGGTGCCCTGCAGGGGGCGGCCGTAGGGATGGTCGCCGTACATGAGCTCCCGCAGGCGCACGGCGGCCGCCTGGAAGGGCTGATCCTGCAGCGAGGCCAGCTGCTCCAGGGCCAGGCGGCGTTCCTGCTCGATCTCGTCGGCCGGGAAGTCGGGCTGCCGGACCATCAGCTCCAGCAGGTCCAGGGCCGGATCCAGGCGGTCGGAAAGCGCGCTCAGCCCCAGGCCGCCGTAGTCCCGCTGGGTGAGGGGCGAGATGACCGCCCCGGCCCCTTCCAGCTCCTCGTGGAGGGAGGCGGCGTCGCGGCCCCCGGCCCCCTTGATCTGGACCGCCAGGGTCAGGGCCGCCAGCCCCGCCCGGTCGGCGCTCTCGCCCGTGGCGCCCCCCGGCACGGCGAAGGTGGCCGAGACCACCGGCACCGCCGGGTCGTGGCGCAGCCACACCTCGGCGCCCGAGGCCAGGGTCACCCGGCGGAAGGGGGCGGGGGCCGCGACCCGGCCGGCGCGCCGGGGCACGGCCGGGACCGGCCGCGGCGTCGCGGGGGCACCCGCGCCCGTCCCGTCGCCCAGCACGGGGCGCACCAGGGCGGTCAGGGCTTCGCCGTCGGCGGGCAGGCCGCAGGCGGCGGCGTCGGTGCCCTCGGGCAGGTAGAACACGGCGGTCAGGCCGCCGGTGCGGAAGACACGCGCGGCCAGGGCGGCCACGTCGTCGCGGTCCACGGCGGCGATCTCCGCGGGCACGCTGAAGGCCCGGCCCAGGTTGCCCAGGCTGTCGCTGTAGCCCAGGTTGGCCGCCTGACCCTGGACGGTTTCCGAGCCGAACTGGTGGGCCCGCAGCACGCGGGTCGCGGCCCGCTCCAGCTCCGTGGTCGTGCAGGATTCCCGGGCCAGGTCCGCGCAGACGCCCGCCACCGCCAGCACCGCGTCCCGCAGGCGGGCGGCGTCGGCCTCCAGGTCGATGACCATGACCCCCTCGCGGGGACCCGCCTCGGTGACCACGCTCAGGTCGTCCACCAGCTTGCGCTCCTCCACCAGCTGCCGGTACAGGCGGCAGCTGCGTCCGTCGCCCAGGACGCGGCGGATCACCGCCAGGGCGTGGCGTTCGGAGGCCAGTTCGCCCGGGGTGGGGAAGACCAGCTTGGCGTAGGCCTTCTGGATGTCCCCGGTCGCCAGGCGGCAGCGGGCCGTGGCGTGGGCGGGCTCGACGGGGGGCGCGGCCACCAGCGCCACCTCGGGGTCGGTGACCGGCGCGGGGCCGGCGCCCGCGGCCGCCGGGAAGTGGGCCGCCACGCGGTCGGCGGCGGCCGCCGGGTCCACGTCGCCCACCACCACCACCGTCATGTTTTCGGGCCGGTAGGCCGAGCGCCAGAAAGCCAGGATGTCGTCGCGGCTGCGCTCCAGCAGGTTCTCGTCCCGCCCGCCGATGGGGTGCCGGTAGGGGCTGATGTCGAAGCCGAGTTCCAGCGCCCAACGCCAGGTCAGCCCGAAACCCGAGGGGATGTCGTCGTACATGTGGTTCTCGTGGACGAGGACCTTGCGCTCGGCGTCCAGGGAGGCCGGCTCGAAGGTGGAGTTGAGCAGGGCGTCGCCCAGGATGTCCAGGGCCGTGTCGATCCGGCCGGCGGGCACGGTGATGTGGTAGTTGGTGGTCTCGTAGCCCGTGCCGGCGTTGGTGCTGCCGCCCGCTTCGGCCACCTCGCGGGCGAAGTCGCCCTCGTCCCGGCGGCCGGTGCCCTTGAAGAGCATGTGCTCGATGCCGTGGGACCAGCCCCGCAGCTTCTCGGGTTCGCGGTTGGAGCCCACGCGCACCCACACGTTGGCCACGGCCACGGGGGCGCGGCGGTCCTCCTGGACGATCAGGCGCAGGCCGCTGGGGAAGGTGCCGGTCCACAGGCCGTCGGCCAGGGGGCTGGGAGCGAGGATGCCGGTGCCGGAGGGGGTCATGGTGCCTCGTTTCAGGTTGCAGGGTCCTGTGCCTACCGGGCCACTATAGGGGTGAACCACCGTTTGTCCACGCCCCGCTGGCGCCGCCCCGGGCCCCGAGGTTGACGGAGGCACGGTCGTTTGCGACTGTTGGGCCCGCGAACTACCCTTTTCGGGGCGGTTCGGTTCTGCCCGACACGCGATGTCACCCGGGAGATGCCATGGCCTCGGCTTCCAGCGGGCGCGGTCCCAGCCGCGTGCGCCTGACTGTTTTCAAGCTCATCGAGCGCTTCCAGCCCGACGAGACCGCCATCATGGTGGTGATGGCCGTCATCGTCGGCCTCATCGGCGGCTTCGGCGCCATCCTGTTCCGCTGGATGGTCCAGTTCTTCCAGGGCTTCGTCATTGGCCACGGGGAGGACACCGTCGTCCTGCTGATGGCCGTGCCCTGGTGGCAGAGGCTGCTGCTGCCGGTGGTGGGCGGCCTCATCGTCGGCCCCATGATCCACTTCGGCGCCCGCGAGGCCAAGGGCCACGGCGTGCCCGAGGTGCTGCAGGCGATGCTCTTCGCCAAGGGCGTGATCCGGCCCATCGTGGCCGCCGTGAAGATCACCGCCAGCGCCATCACCATCGCCTTCGGCGGCTCGGTGGGTCGCGAGGGACCCATCGTGCAGATCGGTGCCGCCATGGGCAGCACCATCGGCCAGTGGCTGCGATTCTCACCCCAGCGGCTGCGGACCCTCATCGGCTGCGGCGCGGCGGCCGGCATCGCCGCCACCTTCAACGCGCCCATCGCCGGCGCCTTCTTCGCCCTCGAAATCCTGATGAGGGATTTCGCCGTCTCCACCTTCAGCCCCATCATCGTGGCCGCGGTCACCGCCACGGCGGTCAGCCGCGAGTTCCTGGGGGAGAAGCCGTCGTTCCACACCCCTGAGTTCGTGCTGGGCGGTCCCCAGGAGTTCCCCTTCTTCCTGCTCATGGGGCTGGTCGTGGGCCTGGTGGCGGTGCTCTACGTCAAGACCCTGTACGCCACCGAGGAGGCCTTCGAGCGCTCGCGCATCCCCGAGTGGCTGCAGCCGACGGCGGGTGGCCTGGTGCTGGGCCTGCTGCTGATCTGGTTCCCCCAGGTCTACGGCGTGGGCTACAGCACCATGGTCGAGGCCCTCAGCGGCCACATGGTCTGGTACCTGATGCTGCTGCTGGTGGCGGTCAAGCTGCTGGCGGTGGACATCACCCTGGGCTCGGGCTTCTCGGGCGGCATCTTCGCCCCGGCCCTGTTCCTGGGGGGCATGCTGGGCGGCGGCTTCGGCGCCGTGCTGGGCAAGGTGCTGCCGGGCACCCACGACCCGGTGGGCGCCTTCGCCATGGTGGGCATGGCGGCCATGGTGGGCGCGGCCACGGGCGGGCCGCTGACGGCCATCCTCATCCTGTTCGAGATGACCGGCGAGTACCAGGTGATCCTGCCGCTGATGCTGGCGTCCATCGGCGCGGCCCTGGTGTACCGCTCGCTGATGAAGGACACCATCTTCACGCTGAAGTTCGCGTTGCGCGGGCAGGAACTGGAGTTCGGCCGGGAGAGCGCCATCCTCAAGGACTACCAGGTCCAGGACATCATGGAGGTGAACCCGGTCACCATCCCCCTGGACGCCAGCCTCGAGGATATCCTCAAGCTCTTCCTGTCCGACAACGTGGGGCACTACTACGTGGTGGACGACCAGGACCGGCTGCGGGGCCGCATCTCCATCCACGACGTGAAGGAGATCCTCCACGAGCAGAATCTCAGCCGCCTGCTCATCGCCGACGACGTGTGCAGTCCCCAGACCGAGACCGTCAAGCGTCTGGACAACCTGGAGCACTGCCTGATCGCCCTGGGCCACCGGGACTCGACGGACCTGCCGGTGCTGTACAGCGACGAGCACCCGGTGCTGGTGGGCGTCGTCACCCGGCAGGCCATCCTCGAAGTCTACAACCGCGAGGTGCTGCACCACCGGGACATGGGCATCCAGCTGGTCACGGGCCAACAGCGCATGCAGGACTGCGTCGAACTGCCCGAGCAGTACAAGGTGGAGCTGCTGACGCCCCCCAATGCCTGGTACGGCCGCACCCTGCGGGAACTGGAATTGCGCCAGGACTACGGCATCTCGGTGCTGGCGGTGAAGCAGCGTTCCCTGCTGGGCAGCCACGCCAACACCATCCCCGAGCCGGACCGGCCCCTGGAGCCGGGGGACCGGCTGATCGTCGTGGGCGAGGTCCAGGAACTGGAACGCCTGCTGAAGGATCTCCACCCGCGGGCCTTCCCCGCCCCCGACCCGTCGTGAGCGCGGCGGACCGGTCGGCGGACGCCGCGGCCAAGGACGCCGCGTACTACGGCCGGCCCCGCCGGGAGATGCGCCGGTTCGTGCCGGCGACGGCGCGCCGTCTGCTGGACGTGGGCTGCGGCGCCGGCGCCTTCGCCGCCGGCCTGAAGCAGGAGCGTCCCGGCCTCGAGGTCTGGGGTGTGGAGATGGATCCCGCCGCCGCGGCCCGCGCCGAGCGGGTGCTGGACCGGGTCCTGGTGGGCGACGCCGCCGCCGTCCTGCCCGGGCTGGGAGCCGAGCGCTTCGACTGCATCGTCCTGAACGACGTCCTGGAGCACGTGTGGGAACCGGAGCAGCTGCTGGGCCGGCTGCGGCCCCTGCTGGGGACCGGCGGCCGCGTGGTGGCCTCGGTACCCAACATCCGCCACCACAGCGCCGTGGCCGATCTGGTGTTCCGGGGCAAGTGGGAATACACTGACGAGGGGATCCTGGACCGCACCCACGTGCGCTTCTTCACCCGCGCCAGCCTGCCGGGCCTGTTCGCCGGCGGCGGCCTCGTGCTGGAGCGGGTCGAGGGCATCAACCGGACGGGCTCCCGCAAGTTCAAGCTGTTCGACCTGCTGACCCTGGGCCGCTTCGCCGACATGGGCTGCCTGCAGTTCGCCTGCGTGGCGCGCCCCGGCGACGGGAACCCGCACCCGGAGCCGTGATGAGCACCGTCGTGCCCCGTGACATCGTCACCGTGGACGTGGAGGAATGGTTCCACGGGCACAACTACCTGGAGCACGCGCCGCCGTCCACCTGGGACGATCTCGAGCAGCGCGTGGAGACGGGCACGCGCCTGGTCCTCGACCTGCTGGACCGCCACCGGGTGACCGCCACCTTCTTCGTCCTGGGCTGGACCGCCGAGCGCCACCCCGACGTGATCGCGGGCCATCCGGGACCGGGGCCACGAGGTCGGCTGCCACAGCTACGGACATCCCGAGATCTTCAAGCTGACGCCGGCCGAGTTCCGTGCCGACACCGAGCGGGCGCTGGCGGCCCTGGCCAAGGCCGGCTGCGACCGGCCCGCCGGCTACCGGGCCCCCAGCTTCTCCATCACCCCGCCGGTGCACGGCTACCTGAACGTCCTGCAGGAGCTGGGCTTCCGCTACGACAGCTCCCTGTTCCCCATCCGCCATCCCCGCTACGGCCAGCCGGGCTCGCCGCGCCGGCCTTTCCTGCTGGGGGCGGGCGAGGACGCCCTGCTGGAGATCCCCATGCCCACCTGGCGCGTGGCCGGGGTGAACGTGCCCTTCTCGGGCGGCGGTTACATGCGGCTGCTGCCCTGGCCCGCCTATCGCCTGCTGCGCGCCCGCGCCCGGGCTCAGGGGCAGCCCTGCATCCTGTACGTGCATCCGTGGGAACTGGACGACTTCCGGCCGCAAGTGGGGCTGTCGGCAGTGACCAGCGTGCGCAGCCAGGGAGGGCAGGATTCCATGCCCCGCAAGCTGGAGAAGCTGCTGGGACACGGGGAGTTCGAGACCATGGGGGCCTATGCGGCGCGCCTGCGCGCGGCCGGGGGACTGCCTGTGCAGCGGATTGCCGCCCCCACCGCCGTCTGAGGCGCCCGCCACCCCGCGAACGGGGCACAAAGACGAAGGCGGACCTCTCGCCTTGGCCCGCCTTCGTCCTTCGCTCACTCGACCCGGGGTTCGCCTGACCCGGAGGTGTCCTGGAGGGGAAAGCTTTGTCATCTCCAGCCACCGTGGTATCCTACGCGGGACGGCGGGGAATGTTCCGCGCCGGATAAATTTTTTTTCGGACCTGGACGTGAGCCGGGAAGGGGACATGGATGTCCCAATGGCGTCAGGATCCGCTGAGCGGCCGCTGGGTGATCGTGGCGGCCGGTCGCGGGCGCCGCCCCAACGAGTTCCGCCTGGCCCGGCGCGAGAGCGCCGATCCGGCCGGGTGCCCCTTCTGCCCGGGGCGCGAGGACCGCACCACACCCGAGATCGCCGCCGTGGGCCGACCCGCCGGCGGGCTCGCCGACGGTCCCGGCTGGCGCCTGCGCTGCTTTCCCAACATGTATCCCGCCCTGGGGCCGGAACCGGCCCCGACGGCCCCGACGGCGCCGGCCGACGGCCTGGTGGCCCGTCCCGGCCTGGGCCGCCACGAGGTGGTGGTCTACAGCCCCGACCACGCCGCCGGCCCCGCCACCGTGGGGGCGGCCGGGCTGGCGGACCTGCTGCGCCTGCTGCGGGAGCGCACGGTCGCCCTGGCCGCGGACCCGGGCCACCGCTACGTGCTGGCCTTCGTCAACCACGGTCCCGAGGCGGGGGCCACCCTGGCCCATCCCCACGGCCAGATCATCGCCACGCCCGTCGTGCCGGAGACGGTGGCGGCCAAGCGGACGCGGTTCCTGGCCCACCGGGCCGCGGCCGACGGTCGCTGCCTCCTGTGCAGCCTCGCCGCGGATGAGGAGCGGCGGGGCGAGCGCCTGGTGTGCGCCGGCGACCACGGCGTGGTGCTGACCCCGTGGGCCAGCCGCCTCCCCTACGAGATGCTGCTGGTGCCCCGCCGCCACGCCGCCGACCTGACGGACTGCGGGGACGCGGAGCTGGAGGGGTTGGCCGCGCTGCTGCACGAGGCCCTCCGGGGCCTCGAACGGATCCACCCGGATCCCCCCCTGAACCTGGTGCTCCACGGGGCGCCCCTGGTGCGCGAGCCGGGGGACGAGGCGGCGGCCGCCGCCTTCCATTGGCATCTTGAAGTGGTGCCCCGCCTGACCCGGCTGGCGGGCTTCGAGGCGGGCACCGGCTTCTTCATCACGGCCGTGCCCCCGGAGACGGCCGCCCGTCGCCTGCGGGGGGAGGAGACTTGAGATGCGCATCCTGATGGTCACCGCGGAACTGGCGCCCCTGGTCAAGGTGGGCGGCCTGGCCGACGTGGCCGGCGCCCTGGCCCGGGAACTGGGACGGCGCGGCCACGAGGTGCGGTCGGTGCTGCCGCTGTACGGCCACCTGGACCGGAAGCGCCTGGACATCCGCCCCGTGCGCAGCCTGCCGCCCCTGGCCGTGCGGGCCGGCGCGCGCATGCACGACATCCGCTGGCACGTGGCCGGCTCGGCGCGCGGCGCGGTGCGCACCTACCTGGTGGAGTCGGATCTTTTCGCCCGGGCGGGCGTGTACACCGACGCCGCCGGGCAGGGATTCGCCGACAGCCTGGCCCGGGCGGCCCTGCACGCCCAGGCGGCCCTGCTGCTGCCGCGTCTGCTGGACTGGCCCGCCGACGTGGTCCACGCCCACGACGCCCACGCCGCCGCTGCCCTGGTCCTGCGGCGCGAGCTGTGGCCGGCCCGGGAGCTGCCGGGACCCGCGGCCGGGGTGCTGACCATCCACAATCTGGCCCACCAGGAGAGCCACGATCCGGCGCGCATCGCGGACCTCGGGTTGCCTGCGGGCCTGGCTGCCTACCCGGGCCTGCTGGAGTTCCATGGCCACCTGAACCTCATGAAGGGCGGCATCCTGGCCGCCGACCGCTTGAACACCGTCAGCCCCACCTACGCGCGCGAGACCACCACGACCGCCGAGTTCGGCTGCGGACTGCAGTATGTGCTGGCCGATCGGGGCGACCGCTACCGGGGCATCCTCAACGGCGGCGAGTACGCCACCTGGGATCCCCGGCGGGATGCCCACCTGGCGGCGCCCTACGGACCGGACGACCGCGCCGGGCAAGGCCCGCTGCCGGTCCGGCCTGCTCCGGGAGCTGAAGCTGGACGTGGCGGCCGATCGGCCCCTGTGCGGGTTCGTGGGAAGGCTGGTGGGCCAGAAGGGCGTGGACCTGCTGCTGCCCATCCTGGACCGGCTGGCCGGCGACGGCTTCGGCTTCGCCGTCCTGGGCACGGGCGACCCGGCCCTGGAGACGGCCATGACCGCGGCGGCGGCCCGCAACCCGCGGCAGGTGGCCTTCGCGGGCACCTTCGACGAGGGGCTGGCCCATCGCATCTACGCCGGCAGCGACCTGTTCCTCATGCCCAGCCGCTTCGAGCCCTGCGGCCTGTCCCAGATGTACGCCCTGCGCTACGGGACGCCGCCGGTGGTCCGGCGCACGGGCGGGCTGGCGGATACGGTGGAGGACCTGGACGACGACGCGGGCACGGGCTTCGTGTTCGCCGAGGAACGGCCGGAGGCCCTGCTGGGGGCCCTGCGCCGGGCCGAGGCCGCCTTTGCCGATCCGGAGACGTGGGCCGCCCTGCAGACGCGGGGCATGGCCTGCGAGTTCGGCTGGGACCGGTCGGCGGCCGCCTACGAGACCATGTATGCCGAGGCGGTGGCCGAGGCGGAAAGGAGGGTGGCGCTTGGCCGTTGACGGGATATCTGACCGGCGGGACCTGATCGCCGCCAGCTTCACGCAGAGCCTGCGGCCCTTGCTGGTGCTGGGCGGGGACGGCCGCATCGCCGCCGCCAGCGAAGGCACCGGCTGGCTGCTGGGCTGCCCCGCCGCCGAGCTGGCCGGGACCCGCCTGCAGGACATCGTGGTGCCCCCGGACGTGCTGGGCGCTTGCCGGGGCGACGCTCCCTGCGGCGCCTCGGGCCTGCTGCAGGCCCAGCTGCGCACCCGCGGCGGCGACCTGGTGCCGGTGGAGATGCGCTGCTCCCGCTTCGAGGCCGGCGGCGGGCGCCACTGCCTGATCTTCCTGGCGGACCTGCGCCAGCGGGAGCACGAGGACGAGTTGCGGGCGGTGCGCCTGGCCAAGCTCTCCCTGCTGAACCAGGTGAGCGAGGCCCTCTACGGCGCCAACCTCTCCCTGGAGCAGATCCTGCAGGCGGTGCTGATCTGCGTCACCGCCGGCGAAGGCCTGCGCTTCAACCGCGCGTTCCTGCTGCTGGTGGACGAGGGTGCGGAGGTGCTCAAGGGCGAGCTGGCCATCGGCCCGGGGGACCGGGACGAGGCCTGGCGCATCTGGTCCGACCTGGCCGGGGAACGGGCCGACCTCTTCGACATGATGACCACCTACGACCGCTCGGTGAAGCAGACCGACACGGCGGTCAACGCGGTGGTGGCGCGCATGTCGGTGCCCCTGGCCGAGACCGACCACCTGCTGGTGCGCGCCATGAACGCGCGCCAGGCGCTGCGGGCCGCCGCGGGCAGTCCGGAGACGGGCGTGGACACGGTGCTGGAGTGGCTGGGCTGCCGCGAGTTCGCCGTGGCGCCCCTGACGACCCGGCGGGGCCCCCTGGGGGTCATCATCGCCGACAACGCATTCAGCCACACCGCGGTCACGGACCTGGACCTCGAATTCCTGCAGATGTTCGCGAACCAGAGCGCGGCGGCCATCGAGAACAGCCGCCTGTACCGCGAGCTGGAGCGGCGCCTGATCGACCTGCGCAAGGCCCATCAGAAGCAGCGGGAGGACCAGGAGACGCTGATGCGCATGGAGCGCCTGAGCGTCATGGGCGAGACGTCGGCGGTGGTGGCCCACGAGCTGCGCAATCCGCTGGTGGCGATCGGCGGCTTCGCCCGGGCGCTGGTGCGCGCCATGGGCGCGGACGACCCCAATCGCCAGTACGCCGCGATCATCACCGATGAAGTGGCGCGCATGGAGCGCATCATCCACGATCTGCTGGACTTCATCCGGCCCCAGAAGCAGACCCGCGAGACCGTGGTGGTGGACGACCTGGTGCGCGATACGGTGGGGCACTTCCTGAAGCGGCTGGAGGAGAAGGCCATCACCCTGGACTGGGACCTGGAGGCGGAGGGGGCGGCGGTGCGCTGCCACCCGGGGGAGATCCGGCAGGTGCTGGAGAACTACCTGGTCAATGCCATGCAGGCGGCCGGCGACGGGGGCTTCGTCACCGTGTCGACGCAGGCCCTGGCTGGGGGGGTGCGCGTGGCGGTGGCGGACAATGGCCCGGGATTTGCAGAAGACCTGGCCGACAAGCTGTTCTCGCCCTTTTTCTCCACGAAACCGACGGGATCCGGTCTGGGACTGACCATCTGTGCCCAGATCGTGAAGGCCCACGGCGGCGTGACCGAAGCGGCGAACCGGCCGGGCGGAGGCGCCGAATTCGCCTTCATCCTGCCCCTGCCGAGGGATGACGAGGAGGCCGGCCCCGGTGCTGGCGTGACGACGGGAAATGGTCTATAGTGACCCGCAGGAACGCGCACGTCCGGCGCGGGCGGGCGCGAAGCCAAGGAGGCCGGACGTGAGCAAGGTATTGATCGTCGACGACGAGCCCCACCTCAGGCTGCTGTACGAGACCGAGCTCCGACGGGCGGGGTACGAGACCCTGACCGCGGGCACTGCCGCGCAAGGTCTGGAGTACGTGCAGACCATGAGCCCGGACCTGATCATCCTGGACATCAGGATGCCCGGCATGGACGGGATCGAGGCCCTGCAGCACATCCTCGACCGGGACAACCGCATCCTCGTGATCCTGAACACCGCATTCTCGAGCTACCGGGACAACTACCTGACCTGGGCTGCGGATGCGTACGTCACCAAGTCGGCGGACGTCACCGAACTGCTGGAGACCGTCCGCGAGGTGCTGGAATCGCGGATGGCGTCGCGCAGCTGAGCTGATCACCGAGCGAGCACGGGGCAGGTGTGCCCCGGGGGCGGAGCTTGTCCGTGACGAATCGAGAAATGGCCCGGGGCACCCTGGCGCTGATCCTCGCCGGGGGGCAGGGTGAGCGCCTGCACCCCCTGACCAAGGACCGTTCGAAGCCGGCCGTACCCTTCGGCAGTTCCTACCGCATCATCGACTTCACCCTGAGCAACTGCATCAACAGCGGACTGCGGCAGATCTACGTGCTGACCCAGTACAAGAGCTTCTCCCTGGACCAGCATCTGCAGCGCGGTTGGAACATCTTCAGCTACGAGGCGGGCGAGTTCCTCTACCGCATCCCGCCCCAGCACCGCGTCGGCCAGAAGTGGTACGAAGGCACCGCCGACGCCGTCTACCAGAACATCTACCTGCTGGAGCTCCGCAAGCCCGAATGGGTGCTCGTCCTCTCGGGCGACCACGTCTACCGCATGGACTACGGCCGGCTGCTGGACTTCCACTCCGGCCACGCGGGCTGCCTGTCGCTGGCCGCGTGCGTGATCCCCAAGCAGGGCGCGAGCGAGTTCGGCGTGCTGGCCATCGACGCCAAGGGCCGGGTCACCGACTTCGTGGAAAAGCCCAAGGATCCGCCGACGATCCCGGGCGACCCGGACCACTGCCTGGTGAACATGGGCGTGTACCTGTTCGACACCGCCGACATGGTCAAGGAGCTGTGCGGCGACGTGCGTCGCGACGGCAGCCACCACGATTTCGGCAAGGACATCATCCCCTCGCTGGTGCGCGACGGGCAGGTGTTCGCCTACCAGTTCCGGAACCCGGAGGGCCAGCCGGCCTACTGGCGCGACATCGGCACCATCGACAGCTACTACGAGGCCACCATGGACCTGGTGAGCCGCAAACCCAAGCTGGACCTCTACGATCCCGAGTGGGTGTTCCGCGCCTGGCAGCCGCCGGCGCCGCCCTGCAAGTCGGTGCACGGCTACACCGAGGACGGCACCCTGCCGGGCACGGTGATCGACTCCATCGTGGGCGCGGGCAGCGTCATCTCCGGCGGGTCGGTGGAGCGGTCGGTGCTGGGGCGCGGCGTGCGGGTGAATTCCCACTGCCGCGTCGCCGACAGCATCGTCATGGACAACGTGAAGATCGGTCGCCGCGCCGAGCTCAACCGCTGCATCGTGGACAAGAACGTGGTCGTGCCCGAGGGCATGCGCATCGGCTTCGACCGGGAGAAGGACGGCTGCCTGTTCCGGGTGTCCAAGAACGGCATCGTGGTGGTGCCCAAGAACATGGATCTGTCCGGGGCCTGACGGGACCGCGGCGGTTGCACCCGGCTGCCCACCTCAGGCCCAATCGCGAGCGATTCAATCCATTTTTTATTAGATAGAAGTGGAAGCACAACGACGGTCCGGTCGGGGGGCGGACCGCCACCAGCGGCGGCACGCCGGGGTGCATCCCTCCCGCCACGCCGCCAGGATCCCGCCAGAGGAGGTCGCTCGTGCGGATCAACCTGAGCACCGTGATGGTCGACGACCAGGAGAAGGCGCTCGACTTCTACACCAACGTCCTGGGTTTCCGGAAGAAGACCGACATCGCCAAGGAGGAGTTCCGCTGGCTGACGGTGGTCTCGCCGGACGGTCCGGAGGAAGTGGAGCTCGTCCTCGAGCCCGCGCACCTGGACACGGCGCGCACCCACCAGCAGGCCTTGTTCGCGGCGGGCATCCCCCACATGGCGTTCTTCACCGACGACATCCAGCGGGAGTGGCGGCGCCTCACGGAGCGCGGCGTGCGCTTCCGCGGCGAACCCCAGGACCTGGGTCCGGTGACCGCCGTCGTGTTCGAGGACACCTGCGGCAACCTCATCAACCTCGTCCAGCCGGTCTGAACGGCCGCGATCCGGTTCACGCATGACCACCTGCGCCGCCCTGCTGCGGGGCATCAACGTGGGCAAGGCCAGGCGCGTGCCCATGGCCGAACTGCGCGCCCTGGGCACGGCGCTCGGCTGGGCGGACGTGCGCACCCTGCTCAACAGCGGCAACGTGGTGTTCCGGACGCCGCGCGCCGACGCGGGGCGACTGGCCCGGACGCTGGCCGCGGCGATCGAGGAGCGGTTCGGCTTCGCGGTGCCGGTGGTCGTGGTGACCGCCGCCGACCTGGACGCGATCCTGGCCGACGATCCCCTCGTCGGGCGCACCGACAACCCCTCCCGCCACCTGGTGGTCTTTCCGGCCGGCCCGGCGGTGCTGCCGCCGTTGGCGCCCCTCGCGGAGCGGGACTGGGGTGACGAGGCGCTGGCGGTGGGCGCGCGCGCGGCCTACCTGTGGTGCCCCGCCGGCGTCGTCGACTCGCCCCTGATGAAGGCCGTGGCCAAGGCGGCGGGCGACGGCATCACCTCGCGCAACCGGGCCACCGCCCTGAAGCTGCAGGCGCTCGCCGGGACGGCGCCCGCCTAGAACCGGTACTGGTCGGGCCGCCGGTCGGCGAAGATGTCGTTGCGCGGGGTGAAGAGCTTGTCGGTCTCCGCCAGGTCGATGGTGCCCACGCGCCGCCCCCGGAGACGCGCCGTCCAGCCGCTCCCGCACCTCGCCCAGGGGCGACACCACCTGGCTCAGCCCGTTGAAGACCAGCTCGTGGCCGGTGCGGTTTTCGGTGCCGACGCGGTTGGCGGTGGCGGCGGCCACCCGGTTCTCCAGGCAGCGCGTGCGCATGGTCTCGGCGCACCAGGGCAGCAGCAGGTTCGACGGATGGAGGATCACCTGCGCCCCGCCCAGGGCCAGGCTGCGGGCGGCCTCGGGGAAGGCCCAGTCGAAGCAGATCATCAGGCCGACGGTGGTGCCGCAGGCCGCGAACACCGGGAAGCCCAGGTCGCCCGGGCGGAAGATGGACTTCTCGTCCCAGAACAGATGCACCTTGCGGTAGAGGCCCAGGGTGCCGTCGGGCTGCACCAGCACCGCGCTGTTGTAGACCGCGTCGCCCGCCTTCTCGCAGAGGCCCGCCGCCACCGTGGCGCCCGTGTCGGCGGCGAACCGGGCCAGGCGCGCCAGGCTGTAGGCGTCGGGATCGCCCGGCGTCTCGGCCAGGGCCCGGGCCTCGGCCGTGGTCGCGGAACTGGTAGCCGGTGGCGAACAGCTCGGGCAGCACCACCAGGTCGCAGCCGGCCGGCACCAGGGCCAGGGCCGCGTCCACGTTGGCGCGCACCTCGCCGAAGACGGGGGAGGTCTGGACGGCGGCGATCTTCAGTCGCTTCATGACGAGCCTTTCGCGGCACCCGCGGGGGCGCCGGTCAGCTCCCGCAGGCGGGCCAGGGTGCCTGCCTGCGGAAACGTGGTGACGATGTGGTCGCGCCCGGCCGACCCCAGCCGGCGGGCCAGCGCCGGATCGTCCAGCAGACGGCGCAGGGCCGCGACCAGGGCGTCGGCGTCGCCCGGCGGCACCAGCAGGCCGGTCTCCTGGTCCAGGACGATCTCCGGCAGGCTGCTGGCGTCGGCCGCGATCACCGGCAGGCCGCAGGCCTGGGCCTCGGCCGCGGCCAGGCCGAAGCCCTCGGCGAAGCTGGGCATGGGCAGGACGTCCAGGTCCCGGCCAGGAACGCCTCGGGCCTGCTCGACGAATCCCATGATCCGCACCCGCGTCCGGCCGGCGCAAGCCGTCGCGCCAGGCGGCCAGCTCGGCGGCCAGCGGGCCCGCGCCCGCGATCAGCGCAGCTGCGGCGCGCGCGGATGGTCGGCCGCGTCGAGCGCGCTCCAGGCGGCCATGATCGTCCCGCAGCCCCTTGCGCTCGATGAACTGGCCCAGGAATCCCACCGTGGGCGGACCGTCCCGGGGCGGTCCCGGCCGGAAGCGGTCGGTGTCGATGCCCTTGGGCAGCAGGTGCACGCGCCGCGTGTCCAGCCAGGGGGCCGACGCCAGCACCGTGTGCCGCGTGGCGGCCGAGTTCACCAGCAGCCCGGTCGCCAGCCGGTTGAAGTACCACCGGTAGTAGACCTTGTCCTTCAGGGGGAAGTCGCTCTCCCAGCTGCCGAGGATCACCGGCACGCCGGCCAGGCGGCCTGCCACCGCGGCGGCCTTCAGGTCCTTGCTCAGGTTGGCGACCACGGCGGTTGCGCCGATGCGCCGGAAGTGCCGCGCCAGCTTGGCGATGGTCCAGGGCGCGCCGTCGCAGCGGATGGGAATGGCCGCCGCCGGCACGCCGGCCGCGTGCGCGCGGCGCAGCAGTTCGCTGCCGGGCTGGGCCACCACGCCGACCCGCAGCCCGCCTGCGCGCAGCGCGACGGCCGTCTCCAGCATCCACACCTCGGCGCCGCCCCACGTGCGCATGGAGTCGACGAGACAGAGGTGGTATGCTCGCAGCGTTGCCATGACGGTGCTCCGGGCTCGGGTCGCGGCATTCTAGGCCTGTCGGATCCGTATGCGCCAGTCGAAAGGACACCCGTTGGTAAAGGTGATCGTTCTTGCTGCACGCCTCGTGGCCGCACCACCTGGTCCCGACCGCCGGCCGTTGGCGGCCACTTCGTATCGGATCCGCTGTACCACCCCTCCTCGTCATCAACGGCGACGTGGCGCTCGCCTCGAGGACGATGGACATGCGGTTCAACAGTGCCGACATCGACGGCGACGGCCTGGTCAACCTCACCGACGCAGGTCTGTTCACCATGGACCTCCACGGTCCGTACGCCGACCGCTGCGACTTCAACTGGGACGGTGCCGTCAACGTATCCGACGCCGGGTACCTGTGCACGGCACTGGGGGACGCCTGCCCTTAGGCGGGCGGCATGAACGGAAGGGGAGGAACATGAAACGCTACGCCATCCTGGCGGCCGCGCTCTGCGCGGGCGTGTGCCTGGCAGCGGCCGGCGCCGCGGCCCAGGGGACCGGAATCCCGCCGCTGCCCTGGGTCGAGGTGACCCGCAGCGCCGGTCAGCCGGTATCGCTCTTCTGCACGCCCGCGGGCGGGGGTTGTGCCTTCACCGAGAGCTTCGCGTTCGGCGGCGCCGCCGTCGACGGCACCGTGGAGATCGTCCTGTGGTCGGACGAGACGGGATACGGCGAGCCGGTCGCGAACTTCCCGGCGCAGGACATCTGGCTGGGGACGGCCGCGGGATCGCTCGTGCCCTGTGTGGAAGGAACGATCCCCGACCAGGACACGGACGCCGACGGCCGCACCCGGTGGGCGCTGCCGTTGCGGGCGGGAGGCCTCGCGAATCCGGGTGAAGGTGTGCCGCTCCAGATCTACGTCAACGGCGACGCCGTCGTCGGCGGCAGCCTGGACCTGCGCGCCAACAGTGCCGACATCAACGGCGACGGGTTCGTCAACCTGGGCGACGGCGGCATGTTCACCCAGGACCTGTACCTGCACTACGCCTACCGCAGCGACTTCGTCTGGGACGGCGTGATCAACGTGTCGGACGCCGGCCTGATGGCCCAGGCGCTCGGCGCCCAGTGTCCGTGACGGGATCGCGCCCGCGTTGCGAACGGTCCGGCCGTGGGTTAACGTTTCCCGCCGGACCGTTCGCTTTTCCCGTCGACGGAGGACCCCGTGCCCGATCGCCTCGAACGCAAACCCGTGCGCCTGGACCCGCGTCTGCCCTGGCTGGCCGACACGCGCCGCTTCCTGTCGCCCATGGCCGGGGTCACCGACCGCGCCTTCCGCGCGGTGTGCCGGCGTTTCGGCGCGGACATCGGCTTCTGCGAGTTCGTCTCGGCCACCGGCCTGACCTACGGCGGCGAGGGCAGCTGGAAGCTGGTGGACACCGACGGCGAGACGGGCCTGGTGGGCGTGCAGATCTTCGGCTCGGAGCCGGCGCACATGGCCCAGGCCGCGCACCTGCTGGCCCCCCACCGCATGGACGTGCTGGACATCAACTTCGGCTGCCCGGTGAAGAAGGTGGTCAAGAAGTGCGGCGGCAGCGCCCTGCTGGCGGACGTGCCCGCTGCTGGAGCGCATCGTGCGCGCGGTGATCGACGCCAGCCCCGTGCCGGTGACCGCCAAGATCCGCACGGGCTGGGACGAGGACTCGGTCAACTACCGCGAGGTGGGGCTGCTGCTGCAGGAGCTGGGCCTGCCCTGGGTGACCATGCACGGCCGGACCCGGGCGCAGCTCTACAAGGGCGAGGCCGACTGGGACCGCATCGCCGACCTGGTCGAGACCCTGGACATCCCGGTCATCGGCAACGGCGACGTCGCCGACGGCGCCAGCTACGCCGCCTTGGTGCGGCCACACCCGCTGCCACGGGGTGATGGTGGCGCGCGGCGCCATCGGCAACCCCTGGCTCTTCGCCGAGATGAAGGCGGTGGACGAGGGCACGGCCTACACGCCGCCGGATTTCGCCGGGACCTGCGCGGTGCTCATCGAACACATCCGGGGCGAGGTGGCGGTCAAGGGCGAGCGCACGGGGGCGCAGACGGTGCGCAAACACATCGCCCGCTGCTTCAAGGGCAGGCCGGGCGCGGCGCAGCTGCGCAAGCAGGTCTTCGCCGAGGAGACGAGCGAGGCCATGATCGCGGTGATCGCCGCGGCCGCGTGCCGGGGGGAACCGGCCTGGGCCGGAGAGCCGGGAAGGGACGGATAGACCATGCGCAGGAGCATCGCTGGCCGACGGCGCTCGTGATCCTGGCGGCCGCCGGCGGCTGCAGCCGCCGCGTGGTGCGG
Source organism: Candidatus Krumholzibacteriia bacterium (assembly GCA_963825035.1). Classification (GTDB taxonomy): domain Bacteria; phylum Krumholzibacteriota; class Krumholzibacteriia; order LZORAL124-64-63; family LZORAL124-64-63; genus JACZKN01. Next base: position 7,664 of record CAWGRT010000007.1, on the reverse strand, counting down.
ACGGAAACGGCTCCGGGGGCGGTCCCGGCATCGGCCCGGCTCATCGAGCACACGGTGGCGCCCGGGGAGACCCTGGCGCTGATCGCCGACAACTACTACGGCGACCCCGCGCGGGCGGCCCAGGTGGCCGCCGACAACGGCCTGCCCGACCCCGACAGCCTGTCCGTCGGTTCGGTCCTGCGCCTGCGCTTCACCGCCGACGAATGGACCGAGGCCCGCCGGCGCGCCGCGGCCCTGGAACCCTACAACCGGGGCGTCGAGCTGATGGCGGCCGGCCGCCTGGCCGAAGCGGAGGAACAGTTCCGCCTGGCGCTGTCCACGGCGCCGGACCTGGTTTCGGCCCGCTACAACCTGGCCCTGGTGCTGGTGCAGCGGGGCCGCACCGAGGAGGCCCTGTCCATCCTGGCGGACCTGACCGCCCGGCGGCCCGACGCCACCGACATCCGCTTCGCGCGCGGCCACGCCCTGTTCGCGGCCAGCCGCTTCGCCGACGCGGCGGTGCAGTTCCGGCAGATCATCGCCGCCCATCCCGACGACCGGCGGGCGGCCTTCTCCCTGGCGCGGTCCCTGGAAGCGGACGGCGCCACGGCCGAGGCCATCGCCGCCTGGCGGCATTACCTGGAGCTGGACCCCGATTCCAGCTGGGCCGTCCAGGCCCGCAACCGCCTGCGGAAGCTGCAGGATGCCGGCTGAGCCCCTGGTCAGGCTCCGCGGCTGGTCGCTGACCCGCCGGGGGGGCGGCGGCGACCGCACCATCCTCGCGGACATCGACCTGGACGTGGCGCCCGGGCAGTGGGTGGCGTTGCTGGGCGCCAACGGTTCGGGCAAGTCCTCCCTCCTGAAGTGGCTGGCCTCGGACGAGTCGCCGGTGGGCGACCGGGCGGCCATCGTCTTCCAGGATCCCGACGAGCAGCTGGTGGCCGCCACCGTGGCCCGGGAGCTGGCCCTGGGTCGGCCCGGCGTCGATCCGGCCGCCGCCGCCGCGGTGGTGGGGCTGGCGGGGCTCGGGCACCTGGACCCGCGGCTGCTGGCGGCCGGCCAGAAGCAGCGTCTGGCCCTGGCGGTGGCCCTGGGCGGAGAGCCCGACCTGCTGCTGTGCGACGAACCCACGGCCCTGCAGGACGAGGTCCAGGCGGCCTGGGTGCTGGACCACCTGGACGCCTGGCGGCGGGGGCCCGGCCGCGCCTTGGTGACCGCCACCTGCGATCGCCGGCCGAAGCGGCGCGGGCGGACCGGCTGGTGGTGCTGGCCGAGGGGAGGATCGAGGCCGCCGGGACGCCGGCCGAACTGCTGGACCGGGCGGAGGTGGCCGGCCTGCTGGGGCTGGACGCGCCGCCGCGGCCGCCGCGGCCGGCCACGGGGGCGCCCGTGCTGCGCCTGGAGGGCGTGCGCTGCCGCTTCGTGGGGCCGGGAGACGGCTGCGGGCCGGTGGACCTGGAGGTGCGCGCCGGTGAGCGCGTCGGCCTGGTGGGCCCCAACGGGTGCGGCAAGAGCACCCTGCTGGCGGTGGCGGCGGGCCTGCGGGCACCCGACGCCGGCGAGGTGTGGCTGGGCGACCGGCGGCTGGACGCCCGCCGCCGGCCGGACCTGGAACACGGGCGGGCCATGCTGGCGCCCCAGTTCCCGGAGTACGCCTTCGCCCGGCCCACGGTGACGGCGGAACTGGCCCTGGATCCGGCCCTGGCCGGCGTCGACGTCGGCGCCTGGCTGGCCGCCCTGGGCCTGCCCCCGGCCGCGGCGGCCGCCAATCCCCACGACCTGAGCACCGGCCAGCGCCGGCGGCTGGCCCTGGGGCTGGCCCTGCACTCGGGGCGCCCGCTGCTGCTGCTGGACGAGCCCACGGCCGCGCTGGACCGCGCCGGACGGCGGATGGTGCTCGACCTGCTGGACAGGGCGGGCACCGCCGCCGGGCTGGTCATCGCCTCCCACGACCGGACCTTCCTGGCGGCGGCGGGGTGCCGGCTGGTGGAGTTCAGCGCCAGTACTTGAGATCCAGATCCTCGATGATCTTGATGGTGCGCTGGTCGACGGTGGCGGCGATGGCCAGGGCGTGGCCGCCCGGCTCTTCCAGGGCGTGGACCCCGGCGACGTGGGGGGGACTGAAGGCGGCCATGGAGCGGGCTTCGCGATGGAAGCGGGCCAGGCGGTCGGCGTCGGCGGTGGCGGCGTCGGGCGGGATCCTCGGAGCCACGTCGCGGCCCAGCTTCAATGCGGCCCGGGCCGCCCCAGATTCGTCTTGATGGCTCCCGGGCCCCCTGCTATTTTCCGTCCGACCGCCGAGGACGAAGGAGGCCCCAGGACAACGTCGGCATGGACACCGCGCCATGCCTATTTTTTTGCCCGGCGGCCGAGCCGCCCGGCCGCGGCCGCGGCCGCGCCCGCCCCGCCAACCCCGAGGAGCGTCATGAACTTCATCGAGAAAGCCGTCATCATGAACGCCGGCGAGATGGCCCGGGCCGTCAAGCGCATGGCGCACGAGGTGGTGGAGGCCAACAAGGGCGTCGACAACCTGGTGCTGCTGGGGGTGCAGCGCCGCGGGGTGCCCCTGGCCAAGCGGCTGGGCGAGGCGATCCGGCAGGTGGAGGGCCGCGAGGTGCCCAGCGGCGCCCTGGACATCACCTTCTACCGCGACGACCTCTCCAAGCTGGGCCCGGCGCCCCAGGTCTCGTCCACGGAGATGCCCTTCGACGTGAACGAGAAGATCATCATCCTGGTGGACGACGTGCTCTACACCGGCCGCACCGTGCGCGCGGCCCTGGACGTGATCATGGACTGGGGCCGGCCCCAGGCCATCCGGCTGGCGGTGCTGGTGGACCGCGGCCACCGCGAACTGCCCATCCGGCCCGACTTCGTGGGCAAGAACGTGCCGACCTCCCAGCGGGAGATCATCAAGGTGAAGGTCAAGGAGATCGACGGCACCGAAGAGGTGGTCGTCGGGGAGGTGGTGGAATGATCCTCCAGCGCAAGGATGTCCTGGGCCTGGAGGATCTCTCGGCCGAGGAGATCCTGGGGGTCCTGGACATCGCCGGTCGCTTCCGCGCCGTCTTCGACCGGCCCGTGCGCAGCGTGCCCATCATGCGCGGCCGCACGGTGGTCAACTTCTTCCACGAGCCCAGCACCCGCACGCGCATCAGCTTCGAGCTGGCGGAGAAGCGGCTCTCGGCGGACATCGTCAACTTCTCCACCGCCACCAGCAGCTTCAAGAAGGGCGAGACCCTGCGCGACACCGCCGAGAACCTGGCGGCCATGAAGATCGACATGCTGATCATCCGCCACAGCTCGGCCGGCGCCGCCCGCTACCTGGCGCGCGTGCTGAAGTGCTCGGTGATCAACGCCGGCGACGGCGCCCACGAGCACCCCACCCAGGGCCTGCTGGACATCATGACCATGCGCCAGCGCCTGGGGGACCTGCGCGGCCGCAAGGTGACCATCATCGGCGACATCGCCCACAGCCGGGTGGCCCGCTCCAACATCTGGGGCCTGACCAAGCTGGGGGCCGAGGTCACCCTGTGCGGGCCGCCCACCATGGTGCCCGGCGCCCTGGCCAAGCTGGGCGGGAACGTGAAGGTCGAGCACGACCTGAAGAGGGCCGTGGCCGACGCCGACGTGCTGAACGTGCTGCGCATCCAGCTCGAGCGCGGGCGCGGGCAAGTCGTTTCCCGGGCAATCGCGAGTACCACCGCATGTACGGCATCACCGAGGACGTGGTGCGGAAGCTGAAGCCCGAGGCCTTCGTCATGCACCCGGGGCCCATGAACCGGGACGTGGAGATCGCCAGCGAGGTGGCCGACGGGCCGCGGCAGGTGATCCTGGACCAGGTGGCCAACGGGGTGGCGGTGCGGATGGCGCTGATCTACCTGCTGTCCGGCGGCGATCCCGGGGCGTTGGCCTGAGCGTGCCGCGAGGATTGTGTCCGGCTCCGGCCCGGGGCGATCCGGGGCCGCGGCGAAGATGAACGTGCAGGAAATCTGAGCATCAGTGAAGACCGCCGGCGCCCGAGCCGCCGGACACAATCTTGGAGGCACAAGCGATGGAGTGGAGCTGGGAGCGGATTCCGGCCGAATACCTGGTCACCAACGCCCACCTCTGCCGCCAGGGCAAGCTGGGCAAGCGCAAGGGCTTCCTCCACGTCAAGCGCGGCCGGGTCGAGGGCCTGGGCGTGGGCACGCCCACCATCGAGGGCATCCCGGTGCTGGACGCCGGCGGCCTGGTGCTGGCGCCGGGGTTCGTGGACCTGCACGTGCACTTCCGCGAGCCGGGCGGCGAGGAGAAGGAGACCGTCGCCACCGGGCAGCCGGGCGGCGGCCGCCGGCGGCTACACCTCGGTGGTGACCATGCCCAACACCGAGCCGGCCATCGACAACTCGGGCATGGTGCGCTACCTGATCCACCGGGGCAACGAGGCCGGCCTGGTGCGCGTGTTCCCCACCGGCGCCATCAGCCCCGGCCGGCGCGGCGAGGGCCTGTGCGAGTTCGGCGACATGGTGGAGGCCGGCGCCGTGGGCTTCACCGACGACGGTTCGCCGGTGACCAACGGCAGCCTGATGGCCGGCGCCCTGAAGTACGCCAGCCACCTGGGCGTGCCCATCATCAGCCACGCCGAGGATCCGCACCATCGTCGGCGGCGGCTGCATGCACGCCGGCTACTGGTCGGCGCGGCTGGGCCTGTCGGGGATGCCGCGGGCGGGAGAGGACGCCGCCGTGTTCCGGGACATCGAGCTGGCCCGGGCCGCCGGCGGCCACCTGCACGTGGCCCACGTCTCCACCAAGGGCGCGGTGGAGATCATCCGCCGGGCCAAGGCCGACGGCGTGCGGGTCACCGCCGAAGCCACGCCGCACCACTTCAGCCTGGACCACGCGCCGCTGCCGGGACTATTCGCCCCTGTTCAAGATGAACCCGCCCCTGCGGGAGCCCGACGACGTCAACGCCGTGGCCGAGGGCCTGGCCGACGGCACCCTCGACTGCATCGCCACCGACCACGCGCCCCACACGGCCACCGAGAAGGAATACCAGTTCGACGAGGCCCCCTTCGGGGTCATCGGCCTGGAGACGGCGTTCGCCGTGGGCATGACCTATCTTGTCCGCACGGGCGTCATGGACCTGGGCGGTCTGGTGGCCTGCATGGCCGAGAAGCCGGCCAAGGTCGCTGAACCTGCCCGCCGGCGGCCTGGACGAAGGGCGGCGAGGCCGACTTCGTGTTGCTGGATCCGGACCACGCGTGGACGGTGACGGCGGCCGACCTGCGCTCCCGCAGCCGCAACTCGGCCTACCTGGGCGAGACCCTGCACGGGCGGGTGACGGCCACGTTCCTGCGGGGCCGCCTGACCTGGCGCGACGGCGGCGACGACCGGGAATAGGAATTGCTCGACGGCGGGATGCTGCCCTGCCCCGGCGCGGGGTGCGTCCCGCCCCGCGAGTTCGTGAGGAATGGAAAGATCTTTGGGTAATCTCATGGGGAAAAACGACTTGCGCTGGCACGCTGACCGCCGGCGTCCGGCCTGGCGGCGTGCGGGCCCCGGGCCCGCGGCGTCCTTCCCTGCAGGCCCCGTGTCCCCGGCGGGGGACGGGCCGGCGCCTGTTGGCGGGGGTGCTGGTGCTGGCAGTCCTGGCCGGCTGCGCCAAGTACAACACCTACTACAACGCCAAGAAGGCCTTCGACGACGCGGAGCACGTGCGGGACGAGGCCATCCGCAAGCACGAGGATCCGCCCCAGCCCACCGGCCTGCAGAAGACCAACTACGAGAAAGCCATCCAGAAGGCGCAGAAGATCCTCGACGAGTATCCCGGCAACAGCCTGACCGATGACGCCCTCTTCCTGCAGGCCAAGGCCTGGCATCGGCTCGAGGGCTACCGCATGTCCATCCGCAAGCTGGACCTGCTGTTCCAGAACTTCCCGGCCAGCGAGTACTGGAGGAGGCCCTCTACCTGCAGGGCCTGAACTACCTGCTGATCGGCAGCCTGGACAAGAGCCAGGAGTACCTGGACCAGCTCGAGCGGCGCTTCCCCGACAGCCAGTTCAAGGCCGAGACCCTGAAGGTGACCGGCGACAACGCCTACGCCCTGAAGCGCTGGGAGGAGGCGGCCGATTCCTACCGCCGCTACCTGGCCAGGCAATCCCGGACGCCGCCGAGCGCGACCGCATCGGCCTGAAGCTGGCCCAGTGCCAGTGGGAGCTGGGGGACTACCAGGCGGCCGCGGACGTGCTGAAGGACATCAGCGACCACGACCACCAGCGCCGAGCTCGGCTTCCAGGCGCGGCTGCTGCGGGCCCGGGTGCACGTGCGCATCGGCGACTACGACCTGGCCGAGTCCCTGCTGGGCGGACCTGCGCGACGAGGCCGAGGTCTACAACGCCCGCGGCGACGTGCGGCTGGTCGAGGCCGAGAGCCTGGTGGCCCAGGGCCGGCCCGACGACGCGGCGGCCCTGCTGGAGAGCATGCCCGCGGACTGGCAGACGGCCAAGGTCAAGTCGCGGGCCTCGGACATGCTCGGGTTACCTCTACCTGGAGCGCGGCGACTGGGAGGAGGCGCGCAACGCCTTCCAGGACGCCCTGCGCCGCAAGACCGACCTGGAGGACCCCGAGCGCACCGCACCGGCTGCACACCACCCTCAAGGATTACATGGCGGCCGACCAGGGCCTGGTCGACGCCAAGGGGCCGGGCGTGGCGGATCTGCGCCTGGAGAAGGCCAACGCCCTGCTCTTCGGCTTCGACCGGCCCACGCCAGGCGGCGGAACTGTACGCCGCCGCGGCCGCCGACTCGGCGGCCGATCCGCCGGTCGCCGCGCGGGCCCTTTACGGCGCCCTGCTCACCTGTCGCGACCACCTGGACGCGCCGGACACGGCGGCCGTCTTCGCCGACCAGCTGCAGGAGCGCTACCCCGCCTCGCCCCAGGCCTTCGAGGCGCGCAACGGCGGCCAGGCCGACCTGCTGGGCTACCTGATGGCCCGCCGCCAGGAGGAGCAGGATGCGCGGCTGGCCGCCATGACTCCCGAGGAGCGCCTGGCCCTGGAAACGGGCGAGGGTGCCGTGGCGGGGGCCGGCGGTCGCGCGGCGGCCCGGCGCCGGCAACGGCCTGCGGCGCCGCATGGTCTATCTGCAGCGCCGGTCCAACCTGATCTTCCCGCCCACGGCGGAGGAGCTGGCCCTGGTCGCCAGGACCAGCGAGCCGACCGGGCGGTGGCGGCCCGCGTCAGGCCGCGGCCGATTCGGTGCGGCGGCGGTGACGCCGCGGCGGCTCCGGCGGCCGGCGGCAGCTGCCGGCACCGGCGACGCCGCCGCCGGCGGGCGGGGAGGTCGGTGGCGGGGCGGTGCCGCCGCCGACGGCCCGTCCCCGGCCCGGCCGACTCGCTGGCCGCGGCGGCCGCCGCGGCCGCCCGACATCCCGCGCAGTCCGCCGACGAGCAGAAGCAGGCGCAAGACGAGCAGGAAGAGAAGGACAAGACACGAAGAAGGAAGAGAAGCAGGACCACCTTCGACCTGCGGGAGCCCTGGCCGGCGCCCGGCCCCGGGTGGCAGTCATGAACGAGCCGCGGCGAGCCCCGCGCGTGCGCTGCGAGGGCACCGTCACCGCCAACGCGCCCGTCTCCGACGGACTGCTGCGCCTGGACGCGGAGCTGGAGCGGTGCACCGGGTTCGTGCCCGGCCAGTTCGCCATGCTCA
>CAWGRT010000006.1:0-138010 GCA_963825035.1 Candidatus Krumholzibacteriia bacterium | reverse complement strand
CTCCGGCGGACACGGCGGCAGCTGCGGACCGGATGACGCCGCCGCCGGTGGGCGGGGAGGTCGGTGGCGGGGAGGTGCCGCCGCCACGCCTGTCCCCGGCCCGGCGCGATTCCCTGGCCGCGGCGGCCGCCGCGGCCGCCGACTCCCTGGCGCAGGTCCAGGCCGCGGCCGACTCGGCGGCCCCCGCCGAGCAGGAAGCAGAAGGACAAGGACGGAAGAAGAAGGAAGAGAAGCAGGACTCCTTCGACCTGCGGGAGCCCTGGCCCGCGCCCGCGCCCCGGGTGGCAGTCATGAACCACGGCACCGGCGAGCCCCGCGCGTGCGCTGCGAGGGCACCGTCACCGCCAACGCGCGCCGTCTCGCGCCGGCCTGCTGCGTCTGGACGCGCGAGCTGGAGCGGTGCACCGGGTTCCTGCCCGGCCAGTTCGCCATGCTCAATCTCTGCGGCCCCGGCGTGCTGGTGTTCAGCCGGCCCTTCTCCATCCTGGCCGCCGACGGCGTCGACGTGTCGTTCCTCTACCGGATCGTGGGGCGGGGCACCGCCGCCCTGGCGGCGCTGCAGCCGGGGAATCGCCTCAGCTACCTGGGGCCCCTGGGCCGCCCGTTCCCGGGTCCCGATCCGGCGGCGCCGGCGGTGCTGATCGCCGGCGGCGTGGGCCTGCCCCCGCTGCACGCCTGGCTGGCCCGCCACGGCGGCGACGGCGACGACCTGGCCTGCTTCGGCGGCCGCGACGGCGGCGACGTGCCCTGGGAGCTGCTCGACGCACGCTGGGCGGTCAGCGTCGACGACCCGGCCGGCGTGCCCGCCGACCGCGGCGCCTGGCACGGCCTGGTCACCGACCTGGCGGCGGCGCGCACCGCCGGCGCTGGCGGGTCCGCGCACCGTGCTGGCCTGCGGGCCGACGCCCCTGCTGCGGGCGGCCGCGCGAGCTGGCGGCGCGGCGGGGCTGGACCTGCTGGCTTTCCCTGGAGGAGCACATGGGCTGCGGCTACGGCGTCTGCAAGGGCTGCGTCGTGCCGGTGCACGACGCGGCCGCCCCGCGGCGGCCGGCGCAACGCCACCTGCTGCGAGGAGGGTCCGGTGTTCCGGGCCGATACCCTGGCCTGGGCGCGGACCGCCGCGCCGCCGGTCCGGAGCGGAGCCGATGAGCGGCCCCGGCGCCGGCGGCCCCGGGCCGCGGCAGGACGCCGTGCTCCCTGCCGGCCTGGTGGACATCGACCCGACGGCGCCCTTCACCCTGGGCCCGCGCACCTTCCCCGGCCGCATCTGGACCGCCTCCGGCTGCTTCGGCTACGGGCTGTCGGTCCACGACCTGGCCGACGAGGCCGGGCGCACGCCCCTACACGGGCCTGGGCGCGGTGGTCACCAAGACCGTCACGCCGGCGCCGCGCAGCGGCAACCCCATGCCGCGCCTGGCGGAACTGCCCGACGGGCGCCATCAACAGCATCGGCCTGGAGAACGTGGGCTTCGACGCCTTCCTGGCCGAGACCCTGCCCGCCCTGGAGGCCGCCGGCGTGCCGACTGGTGGTCAGCCTGGCCGCCACCCGGCCGGACGGAGTTCGGCGGATGGCCGCGCGTCTGCACGGCGGCGGCCGCCGGCTGCCGCCACTGGCACGGCGTGGAGCTGAACCTGAGCTGCCCCAACGTGGCCGAGGGCGGCCACGACTTCGGCGCCGATCCGGACACCGTGGCCGCCTGCGTGGCCGCGGCGCGGCCGCACCTGCCGGACCGGGCCCTGCTGGCCAAGCTCACCCCCAACACCGCGGACATCGCCGCCCTGGCCCGGGCGGCCGCCGACGCCGGCGCCGACGCCGTGGCGGCCATCAACACCGTGGTCGGTCTGGACGTGGACCTGGCCAGCGGCCGGCCGGTGCTGCCCCGACGCTTCGGCGGCTACTCGGGGCCGGGAGTGCTGCCCATCGCCCTGGCCAAGGTGGATCGAGATCGTGCAGCAGCGCGGGCGTGCCGGTGGTGGGGGTCGGCGGCATCGCCGGCCGCCGACGACGCGCTGAAGTTCTTCGCCCTCGGCGCCGTGGCGGTGCAGGTGGGCACGTCCCAGATGCGCGACCCGTTCGCGGCGGCGCGGATCGCCGCGGCCCTGCGTGCCCGGCGCGGGCCAGGGGGCGTAGGGGACGGTTAGTCGCTCGGGCTCGTCCTCGGTCGAAGTCGCCCAGCTCATCGTCCAAATCGTCGTCGAGTCATCGTCGAGGTCGTCGTCCAGGTCCTCGTCGGGTCGTCCTCGATGCCCTCCGGCCACGGCCTCCTTCGCGGCCGCCGCCGTAGCCCGCCAGTTCCTCCAGGTGGGCCAGCCGCTCCAGCTCGTCCAGTTCGTCCAGGTCCTCCAGCGGCCGCGGCGCGGGTCCCCGCCCTCGTCGCCGTCCTCGTCCTCGGGCAGGCCGTCGGGGAAGTCCGCCTCCAGCAGGTCGGCGAAGGATTCGGCCGAGGACAGGATCTGGCTGGCCAGGCCGTCGCCGACGGCCTCGGCCTGCTCGATGCCGCCGTCGACGGTGATGCGGCTGGCGCCGCGGCCGGTGGTGCCGGTGATGGCGATGATCCCGCCGGTGACCCGCGCCAGGGCGCCCACGGGCAGGTCCTGGTCCGAGACCATGCGCCGGCAGAAGGCGTGCTCGGCGGCCAGCTCGGCGGCCGTGGCGGGCGAGTGGAGGTCCGCCAGCAGTTCGCGGGCCTCGTGGTCGCCGGCGTGGCCGACGATCACCTGGATGCCCTGGCCGGGACCGGGCAGGATGAACTCGGGGGAGAAGATCTCCGCGACGATGCCCTGGATGCCCAGGTGCTCGGTGACCGAGGCCGGCAGCACCAGGCCGTCGATCTCGGTGCGCCGCATGTGGATCTCCATGGCGCGCTCGGCGCCGCCGCGCAGGATGCGGAACTGCAGGTCCGGCCACAGCGCCCGCATCTGGGCGCGGGAGCGCATGGGACAGCACGCCGACGCGGCTGCCGGGCTCCATCTCGTCCATGATCAGGCCCTGCCGGTTGAGGTAGGCGTCGTAGGGCGTGGCCCGGTCCGGCACGCAGATCACCGCCAGCTCCGCGCGGCAGGGGCACGCACCATGTCCGAGGCCTCGAGCACGACCAGGCGCACCTGTTCGCTCGAGGATCGTGCTGCTCCAGGAACTCCACCTCGGCCGCGGCAGGCGGCGACGAAGGGCTCGTCCTGCTTGCTCGCGCGTCGGCCACGGGGCGAGGGCAGCAGGCTCAGCTGGCAGGTCAGCCGCGGCAGCCGCTCCTGGATGCGGTCGATGACCCACTGGGCCTGGTTCCTGGCCAGGGGCGAGGAGAGGCTGCCGAAACTCAGGACCCTGGACTTCACGGACGGCGGGACCTCGCTTTCAGGCCGAGGCTGACCGGCCCGGGCCAGGAAATCGCGGACGATGCCGCCGATGCGCCTGGCCTGAGCGAAGGGCAGGGCCGCGTGGATGGGCAGGGTCAGGATGTCCCGGCCGGCCTGCTCGGCGCTTCGCGCATCTCCCCGCTGGTCCGACAATACTCGGCCAGCTCGTGGCGGTGCAACGGCGGATCGTAGTAGACGCCCGTGTCGACGCCCGCGGCGTCCAGCTCGGCGCGCAGTCCGTCGCGGTCCGGCGCAGCGGACCCAGTACTGGTGGTAGGTGCACTTCATGCCGCCGGCCGCCGTCGGCGCATGCGCAGGCGGTTGGCCGCGCGGGATGAACGTCGTCGTAGATGCGCCGCGACCGCGTCCCGGTCGGCCTGCTCGGCTCGGCGAAGCGGGCGTGGCGCACGCGGATGGCCATGGCCTGGATCTCGTCCAGGCGGCTGTTCCAGCCGGTGTACAGGTGGCCGTTCATGCGCACGGCCTGGTGGCCGCGGATGCGGCGGATGCGTGTCGGCGTCCTGCTGCGTCGCGGCAGAACACCATGCCGCCGTCGCCGATGCCCGGCAGGTTCTTGGTGGGGTAGAAGCTCAGGGTGCTCATGCGCCCGTAGCTAGCCGCAGCGGCCGGCCCGCGTAGACGGTGCCGAAGGCCTGGGCCATGTCCACGACCACCTGCAGGCCGTGGCGCTCGGCGATCTCCTGGATGGGCGTCATGTCCGCCGGGCGCCCCGAAGATGTGCACCGGCATGATCGCCCGGGTGCGGGGGGTGATGGCCGCCTCGATCAGCGCCGGGTCGATGTTCAGGTCCGCGGGGCGGATGTCCACGAACACCGGCACGGCGTCCAGCAGGACGATGGCCTCCATGGTGGCGTCGAAGGTGTAGGGCGTGGTGATGACCTCGTCGCCCGGCCGCACCCCGGCCACCGCCAGGGCCACGAACAGGGCGCTCGAACCCGAGGCCACGCCGACGGCGTCGGCGCACGCCGCAGGCGTCGGCCAGCTCCTCCTCCAGCAGCCGCACCTCCTCGCCGAGGATGAAGTTCCCCGACATGAGGATGGTCTCGAACTTGGCCATGATCTCGTCCTTGCAGGGGATCATGGGGCGTGACCAGGTCGTAGCGGCCCACGCGGCCGTTCGGCTTGCGGTTTCATGGATTCCTTTCAACCCGCCGGCGGGCGCCGGCGGGCCCGCTCCCGCGGACGGGGCTCAGGCGCGGCTGGTGTGGTCCGCGCGGCCGAAACAATCGTACTTGAAGCCGAATTGTTCAAGATGCGGCCGGTCGTAGACGTTGCGGCAGTCCAGGAACGCCTTGCCGGCGACCGCCTCGCCGATGGCCTCGAAATCCAGCTGCCGGTACTGGTTCCACTCGGTGACCAGGATCACCAGGTCGGCGCCCGCGCAGGCCTCGTAGGGGGTGCGGCAGTAGTCCAGGTCGTCGTGGAACAGCTTGAAGTTCTCCACGGCGGCCGGGTCGTGGGCGCGCACGGTGCAGCCCGTTGGCCTTGAGGCGGGCGACCAGTTCCAGGGCCGGCGCCGAGCGGATGTCGTCGGTGTTGGGCTTGAAGGCCAGGCCCAGCAGGGCCACGGTGCGGCCGTCGAGCCTGCCGACCAGCGCTCTCGGCCTTGGCCAGGGCGCGGCCGGGCAGGTCGGCGTTCACGTCGATGGCCGCGCGCACGATGGACATGTCGGCGCCCGCCTCCCGGGCGATGTGGACGATGGCGTTGGTGTCCTTGGGCAGGCAGCTGCCGCCGAAGCCCAGGCCCGCGTGCAGGAACTTGGGTCCGATGCGCTTGTCCAGGCCCATGGACTTGGCCACGTCGAAGACGTCGCGCGCCGACGGCCTCGGCCAGCCGGGCGATCTCGTTGATGAAGGAGATCTTCACGGCCAGGAAGCTGTTGCTGGCGTACTTGATCAGCTCGGCGGTCTCGATGCCCGTCTTGACGATGGGCGTGTCCAGCAGGTACAGCGGCCGGTAGATGTCCCGCAGCAGCTGCTCGGACCGCTCGCTGTCGGTGCCGATGACCACGCGGTCCGGGCGCATGAAGTCGTCGATGCTCGAGCCCTCCCGCAGGAACTCGGGATTGCTGGCCATGTCGAAGGGCACGTCCTGCTTCAGGTGCGTGCGGATGACCTCGGCCAGCCTGCGGTTGGTGCCCACGGGCACGGTGCTCTTGGTGACGATCGACCTTGTAGCCGTCCAGCAGGGCGCCGATCTCCTCGCCCACCTTCATGACGTACTGCAGGTCCGCCTCGCCCGACTCGGACATGGGGGTCTGCACGGCGATGAAGACCACGTCGGCGCTGCTTCATGCCCTCGGCCAGGACTGGTGGTGAAGGACAGGCGCTCCTCCTGCGACGTTCTTCAGCACCAGGCGGTCCAGCCCCGGTTCGTAGAAGGGGATCTCGCCCTTCTCCAGGGCCGGCGATGCGTTCGGCGTTGATGTCGACGCAGGTGACGTGGTGCCCGAAGTCGGCCATGCAGGCGCCCGAGACCAGGCCCACGTAGCCGGTGCCGACCATGCAGATGCGGATCATGCGAACTCCCTCCGCGCCTCCGCCAGGAGGCCCATCAGCGTGTCCTCGATGTCGTGTTCCGGCGCCCAGCCGGTGTCCTGGACGAGCCTGGTGTTGTCGCCCACCAGCCACGGGGTGTCCGACGGCCGGCTGCGCGCCGGGTCCCGGCACGACGGTGACCGGGCAACGCGCCCCCCGGACCAATATCTCCAGTCCCCGGGCGATCGTCAAACCCCTTCCCGAGCACACGTTGTACCACGCGTCCGGGCTGGCCGTCCTGGACCAGCAGGCGGTAGGCGGCCACCACGTCGCGCACGTCCAGGAAGTCCCGCACGGCCGACAGGTCGCCGGTGCGGATCTCCGCCGGGCCGGCCCCCGCCTCGGCGGCGGCGATCTGGCGGGCGAAGGAGGGGAAGGCGAAACGGGTGTCGTGGCCCGGTCCGGTGTGGCTGAAGGAGCGCACCGGGATGATGGGCAGGTCCCAGCTGCGGGCGTACTGCCGGCCCCAGCAGGGTCTGGGCGGCCTTGCTCACCGCGTAGGGGGAGACCGGGTTCAGGGGGGCGTCCTCGGCCAGGGGGCGGCGCGGTGTCCGGCCTGGACGCCGTACTCCTCGCAGGTGCCGACCGACAGCACCACCGGCCGCCCGGCCTCGGGCAGGGCGCGCACGGCCTCGAAGAGGTTCAGGGTGCCGGTGACGTTGGCGGCGAAGGTCTCCCGCGGCTCGCGGAACGAGACGGCGGCCGAGCTCTGGGCGGCCAGGTGGTAGACCGCGGACGGCGTCGAGGCGGGCCAGCAGGTCGGCCACCGGGTCGGGCTCCTCCAGGGCCAGGGGCACGTACCAGAAGCGGCCGTCGGGCCCCTCGTAGGTCACGGCGCCGGGCAGGGACGGTTCGGGGCCCGCCAGGGCGAAGCGGCCCGCGCGGGCCGGGAGCGCGCCGCCGGGGTGCTTGCCGGCGCCCACGACGGGCAGGCCGGCCCGCACCAGGGCCGTCACCAGGTGGGTGCCCACGAAGCCCAGCGCCCCGGTGACCAGGTTGCAGGGACGGGCCGGGGTGCCGGGGCCGCTCACCGGGTCACCCGTTCATCAGCCGCAGCCATTCCTTGTACAGGCAGCGGTCGCTGATCACCGTCGAGCCCCGCGGCGCGGGCCCGGGCCGCGGCTTCCTCGTGGACCACGCCCTCCTGCAGCCAGACGCAGGCGTCGCCCCGGGCGACCGCCGCGTCCACGATGGCCGGCACGGCGTCGCTGCGCCGGAAGACGTCCACCACGTCCACCTTGCCCGGGCACGTCGGCCAGGGTCGGGTAGACGGTCATGCCCAGCACGGGCCCGTCCAGCGACCGGGTTGACGCCGACCACGTCGAAACCCTGGCCCACCAGGAAGCGGGCCACCCCGTGGCTGGCCCGGTCCTCCTTGGCGGAGATGCCGACCACGGCGATGCGCTTCATGCCCGACGAGCACGGCGGTGATGTGCTCGTCGGACGGGTTGACCACGGAGGGTGTCGCGCTCATGGCGGTCCTTTCGGCGGGGAAGGGGCACGGGCCGGCGCCCGGTCCGGCGGGGCCGCCGCCCAATGTACCGTGCCCGCAGGGGATGTAAAGGGGGCCGGCCAGGTGCGCCGGGACCGGTTTTTGCTTCACCGCAGCCGGGTCATGGACTAAGTTTTTGCCCAGTTGCCGCTGCTGATCTTGTGCCGCCGCCGGCCCGGCCGGTCGGCCTTCGCCGGAAGGGGATCCCGTGAATCCGGTCGTCATGCTCCTGCTGCTGCTCGCCGCCCTGGCCATGTTCGCCGGCACGATCGCCGACCGCTGGTGGCTGCTGCGCGCCGGCGAGGGCGAGCTTCACCTTCGACCGGCTGGGCGACCGCCTGCGTTCCCTGCTGGGCATCGGGTTCGGCCAGAAGCGCCTGCTCTACGAGACGCGGCGCCGGCGCCATGCACGCGGCCATCTTCTTCGGCTTCCTGGCGGTGTCCCTGCGCACCATCACCCTGATCGGGCGCGGCTTCTCCCTGGACTTCCACCTGCCCCTGCTGGGCGGGCCCCTGGGCCTGGTCTACGCCTTCCTGAAGGACACCTTCGCGGTGGTGGTGCTGCTGGCCGTGCTGTACGGCATCTGGCGGCGCGTCGTGTTGCGGCCGCGGCGCCTGCACCTGAACGCCGAGGGCGTGCTGATCCTGCTGTGGATCGCGCGCCCTGATGGCTGACGCGACGTGCTGGGCGACGCGGCCCTGTTCCACCTGGATCCCGGCGCGCCCGGACCGCGGGCTGGGCCTGGGCCTCGACCGCGCTGTCCGGGGCTGTTCGCGGGCCAGCGCCGGGCACGGTCACCGCCTGGTGGCACGCCATGTTCTGGACCCACGTGACGCTGGTGCTGGCCTTCCTCAACTACCTGCCCTACGGCAAGCACTTCCACGTGATCACGGCCCTGCCGGCGGTGTTCCTGCGGCGCCTGACCCCGTCGGCCGCCCTGGAGAAGATGGAGTTCGAGGGCCGCGAGACCTTCGGCGTGGGCCGCCTCGAGGACTTCGGCGTGCGCCGCTTCCTGGACATGTACACCTGCACCGAGTGCGGCCGCTGCAACGAGATGTGCCCGGCCGACCTGACCGGCAAGCCCCTGCACCCGCGCAGCATCATCGTCGACGAGCGCGACCAGGCCTACGCCCTGGCCGACCACCTGGCAGGCCGTCGGCAAGCTGAAGCACCAGGGCCGGGACGCCGAGGCCAAGGCCCTGATCGAGGCCCGCGAGCGCCCGGCGCTGATCGGCGAGGTCAACGATCCCGAGGCCATCTGGGCCTGCACCACCTGCGGCTGGTGCGTCAGCTCCTGCCCGGTGACGATCGACCACATCCCCAACATCATCGACCAGCGCCGCTACCTGACCATGATGGAGGCCAAGGTGCCGACGGTGCTGCAGAACGCGCTCAAGGGCCTGGAGAACAACTCCAACCCCTGGAACGCCTCGGCCGCCGCGCGCGAGGACTGGACCGGCGACCTGCCGAGTCCCGCGCATGCGCGACAAGGGCCAGGCCGAGTACCTGCTGTTCGTGGGCTGCGCCGGCAGCTTCGACCCGCGCAACAGCGAGGTGCTGCGGGCCTTCTGCACCCTGCATGAACAAGGCGGGCGTGGACTACGCCATCCTGGGCACGGAGGAGGGCTGCTGCGGCGACCCCTCGCGGCGCGTGGGCCACGAGTACCTGTTCCAGATGCAGGCGCCCCAGAACATCGCCACCTTCCAGAAGTACGAGGTGAAGAAGGTGGTCACCGCCTGCCCCCACTGCTTCAACGCCATCGCCAACGAGTACCCGGACTTCGGCCTGCAGGACGTGGAGGTCATCCACCACAGCGAGCTGCTGACCGACCTGGTCAAGACCGGCCGGCTGAAGCTGAAGCAGGGCGAGGACCTGCACGTCACCTACCACGACTGCTGCTACCTGGGCCGCCACAACGGCGTCTACGACGCGCCGCGCGAGGTGCTGGCCGCCGCGCCGGGCGTGACGCAGACCGAGATGCCGCGCCACCGCCGCGAGGGCTTCTGCTGCGGCGCCGGCGGCGGCCGCATGTTCATGGAGGAGGACCTGGGCACGCGCATCAACCACAACCGCATCGAGGAGGCCGCGGCCACCGGCGCCCAGGAGGTGTGCACGGCCTGCCCCTTCTGCCTGGCCATGCTGGGCGACGCCATCAAGGAGACCGACCGGCAGGAGACCATGAAGGCGCGGGACATCGCCGAGGTGCTGCTGGAGCGCGTCGAGTAGGCGGACCCGGAACCCCGAACGGACGAAGGCGCGGCCACGGCGGCCGCGCCTTTGTCGTTCCGCTCGGCCCGGTCGGCTACTTGGCCGGGCCGGCGCCGCCGAGGTAGGGGGACCCGCCCGACAACGGGGTCGGGCTCATGCCCCAGACGGCGCTGTCGAATGCCGGGTCGTCCTTGTACTTCAGCCATAGCGGGAAGGCGTATCCGGCGATCTTGGTGAACGGGTTCACGGAGCGGCCGCTGCCGGCCGACTTCTGCCAGAACCAGTAGTTGAAGTGGTTGCCGAACGGGTTCTCGCCGGCGGCCAGGGGGTCGGTGCTGGTCCGCATGGTCTCGGCGGCCATGGCCAGCACCCAGGGGTTGCCCTGCCCGGGGCCGGAGGTGGCCAGCAGCCGGGCCGCCTCCTCCGCCCGGGCCAGCTCGCCCAGGTTGCGGTCGGCCCACAGGAGCATCAGCTGCTCGGATTCGGTCAGGTCCTTGCCCCAGCCGGGCGCCAGCAGCGCCTGCAGCGAGTCCAGCAGGTTGCGGTCCAGGTCGGCCTTGGCCAGCACCAGGCGCCGCGCGGGCGTGGGATCGATCAGGTACGCCGCCTCCAGGGCGCGGAAGCGGCGATCGGCTTCCGGCGACCCCGAGCGCAGGGAATCCGGCGGGACCAGGTCCTGGGCCAGGTCCGCGACCATGGCTGCGGCCAGGGAGTCGGGATCGGCGATGTAGCCGGAGGGCGGACCCATGGTCACAGCCACCATGTCGCCGCCGTTCGGCCGGTTTCCCGCCGAAGCCATCTGCAGCAGCCGCTGCACCTCGCGGTTCTCCGGATCCAGGCGCAGGGCCCGGTCCAGGTCGGCCACGGCCTGGCCGAACCGCTGCCGCTGCAGGCGCAGCAGGCCCCGGTTGTACCAAGCGGCGACCGCGGCGGCGTCCAGGGCCACGGAGCGGCTCATGGCGCGGTCGGCCTCGTCGAGCCGGCCGTTCTTGGACAGCGCCACCCCCAGCGAACGCCAGCCCAGGGCGCTGCCCGCGTCGGCGTCCACGGCCTCGGCCAGCACCGTCTCGGCGTCGGGCCAGCGCTCGTCGCGCATGGCGATCAGGCCCAGCAGGAGGCTGGTGCCCGCGTCCACCTGGTCCTCGGCGGCGAAGGTCTCGTGCGCCGCCTCCAGTTCGGTGCGGGCGAGTCCGAAGTCGCCCCCCACGTAGTAGACGCGCCCGCGCAGGGCGCGGCACACCGCCGGCCGCACGCCGCGCTTCTCCAGGACGCCCAGGATCTGCAGCGCGCGGCCGCCGGCCCTGAGCTGCTCGGCCTCGTCCGTGGCCATGGCCATCCGGTTGAGCTGGATACCCACGTACACGAACGGGCTGCCCGCCACCCAGGTGCGCAGGCCGAAGCCCAGGTAGGCGGGCATCCGCGGCGAGGGCACGTCCAGCACCAGCGGCGCCAGGTTCACCGGCGTCACCGGGTAGAAGTGCTGGTAGGGCCAGGTCACGAAGCCGACCGCGTAGTAGAGGGGCGCCTTGGGATCGCCGGCCAGCTCGGCGATGAGCCCCGCGTCCCGCCAGTAGCGCGGCGCGCAGGGCAGCAGGCCGCGGTAGGCGTACACGTCCAGGTCGCCCAGCTTGTGGTAGGCGTCGTCCACCTGGCCGACCGCGAGCAGGGCCTGCGCGCGGATCCAGTTGTTGGCGAATACCGAGGTCTGGCGCTTGAACCCCCAGTAGGTGAAGTCGTACCGCGGGTAGGTCAGGGCCGGCATGGCGGCGGCCAGCGCCGTGGCCTCGGCGTAGCGTCCCGCGTCCGCCAGCAGCAGCCCCTTGACCAGCAGGAGCTCGGGGTCGCCGGGCCGGAACGCCAGGCCCTCGGCCGTAGCCTCCAGGCCCTCGTCCCACCGGGCGAGATCGCGCAGGGTCCAGGCCCGGTCCCGGAGGATCTGCAGCTGCCGATCCGGCGCCAGGGGCCGGCCGGCGGCCGCCTCGGCCCGCGCCGCGACCCGGGCGTTGTCCAGGTTGCGCACCGCCGCCGTCAGGTCGCCGGTCTCCGCGGCCAGGTGGCCCAGGGCGCCCCAGGCCTCGGCGAAGGACGGATCGGTCTCCGTGGCCTTGTGCAGGTCGACGATGGCGTTGGGCAGGCCCCAGCCCCGGTGGTCCATGGGCACGGGGTTGTCCCGGTAGAACCAGTGGCGGAAGGTGGAGTCGAAGTCCTGGCGGACCTCCGACTCGAACTCGCGCCAGGGCGCGGCGGCGTCCTCGGCCGCGGCGCGGATCGCGCGGCGGGCCGAATCGGGCAGGGCCTCGTGGGCCGCCACCCGCAGCGCGAAGGCGGTGGTGTCGGCGGACACGGCCACCATCGCCTCGGTGGGCGGGCGGTTGCCGGGCCGCAGGCCGGCGCAGCCGCCCAGGAGCAGGCAGACGAAAGTGACGGAAAGGTGACGGGACAAGACGTGATCCCCCTCGGCGAACTCGATTCGTCATCACGCGGAACCGGCTTGGGCGTGCGGATGCCGGCGTCGTGCTCACGCTAGGGACCCCGCCCCCCGCTTGTCAAACCGGACGTGTTCTGTTATTGATCGGGAAGACGCCAAGGCGGCCCGACCGGGCCGTCGCTTCGGTTTCGGGAGAGGAACCACTCGGCCAGGGAAGGATCGCCATGAGCGCCGACACGCCCGTCAAGTCCACGGCCCAGCTGAACAAGCTCTGGAAGCGGGGGAAGGAATTCCTCGGCACCGAGCTGCCCATCATGTGCGGGGCCATGACCTGGATCAGCGACCCGGACCTGGTGTCGCGCATGAGCAACCTGGGCGCCTTCGGCGTGCTGGCCGCCGGGAACATGCCGCCGGACCTCTTCGCCGAGTACGTGGAGCGCACCCGCAACATGACCGACCGGCCCTTCGCCGGCAACGTCATCACCATCGCGCCCAACTACCTGCCCCACCTGGACATCCTCTGCGAGCAGAAGGTGGGGCACATCGTCTTCGCCGGCTCCATCCCGCGGCAGACCGAGGTGGAGAAGGCCAAGGCCTCCGGGGCCAAGGTGCTGTGCTTCGCGTCGACCGGCTCCATCGCCAAGCGCATGATCGATTACGGCGCCGACGGGCTCATCCTCGAGGGCAGCGAGGCGGGCGGCCACATCGGCCACGTCTCGACGGCGGTGCTGCTGCAGGAGATCCTCTTCGAGTTCCCCCAGGTGCCCATCTTCGTCGCCGGCGGCATCGGCACCGGCAAGCTCATCGCCCACCTGACGCTGATGGGCGCGGCGGGTGCGCAGATGGGCACGCGCTTCGTCATGGCCGAGGAGTGCAACGCCCATCCGCGCTTCAAGGAGGTCTTCATCCGGGCCCGGGCCCGCGAGGCCATCTCCACGCCCCAGTACAGCGCCAAGCTGCCGGTGGTCTCGGTGCGCGCCCTGAACAACCACGCCATGACCCACTTCGGCGAGCTGCAGCTGGACCTGCTGCAGCAGCTCAAGGACGGCACCATCGGGCGCCAGGAGGCCCAGTACAAGGTGGAGGAGTACTGGGTGGGCTCCCTGCGCAAGGCGGCCGTCGAGGGGGACGTGGAGCACGGCTCGCTCATGGCCGGGCAGTCGGTGGGCCTCCTGCAGAAAGTGCAACCCCTGCGGGACATCCTGCAGGATATCGTCGACGCGGCGGACGCCGCCGTGACCGAGGCCAAGGCGCGCCTGGCCTGAGAAACCGGCGCCTGGGCCCGACCCTGGCTGAACCGGAGCCGTCCCCGGGTGGCCCCGCCGCCTGGCGCCGGCGTGGCACCCCCCTTGCTCCAGCCCGTCCGGAACGTCCCGGGTGGGTCCCGGAACGGCAGATTGCACGCCAGACTCCCGGGGGAGAGCATCATGCATTGCAAGACGGCCGCCCGCTTGGGCCTGTTCATCGCCATGGCGGGCCTGCTCGGCCTGTCCACCACCGCCGCCGCGGCCGTCGTGGCCTCCAAGGTCGAGGGCGAGGCCCTGGTCGCGGCCAGCCCGCTGGATGCCCAAGCCTACCAGGATTACGCCGAATTCTATCTGCAGCACCAGAATCCCGAGGCCGCCGCGGCCGTCCTGGAACGGGGCAAGGTGAAGGCCGAGGTCACCGCCGACCTGCTCGTGGCCCTGGGGCACGCCTACCAGCGGGCCAAGGTCTGGAACAAGGCCGAGACGGCCACCCGCGAGGCCATGGTCCTGGATCCGGGCCACGTGGGCGCCCAGGTGCAGCTGGGCGAGATCTACCTGGCCCTGGGCTGGACCAAGTCGGGCCTGGACTGCTTCCGCAAGGCCGTCGAGCTGGGACCGGGCCAGACCCTGCCGCAGGTCCGCCTCGTGCGCGGCCTGTGCGAGAACGGCCAGGTGGACGAGGCCGAGGAGACCTGCCTGCGCTTCATCGCCGACTCGGCGGACCAGGCCGACCTGTGGCTGGCCCTGGGCGGCGTCTACGAGAAGGAGGGCAAGCACCGCGAGGCCTTCACCACCTACGGCCAGGCCCTGACCGTCGATCCCGGGTCCTCGGTGGCCTGGGCCCGCCAGGGCAAGCTCTTCTGCGAGTTCGGCCAGTTCGACGCCGGCGCCCAGTCCTGCCGCCGCGCCCTCGAACTGAACCCGGACGAGGCGCTGGCCCACGCCTACCTGGGCATCGCCCTGAGCAAGCTGGGCGACGGGGACGGCGCCCGCGAGCATGCCCAGATCGCCGAGGCCGCCGGCCTCAACATGACGGCGGTCTGGAAGGTGCTGGAACGCTGAGCGCGCCGGGCGGCGACGCCTCGGCAGATTTGACGAAGACCGCCTCCGGAGGGGAGGCGGTCTTCGTGTTTCCGGACCGGCGGGGCGCGCAGCGGCGGATCCGGCTCAGCCCCGGATCCCGCCGATCGCGTCGGTCAGCGGCGGCACGATCTCGAACAGGTCGCCCACGATGCCGTAGTCGGCCACCTTGAAGATGGGCGCGTTGGCGTCCTTGTTGATGGCCACGATGCACTTGCTGCTGCTCATGCCCGCCAGGTGCTGGATCGCCCCGCTGATGCCGCAGGCGATGTACAGGTTGGGCGCGACCGTCTTGCCGGTCTGGCCGACCTGGTGGCTGTAGTCCACCCAGCCCGCGTCGACGATGGCGCGGCTGGCGCCGGCGGCCGCGCCCAGGGTCTCGGCCAGCTTCTCGATCAGTTCGTAGTTCTCCGGGCCCTTGATGCCGCGGCCGCCGGAGACCACGATCTCCGCCTCGGTCAGGGTGACCTTGCCCGCGGTGGCGGCCTCGACCGACGTGACCTTGGCCTTGGACTCGACGCCGGCGATGCCCGCGTCGAAGCTCTCGACGGCGCCGGCCTTGGCGCTTTCGGCCAGCACGAAGGCGTTGGGGCGGATGCCCACCACGGCCAGGGGCGTGCTGAAGGTGACGTCGGCGAAGCACTTGCCGGCGAAGATGGGGCGCCGGATCTCCCAGCCGCCCTCGTACTTCAGGCCCACCGCGTCGCTGACGCAGGCGCAGCCCAGCTTGGCCGCGGCCTTGGGGCCCAGGTCCTTGCCCAGGGCCGTCGAGCCCACGAGCATCAGGTCCGGCTTCTGCGCCTTGCAGAAGGCCGGCCAGGGCGGTGCCCCACAGCTCGCTGTCGTAGACCGCGAAGGCGCCGTCGGTGGCGGCGAAGACCTTGTCGGCCCCGTACTTGCCCGCCTCGGCGGCGGCCGGGCCGGCGTCCGGGCCCAGGAACACGCCCCAGACCTCGCCCCCGTGGGCGTCGGCCAGGCGCCGGGCCTCGCTGATCATCTGCCAGGCGACCTTCTTGAGGACGCCGTCTCGCTGCTCGATGAAAACCGCAATGTTCGGCATGGTTCGACTCCCCGGTTGATCCGGCTGGTTAGATGACCTTGGCTTCCTCGTTCAGCAGGCGCGCCAGTTCCTTGGCTGCCGCGGCGGGATCGTCCGCCTCGATCAGCTTGCAGGCGCCGCGCGCCGGCGGCGGGGCGTACTGCTTGACCGTGACCAGGCTGGCCGGGACCTCGATGCCCAGGTCGGCGCAGGTGACGGTCTCCATGGGCTTCATGCCGGCCTTCATGATGTTGGGCAGGCTCGGCAGGCGGGGCTCGTTCAGGCCCTTCTGGCAGGTCAGGGCGCAGGGCAGGGAGGCCTCGACGATCTCCTTGCCGCCCTCGATCTCGCGCTCGGCCTTCAGGCTGCCGTCGCCCAGCTCCAGCTTGGTGATGGTCGAGACGTGGGCCGATGCCCAGCTGCTCGGCCACCATGATGCCCACCTGGCCGGCGTCGTCGTCGATGGCCTTGATGCCGAAGAGCACCAGGTCGAACGGCTCGCGCTTCAGGGCGGCGGTCAGCACGGTGGCGATCGGCGGCGTTGTCGGCCCCGGCCAGGGCGGGGTCGTTGATGATGACGGCCTTGTCGCAGCCCACGGCCAGGCAGTCCTTCTTGAGGGTCTCCTTGACGGTCTCGGGGCCGACGGTGATCGCCGTGATCTCGACGCCCTCGCGGGCCTCCTTGATGCGCACGGCCTCCTCGACGGCGTAGGCGTCGTAGGGATTGAGCACGCGGGTGAAGCTGGACTGGTCCAGCTCGGCCACGGGTCCGGACAGGTTGATCCGGGTCTCGGAATCCGGCACCTGTTTGACGCAGACGGCAATCTTCATGGGTCCTCCCGGGGGGCGGCGCCGAGGCGCGCCGGTGGTGGGAAAGGGTCAATCGACGGTGCGTTGCCAAGATAACGGGCGCTCCGGGGACCGTCAACGGGCGGTGCGGCGGGCGGCTTCACGCTGGCGTTTCCCGCCGGGAGGTCCGATCATGAAACCACGGGGCCGCAGGACGCGGCGCCGCCCCAGCACCCGGAGACTGCCGTGGCCACCACCACCGATCCCGCCGTCCTGCTGCGCACCGTCCTGGCCGAAGGCGATGTCCTGACCGACGCCGCGGCCCGGACCGTGTACGCCCGCGACGCCTCCCACCTGACGCTGGGCCGGCCCGGCGCGGTGGCCCTGCCCCGGAACGCGGAGCGAGGCGGCCGCGGTGCTGCGGATCTGCGCCGCGGCCGGGCGTGCCGCGTGGTCTGCCGCGGCGCCGGCACCGGACTCAGCGGCGGCGCCGTGCCGCCCGAGGGGCGGTCGTGCTCTCCCTGGCCCGCCTGACCGGCCTGGGGCCCGTGGACGCGGCCGCCGCGCGGGTGACGGTGGGGCGCGGGCGCCCTCAACGCGGCCGTCAGCCGCCACGCCGCCGCGTACGGGCCTGCACTTCGCGCCGGATCCCTCCAGCCAGTGCGCCTCGACCATCGGCGGCAACGTCGCCGAGAACGCCGGCGGCCCCCACTGCCTGCGCCACGGCGTCACCCTGCAGCACCTGCGCCGCCTGGACTGGATCGACGCCCGGGGCCGGACGCTGGACCACCGGGCAGCGGCGCGCCGCCCGACCGGGGCCTGGACCTGGTGAGCCTGCTCTGCGGCAGCGAGGGCACCCTCGGCGTGGTGACCGGCGCCGAGCTGGCCCTCGTGCCCGCTGCCCGCGGCCGAGACCACGCTGCTGGCCGAGTTCCCCCGCCTGGCCGACGCCACCGCCGCCACCGTGCGCCTGCTGGGGCGCGGGCCTGCTGCCGGTGGCGGTGGAGATGGTGGACCGGGCCATGCTGCGGGCGGTGGAGGAGGCCTTCGCCTTCGGCTTCCCCACCGACGTGGACGCGGTGATGATCGCCGAGTTCGCCGGGCCGCGCCGAGGAGGCGGCCGAGGACGGCGCACGCGCCGCCGAACTGCTGCGCGGCGCGGGCGCCCGCGCGGTGCGCGCTGGCCGCCGACGCGGACGAGCGCGCCCGCCTGTGGACCTGCCGCAAGAAGGCCTTCGGCGCCGTGGGCCGCCTGGCGCCCAGCTACGTCACCATGGACGTGGTGGTGCCCCTGGGCGCGCTGACCGACGCTGGTGCGAGTCCATCACGCGCCATCAAGGCCGAGCACGGGGTGGAGGTCGCCACCGCCTTCCACGCCGGCGACGGCAACCTGCACCCCGGCGTCCACTACGACGACCGCGATCCCGACCGACGCGCCGGGCCCACGCCGCGGCCGACGCGATCCTGCGCCGGGCCCTGGCCCTGGGCGGCAGCGTCACCGGGGAGCACGGCGTGGGCATCGAGAAGCTCCACGCCGTGCCCTGGCAGTTGGACGCGGTGGCGGCGGCGCCTGATGGCGGCGGTCAAGACGCGCCTGCGATCCCGAGGGGCTGCTCAATCCCGGGCAAGGCCCTGCCCGCGGACGCGGCGGTCGACGCCTGGACCGCGGCGCCGCCCGTGCCCGTCGCGGTGGACTTCCGCTGGGACGACCTGACGGTGACCGTGCCCGCGGACGCCGACCTGGGCGGACGTGCAGCGGGCGGCCCTGGCCCGCGGCCTGTGGATCCCCGTGGGCGCCGTGCGGTCCCAGCCGGCGGCCGGCCCGGGCGTGGGCACCCTGCCCACGGCGGGTGCGGCCCTGGACGTGGTGCGGACGGGACCCCTGGCCGTGGGCGGCCTGACCCTGCGGGACGTGTTGCTGGAGGTCTGGGCCGAGGACGGCCGCGGGCGCCCCTTCCACGCGGGGGCGCCGGTCTTCAAGAACGTGGCGGGCTACAACCTGCCCCACCTGTTGGCGGGAGCCGGGGGCATGCTGGGCCCGATCCGCGCCGCCACCCTGAAGCTGACCGCGGCGCCGGCGTGCCTGGCCTGGCGGCGGTTCGCCGGACCGGTGGCGGCGGCCTGGCCCGCAGTGGCTCCGCTGCTGGCCCGACGGGAACCCGGCCCGGCGGCCCCGGTGGCGGTGGCCGACGAGGCTGCCGGCACGCTGGTGGTGCTGGCCGCGGGACGCGATCGTCCCTGGGACTTGCCCGCCTGGCTCCGGGAGCTGGACACCGCCGCCCTGGCGGCCGGCCTGACGATGGCGGACGCCGGCCTGTTGCCCTTCGTCGAGGCGCCGGAACGCCTGCCCGCCCTGGTGCCCGCCTGGGCCGCCGCGGGGTCCGACTGGACGGTGCTGGCCGCTGCCGACGGCGGTCCTTGCCCTGCCCGGCCCGGTCCGGACCGCTGGATCCGCCAGGCGGCGCCCCGGCTGGTCTGGACCCCGGGTGCGGCGACGCCGCCGGCGTTGGACGCCGACCGGGTGTTCGTCGGTGGCCGGGCCACCCTGCCGCCCGCACCGCCCCGGGGCGTGCCCCGTCACTTGCTGGCCCGCCTCAAGGACGCCTTCGACCCCGAGGGCCGCCTGCCCCGTCCGGACTGGCTGCCCGCCGCCGGGGACCGGCCGTGAGCGCCCCCGGACTGGACCGGGACGTGGACCAGCTCCTGCGCCGTTGCGTGCAGTGCGGTCTATGCCTGCCCCACTGCGCCACCTGGCTGGCCACCGGCAGCGAAGTGCAATCCCCGCGGGGGCGGCTGGTGCTGTTGGGGGAGACCCTGAAAGGAACCGAGCCCGACGCCAGCTTCCTGGAGGCCTTCGAGCTGTGCATCGGTTGCCGGGCCTGCGAGACCGCCTGCCCCAGTGGCGTGCCCTACTCCCTGCTGGAGCAGGGCCACGCCTTGACCGATGCCGCCGGGCCGCCGGCGGTGCCCGCGGTGCCGGGGTCCGTGCTGCGCCGCCTGGACCACCCGGGCTTCCTGGCGGTCCTGCGCCGCTGCGGGGGGCTCGCCCGCGGGACCCTGCGCCTGGTGCTGGGCCGCCGCTGGCGCCGGCGCCTCGCCGACGTGCCCGTGGCCCGGCTCCTGGGCACGGTGCCCCGCAGTCCGCGGCGGGACGCCGATCTGGTGGCCCAGCTGGACCGGCTGGCGGGGCTGGGGGGACCCTGGCGCCCGCCGGCGGCGGCCGCGTCCACCGCCGGTCCGGTCGCCTTCTTCGCCGGCTGTGCGAACCGCGGCCTGCTGCCGGCCACGTCGCGGCGGCTGCGGGAACTGTGCGCCGCCGCGGGCTTCGCCGTCACCACACCGTCGGGCCAGGATTGCTGCGGCGCCCTGGCGGCCCACGGTGGGCGTCCCGGACGGGCGTCCGCCCTGCGGCGCCGCAACCGGACCGCCTTCGCGGACCTGCCGGCGGGCACGCCGCTGCTGGCCGAGGCGGCGGGCTGCGCCCTGGAACTGGAGTTGGCCGGGAGCGCCGGCGAGGCCCGGGTGGTGGACGCGGCCCAGCTCCTGCACGCGGCGGCCCTGCCGCCCCTGGCCCGCGTGCCCCTGAAGGTGGCGGTCCACGACCCCTGCCACGCCCGCCACGGACGCCGGGTGGCGGCCGAACCCCGGGCCCTGCTGCGGCGCATTCCGGGGGTGATGGTCCTCGATCCGGCGGAGGCGGAGGTCTGCTGCGGCAGCGGCGGCGCCTGGGGTCTGCGGCATCCGGACCTGGCGGCGGACCTGGGCCGGCGCAAGGCGCGCCTGCTGGCGGCCACCGGCGCCGACCTGGTGGTGACCACCAACCCGGGCTGCCTGGGCCAGATCGCCGACGGCCTGGCGCTGGAGGCCCCCGACCTGCCCATCCTGCCCCTGAGCGACCTGGTCTGGTACGCTGCCGCCCGCGCGGCGGGCGGTGCGGGCGGGCAGACGGACCGGACCGCCGCCACCGGCTAGTTCTTCAGGGAACCCGTGCGGAAGACCAGGTCCCACAGGGGATTCGACACCCCGAAGAGGGCGTCCGGATCCCGGTGGTGGTGGGCCGCATGGTAGCGGTGCAGGAACCGGAACCAGGGATCGCGGATGGTCCCGTGGTGGCTCACGTAGTGGGACATGTCGTAGAGCAGGTAGCCCGTGAGCACGCCGCCCATCAGGGCCAGGGCCGGGCCGGTGGGCAGCACCAGGTCCCACAGCAGGTAGAGGGGCACGGCGATGGCCATCCCGGCCAGGGGCGGGAACACCAGCCGCGTGCCGTCGTAGGGGTCGAAGTGGTGGATCCCGTGGGCCAGGAAGTGCAGGCGGATGCCGGCGGCGCTGCGCGGCGCCGTGTGGAAGAGGAACCGGTGCAGCACGTACTCGACCAGGGTCCAGAGCAGGACGCCGCCGAACCAGGTCGCCGCCAGCGCGATCCAGCCCACCCCGGCCGCCAGGCGGGCGGCCGCCAGCAGGAGCACGACCACCGGCAGCCAGATGGCCAGCACCAGCTTCCAGGAGATGTGGGTCATCGCTTCCAGGCGCTCGTCGGCGAAGATGCGCACCGAACCCGACCAGCGACCCCGGTCCCAGGCGCGCAGACGCTTGAGGGTGGACTTGCGCACCGGCGTGTGGACCCAGGCGAAGTACCGGTCGCCGAGGTCCGCCACCTGGGGGTACAAGGGCTTGCGCAGGTCGATGCCATAGGCGTCGACGAGGCCGCTGTCGTCGGTGTGATCCGCCATCCCCGATCCCTCCTTGCCCGGCCCGCCGGACTGCCCGCGAGCGGGGGATCATTCTCGTCACGAAGCCCCGGGGTGTCAAGATAGCCGGGGTCCGGGCCGCGTGCCTTATGGATGTATATATTCGAATTAAGTGATTAATATGGTTGCGCCCAGGGCCAAGGTGGGCTATGCTCAGGGTCGTTCCGTCGAGGAGGGACCGTTTGCCGCCCGTGACCGTCGATCCTGCCGCCCTGTTCCACTCCCTGAGCGATCCGGTGCGCCTGCGCCTGCTGCGCCTGCTGCGCCGGGAGGAGCTCAACGTCCAGGAACTGGTGGGAATCACCGGTCTGAGCCAGCCCCGGGTCTCGCGCCACCTGGCGGTGCTGCGGGAGCAGGGCTGGTTGGCGCAGCGGCGCGAGGGCACCTTCAGCTGGTACCAAACGGTGCCGGCCGCGGTGTTCCCCGGGGGCGAAGACCTGCACGGCCAGCTCCTGGCCGCCGCCGACGCGGTGGCCGGTGCCGACGCCGACGACGCGCTGCTGGCCGACGTGCTGGCGTCCCGACGCCGCAGCTCCGACGACTTCTTCGCCGGCCTGGCCGACCGCTGGGACACGATCCGCCGGGAGTACGAGCACCCGGACATCGCCCTGGGGGCGGTGGCGGCCCTGCTGGCGCCGGACCTGCGGATCCTGGACATCGGCACCGGCACCGGCGCCATGCTGCCGGTGTTCGGCGCGTCCGCCCGCCTGACCGTGGCGCTGGACCACAGCCGGGCCATGCTGGAGCGGGCCGGGGCCCTGTGCCGCAGCGAGGAGCTGGGTGGCGTGACCCTGTGCAACGGCCGGCTGGAGGCGCTGCCCTTCGCGGACGCGGCCTTCGACGCCTGCCACTGCGCCATGGTCCTGCACCACGTGGAGGACCCGGCCGCGGCCCTGGCCGAGATGGCCCGCGTGGTGACGCCCGGCGGCCGCGTGATGGTGACCGCCTTCTGCGCCCACGAGGAGCGCTGGATGCGGGAGGAGCTGGCCCATCGCTGGCTGGGTTTCTCGCGCGGCCAGATCGAGGCGTACTGCGCGGCCGCCGGCCTGGTGCCCGGCCGCTGGCTGGCGCGCAGCCGCCAGCCCGGGCCCGCCGGCGAGGCGCGTCCGCCCGCGGGGGGCCGGGCTCCGCGCTGGCCCGAGGTCTTCCTGGCCACGGCCACGCGGCCGGCGGCCTGAGTTTCCGAACCGAACCCGAGACGACCACCCTGAACCCGAGACCGAGGAGACAGAAGATGAGCGAGACGTTCAGCACCGGCGGCGACTACAAGGTCCGCGACCTGGACCAGGCCGCCCGCGGCCGCATGAAGATCGACTGGGCCGAGAGCCGCATGCCGGTGATGATGGCCCTGCGCGACGAGCACGCCGCCAAGCAGAGCCTCAAGGGCATGCGCATCGCGGGATGCCTGCACGTGACCAAGGAGACCGCGGTCCTGATCGAGGCCCTCAAGGCGGCGGGCGCCGAGATCAGCTGGTCCGGCTGCAATCCCCTCAGCACCCAGGACGACGTGGCGGCGGCCCTGGCCGCGGCGGGCATCTCCATCTACGCCTGGCACGGCATGAACACCGAGGAGTTCTACTGGTGCATCGACAAGACCCTCGAGTTCAAGCCGACGTTGACCCTCGATGACGGTGCCGACCTCATCTTCTCGGTCCACAACCGCCATCCCGAGCTGGCCTCGACCATCATCGGCGGCACCGAGGAAACCACCACCGGCGTGCACCGCCTGCGGGCCATGGCCGCCGACGGCGCCCTGAGGTACCCGGTGGTCGCCGTCAACGACGCCGAGACCAAGTGGGACTTCGACAACGTCTTCGGCACGGGCCAGAGCAGCCTCGACGGCATCCTGCGCGCGACCTCCGTCCTGCTGGCCGGCAAGAACTTCGTGGTCGCCGGCTACGGCCACTGCGGCTCCGGCTGCGCCCTGCGCGCCGACGGCATGGGCGCCAACGTCATCGCCACCGAGGTCAAGCCGACGGCCGCCCTGAAGGCCGTGCTCAACGGCCACCGCGTGATGACCATGGACGAGGCCGCCGCGGTCGGCGACGTGTTCATCACCGCCACCGGCATGAAGGACGTGATCGTGGGCCGCCACTTCGAGGTGATGCGGGACGGCGCCATCGTCTGCAACACCGGCCACTACGACTGCGAGATCAACCTCGATGAGCTGGAGGCCATGGCCAGCGGCAAGCGTACGATCCGCGACAACTGCGAGGAGTACACCATGCCCGACGGCCGCCGGATCTACATCCTGGCCCAGGGCCGCCTGGTGAACCTGGCCGCGGCCGAGGGGCATCCCAGCGAGGTCATGGACATGAGCTTCGCCAACCAGTTCCTGTCCATGGTGCGCCTGGCGCAGGAGGGCAAGGACCTGGAGGCGGCGGTCCACGACATCCCCGAGGCCCAGGACCAGCACATCGCCGGCATCAAGCTGGAGACGATGAACGCGACCCTGGACGACCTGACCCCGGAGCAGGTGGCCTACCTGAACGACTACTCCGCCGGGACGTAGCCGGCCGTTCCCCCGCCGGAACAGGTCCGCCACGCAGAAACGGCCGGTGCCCGCGGGCACCGGCCGTTCATTTCGCCGGGCGCGGGGGCCCGGGATGCGTCGCCTAGAACAGCGCCCAGGTCGCGCCGAAGGAGAGGTTCCAGGCGTGGGTGCTGCCCCAGGTGTTCGTGCTGTCCGGCCACAGGATCTCGTCCTTGGTCTTGAAGAAGCGCCAGGCCCATTCGAATTCGAGGGCCAGCTTCTCGGACAGCTCGTACTCGGTGCCGATCCCGAACAGGAAGCCCAGGTTGTCGCCCTGCAGGGGGCTCCGCTCCAGCACGATGCTGTCGGTGCCGCGTCCGCCGGAGGTCAGATCCCAGCTGACCACGCCCGCCGCGGCCGTGAGGTAGGGGTTGAGCTTGCCCTGGGGATTGATGGCCCCGCCCAGGTAGCCGATGACACCGATCTCCCAGCCGTCCAGCTTCAGATAGGCGTCGCTGCTCAGGCCGATGTCCTGGTAGCGCGCGAGCTTGGCGGCGTCGTCGGTGAACTTCAGGCCGCCGCGGTAGTAGCGGCCGAACACGGTGAACTCGTCGAGGACCGAGAACTTCAGCGCGCCGTCGAAGTTGAGGGCGGCCTTGGTCAGGTTGTTGATGTTGTAGTTCTCTTCCTTGACCACGTGCAGGGCCGGCCACCAGCTGGCGCGTCCGGTCACCGCCAGGTGGTAGGGGTGGCGCACCTTGACGGGCGCGACGGGCTCCTCGCTGGCCTGGGGGGTCGCCGTGCCGCGATCATAATCCGAGCGCTCGAACTTCACGAAACGGCTGGTGCCCCGCATGGAGAAAGTGCCGGTGATCCGGTCCTTGGCCGCCAGGTAGCTGCCGGAGAAGTTGGCGGGGAAGGGCACGTTCGCCGGCCGGAAGGTGAAACTGATGCGCGTGGCGGTGACCGTGAGGTCCTGCAGGGGCAATTCGCCCATGTACGGGTCCTTCAAGGTCCCGTCCCAGGTCGCGCCTGATCCGTTGAGCTCCAGCGTGACCTCGAACTCCTCCCCGTCGGCGGTCTTCATCTTGCCGAGCCAGGTACCGGACGGGCCGACGGCCGCGGTCGCAACCGACGGCAGCAGCACGGCGAGGCCGAGCAGGGCGAGGATGCAGACAGACCTGACCGTGGGAACGACTCCCTGCGCCATTGGCTTTCTCCTCATGAAAGACTCCCGAAACGCGGTCTGGGGTTGGTTCGGAGAATATACAGGTTGGTCCGGAGCTTGTCCAATCTCCAGTACCTGCAGCGGGTTCGCCCCCGGCGGGGGTGGTTGATTTCGCCGCTTGCATTGAGGGCCCCCCAGTCTGTATAATGATGCCCGGTCGCGATTCGCTGCGATGCGAACGAGACCTCGTATTCGATGCGGGTTCCCGTGGTGACTTGGCTAGTCGTCCGCGGGGGATTCGAAGTCGGCCTGAAGGCACCAGGGGAACGAGTCGCACTCTGGCTGCCGGTGGGTCACTTCGCCCGCATCGATACTTTTTATCCGGCAGCGGCTCGTCCAGCCCAACGGAGTTGCTCGATGTGTCCCGCCGCCTCTCGCCGGCCGTCCCTGGATTTCCTGCACGCCCTGCCCAAGACCGACCTGCACGTCCACCTGGACGGTTCCCTGCGCCCGCCCACGGTGCTGGAACTGGCCCGGGACGTGGAGACGGGCTACGACTTCGCCACCGAGCAGGACGTGCTGGCGGTGTGCCGCGTGCCCGACGACTGCCAGAGCCTGGTGGACTACCTGCGGGTCTTCGACATCACCTTGAAGCTGATGCAGGACGCCGACAGCCTGGCCCGCGTGGCCTTCGAACTGGCCGAGGACGCCCACCACGAGAACGTGCGGTACATGGAGGTGCGCTACTCGCCCCTGCTGCACCGGGAGGCCGGCCTGGACTACGACGCGGTCGTGGCCGCCGTCCAGCGCGGCCTGGACCGGGCCCGCCGCCGCTACGGCATCCGCACCGGCCAGATCATCTGCGGCATCCGCCACATCCCCGGCCCGTCCAGCCTCGAGCTGGCCGACCTGGCCGTGCGCTGGAAGGGCCGCGGCGTCGTGGGCTTCGACCTGGCCGGCGCCGAGAGGGACTTCCCCGCCAAGGACCACCTCGAGGCCTTCCAGCGGGTGCTCAACGCCAACGTCAACGTCACCGTCCACGCCGGCGAGGCCTTCGGCGCCCCGTCCATCCACCAGGCGGTCCACTACTGCCGCGCCCACCGCATCGGCCACGGCACGCACCTGGCCGAGGACCCCGAACTGATGGCGTGGGTCAACGACCACCGCATCGCCGTGGAGGTGTGCCTGGCCAGCAACCTGCAGACCAAGGCCATCCCCGACTTCGCGAGCCACCCCATCCGCCGCTTCATGGAGGATGGCCTGCGGGTCACCCTCAACACCGACAACCGCCTCGTCTCCGGCACCACCGTGACCAACGAGTACCGCCTGGCGGTCGAGCACTACGGCCTGAGCGAGGACGAGGTGCTGGCCCTGGTCATGAACGGGTTCAAGGCGGCCTTCCTGCCCCTCAAGGAGAAGGTGCAGCTCGTCGACCAGGTGCTGGGGGAGTTCGCGGCCCTGGGGGCCGAGTTCAGCGGCGAGATCTCGCGACGGCGCCGCATCCACGTCTGACCCCGCCGTTCCGCGTCGGCGGCCGCGCCCGGCTAGGCGAAGCGGGCCAGCACCAGGGCCGCGTCCACCACGGCCCACAGCACCAGGGCCGTGTACATGCCCCGCTCGTGGGCGCGATCATCCCGATGCTCCGCCCGCGCCAGCCACCACGCCAGGTGCAGCAGCCACAGGCCGCAGGCCGCGGCCACCGGCCAGGTGGGCCGGTCCGCCGGCACGGTCCGCACCAGGGCCGCCCCGGCCGCCGCTCCCAGCACCAGGGCCAGGACCAGGGCCGGCCGCACGCCCAGCGCCGTGACGAGGGTGCGGTCGCCACGCGCCCGGTCGGCGGCGGTCTGGTAGATCTGGGTCAGGGGATAGAACGACCCGAACAGCAGGCCGAAGCCGCCCACCAGCCACGCGCCGTGGGGCCCCGGCTCGACCCCGGTGGCCACCCGCCCGGCCACCAGCCCCGCCAGGGTCGTGGCCGCCCCGTAGCCGACCATGTTCACCAGCAGGTCCAGCCCCGGCCGCGCCTTGAGCCGCGGATCGGGGTGGGAGTACAGCACCGACAGCATGACGCAGGCGGCCGTCACCGCTCCGAACCGCGGCCCGACCGCGAGCCCGCCCAGCAGCGCCCCGGCAAGCATCGCCGCAAAGGCGGCGTGGGCCAGGCCCGGCGGCGGCTGCGGCGGCCGCCGCAGGTAGGCCACCGGCCCGGTGTCCCGGTCCCACGCGCTGTTGTAGGCCAGGGTCCCGCCGTTGAGCAGCACCACCCAGGCCACCCAGGCCGCGCCCAGGACGGCGAGGGCGCCGCCCTGCAACAGCGCGGCCAGCCCCGCCCGGTCGGGCTGGGCCAGCAGCACGCCCACCAGCAGCTGGGCGGTCAGGATGGGCCATTGGCGAGGGCGGGTCAGGGCGAGGGCACCGCGCCAGCCGGCGGCGCTCATGAGCCGGCGGCGGCGCGCTCGGCTGCCGGCCCCACGGCGGCCGCGTTCCCGTCCGCTGCGGCCGTGACCCGCGCCAGCTGCTCCTCGAACCAGTCCAGGTCGATGCCGGCGTTCACGCACATGCGTTCCATGCCCGCCAGGGGCACCAGCAGCGCCGGGTACTCGGGCACGCTGCGCAGGGCCTTGATCAGCCGGTCGTGGCAGGCGGTGGCCAGGATCAGGTCCGGCTTCTCGTCGCGGGCCATGGCGAAGGCGATGTGGCTGCGGAAGGCCACCAGCGCCCGCACCCGGTAGCGCTCGCACAGGCGGGCGATGCCCCCCAGCTGGCAGTCGGCGCAGTCCCGGCACAGGGCGAGGTCCGCCTTCACGTCGGCGCAGCAGCCCTTCATCTTCACGCAGCGGGGCAGGATCAGCAGCACGGTGGACGGCCGGCCGGCCGGCCAGGAAGCGGTGGACCCGCCGGTTCTGGGCCCGCACCAGGGATTCGATGAAGGCGTGCTCGCGGCCGGGGAACGGCCGCAGCAGCCGCCGCACCGCCGTGACGGCGGCGATGTAGGCCCGGGACTGCCAAGGCGAGCGGTAGGTCATCCTTGTCCCTTTTCCAGCCAGCGGCGCCGGATCTCGAAGGCCAGCAGCCCGAAGCTGACGGCCACGTTCAGGGAGTGCTTGGCCCCGGCCATGGGGATCTCCACGGCGGCGTCGGCCAGGTCCAGGATCGCCGGCGCCACGCCGCGCACCTCGTGGCCCACGACGAAGCACAGGGGGAAGGTGTAGGGGAACTCCCTCCAGTCGACCGCACCGGGCGCCTGCTCCAGGGCGACCACCTGCACGCCGCGCGCCTGCACGCTCCGCACGGCCTCCACCGGATCGGCCCAGTAGTCCCAGGGTACCGTCCGCGTGGCCCCCAGCGCCGTCTTCTCCATATCCGGCCGCGGCGGGGTCGCGGTCATCCCGGCAAGATACAGCCCGCCGAGCGCGGCCGCATCGGCGGTGCGGAACATGGAGCCGACGTTCCAGACGCTGCGAACATTATCCAACAGCCCGAAGGCGTCCATCCGTTTGTGCCTCGACAATTGTGTCTGCCCCGATCCGGCTGGTCAGGCCATGATGAAAGAGCAAAAATCATAGCGAATACGGCAAATGATGCGGCGCCGGCGGTCCAGACACAATCTTCGCGGCACAAGCCGGAAGACGATCGTGGACCGAAAGTTACCATAAACCGGCCCCCGCCCCCGCCGATAACCTCTCCGAGCCTTACCGCACCCGCAACCAAGGATGCCGCTCCATCCATGAAGCGTCAAACCGTCAGCCTGTGTCTCATCGCCCGCGACGAGGAAGCCCGCATCGGGACGGCGCTCAAGTCCGTGCTGGCCCTGGTGGACGAGGTCATCGTCGTGGATACGGGCTCCCAGGACAACACCCGGATCATCGCCGAGGGTTATGGGTCGCGGGTGGTGGACCTGCCCTGGTCCGACGACTTCGCCGCGGCGCGCAACGCCGCGCTGGCCGAGGCGGCCAGCGACTGGATCCTGGTGCTGGACGCGGACGAGTACCTGCAGCCGGTGCGGCCGGTGGAGTTCCAGCGGCTGCTGCACGACCCCTCGGCGGCGGGCTACCGCCTGCGTCTGGTCAGTCCCCGCGAGGAGACGGGACCGGAGGGACGCAGCCAGGTGCGGCTGTTCCGCAACGCGCCCGAGGTGCGCTACGACTACCCCATCCACGAGCAGGTGGCGCCCGCCCTGGAGGCGTGGGCCGGCCGGGAGGGGCTGCACGTCTTCGACTCGGTGCTGGCCGTGGTCCACGAGGGCAACGACGCCGAGCGGCGCACGCGCAGCCGCGACCGGGCCCTGCGCATCCTGCGCAAGGCCGTGGACGCCCATCCCCAGGAGGCCTACTTCCCCTACCGCCTGGGCTGCGAGGCCCTGGTGCGCCTGGACGATGAGGTCCTGCCGGTGGCGGGCCTGGGCGAGGCCCTCGAACACCTGAACCTCGCCTGGCGCCGGCTGGCCCTGCGTCCGGACGCCGAGGTGCGGACCCTGACCTGGGTGCCGGTGCTGGGCGCGCGCATCACCTCGGGCCTGCTGGCCCAGGACCGGGTGGAGGAGGCCCGGCGGGTGTCGGTGCGCATGAGCGGACTCTTCCCCGACCATCCGGCCATCCTGCTCCAGGCCGCCGCGGCGGGCGTGCGGGACCTGCAGCAGAGGGGCGACGACCTGCCGCCGGCCGAGGTGCGGGCGCGGCTGGCCGCCCTGCGCGAGGATCTGCACCGCCTGCGCCGCGCCGACCCCGCCCGCAGCTTCGCGGGCGTGGACAGGCGCGTCCGGGACCTGTATCCTTTGCGCTATCTCGGGGAGTTGGCCCTGCTGGAAGGGCGGGTCAGCGAGGCCGTGGCGCAGTTCGAGCAGGCCCTGGAACTGGATCCCGCCTACTCCTTCGCCTGGCTCGGCATGGCCGAGTGCTCGCGCTTCGCGGGGGATCGCAAGCGTGCCATGAAGCTGTACCTGCGCACGGTCACCGAGAGCGAATGGAACCACCGGGCCTGGTTCCGGGGCTGCGACCTGATGGTCGAGATGGGCTTCCACGACAACGCCGCCAGCTGGCGCCGCAGCGTGGTGGACCGCTTCCCCGAGCATCCCCAGGCCCGGGCCGAACGGGCCGCCGACCTGGCCGCCGGCAGCGGCGTCCCGCAGTCCGCGACCCTCTGACGGCCGCGCCGGTTCCCGATCCCGAACCGCCAGGAGCAGCGCCCATGACCGGACCCTCCGGATCCGCAGCCACATCCGCCGCCGACCCCTCGACGCGACCCAGCCGCCGCGTCTTCACCAACCGCAACCTGCGCATGACGTCCATCGAGGCCATGGGGTTCGACATGGACCACACCCTGGCGGTGTACAACACCGACAACTTCAACCGCCTGTGCTTCGAGCTGGCCATCGACCGCCTGGTGCGCGACAAGGGCTACCCCGAGGCCGTGCGCAGCGTGCGCTGGGACCCGGCGGCGGCGATCCGCGGGCTGATCGTCGACAAGCGGCTGGGCAACCTGCTGAAGGTCGATGCCCACGGGCACATCACCCGGGTCCGCCACGGCTTCCGCTTCCTGGACAAGGACGAGCGGCGGCACCTCTACCCGCGGGGGCGCATCCGCATCGGCAACGCCCGCTACCGCATCTTCGACACCCTCTTCGACCTGCCCGAGGGCTCCCTGTACGCGGCCATCATCGACCTGGCGGAGCAGCGGGGCGCTGGAGCTGGGCCGGTCGCGCCACGCCCTGTTCGACGACATCCGCGCCACCATCGACACCCTGCACGCCGACGGCTCCCTGAAGACGCGCATCGTGGCGGACCTGGACCGCTACTTCCTGCGCGATCCGGACCTGGTGCCCACCCTGCGCCGGCACCGGGAGGCGGGGACGAGGCTGTTCCTGCTCACCAACTCGGAGGTCGGACTACACCGCCGCGGTCATGGACCACCTGGTGGGCGGGGCTCCGGGCTCGTGGGAGGACCTGTTCGACCTGGTCATCTGCTTCGCCCGCAAGCCGGGCTTCTTCCTGGCCCGCGGGCGCCGGCAAGCCGGTGCCGGCGGGGAGCAACCCGCTGATGCCCAACCGTCGCGGCGTGTGCTTCACCGGCGGCGACGCCTTCTTCCTGGAACGGAAGCTGGGCTGCCGGGGCGACGGCATCCTCTACTGGGGCGACCACACCTACGGCGACATCCTGCGCAGCAAGAAGTCGGTGGGCTGGCGCACGGCCATGATCGTGCCCGAGGTGGAGGAGGAGATCGAGGCCCTGGTGCCGCTGGCGGCCCAGCGGCGGGAGTTGGCGGCGGTGGAGGAGCGGCTGGAGGAGCTGGTCCTGGAGCAGGACCGGCTGGCGGCCGCGGCGCAGGGCGACCACCTGACGGGGCGCCGCGCGCGAGCTGGAGAAGCACCTGGGCGAGGCCCTGGGCCAGCGGGCGCGCCTGCAGCGGGCGCTGCGGGCGGTACTCAACCCCCACTGGGAGTCCCTCTTCCGCGAGGGCCGCGCGGCCAGCCGTTTCGGCCGCCAGATCATGGAATTTTCTTGTATCTACACCTCGCCGGGTGAGTAACCTCCTTCGGTATCCGGCAGACAAGTTCTTCGCGCGGCCGGTGGAGGTGCTGCCCCACGAGCGGTGGGGCCTGCCCGAGCGCTGACCGCCAGCCAAGGAGACGACCATGCTCGGTTCGAAGACCGTCCTCGTCATCGGCACCGGCACGATCGGTGAGCCGCTGATCGGCCTGCTGTGCCACTTCAAGGCCCAGCTGGGCATCGACGAGGTCCTGTTCCACAAGCGCACGCCGCTGCTGACCGACCGCTCGAAGGTGCAGAACCTCCTGCGGCGCGGCGCCCGCCTGGTCACCGACAGCGACCGGGTCGACGGCTTCGAGAAGATGGGGCTGAAGGTGGACACCATGACCGAGGACGCCCTCGAGGCCGCCCGCGTCGTGGTGGACTGCACCCCTCGGGCAACGAGATGAAGGAGAAGTGGTACGAGCAGTACGAGAAGAACACCGACCTCTTCATCGCCCAGGGCAGCGAGTTCGGCTTCGGCAAGCAGTACGCCCGCGGCATCAACGACGAGGTGCTCGAGCCGGGCAAGGACAAGTACCTGCAGGTGGTCAGCTGCAACACCCACAACCTGTCGGTGCTGATCAAGACCCTCGGGCCTGGGGGACGAGGGCCCGGACAACCTGAAGGAGGGCCGCTTCGTCTGCATGCGGCGCTCCAACGACATCAGCCAGGACGGCAGCTTCGTGCCCAGCCCCCAGGTGGGCGGCCACAAGGACGAGCGCTTCGGCACCCACCACGCCCGCGACGCCTGGCACCTGTTCCAGACCAAGGGCAAGGACTATGACCTGAACCTCTTCAGCTCGGCCCTGAAGCTCAACACCCAGCTCATGCACGTCATCCACTACCACCTGAAGGTGGCGAAGCCGGTGACCAAGGACGAGCTGGTGGCGCGGCTGGTGGCGGACGACCGCATCGCCATCACCTACAAGACCACGGCCAACAGCATCTTCTCCTTCGGACGCGACCACGGTTTCTGCGGGCGCATCCTCAACCAGTCGGTGATCCCCATCGACGGCATGCACGTCGGCGGCGACGGCACCGAGATCACCGGCTACTGCTTCACGCCCCAGGACGGCAACAGCCTGCTCAGCTCGGTGGCGGCCACCGTGTGGGGCCTGTACCCGGAGACCTACGACAAGATCGTGCAGTGCCTGCGCCCCTACTTCTTCCAGGAAGTCTGACGCGCGGACGGCGCCGGCCCGAACGGACGAAGCCCCGCCGCGATCGCGGCGGGGCTTCGTGTTTCCGGGTTCGCCGCCGCCGGCCTAGGATCCGGCCTTTTCGCGCTCGGCGACCCGCTGCTCCAGTTCCTCGGCCTTGACGCGCGCGGGGAAGTCCTCGTCGGCCTTGGACGCGGCCCAGGTGAGCTGGTCCACGGCCTTGCGGGCCTCGTCCAGCCGATTCAGGTCCAGGTAGCAGTTCACCGCCAGCACCAGCACGTTCAAGGCGCGGGGATTGGCCTGCAGCACGGGCTCGATCTGCTCCAGGGCCTCCTGCGGCTGGCCGTCGGCCTCCAGGGCGGCGGCCAGGCGGTAGCGGTCGAACCAGGTGTCCTGGTAGGGCCGCTCCCCGTCCACCAGGTCCACGACGCGGCGCCACAGGCGGGCGGCGGTGGCCGGGTCGTCGGCGATGTCGGCGACCAGGGCGTCGAACTGGCGGTCGGCGTAGTCGATGTTCAGGCGGGCCTCGGGGCTCTTGGCGTAGCTGTCGCCCACCCGCCACACCGCCAGGCACGAGTCCATCACGGTCTGGCCCTGCTCGACCTTGCCCTGATAGACCAGGCGCATGGCCCGGTAGAAGCCGGCGGTGGGATCGTCGGGGAAGCGGGTCACGAACTCGGCCGTCAGCTGGGCCAGGTCGTCTT
Organism: Candidatus Krumholzibacteriia bacterium; assembly: GCA_963825035.1. Lineage (GTDB taxonomy): Bacteria > Krumholzibacteriota > Krumholzibacteriia > LZORAL124-64-63 > LZORAL124-64-63 > JACZKN01. The sequence goes on along the minus strand of CAWGRT010000006.1, from coordinate 105,028 downwards.
GCAGCCCGTTGACCTCGTAGGTGCCCACCAGGGTGCGGTCGACGTTCTTCTCCAGCTCGCTGCCGGCCACCAGGCCGCCCACCTTCTCCAGGATCTCGCGGCCGGTGCGGATCTGGCCGCGGGCCAGATAGACCCGGCCCAGGTTGATCATCGAGTTGTAGAAGTCCGGCTGCATCTTGAGGGAGGCCCGGAATTCCTTCTCGGCCTCCTCGTACTTCCCGATGGTCAGGTACACCTCGCCCAGCGAGTCGTGGGGGTTGGCCAGGTCCGGCGCCAGGAAGGCGTACTTCTGCATGTACTCGACGGCCTTGTCGTAGTGGGCGCGGTTCAGCTCGAGGTAGCCCAGCATGTTGTAGCTGTTGGCGTAGTTGGGATCGATCTCGAGGATGCGCTGCCAGGCCTGCTCCTGGGCGTCGAGGTCACCGTCGCGCATGGTCTGGTTGGCCTGGGCCACCAGCACGTAGATGTTGTGGGGCTGCTCCTTGGCCAGGCGGCCCAGCAACGAATCGCGCCAGGCGAAGCAGCGCGACGAGAGGAAGTTGCTCAGGCGCAGTTCGGCCACCATGCGGCGCCGGTCGTCGGGGATCAGCACGGTCAGGCTGTCGGCCCGGGCCAGCTCACTCTTGTACTCGTCCACCCGGCCCAGGCGGGCCAGGGCCATGGCGCGGGCGATGGACGCCTCGGCCAGGGAGGGATCCCGCTGCAGGGCGCGGCCCAGCTTGTCGATGGCGGCCTCGAGGCGGAAGGCGTTGGCGTCCTCGGTGCCTTCCTTGCAGAGGAGGGCGGCTTCCGGGTCGGCCGATACGGCGGTGTTGCCGCCCTGGCCGCCCGTGAGCACCACGCCCAGGCCGATCAGGGCCAGGGCGACCACGAGGCCGATGATCATCCACTTCACAGGCTTGCCTCCGGCAAGGATCGTCCGGCCGGCCGGACCGCGTCGCGGCCGGCACATCCGGGGTGCCTACGTTGTCCGGCCCGTCCGGGTTGCACCGCCGGCCGGATATCCACCACCGGCCTAGCGGCCGTCCGCCTGGACGAGGGCCTCGTCGCAGGCGGCGGCGATCTTCACGCACACCATGGTGATGTCGTCGTCGGCGTCCTTGCGGCCGCTGAAGGCGAACAGGCTGCGGTTGACCTCGGTGAAAAGCTCGCCGGCCGCCCTGTGGCGGTTGGCCCGCAGCAGCTCGTTGAGGCGCTCCTCGCCGTAGTCCTCGTCCCCGTCCGGGCCCTTGGTCTCGGTCAGTCCGTCGGTGTACATGAACAGGGTGTCGCCCGGCTCCAGGTCCACCGTCTCCTCGTCGTAGGTGCCGAAGTCGAAGGCGCCCAGGGGCAGGCCGCCCTTCTCCAGCAGCTGCACCGAACCGTCGGCGCGCACGATCACCGGCGCGTTGTGGCCGCCGGAGCTGTAGCGCAGGGTGCGGTCGTCCGGGTCGAAGATGGCCAGGAACAGGGTGGCGAAGTGCTGCGGGTCGGTGCTGGCGTGGATCTGCTTGTTGATGCGCACCAGGACTTCGGCCGGCGATTCGCAGGTGTCGCACTGGGCCCGCAGGGCGGCCTGGATGTTGGAGGCCAGGATGGAGGCGGGCATGCCCTTGCCGCTGACGTCGGCGATGACGATGCCCAGGCGCCCGTCCTCCCGCTCGATCACGTCGTAGTAGTCCCCGGAGACCTGCTTGCTGGAGACGTTCACCGCCTGGATCTCCACGCCCGGGTACGCGGGGATGTGCCGGGGCAACAGCCGCGCCTGGATCTGGCGCGCCATGGCCATCTCCTCCTCGAGCTTCTGCTTGGCCACCTCCTCCTCGTAGAGGCGGGCGTTCTCCACCTGCAGGGCCACCTGCCCCGCGACGATGGTCAGCAACTGCAGCTCGTGCACGGCCCAGCTCTCCTCGCTGGGCCGGGACGGCAGGGCCATCAGCCCGACCAGGCGACCCTGGGCCACCAGCGGCACCAGCAGCTCCACCCCGTGCTCCACCAGCAGCCGCTGCTCCCGGGCCCGGGCCATGAGCTCGGCCTGCTCCCGGGTGATGGCCTGGCGCATCTCGGTCTCCAGGGCGTCGCCGGGATCGGCCCAGAAGGGTTCGGTCTCGCGTTCCAGCAGGGGCGCCAGGGAGGCCAGGTGCAGGGTCGCGGGGTAGGTGGGCGGCGTGGGGGGCGGGGCGTCCTCCACCTCTTCGGGCAGACCGGTCGCCGGGCCCAGGATCAGCCCGGACAGCTCGAAGGCGCGGGCCTGGTGCTCTCCCGCGGCCACGTAGAAGGCCAGGTTGGGCGCGTGCAGCGCCGACACCAGGCGGCGGCCCACCTTCTCCAGCAGGGCTTCCCGCTGGATCAGGCGGGGAATCTCCTTGCTGAACTCCTCGATGAGCCCGGCCAGGTTGTCCCGCGAGTGGTAGAAACGCCGGTCCAGGGAACGCTGGAGCCCCCGGCGCACGGGCCAGATCCCCGCGGCCACCGCCAGGGCCGCGCCCGCGGCGATCAGGGGGCTGGCCCCGGGCACCAGTCCGAGCAGCCGGCCGCCCAGCCACCAGGCGAGGCCCAGGTAGCCCAGCCACACGCTGCCCGTCAGCAGGGCGTAGGCCAGGTTGCGCTTGAGCAGCAGGTCGATCTGCAGGACCTGGTACCTGGCCACGCAGTAGCCGAAGCTGATGGGGATCATGGCCAGGGGCACCGCGCCCAGCCGCGTCAGGCCGGTGCGGAAGTTCAGCTCCTCCAGCCCGATCTTCACCACCAGGAAGGGGATGACCGCAGCCAAGGTGCCGAAGGTCAGGATCCGCACCCGCTGGCGCATCACCGGGTCCCGGTAGCTGAAGTAGCCGTGCAGCAGCGCCCACAGCCCGAACACGTAGTACAGCCCCAGCACGATCCAGCTGGTGGCGTCGATCTTGGCGCCGGCGGTGCCGATGAACTCGTTCAGGGTGAAGCGCAGGTAGAACATCCAGGGCAGCAGGTACAGCAGCGGCGCCAGGAACGGATGCTTGGTCAGCGTCAGCTTCTTGCGGGGGAAGACCAGGAAGAAGTGGAGGAACACCGCCGGCAGCATGAAGCGTGCGAAGGCCCCGATGTTCTGGGTGATGATGGCGCCCAGGAAGTAGCTGACCTGCTGCAGGTTCGTCATGAAGTAGAGGCTGAACAACAGGCACAACACGAAGAACAGCCCCGGCGCCCGCCCGTCGCTCGCCCGCAGGAACACCGCGAAGCCGATGACCAGATACACCAGGGCCAGCATCACGTTGACCGCGTAGTCGCGCAGGTCCACGCGGGTGGTGCCCAGCAACACCTCCAGGCGGACCTGCTCGCCGCCGCGGCGGACCAGGTAGGGGACCTTGGTGCCCGGCTGGTAGCGGCGCAGCTCATCGGCCGCCTGCTGGGGATTGTTGACGATGCGCTTGCCGATGCCGACGATGAGGTCGCCGGTCTGCAGGGGAGTGGGGCTGGCGGTCGTGACGGGCAGGAGGTCCAGGACCTCCAGCTCGGGCCGGCCCAGGAGCCAGACGGTGCCGTCGCTGGGGCGGGTGCGGGTGGCGTCCCAGCCGCAGAACACCACGGCAAGCACCGTCGCGGCCCCCAACACGAGATGGGCGCCACGGGACGTGAGCAGCCGATAGACTCCCGCCAGGGGGTTCGGGTTCTGCCGTTCGGGCGGCATGGTGCTCCGTACTCGCGACCGGCGCCGCGCGCGGGGCGCGGTCAGCGGTCTGGTCCTGTCGCGGGATGGTCGACCTACACCGTCCCGCCGCTGATTGTTCCCGTCGAACCGGAAAAAGTATACCTTTGGTGTTCGTGCGGGGCATCCCGAACCCCGCCGTCGGGGCGCGCGGTCGGGAATGACCCACCCCGCAAGGTAGACGCTTCTGCTCCCCGGGGGGTTGCATGGCACAGTACGGCACCGGAGGAACAAGGGGCAAGGACGCGCTGCCGGCCCCCGTGGAACGCGGCGTGGGCCGCACGCGGGTCCGCCTGGAGCTGGTTCCCCAGGGCCGGGATCTGCTGCTGCTGGTCGGCGGCGGTGAAGCCCACGTGGGCGCCGTCGCCGTGGCCCGGCCCGCGGCCGCCGGCGGCGGGGCCGGCAGCGTCGTGATTCCGCCCCACAAGGAGGGGCCCCTGGCCGCCGAGTGCGCGGTCCTGGTGGCCGAGGCCGCCGGCTGCACCTGCGCCGCCGTGGCGGGCATCCACCAGGACCAGGCCACCGGCGCGGAGATCGCGGCCATCTCTGACCACGTGCGCGCGGCCGCCCGCGAACTGGCCGCGGCGCTGGCGGCGGCCCGAGTCCCGAAGGACTCCCCGTGATCGATCACCGACAGCTCGAGGAAACCCTGACCGCCTGGGCCCGCGAGGCCGGCGGCATGGCCCTGGACCACTGGCGGGGCGGCGAGGCCCTCACCTTCAAGAGCGGCCGCGAGGCGGTGACCGCCGCGGATCCGGCCATCGAACGGATGCTGCGCGCGCGCATCGCGTCGGCCTTCCCCGACGACGCCGTCGTGGGAGAGGAACTGGGGGGCACCGCGCCGGACCACGGCCGGGTCTGGCACCTGGACCCCATCGACGGCACCTTGAATTTCGCCCTGGGGCTGCCGGGGTTCTGCGTCAGCATCGCCCTGCTGGAGGACGGCGAAGCCCTGGCGGCCTGTGTCCACGTGCCGGTGGGCGGGGACACCTACACGGCCGTGCGCGGGACCGGCGCCCGGCGCAACGGGCTCCCCATCCGCGTCAGCGAGCGGGCCCACCTGGCGGACGCCGTGATCAGCGGGCAGTTCAAGAAGGACGGGCGTTTCGTGCGGGATCCCGCCCTGCTGCAGGCCCTGATCCTGCGCACCCTGAAGTTGCGGAAGGTGGGAGCCATCGCCCTGGAGCTGGCCTGGGTGGCGGACGGATCCTACGACGCGCTGGTGGCGGGTTTCGGTGGGTGGATCCAGGTCTACGACGTGGCGGCGGGCCTGTTGCTGGTGCAGGAGGCGGGCGGGACCATCAGCGATCACCGGGGACGGCCGTACGTCAGCGGCGGCGCCGACCTGGTGGTCACCAACGGCCTGGTCCACGCCGAGCTGTGCGCCCTCGTGGGCGGCGACTGACGCCTACAGGTACTGCAAGGCCAGCAGCCCGCTGCCCTGGATCCCGTAGCTGAGCCAGGCCGGGTGCTCGGCACCCAGGCTCTCGCGCAGTTCGGCGGCGGCCCGCCAGGCGGCGGCGCCGGCGCACCAGCCGGTTGCCAGGGCCTGCCAGCAGGCGCCGGCGAAGAGTCGCGCCGGGCGGCTGTACAGGGGCACCACCGGTCCGATGAAGGTGGAGGCGCCGGCCTGCAGGAAGCGCGCGCCCAGCTCGGGCAGCGCCCGGTGGCTGTTGGAGATCACCAGGGGCGGCAGTCCCGGCCCGTGGCCGAAGCCTTCCGGGGGCACGGGGCCGTCGTCCAGGAGCCACGCCTGGGCCCGCGGCGTGGCGGCCGCCGCCGGGGACCGCGTCCGGCCGCCGCCCGTCCCGTGGCGGGCGTAGCTGTCGGCCACCGCGTCCAGCACCGCCGTCACCTGGTCGATGCCCACCAGCTTGGCTTCCAGACCCACCTCCGTGTCGAAGGCCTCGTCAGGCTCGGTCAGGGCGTCGTGCACCAGCTGGTCCAGCCACGGCTCGGCCGCCGCATCGGCGGCGCGGGCGGGGCAACTGGTGGGGCCGGCGTAGTGGATGGCCTGGTAAAGCACCGCCTGTTCCGTCAGCCGGCTGGGGGTGGGGGTGGTCGCGGGCAGGTCCAGGTGGGCCAGGGGTTCACCCCAGCGGGCGTCCTCCAGGGCGGCGGCCACCCGCTCGCCCTCCCGGTGGATCAAGCGGCGGACCGCCTCGTCCGAGTGGCCGGCCACGAACAGCACCTCGGGCCGGGCCACGCCGTCGCGAAGCTGGGTCAGGGTGCCCCGCAGGCCGTTGCCACCGGCCTCGTCCACCAGGAAGCGGGCCCGCTGCATGCGGCCGAACCAGGGGCGGGCGGCGCCGTGCAGGGGCGCGCCCGCCGAGACCGGGCTCCAGGAAAGCGGATGTTTCTCGGCCAGGAAGGCCAAGCCCGTATGCAGCCAGTTCCAGGGCAGGTCCAGCAGGGCGGGGGGCACCACCAGGTGGTACCCCCGCAGCCCGTCATGGGCCGGGTCGCCCAGCAGGGGCGTCTCGGCGCCGGCGCCGCCGTCCGGGGCGAAAGCCTCCGGCAGGGCCGCGCGCACTGCCTGGAAGAGGGTGAGGCCGGCCTCGGCCATGACGGCGGTGACGGTCACCGCATCCAGGCCGTCGCGGCCCTGGACCGCCGGGATGGTCCCCACCAGATGCCGGACCCGCGCGCAAGCGGCCGCCAGGTCGGGCCGGGCGGCGGGATCGGGCAGGATGATATCGTGCCAACGCATGACGGAATCAGGCTCCCATGGAAAGGTCCCGGTTCGGGGGCATCCCGCGTCCGTACCGCCGCAGAGGCGTCAAAAGGGCCATTTGCGGGGCCAGGGGCACAGGATGCCCGGTTCGGCGGGATGGGGAGTGCAGATTCCGTGCCGGAACGGAGGGAGGGTGGTCAGGCCGGTGGCGGACAAAAAAAGGCCCTCCGTTTCCGGAGAGGCCATGGTGCCCAGGGGGAGACTCGAACTCCCACGAGGTTACCCCCACTACGACCTGAACGTAGCGCGTCTACCAATTCCGCCACCTGGGCACACATATTCGCGATGTCGTCCCGTAGGACGGAGGGGCAATCTAGCCGCTGCCACGGCCGCTGTCAACCTGGGCTTGCCACTTTTTTGCGGGGACCGGCCGGCGGGGCCGCGGGAGAATGAGCCGTTTGCACCGGCGCGTGCGGAGGGTATATTCACGGTTCGCCCGGAACCGGGCACGGATCCGGACGGTTCGCGAACGGGAGCAGCATGGCGCGCAAGAGCGAGGGCACCGGCCACAAGATCATCGCCAAGAACCGGCGGGCCTTCCACGAGTACGAGATCCTCGACCGTTGGGAGGCCGGCATCGTGCTGCAGGGCACCGAGGTCAAGGCCCTGCGCGCCGGCCGCTGCAACCTGGGCGACGCCTTCGGCGAGATCCGCGAGGGCGAAGCCTGGCTCTGCAAGATGCACATCGGACCCTACGAGCAGGGCAACCGCGAGAACCACGAACCCTTCCGCCGGCGCAAGCTGCTGCTGACGCGCCGGGAGATCCGCAAGCTCCAGCCCCGGATCGAGGAGAAGGGCCTGACGCTGGTGCCCCTGTCCCTCTACTTCAGTCACGGACTGGTGAAGGTGGAGCTGGGACTGGGGCGCGGCAAGAAGCTGCACGACAAGCGCGACGCCAAGGCCAAGCAGGACGTGGCCCGTCGCATCGCCAAGGAGGTCGGGCGCCGATGACGAGGAAAGCCGCCGCCGCCGCGGGACGCCGCGCCGTGCTGCTGGGGCTGCTGCTGGCGGTGGCCGGCGGCGGCCGCGCCGCGGCCCAGGACGCCGCTCCCCTCGACCCCCTGTTCGGATTCCACGTGGTGGCCGACGCCGCCCCCGAGAACCTGACCGTGCGCTTCGAGGCCACCCAGGAGACCCGGGCCATCGAGGGCCGCCGGCTGCTGGAGGGGATCGATGCGGTGTACCTGCGCTCGGCCACGGTGGCGTCGCTGCTGAATGCCGGGCGCTACTGGCAGGCCAACGTGCGCGGGCTCGAGCTGAAGGTGGGCGACGCGGTCTTCACCGTCACCGCCGACAGCCGGCTCGTGACCACCCCCGACGGCCAGACCCTGCTGCCGGTCCCGGTGCTGGACCTGGACGGGGACCTGTGGCTGCCCCTGCCCCTGCTGACGGACGTGGTGGGGCCCGCCGTCGGGGACCGCATCACCTGGGATCCCGACCTGCACCGCCTGCGCATCGGCGTGCCCAGCTACAACGTCATCGGCCTGCGGGCCGAGACCCTGGGGCGCACCACCGTGGTGCACGTGAGCTGCCGCGACGCCTTGGCCTACCGCACCACCAGCCCCAGCTCGGGGATCATCGAGCTGAAGATCTACGGGGGCAGCGTGGACACGGGCGCCGTGGGTGCGACCCGGCGCCGCGGCCTGCTGCTGTCGGTCCGCAGCCGCCAGCAGGGCGACGACGCGGTGATCGTCTGCCAGGTGGACGATCTGGTGGGCCGCTACCGCACCTACACCGCCGACGGCGGGCGCGAGATCGTGCTGGTGCTGGAGGAGGAGCAGGTCTCGAGCCTGCCCTCGCCGGTGCCGCGGGGCCAGGCCCAGCTCAACATCGAGCAGGGACCGGTGGACGTCACCAACGACCAGGCCGTGCGCACGGTGGTCATCGACCCGGGCCACGGCGGCCACGACGTGGGCGCGGTGGGTCCGCGGGGCATCCTGGAGAAGGACGTGAACCTGGCGGTGGCCCAGGAGCTGAAGCACTACCTGGAGCGGGAGAGCGACCTGAAGGTGGTGCTGACCCGGGAGCGCGACGAGTACGTGGAGCTGGCCGACCGGGCGGAGATCGCCAACACCGGCGGCGGCGACCTGTTCCTGTCCCTGCATTGCAACAGCTGGTTCAACGACGCGGCCCACGGGCTGGAGACGTACTTCCTGTCGCCGGCCCGCTCGGACTGGGCCAAGAGCGTGGAGGCGGCCGAGAACGCCTCGTCGGGCGAGCCCGACGACGTGCAGTTCATCGTCTGGGAGCTGGTGCAGAACCGCTTCATCTCCAGCAGCAGCCGCCTGGCCGAGACCATCCAGACCGACGTGACCCGCGACCTGGGGCTGCCCGACCGGGGCGTGCGCCAGGCGGGGTTCCGGGTGCTGGTCGGGGCGTACATGCCGGCGGTGCTGATCGAGCTGGGCTTCCTCAGCCATACCCAGGAGGAGCAGAAGCTGGGTGACCGCGGCTACCAGCGCGAGCTGGCCGCGGCCATCGGCGACGCCATCCTGGCCTATCGGGACACGGCGGGCCTGCCCCAGGCCCAGGCCGACGTGCCCGCGGACGGGGAGGGGGGCCAATGACCGAGCCCCGCAACCCCGAGGCCCGCGGTCCGCGCCGCCGGCCGTCGACCCGCCGCCCCGGGCCGCCCCGGGCGCGCCGGGGCGCCGCGCCCGGGCTGGTGGCCCTGCTGCTGATCGTCGTGGTGGTGGCCGCCGGCTGGATCTACTGGCAGAGCGGCCGGCGCACTCCCGACGAGGACACGTTCAGCGAGTTCGCCCCGGCGGCGGACGAGGCGGCCCGCGCCGGCGACCGGGCCGTGATGCTGGTCTTTCCCGAGTGGGATGCCGGCGGCTACGTGACCGAGCAGCGCCAGATCCCCAGCCGCGACCGGCCGGGGGAGGACCTGCTGGGCCTGATGGGCGTGCTCTGCGAGGGGCCGCACATCAGCGGGGCGGTCAGCGCCCTGCCTGCGGGCACCCGCGCCCTGGACGCGTTCCTGGACCCGGACGACCAGTCGGTGGTGTTGGACTTCAGCCGCGAACTGGTCACGGGTCATCCCGGGGGCACCGCCGCCGAATCGGCCACCCTGACCTCGATCCTGCGGACCGTGGCCCTGAACTTCCCGGGCACCCGCTCCTGCGTCATCCTGGTGGAAGGGGAGCAGGTGGAGACCCTGGCGGGGCACATCGACATGGCGCGCCCCTTCGATCCGCGGAGGTGGCTCTAGGTGCACGACGACCTGCGGCGGCGGCCCATCGGGGTCTTCGACTCGGGACTGGGCGGGCTGACGGTGCTGCGCGCCCTGCACCGGCGGCTGCCCTGCGAGGACGTGGTGTATTTCGGCGACACGGCCCGGGTGCCCTACGGCACCAAGGGCGAACGCACGGTGCGCGCCTTCGCCCGGCAGGACGCGGGCGTGCTGGTCGAGCGGGGCGTCAAGCTGGTGGTGGTGGCCTGCAACACGGCCAGCGCCTTCGCCCTGGACCACCTGCGCGAGGTGCTGCCGGTGCCGGTGCTGGGGGTGATCGAGCCCGGCGTGGCCACCGCCCTGCGGGTCAGCCGCGGCGGCCCGGTGGGCGTGATCGGCACCTCGGGCACCATCCGCTCGGGGCGCTACCAGGAAGGTTTGCGCGCGGGACTGCCGGGCACGGCGATCATCGCGCAGGAGTGTCCCCTCTTCGTCCCTCTGGTGGAGGAGGGGATGATGGGCCACGCCATGACCGCCATGGCGGCCGAGGAATACCTGGCGCCCCTGCGCGACGCGGCGGTGGACACCCTGATTCTGGGCTGCACCCACTACCCGCTGCTGAAGACGGCCATCGCCCGGGTCATGGGGCCGCGCACGGCCCTGGTGGACTCGGCCGAGGCCCTGGCCGAGGCGGCGGACGCGCTGCTGGCGGATCTCTCGCTGCGTCGCCGCGACAGCGACCGCCCCGGGCCGGCGGACCGGGAGGGGCGGTTGTCGTTCCTGCTGAGCGACATCCCCTGGAAGTTCGCCGAGATCGGCGCGCGCTTCCTGGGCAGACCCGTGGCCGACGTGGACAACGTGGGCCTGGACGAGATGGAGGACGCGGGCCGGCGGCTGGCCGAACGGGCCTGACCGGCGTCCGCGCGCACCGGCCCCGCGTGGGCCGCAAGCGAAGGGAAGACACGTGAGCGAACGCGAAGGAGGCCGCGGCACGCGGCAGCTCCGGCCGACCCGCATCACCCGCGACTACCTGCCCCACGCCGAGGGCTCGGTGCTGATCGAGATGGGCAACACGCACGTGGTGTGCACCGCCAGCATCAGCAACGGCACGCCCCGCTGGCTCAAGGGCGCGGGGCAGGGCTGGGTCACCGCCGAGTACGGCATGCTGCCCCGCTCCACCGGCGAGCGCATGCGGCGCGAGGCCGCCGGCGGCGGCCAGGGCGGGCGCACCATGGAGATCCAGCGGCTGATCGGTCGCTCCCTGCGCGCGGTCACCGACCTCTACGCCCTGGGCGACCTGACCATCACCGTGGACTGCGACGTGATCCGGGCCGACGGGGGCACCCGCTGCGCCTCCATCAACGGCGCGGCCGTGGCCCTGTACGACGCCCTGCAGCGGTTGGGCCTGAAGCGCCACCCCATGCGCTCGCTGGTGGGCGCCATCAGCCTGGGCATCGTCGGGGGCGAGGTGCTGATGGACCTGGACTACCGCGAGGACTCGTCCGCCGAGACGGACATGAACATCGTCATGGCCGAGGGCGGCGGGCTGATCGAGATCCAGGGCACGGCCGAGCAGCGGCCGTTCGCCCGGGAGCAGCTGGAGACAATGCTGGATCTGGGGGCGGCGGCCGTCGCCAAGATCAACGAACTGCAGCACAAGGTGCTGGAGGTGTGATCATGGGCATGCAGAAGCGCAAGGTCGTGCTGGCCAGCCGCAATCCGGACAAGGTGCGCGAGCTGCGCCAGCTCTTCGCCGACACGCCCTTCGCGGTGACTCCGGCCGAGGACTACCCGGGCCTGCCGAAGGTGCTGGAGGACGGCACCACCATCGAGGGCAACGCCACCCGCAAGGCGCTGGTGACGGCGGCCTGGACCGGCGAGATCGCCGTGGCCGACGACACCGCCTTGCAGGTGCGGGTGCTGAACGGCCTGCCGGACATCTTCGCGGCCCGTTTCTCGGGGGAGGGCGCCAACTACGAGAGCAACGTGTCGCTGCTGCTGGACCTGCTGGCCAAGGTGCCCGACGGTTCGCGCCAGGCCCGCTTCGCCTCGGCCTGCGTGTGGATCGACCCGCGCCCCGGCGACCACGACGGTCCGGTGGCCGCGCCGGCCCGCAAGCGCTGGCTGTTCAACCCCTGGGCGCGGGCGGTGCAGATCAAGGACCCCGCCGAGGAGCCGGGCTTCTGGAACGGGCTGGTGGATCGGGAGCAGGTCTGGGAGGACTACCGCACCGCCCTGATGGCCGACCTGGTGGGCTGGGGCCACGACACCGACCGGGCGCGCGAGGTGGCGGCCAGGCTGATCGCCGGCGGGCACGGCTCCGAGCCGGGCGAGGTGACCGTGCCCGACCCGCGCATCTGGTTGACCCATGGGCCCATGAGCGGCGACCTGCCGCTGACCCACGTGGCGCCGTCGGGCCTGGATCCCGAGGCGCCCGGCCGGGCGGTGAACGAGGAGTACTTCCTGCAGCTGACGGCCACGGGCCGCCTGCTGGGGACCATCACGCGCCAGCCGGTGGGGGGCGGCGGCTTCGGTTACGACCCGGTGTTCCGGCCCGAGGCGGACCAGCGCACCCTGGCCGAGCTGCCGGCGGACGAGAAGAACGCCGTCAGCCACCGGGGCCGCGCCCTGCGGCGGCTGCTGCGGGCGGTGCGCACGGCCTACGGCCTGGCCTGACGTCGCCCGCCGCCGACGTCCGCGCCGGGACCGCCGCACGGGGTTGACGGCGGCCATTGACACGGGGCGGCGGGGCATCTACTTCTTGGCGGGGTTCCGGTCGCCAACCGGAGGCGCCACAGGCGCTTGGGCGATCGGAGAGCGGTCCGGGCTTCCGGGCCCGCGCCCTGCATGACGGTCGGGGCGTGGCGCAGTCCGGTGGCGCACCTGCTTTGGGAGCAGGGGGTCGCGAGTTCGAATCTCGCCGCCCCGACCATGACGACCCGATGCCTTGACACGGACCCGCCCGCAGGCCATTATTCGCGTCCGCCCGTGGGGACGGACTCTGCCAGCGGGACATGCGGCCCGTACCGGGCATCCGGCGCGCCCGTAGCTCAGCTGGATAGAGCAGCGGATTTCTAATCCGCAGGTCGCAGGTTCGAGCCCTGCCGGGCGTGCCAACCAAAACGCAATAATGGTGGTGGATGTAGCTCAGCTGGCAGAGCCCCTGGTTGTGGTCCAGGTGGTCGTGGGTTCGAATCCCATCATCCACCCCATTTTTTTTGTCCGTTTTCCGGACCTGTTCTGCTACGGTTCCCCTCCCGTCGATCCCGACTGCTCGCGCCGCGCCGCCCGCGGGCGGCCCCTCGTGAGCATTCCGGTCGTCACCGGCGGCCCAGTTCCGGAAAGTCAATGCGAGCGCGGGGCGTGCGCCCCGGAACCGAGGAGGCATTCATGGCTTCGGTCAACAAGGTGATCATCATCGGCAACCTGGGCCGCGACCCGGAAGTGAAGTACACCCAGAGCAACGTGCCGGTGGCCAACTTCACCGTGGCGACGTCCGAGAGCTGGAAGGACAAGAACAGCGGCGAGTGGCAGGAGAAGACCGAGTGGCACCGCGTGGTGGCCTGGCGGCACCTGGCCGAGCGCGCCGAGCGCTACCTGAAGAAGGGCAAGCAGGTCTACATCGAGGGCCGCATCGAGACCCGCAAGTGGACCGGCCAGGACGGGCAGGACCACTACACCACCGAGATCATCGCCAACCAGCTGATGCTGCTCGGCCGCCGCGAGGAGGGCGACGCCGGCGGGCGCGGCGAGTCCTCCGGGGGCGGGTTCGCGCCGCCGCCGATGGGCGAGCCGTCGGGGCCTGACGTGGACGATGACCTGCCGTTCTAGCGGCTGAGGGCAACGTCGGGACAGGCGAACGGGCCGCGGTCCTCGGGGCATTGCCCCTGCGGAGTGCGGCCCGTTCGTCTGTCCCGACGTTCGCCGGCAACCCCAGGCCGGCGGGCGGGTGGTCAGGCGCGGGTTTCGCACCACTTGTAGAGGGGGCACGCGTCGCACTTGGGTGCACGGGCCTTGCAGGTCTTGCGGCCGTGGTCGATGAGGAGGTGGCCGAAGTCGCGCCAATCCTCCTGGGGGAGCAGCTCGCCGAGCTGGCGTTCGACCTTGACGGGATCCTGCTGGTCGGTCAGGCCCAGCTTCCTCGTGATGCGGCCCACGTGGGTGTCGACGACCACGCCGTCGGGGCGGTTCCAGATCTCGCCCAGCACCACGTTGGCGGTCTTGCGGCCGGCGCCGGGGACCTTGACCAGCTCGGCCATGGTGTCGGGCACCCGCCGTCGTGGCGTTCGAGGAGGGCCTGGGCGGCGCCCTGGATGCTCTTGGCCTTGTTCTTGTAGAAGCCGGTGGAGCGGATGGCCTCCTCGATCTCCTCCCGCGGCGCCGCGGCGAAGTCCTCGACCGTGGGGAAGCGGCGGAACAGGTCGGGCGTGACCAGGTTCACCCGGGCGTCGGTGCACTGGGCCGACAGGATGGTGGCCACCAGCAGCTGCCAGGCGTCGCCGTGCTCCAGGCTGCACCGGGTGTCGGGGAACTCGCGGCGCAGGACGTCGATGACGGCGCGCGCCCTCTTCCGGCGGGTGGCGAGGGTCTTCAGGGGCATCGGTGGGGTCCTTCACGGCTGGCGCCGGGGCGCGTTGCGGGGTGCGGGCGGAATTCGGTCCGGGTTTCTTGACACCCCAGGGGGCCGGTGCTAGCTTAGGCCGCCTGCCGGGGTGAAGACATCCCAGAATAGCATCTTCCGACGCTCCGGCAACCCTATCGCGAATACGGTGCGCCGCTAGCTCAACTGGTAGAGCAACTGACTCTTAATCAGTAGGTTCGGGGTTCAAGTCCCTGGCGGCGTACCACTTTGCAAGGAAGGGCTCGCGACTGATGTCGCGAGCCCTTCCTTGCGTGATGCGGGACCGGCCACGTTGATCGCGCCCGTCCGCGACCGTCAGGCCGTCGGTTTCGGCCCCGCCGCCCCACCCGCCGCACGCGAAGCGGCCGCCGACTCCCGCCGGCGGCCGCCCGTTCCGTTCGTTGCGCGCTGTCTACCGGTACATCGACTTCAACCCGCCCCACGACTGCTCGGCGTCCGGGACGGCCGGCTCGCAGCAGGCGATGTCGGCGTACATGATCAGCTCGCCGGGGAACCCGAAGGAGGACACGTCGGTCCAGCCCGTGCCGTAGTCGTTGTAGCTGACGCAGCCCAGGGGCGCGCTGTCGGTCACGGCGTCCGGACGCATGGTGGCCGGGAAGGCGTCCGGCAGGTTGATGGCCACGGCGTAGTCGAAGCCGAAATAGGCGCAGGCGCAGGGGCCCAGGGGCAGGGCGATGTCGTAGAGGCCCGGGTTGGTGATGGACACCTGGTAGGACGGCGAGGTGCAGATCTCCGCGGTGGGGGCGGGACAACCGTCGCCGCCGGCCTCGAAGAACGACACGCTGGCGTTGAAGGTGGCCGGCACGTCCGCCACGCTGAAGTTCATGAAGAAGTGCACCTGCTCGACGGTGAAGCCGACGGCGCAGGTGGCGCAGGTGGGCTGCTGGGCCGGGAAGACGGTGGCGTACGATTCGCCGCCCCAGATCCAGTCGGTGATGGCCAGGGCCGGGGTGGCGTTGTTGCCGAAGGTGCAGACGCCCGCGGCATCGGACGGGACGACGGACTGCACCGGGCCGGTCACGGGCGTGACGGTGACGGTGCGGTCGGCGGCCAGGGCGGCCGAGGCGAGGACGAGGCCGAGACACAGGACGACGGCGATAGCAATCCGCATGGTGTTCCCTCCCGAACGTTTGTTGCGGTGGAGCGATGGCGAGGACGCGTCCGGCCGGTCGGCCGGACCACGACCGCGTGGCGGGATCCGCTAGCTGGCTCCCGACTCCCCCAAGTTGGGGTCAGCTTATCGCAAACGGGTGTTCTTGGAGACAAAAAAGTGTCCGCCCGGAAAATTGTCGCCGTGCGGGTGCCCGGGGCGGCCACCGGGAGTCCGCCGGCGGGCCGTCAGGCCCCTGTCGATGCCGCGGGAATCCACAGTTAGAACGTCACGCCGAGCCCCGTGTAGGTGCTCCAGTCGGTCCGCTTCACCCCGGCCGGGGGCCGCGAGTCGTGCTCCACCGACGTGCCCACCTTCAGGTCGACGGCGCCCGTGACCTTGACCACCAGGGCGGCGTTGACCACCGCGCGCTGGTCGGCGAAGTCGCTGAACAGGGGCTGCCAGAAGCCCACCACGTCCACGCGCGTGCCGGCGGTCAGGGTGCGGCGGGCCAGGGCGAAGACCGACAGGCGCCCGCGGCCCGGGTGGCCGGTCTCCCCCGAGAGGCGCTCCACTTCGAGCATGGGCGTCACGCCCACGGCCAGGTGACGGTCCTTGCGGTCGACGAAGTCGCGGCGCAGGCCGGCGCCCAGCAGCCAGCGCGAGGTCAGCTGCTGGAACGAGTTGCTCTGGACCTGGACGAACTCGACGGTGGCCCAGCGGGCGCCCAGGCGGTGGTTGTGGCGCAGGTGGGCCACCAGGTTGCGGTCGGTGACGGCGTTGCCGCTCTCCTGGTAGTCCTCCGACAGCTGCAGGCGCACGCGTTCGCCGGCATCGCGCCACTGGATGCGGCCGCCGGCGGTCAGCTGGATGCTCTCGGTGTTGCCGCCCTTGCCGGTGAACAGGCCGTCCAGGCCGCCGGACCAGCCGGGGGCCTGGTCGTCGAACCCCTGCAGGGTGTTCAGGACGACGCCGGCCGCGGCCGGGGCGGCGACGACCGCCCAGGCGCAGGGGATGAGCAGGAACAGGGCGATGCGGGCGCAGCGTGTCACCGGACAGGACCTCCGTGTCGTGGGCGGCTGGGGACGGGCTTGCCGCCCAAGGTCGGACAAGGGCCCGCCGACGGCAAGCAGAAGGGGCCCGGCAACCGCCGGGCCCCTCGCGCCTGACGCCGGTGCGGACCCTACATCAGCCCCCGCCGCTTCAGCAGCGGCTCGATCCCCGGCTTGTGGCCGCGGAAACGTTCGTACAGCACCATCGGGTCCTCCGTGCCGCCCTTCTCCAGGATGTCGTGGCGGAAGGCGGCGGCCGTCTTGGGGTCGAAGATGTCGCCGGTCTCCTTGAAGGCCTCGAACGCGTCGGCGTCCAGCACCTCGGCCCACAGGTAGCTGTAGTAGCCCGCCGAGTAGCCGCCGCCGAAGCTGTGGCGGAAGTAGGGGCTCTTGTAGCGGCTGATGATCTCGGGGATCAGGCCGATCCGCGCCATGGACTCGTCCTCGAACTCGCCGGCCTTCAGGCCCTTGGCCGACAGCGAGGGTGTGCCAGTCCATGTCCAGGAAGCTGGCCGCCACGTACTCGGTGGTGGCGAAGCCCTGGTTGAAGTGCTTGGACTCGGTGATCTTCCGCTTCAGTTCCGCCGGCATGGGCTCGCCCGTCTTGTAGTTGCGGGCGTACATGTCCAGCACCTGCGGCTCGAAGGCCCAGTTCTCCATGATCTGGCTGGGCAGCTCCACGAAGTCGCGGGCCACCGACGTGCCCGACAGCGACTCGTAGCGGCAGTCGCTCAGCATGCCGTGCAGGGCGTGGCCGAACTCGTGGAACATGGTGCCGACCTCGTCCATGCTCAGCAGGCTGGGGGTGTCCTTGGTGGGCTTGGTGAAGTTGCCCACGTTGTAGATGACCGGGATGACCCGCTTGCCGTCCTGGTAGCGCTCCTTGATCAGCGCGTTCATCCAGGCGCCGCCGCGCTTGCTGGCGCGGGGGTAGTAGTCGGTCATCAGCAGGGCGACGGTGGAGCCGTCGCGCGTCCTTGACCTCGAAGGCCTCCACGTCCGGGTGCCAGACCGGGATGTCGGTGCGCTTGGTGAAGGTCAGGCCGTACAGCCGGCCCGCCACGGCGAAGACGCCCTCGCGCACCTTGCCCAGCTCGAAGTAGGGGCGCAGCATGTCCTCGTCCAGGTCGTACTTCGCCTTCTTCACCTTCTCGGCGTAGTACCACCAGTCCCAGGGCTGCAGCCGGAAGCCGCCGCCCTCGGCGTCGACGATGGCCTGCATCTCCGGCGACCTCGTCCTTGGCCTTGGCCACGGCCGGATCCCAGACCTGGCGCAGCAGCTCGTACACCGCGGTCGGGGTCTTGGCCATGTTGTCGTCCAGGACGTAGTCGGCGTGGGTGGGGAAGCCCAGCAGCTGGGCGCGCCTGGCCCGCAGGTCGGCGATCTCCACCAGGACCGCGTTGTTGTCCAGCTCGTCGCCGTGGTTGGCCATGTTCGCGTAGGCCTCGAACACCTGCCGGCGCAGCTCGCGGTTCTTCGCGTACTGCAGGAAGGGGATGAAGCTGGGCTTGTGCAGGGTGATGACCCACTTGCCCGCGTGGCCGCGCTGCTCGGCGGCCTCGGCCGCCGCGTCGACCACGCCCTGGGGCAGGCCCGCCAGGTCGGCCTCGTCGTCGATGACCAGTTCCCAGCGGTTGGTCTCCTTCAACACGTTCTCGCCGAACTGCACCTGCAGGAGGGAGAGCTGCTCGTTGAGCTGCTTGAACTCCTCCTTCTGCGCCGGGTCCAGCTTGGCGCCGCCGCGCACGAAGCCCTTCCAGGTCTCCTCCAGCAGGCGCGCCTGCTCGGGGTCCAGGTCCAGGTCGGCGCGGTCCCGGTAGACGGCGTCCACGCGCTTGAACAGGGCCTCGTCCAGCATCACCGCGTCCCGGTGGCGCGACAGGATCGGCGCCATGGTCTTGGCCACCTGCTGCATGGCCTCGTCGGTCATGGTGCCGTTGAGCAGCCCGAAGACGCTGCGGACCCGGTCCAGGTCCGCACCCGCCCGGTCCAGGGCCTCGATGGTGTTGGCGAAGGTGGGCGCCGCGGGGTCGGCGGTGATCGCGGCGATCTCCGCCTCGTGCGCGGCGATGGCCTGCCGGTAGGCCGGTTCGAAGTCGGTGGCGGCGATGCGGTCGAACGGCGGCACGCCGAAGGGCGCGGTCCACTTCTCCAGCAGCGGGTTGGCGCCGGCGGAGCCGGCCAGGGCTGTCAGGGCAGTCATCAGCAGCAGAACCTTTCGCATGGTGTCATCTCCAGTTGTGCTCGCCCTCGGGACGGTTGTCGAGGATCTCCTCGATGGATTCCAGCACGTCGGGGGTCAGGCGCTCGGCCACCTCGAGGGCGGCGAAGTTCTCGGTCACCTGCTCCGGCCGCGAGGCGCCGGTGATCACGGTGCTCACGTCGTCGTTGCTCAGGCACCAGGCCAGGGCCAGCTGGGCCATGGTGCAGTCCAGTTCCTTCGGCCACGGCGGTCAGCCGGCGGACCTTGGCCAGCTTGGCCTCGCCGGCCTCGCCCGGCCAGCTCCCGGCGCAGCCACTGGTAGTCGGGCAGGGACATGCGGGTGCCCTCGGGAATGCCGTCGTTGTACTTGCCGGTGAGGATGCCGCTGGCCAGGGGGCTCCAGATGGTGGTGCCCAGCCCGATCTCGTCGTAGAGGGCGGCGTACTCGGCCTCGACCCGCTGCCGGTGCAGCATGTTGTACTGGGGCTGCTCCATCA
Organism: Candidatus Krumholzibacteriia bacterium; assembly: GCA_963825035.1. Lineage (GTDB taxonomy): Bacteria > Krumholzibacteriota > Krumholzibacteriia > LZORAL124-64-63 > LZORAL124-64-63 > JACZKN01. The sequence continues at coordinate 85,970 of CAWGRT010000006.1, read as the reverse complement.
GGGGCGGGATCAGGTGCTCGCGGCGGGCGATGTCGTAGGCGCGGCGGATGCGCTCGGCGCTCCACTCGCTGGTGCCCCAGTACAGGGCCTTGCCCTGCTGGATGACGTGGTTCATGGCCCACACCGTCTCCTCGACGGGCGTGTCCACGTCGGGACGGTGGCAGAAGATCAGGTCCACGTAGTCCAGGCCCAGGCGCTCGCAGCGAGGCGTCGGTGCCCTCGATGATGTGCTTGCGGGACAGGCCCCGGTCGTTGGCGCCGTACTGATACGGCCCGCCGTCGGGATTGGGCCGGCCGCCCCAGAAGATCTTGGTGGAGATGACCAGGTCGCTGCGCCGCCAGCCGGCCTTGCGCAGCACCTCGCCCATGATGGTCTCCGCCCGCCCGGCGGCGTAGACCTCGGCGTTGTCGAAGAAGTTGCAGCCCCGGTCGTAGGCCTCCTTCATGCAGGCGTAGGCCTGGTCGACGTCCATCTGGTCGCCGAAGGTGACCCAGGCGCCGAAGCTCAGGGCCGAGACCTTCAGGCCCGAGCGGCCCAGGAAACGGTATTCCATGGTCGGTTCCTTTCGTGCGGGAGAAACGGGAAGCGTCGGCAAGCCCCCACAATACCACGCAAGGCGGCGGCCCGACAGTCCCGGCGCCGAATCCGGACGAAATCGAGCCGACCCCTTTCCCCGGGTGCGGCGAATTCCTTAACCTAGAAACAGCTGAGCAGGGTTCCAAGCCTTTGTCCGGATTGTTCCCCCGTCGCGCCTGCGGAATCGCTTCCTTGATCCGACGGTCCGGGCCTCGCATTACGGGAGGAAATCATGATTCGCCACCACCAACGTCCCTGGCTGCGGGTTCTCGTTCCTTGTGCGCCGCGGCTGCGCTCGTTCTCTACCCGCTCTCGGCCACGGCCAAGGTCACCGCCACGCTCCACGGCGGGGGCGACGGCGAGCGCGAGGGCGATCCCATCGATTCCAACGACTTCGGCGGCGGCGGCGGCGGCGGCAGCCACGACGACATCAACAGCGTCTCCTCGGTCGCCCACGTCGGCAGCGGCGCCGCGCCCGGCATCGTCGTCGGCAAGTGGACCCTGGTGCTGGTCCCGAACCAGGTCCTCGGCGTGACGGTCTTCTCCTTCGTGGTCATCGAGCAGGATGCCGCCGTCGGGGAGGCCTGGTATGCGCGATGATCCTCGCTCCGGTTCCGGCCACGCCCAGCCGGGACCCCTGAAGGACCTGCCGGTCGACCCCGCGGCCTGGCGGGAGGCTCTTGCCGCGCACCAGGGCGAGGAATGGGAACGCTCCTTGAACCTGCTGCGCGAGGCCCTGGACCGGGTCTCCGCCGGCTCGCGTCACCTGACCGTGGTGGCGGGGCCGGAGGAACCCCGGGTCCAGGACGCGATCCTGCTGTGCGCCCGCAACCTGTTCCAGCTGGACCGCCAGGAGGAGTTCGACGTGCTCCTGGCCTCGGCGGGGCGCTATGCCATGGTGCCCGAGCCCATGCCCGAGCTGGACGCGGTGCGGCTGGCGTTCGCCTGCAAGCGCGGCGAGTACCTGTCGGTGGTGCGCGAGTCCACCGCGTTCATCGACGCCCACCGCGGGCAGCTGCCCCCGGCCATCGCCGACTACCTGCATCTGCGGGGGCTGGCCCGGTCGCACCTGGGCGAGCCGGAGGCGTCGCTGGAGGACACCGAGGCCGCCCACGCCCTGTTCCGCATCCTGGGCCGCGACCGCGAGCAGGGCCGCTCGGCCAACATGCTGGGCATCCAGCACCTGCGCGCCTCGCGGTTCGACGCGGCCGAGCGCTGGTTCCGCCGCGCCGCCGACGTGCACGCGGCCCTCGGCGCCCGCAAGAATCTGGGCGGCAACCGCCTGAACATCGGCATCACCCTCTACAAGCGCGGGGCCCTGACCGCCGCCGGCAACGAACTGGTGGCGGCGCGGCGGCTGCTGCGGGATGCGGGCGCACGGGTGCCCCGGTTGCCGGGCCACCATCGCCGTGGGCTGCGTGCAGCCTGCTCAAGCGTGACTTCGAGAGCGCCGCGGCCAGCCTGCACGAGGCCTACGAGGAGGCCAACGGTCTGATGCTGGCCCGCGAAGAGGCCATCGCCCTGGAGTTCCTGGGCGACGTCTGCCTGGAGGAAGGCCAGCACGACAAGGCGCGCCGTTACTACAGCCGCGCCCTGGCCGTGGGCCGCGCCATCGCACCGGACGGCGACGTGGTCATGGAGGTGCTGCGGCGGCAAGGCGCGTGCCTGGCCGCCCAGGGCCGCCAGGCCGAGGCCGTGCCCCTGCTCAGCCGTGCGCTGCAGCAGGCCCGCCGCCTGGGCGACCGCTTCGAGGAAGGCGTCACCCGCCGCGTGATGGCCGAGGTGCTGCTGGACATCGGCGACCTGGATTCGGCCCAGCGCACGGCCGACGCCGGAGCCGCCCTGCTGGAGGAGATCGGCGCCTCGTTCGAGTTGGCGCGTGCCCGCCTGGTGCAGGCCCGCGCGGGCCTGGCCCGCATCGACGCCGGCCCTGGCGATGGCTGGCGCGAGACCCTCGAGACCGTGTGGCGCCGCGCCCTGTCGGCCCTGGACCTGCTGCTGCAGGCGGAGGTGGAACACTGGATCCGCCAGGCCCGCAGCCTGCTGACGGACATTTCCCACCGGCGCGCGTCGGCGGACCAGCCGCCGGCGGCCGGGCGTCCCGGCCCCCTGCGGTCCGACGTCATCGTCTACGCGTCGCCGGCCATGCGCGATGCCATCCAGATGTGCGACGCCTTCGCCGACTCGGACGAGCCGGTGCTCATCGTCGGTTCCACGGGCACCGGCAAGGAACTGGTGGCGCGGCGCCTGCACGAGCGGAGCCGCCGCCGGCGGGGGCGCCTGGTCAGCGTCAACGTCTCCGCCATCCCCGAGGGCGTGTTCGCCCGCGAGTTCTTCGGACACGTGCGCGGCGCCTTCAGCGGCGCGGACGGCGGCGGCAGCGGGCTGGCGGCCCAGGCCGACGGCGGGACCCTGTTCCTGGACGAGATCGGCGACCTGCCCCTGGAGCAGCAGCCCCTGCTGCTGCGCCTGCTGCAGGACGGCACCTACCAGGCCATCGGCGACCCGACCGAGCGCCGCGTGGACATCCGCCTGGTGGCGGCGACCAACGCGGACCTGGAGAAGCTGGTGGCCGAGGGCCGGTTCCGGGCCGATCTCTACTACCGGCTGAAGATCCTGGAGTTGCGCCTGCCGCCCATCGCCGAGCGCCGCGAGGACATCGTGCCCCTGCTGCGGCACTTCCTCGCGGAGGTGGCGGGCCGGCCGGTTCAGCCGACGGACTTCTTCAACCGGGCCAGCCTCGAGCTGATGCGGGACTACGCCTGGCCGGGGAACGTGCGGGAGATCGCCATGGTCGCCCGCCAGGCCCGGGTCCAGCTGGCCTCCCGCGGGCGGGTGCAGGTGGACGTGGGGCTGCTCGGCGGCGAGCGGCTGACCTTCACCGGTCCCCAGGCGGCGCCGGCGGCGGCGCCCGCACGGCGGGAGAGCGGTCCCCTGGCGCGGGGCTCGATCCTGCTGGCCCTGGCCGAGACCGACGGCAACCGGGCCGAGGCGGCGCGGCGGCTGGGCGTCAGCCGCAGCACCCTGTACCGGCGCATCGAGAGGCTGGGCATCGGCACCAAGGCCGCGGCCGGCTGATCGAGTGCACGCTGACGAGGCGAAGGCCGCGGTCCGCGGGATCGCGGCCTTCGTCGTTTCCCGTCCGCGCCGCGGTCGCCGGCGGACCGGGCAATTTGCAATCCCCGTTCAAGTCCTTTCCCCGGGGGCCGATATCCCGACAGCGGCGGCGCGGCATGGGGCCGCGCCGGCCCGCGGGAGGAATCCTGCGGTGATCACGGCGTCCGGCATGCTCAGCGCTGGCGGCGGCCACCGCGTTCTTCGCGGTCGGCGTCCTGACCGGTGTCCTGGCGACCGCACGGGGGCTGCTGGGACCCGTCGGCGCCGCGGCGGCGGCCGCCACCGGCCGTCGGGACGGCGGACCCGGGGTGCCGGCGCCGGACGGCGTGCTGGCCCGTCTGGCCCGGGTCCGACGCCACGGCGAACGCCAGCTCGACCTGCAGCGGAGCCGGCTGGCCCTCTTCGGCTGCCTGGGCTCCGACCGCGATCCGGAGCGGCTGGCCGCCGCCATCCTCGAGTTCGCCATGGAGCAGCGGGGGGCCGGCGGGGGTGCCTTCTACCTGGGGCGACCGGCCCAGCGCCTGGTGCGGGCGGCGGACCGGGGCCTGGCGCCGGACGGCCGGCCGCCCCGGGAACTGCGCCTGGGCCTGGGGCTGATCGGGCGGCTGGCGGCCCAGCGGCGGCCGCGCGTGCTGGCGGGACATCGACTGCCGACGGCCTGCGTCTGGCCGGCGTCGCGGCAGACGACCTCTCCGGCGGCACGGCCTGTCTGCCCTTCCACCTGGCCGGCCGAGTGAAGGGCCTGCTGGTCCTGGCCTGGCGCGAGGCCGCGGCGGCCGCCGTGCCGGCTTGCCTGGCCGAGAGTGCCGAGAGTGTGGCCGTGGCCCTGGACTCGTCCTGCTCCCACGTGCGGGTGCAGCGCCTGCTCGAGGCCACGCGCAGCCAGGCCGTGATCCTGGCCCGCCAGCAGCGCGAACTCCAGGCCACCAACGCCGAGCTCGCCCGGGCGGACCGCTACAAGAGCGAGTTCCTGGCCAACATGTCCCACGAACTGCGCACGCCCCTGAACAGCATGCTGATCATGTCCCAGGTGCTGGCCGAGAACCGCCGCGGCCGCCTGGCCGAGGACGAGGTGGACGCGGCCCTGACCATCAACCGGGCCGGCAGCGAGCTGCTGCTGATCATCAACGACATCCTGGACATGACCCGCGTGGAGGCCGGCAAGCTGGACCTGCAGCCGGACCGGGTGGATCCGCGCGCGCTGGTGGCCGACCTGGACGACCTGTTCCGGCCCGTGGCCGACCAGCGGGACCTGGTCTACCGGGTGGAGACGGCGGCGGACGTGCCGGACGTGCTCGTCTCTGATCCCCTGCGGCTGCGGCAGATCCTCAAGAACCTGCTCAACAACGCCTTCAAGTTCACCGAGCGCGGCGGGGTCACCCTGGCGGTGCGCCCGGCCCTGCCCCACGAGCTGCCGGCGACTCCGGCGCCCGGGACGTGGCTGGCCTTCGCCGTCACCGACACGGGCATCGGCATGGACGAGGCCACCGCGGCCCGGGTGCGCGAGCCGTTCTTCCAGGGCGACAGTTCCATCGGGCGGCGCTACGGCGGCTCCGGCCTGGGCCTGTCCATCTGCTGGCGTCTGGCCGAACTGCTGGAGGGCTGCCTGAGCGTGGCCAGCGTGCCGGGGCGGGGCAGCTCGTTCGTCCTGGCCCTGCCGGCGGCCGGCGGACCGCGGCCGGCGGATCCGCCCCGTCTGCGCCGGCGCCGGAGGAGGCGGACGCCGATCCGGTCGCCCCCTGGCAGGGGCGCCTGGCCGGCCGCCGGGTGCTGTTGGCGGACGACGACATGCGCACGGTCTACGGCCTGTCCCACGTGCTGGACCGCCTGGGGCGCCGGGTGCACATCGCCCGCGACGCGGAGCGAGGCGGGAGAGCTGGCGACGCGACCAGCGGGCACCTGGACCTGCTCTGCGCCGGCGCCCCGGCTCTTCGCCGGGCGCGAGGACGACCTGCGGAGCTCGCCTGGTGGACGCAGCCGGCCGGCCGCTGCCTGTGGCTGGGCGACGAGCCCGCGGCCGCCGCCTGGCTGTTCCCGACGCCGCCGTGGCCCTGGGCAAACCGCTGGCTGCCGCCCGCACCGCGCAGGTCTGCGCTGGCACTCTGGGCGCCGGCAGCCTGCAGACGGCCTGAGGGCCGGCGGAAAGGAAACCGACGTGGCCGATGCCGACCGACTCAAGATCCTCGTGGTGGACGACCGGGCCGAGAACATGCAGGCCATGGTCCGCCTGCTGGAGCGCCCCGACCTGGAGATCCTGACCGCCTCCTCGGGCAACGAGGCCCTCGGCCTGATGCTCGACCAGGACCTGGCCCTGGTGCTGCTGGACGTGCAGATGCCCCACATGAACGGCTTCGAGGTGGCCGAGCTCATGCGGCGCAACGAGCGCACCAGCCGCGTCCCGATCATCTTCGTCACGGCCATCAACAAGGAACGGCGCCAGATCTTCACGGGCTACGAGGCCGGCTGCGTCGACTACCTGTTCAAGCCCGTCGACCCGTTCATCCTGCGGGCGAAGGTCGTCGGTCTTCCTGGAGATGAAGAGCGCGCCAGCTGGCCCGCGAGCGCCTGCTGCGGGAGCTGAACCGGGCCAACAACCGCCTGCAGGAGCTGAACGAACGCAAGAGCGACTTCCTGGCCGCCGCCTCCCACGAGCTGCGCACCCCGCTGACGGTCATCAAGGAGCACTGCAGCCTGGTCCACGAGGGTGTCGTCGGCGAGCTGAACGAGGACCAGCGCCACTGCGTCGGCGTCGCCCTGCGCAACTGCAACCGCCTGGCCGCCCTGGTGGACGACCTGCTCGACCTCGGCGGCATCGAGTCCGGCCACGCCGCCTGCAGCCGCGGGCCCCTGGACGTGGGCGCCCTGCTGGCCACCTGCGTCGGCGACTACCGCGGCAGCTGCGCCGTCGCCGGGACCAGGACCTGGGCCTGGAGTCGGCGGCGGACCTGCCGCCGGTGCTGGCGGATCCGGCCCTGCTGACCCAGGTCGTGGTCAACCTGCTGGGCAACGCCCACAAGTACACGCCCGCCGGCGGCCGCATCGGCGTCGGCGCCCGCCGCCGCGGCGACCGGGTGCGCATCGAGGTGGCCGACACCGGTCCGGGCGTGCCGCCGCCGGATCGCGAACGGGTCTTCGAGACGCTTCACCCGCCTCGAGGCCCCCGGCAGCGAACGGCGCGGCTCGGGTCTGGGGCTGGCCATCGCCCGGCGGATCGTCGAACTGCACGGCGGCGACATCGCCGTCGGCGGCGAACCGGGCCGCGGCGCCGTCTTCTGGGTCGACCTGCCCGTGTGCGCCGAGGGCAACCGGCTGGCCGCCTTCGTCGCCGACGGCACCCGCGATCGCGGCCCACGCGGGGGAACCCTGGACGCTGGTGCTGCTGCGTCCGGACCGACGGACGGGCCCGGCGTCGCGGACCTGCTCGGGACCGTGGACCGTCTGCTCCGCCGGGGCGTCGACCGGGCCACGGCCCTGGCGCCCGACGGGCGGCGCCGGGCAGTGGCCTCCTGGGCCGCCGACCGCGACGGCGCCCTGGCCTTCTGGCCCGCTGGACGCGAGTTCTGCCGCATCCGGCCGCGACCGGCCTCGCTACGGCCTGGCGAGCTCTGCCGCCGGGGCCCGGCGGGCGCATTCGTCTCTCGAGCCGACGACCTGCCCTGACGCCGCTGCGACTGGCCCTGCCGCCCCTGGGAGGTGACCATGCCACGCGGGCACGTCCTGATCGTTGACGACGAACCCGACCTGGTGCGGGGGCTGACCATCCGGCTGGAGGCCGCGGGTTACCGCGTGCTCGCCGCCGGCGACGCCGTCGATGCCGTGGAGGCGGTGCTGCTGGACGGCCGGACCTGGTGGTCCTGGACCTGGTCCTGCCCTCGGCGGACGGGCACGCGGTGCTGGACGCGCTGGGCGCGCCTGGCCGGCGCCCCCGGCCGCCGGTGATCTGCCTGACCGCCCGCACCGAGCCGGAAGAGCGGCGGCACGCCCTGGCCGCGGGCGCCGTGACTTCGTCACCAAGCCCTTCGAAGGGCGCGGCGCTGCTGGAGCCGTCGCCGCCCACCTGGTGGCCGGCCCGCGCGACCGAGGGCCGGGCCCGCGGCTGAAGGTGACGGCCGGGCGTCCTCTATAGGGCGCGAGTGTCCCACGGGGGACACAGCCGGGCACCCGGCGGCCGTCCCCCGGCCCGTCTCGATCGATCTCTTTACCCTTCCGCCATTGTGATATCGTGCGATATCTTGCCGGCCCGGCGTTCCGCTGGCATTGGACCTGCATGACGGTCCCCGTTCCCTCGACCAACGGCCCGGCCCCCGCCGGGAACACGAAGGACGCGACCCATGGGACGACTGACGCATGGAACCGCAATCCTCGCCCTGGCCGCCCTGGTGGGGCTCTCCTGCTTCGTTTCCGACGCCGCTGCCCGGATGGTGTCCGGACAGACGCGGGGAGCCCCTCCGGCGGCCGGGGACACCGTCCTTCGAGTTCGTGTTCGAAGGGGGCCTGGCCGAACCCTACGGCGACCACGCCGACCCGTTCGGCGGCGGCGGCGGCCTGGGCGCCGCCACCGGCTACGAGCTGGGCCTCCGCCTGCGCCAGTATCGTCGACGGCCGATTCGCCGTGGCGCCCGTCTTCCACTACGTGGACTTCGGCAACGGCCACGCGGCGTGGGCGACTTCGCCGAGGGCTTGGGCCTGGGCTACGAGGTGGCCACGTCCCTGTTCCGCTACGGCGTCGACCTGCAGATGTTCATGGGCCGGCCCGGCGACCCGTGCGCCTGTTACCTGACCGGCGGCGCGAGCCCTGGTGCACAACCGCTACCGCGACAGCCTGCAGGGCTACCAGGACTTCCGGACCAGCATGAACGGCCCGTCCTGGAATGCCGGCGTCGGCCTGAAGCTGCGGGCCATCGAGCTGTCGGCGAACTACGTGTGGAACCGGTTCGACTCGGCCAACCTCACGGTCGGCTACCCGAAGAAGCTCCTACGACTGGGACTATGCGGTCGCCCGCATCGGCTTCGCCTTCGGCCCCCAGTGACGCGACCTCGCGATTGACAGGCACCATTCGCCGGGATAATCTGGATGACGTTATCCCGAACATCGGCCGGCGCCGGGCGGCGCGCCACGCGAAGGGCGGCGACTCCTTGTTCTCCCAGACGGTCGAATACGCCATGCGCGCGGTCCTGGCCCTGGCGGCCGGCGACGGCTCGCCCATGACGACCCGCCAGATCGCCGAAACCATGATGGTGCCCCAGAGCTACCTGTCCAAGGTGCTGCAGTCCCTGGTCCGAGGCGGCCTCGTGTTCTCCACGCGCGGCCTGCGCGGCGGCTTCGTCCTGACCCGGCCCGCCGAGCAGATCAACCTGCTGGAGATCATGGACATCGTCAATCCCATCCGGCGCATCGAGCACTGTCCCCTGGACCTGGAGGGGCACGGCTCCCAGCTCTGCCCCCTGCACCGGCGCCTGGACCAGGCCATGGCCATGGTCCAGGAGGCCTTCGCCAGCACGACCCTCGCCGAATTGCTCTCGGAGAACAATCCCTGCCCGACTCTCACGGGCAACTGCAGACCCTGCGGCCGTTCGGCCTGGAACCCAAGCGCGACTGACCGCCTAGGACGCTGCCGCCTTGACCGCCGCCGCGATCGCCGCGGCGGCGGTCGCGTTTCGTCGGCGGTGGTCGAGCGGCCCAGGCGATGCGCAGGGTGCCGCGGGCCACGCGGGGCGCCGACGCCCATGGCCGCCAGCACGTGGGAGCCCACGTCCCGTCGCCGTGGCAGGCGGCGCCGGCGGACACGGCCACCGCCGTCCAGCCGGGCCAGGATCGCCGCGGCGGTGCGGCCCGGGAAACGCGATGCTCAGGGTGTTGGGCAGTCGCACGGCGCCGGCGGCGTGGATGACCGCGTCGGGGAACGCCGCCATCAGTCGCGCCGGCCAGCCGATCGCGCAGGTCCGCCTGCCGGGCCATCTCGGTGGCCAGTTCCCGGCCGCCAGTTCGCAGGCGGCCCCAGTCCCACGATCGACGCCACGTTCTCGGTGCCCGGCCGTCGGCCGCCCTCGTGGCCGGCGCCGTACATCAGGTTGGGCAGGGCCAGTCCCGGGCGAAGGCAGAGGGCGCCCACGCCCTTGGGCGCGTACACCTTGTGCCCCGCGAGGGAGATCATGTCCACGCCCAGGTCGGCCAGGGCCACCGGCACCTTGCCCACGGCCTGGGCGCCGTCGGTGTGGCTCAGGGCGCCGGCCGCCCGGGCCAGCCGCGCCACCTCGGCCACCGGTTGCAGGGTGCCCACCTCGTTGTTGGCCAGCATCAGCGACACCAGGCGCGTGCCCGGGCCGATCAGGCCGGCGGCGGCGGCCGTGTCCACGCGGCCCTGCCGGTCCACCGGCAGCAGCTCCACCACGGCACCCGCACCTTCCAGGTCGCGGCACACCTCCAGCACGGCCGGATGCTCGACGCTGCTGGTGACGATGCGCCCGGGTCCGCGGAGGCGGATCGCGCCGTGCAGGGCGTGATTGTTGGCCTCGGTGCCGCCGCTCGTGAAGATGACGCCCGTCGGCTCGGCGCCTACCAGCGCCGCTACCTGGCCCCGCGCCCGCTCCACGGCTTCCCGCGCCCGCCGACCATACACATGGGGGCTGGAGGGGTTGCCGAAGTGGGTGGTGAGGTAGGGCAGCATGGCCCGGACCACCCGCGGGTCCACGGGCGTCGTGGCGTTGTAGTCGAGATAGATGGGATCGGACCTGGCTCACGGCGGCGCCTTTCGCTGGGGAGTCCCGCCCATCGTAGGCCAAGCCGCCGGAATCTGGCGAGTCCGGCCGCGACCGGCGTGGACAGGGGCGCGCCGCGTGGCTATCCTCGTCATCACCATGACGTCCCTGCGCCTTCCCGTCCCCACGCTGTCCCTGGTCCTGGCCGGTCTCCTGGCCGGGCTGTTGGCGTTGGCGGGCGCCGGCGCCGCGCGGGCCGAGGTGGACCCAGGTTCGTGGCGGCGCTACGACGGTTGGGAGGTGAGCGACTTCCACGTCACCGGCGTGCCCAAGGACCTGGCGGGTCCCCTGAACGCGGGGCTCCAGTACACCGGCCGGCGGCGCCTGTTCCAGGGCCTGGTGCGGCCGCCCTTCCGCGCCAAGGGCCTGGCCGACGACGTCCGGCGCACCCTCATCTACCTGGCGGCCCATGGTTATCCGGCGGCCGACGTGCGGGCGCGCCTGGTGCCCGACGCGGAAACGCGGCAGGTGGCGGTGACCCTGGCGGTGACCCCGGGCGAGGCCGTCGTGGTGGCCGAGGTGCAGTTGAGCGGCTGGCCCGAGGCGGTGCCCCGGCCCGGCCGGTCCGATCGCGACCTGCCGCGGCACGGCGAACGCTTCGGTGACGAGCGGGCCCGACGGGGCTCGGTTCACCTGGCCTCCCTGCTGCGCGAGGCCGGCTACGCCGAGGTCAAGGTCGCCCTGCGGATCCGGCAGATCCGGGCGGCGGCGGTGCTGCTCGACTACGAGGTGACACCGGGCGAGCGCTACGTCATCACGCAGGTGGACGTCACCGGGTGCTCGGACGATCTGCTGCCCGTAGCCCGGCGGGTGCTGGACATCGCCCCGGGCACGGACTACCGCGCCAGTCTGCTGCGGGACGCATCCGTCGACCTGCGCGCCACCCAACTCTTCGCCAAGGTGGATCTGAACGCCCGGCCCACCGGGCCGGGTGAGCTGACCCTGACCGCGGCCCTGGCCGACGCGCGCTGGCGCACCTGGTCCGCCAGCGTGGGCTCCTGGTCCGACAACCCCTGGCGCGTGCACGCGGGCTGGACCCACAACAACCTGTTCGGTCGCGGCCGCGGCCTGCGGGCCACCTCCACCTACGCCACCCACGAGCGCCGCGTGGGTCTGGACGTGTTCCAGCTGGGCTGGCTGGCGCCGCGGGCGGTGACCACCCTGGGCGGCGAGGTGATCCGCGAGGAGGAGGAAGCCTACCGCTCGGACGAGTACACGGCCCGCGTGCTGCAGGCGTTCCGGCCGCGGGGGCGGGGCCTCTGGCAGGTGGGCGTGGGCATCTCACGGGTTGCGGTGACGGGGCTGACGGCGGACACGACCCTGCCCCTGGACAGCCAGGACTGGCTGCTGGAAATCTACGCCGACCGCAAATGGGACTGGACCAACGACCTGCTCTACCCCACACGGGGCGGCTACGCCAAGCTCAGTGCCACGTGGGCGCCGGCGGCGGCGTTCTTCGGGGCGTCCTACGTGCAGTTGCAGGCCGACCTGGCGGGCTACCTGGGCCTGGGGCCGGTGGCCAACGGCGAGGCCCGGATCCAGGTGGGTTGGTCCCGGCCGCTGGGCAGCAACGACGAGCTGCTGGCCAACCGGCGCTTCTATGCCGGCGGCTACAACACCATGCGCGGCTACCGGCGGCACCGGCTGGGGCCGCGGGACGCCGAGGGCAAGCCCCGGGGCGGCCAGGCCGAACTGCTGGCCGGGGCGGAGCTGCGGCGGCACCTGTTCTGGATCCTGGACGGCGCCGCTTTCCTGGACGGCGGCAACCTGTGGGCCACGCCCAGCGACATGGGGCTGGGCGACCTCCTGTCGGCCTGGGGACTGGACCTGGATGTGCGCACGCCCCTGGGTCCCTTCCGCATCGGTCACGCGTGGAACCTGGGACCGGTGGTGCCGGGTGAGCCGCGGACCCTGTGGCACTTCGGGATCGGTTACCCGTGGTGACGGCGACCGCAGGCGCGGGACGGTGGCGGCGGGCCCTGGCCCGGGCGCGGCGGATCGGCGGGATCGTGGTGGTGGCACTGGTGCTGCTGGTGGTGGTGCTGGCGGCGGCCCTCGCCTTGGCGCCGGTGCGCGGTGTGCTGCTGGGCTGGGGGTTGGCGGCGGCGGACCGGTCGCTGCCCGGCACGTTCGAGGTGGGACGCGCCTCCTGGCCGCGGCTGGGCACCATCGATCTGCGCGATGTCCGCTGGCTGGGACCGTCCGACGAGGCGCCGGCGGACACGCTGCTGCACCTGCGCCGCCTGCTGGTGGTGGTGGACACGGGCGAACTCTCGCGCCGCGACCTGGCCGTGGACTCGCTGCTGGTGGACGTGGTCGACGTGGATGTGCCGGCCGTGCAGGCGATCCTGCCGGCCGGGGCTGCCGCGGCGGCGGCCGACAGCAGCGGCGCCGCCGGCGGCTGGGACGCGTCGCTGCCCCGGGCCGGCAGCCTGCCCGGGCTGCCGTCGGCGGCGGTGCGCCGCCTGGCGGTGGTCCTGGACCGGGCACGCCTGGCTCCGGACCTGACGGCACGGGACCTGCGCCTGGTCGGGGGCGTGGACCTGCGGGCCGACCAGACGCCCGGCGGATCGGTGCTGCTGACGGGCGGCGGTCTGGCCCGCACCGGCGGTGCGCCCCTGCAGGTGGCGCTGGACACCCTGGCCCTGCAGGCCCACTGGGACGAGGTCTGGGGCGGCGTGGTGGCCGACAGCCTCCTGCTGGTGGTGCCCGTGGCGGGCCCGCCGGCGCTGACGGAGCGCTGGGCCGGTCGCGAACCGCTGCGGGTGGGCGGGCACGGCCGCGTGCGGATGCGGGGCGCGGACGGGGACGGCGCCGCGTCCCTGCGGATCACTTCGCCCGGGTTGCCCCTGCTGGGTCCGGCCCGGCCGGCGGCGCTGGACACCACCATCCTGTCGCGGGTGGTGGTGCTGCTGCAGGTGGAGGGCGGACGTACGGGCGGCGCGGTCACGGCCCGGGCCCGGGCCGACCTGGCCGGCACCCCCGGCCTGGACCGGGCCCGCCTGGCGCTCCGGGCCGCCTTCCCCGACTCCGCGCCCACCGCGGGGCGCGTCGACGTGGACTCCTTGGTGCTGGCGTTGCCGGGCTTGGATCTGTCCGCGTCCGGCTCCCACGCGGCCGGGCGGCTCCACGCCCGGATCGACGCGGCCGTGCGGACCCCCGTGCCGCTGCTGGAACGTCTGACGCCGGCCGCCGCGGCGGTGGCGGGGGGTGTCGCCGGCACGGTGACGGTGGACGGCACCGCGGCCGACCCCCGGCTGGGGATCGCCCTGCACGGCGACGCCCGCACCGCCGGGTACGCCGTGCCCTGGTTCACGCTGGCGATGCAGGGCGACCGCCGCGACGTGACGGTGAACCTGGCGGCGGGCGGTGGGTTGGCCGAGCGGGACAGTGTCGGGGTGGACTCCCTGCGGGTGCGCCTGCGGGCCCGGCCGGCCTCGGCGGGCGATCTGCTCGACGCCGCCCGCCTGCGCCTGGACGTGACCTGCCGGGCCCGCGGGCGGGGCAACCTGGGCCGCCTGGGCCTGGTGGCCTCGGCGGTGGTGCCGCGGGCTGCGCCCCTGGACGGGGTGGTGGACGTGGACACCCTCGCCCTGGACTGGCCCGGACTGGCGGTGCATGGCTCCGGTCGCGTGGACACGGCGCGCGTGGACGGAGCGCTGACCGCGGCGGTGTCCTCGCCTTGCCCGGTCCTGGAGGTCCTGGTGCCGGCGATCGCCGCGGGCGAGTTCACCGCCGACCTCGTCCTGAACGCCCGGGGGAGCTACCGCGACCCGCAGGTGGATGTGACCGCCACCGGTTCGTGCGATCTGCCCCAGGCAACGGTGCCGCGCCTGGCGTTTTCCGCCCGGGGCGAGCGCCGCGCCTTCACCGCCAGGCTGCGGGCCGGGGGCGGCCTGGTGGTGCAGGGGGCGGTCCTGGCCGATTCCCTGGTGCTGAACGGCGGTTTCGACCAGGCCTCCGGCGACAGCCTGCCCCTGCGGGTGGGGCTGGCCATCTGGCGTTCCCGCGTGAGTCTGGGCCTGGCCGCGGCGGCCGGTACCGACAGCGCCGCCACCACGGCCACCGTGCGCCTGGACAGTCTGGGCCTGGACCTGGCCGGAGGCACCCTGCGTCTGGTCCGGCCGGCAACGGTGCGGGTGGACACCGCCGCGCGCCGGATCGACGTGGCGGGCCTGGATCTGGCGGGCAGCGCCGGCACCGTGGCCCTGGAGGGCTCCCTGGCCCCGGACCGGGCGCGCCTGGCCGCCACGGTGGCCCTCGACCTGAGCGAGGCGATGCTGCAGGCGGCGGCGCCGACGGAGATCTGGTCGCGCGACGGCGGCATGGACCTGAGCGCCAGCGGGCGCCTGGACCTGGCCACCGGCGCCGACTCGACGCGGCTGGGCGGCGGGCTGGACGTGCGGCTGCATCCCCACCGGGACGATCCGCAGCTGGGGGTGTCCCTGGACTTCGCCCTGGACCGGGGCGACACCGCGGGGCTCGGCGCCCGGTTCGCCGTCACGGCTGCGGACACGGTGCTGCTGCACGGGGCGGCGGTGCTGCCGGGCCGCTACGACGCCGGCGGGCGGCGCTGGCTTCCCGCGGCGGACAGCCGGCTGCTGGTGCGGGTCCCGGAGCAGGTGGTGCCCACGGGCCTGCTGCGCCGGGTGCTGCCGGCGGGCACGAGCCTGCGCGGCGACGTGACCGTGGCCGCGGCGGCGGCCCTGCCCGTGCCGGCGTTGGGCGACACCGCGGACGGCGGGCGGATCGAGGGCACCGTGCGCACGGCCGACCTGCGCGTCGGGCTGCCCAACAACTCGCGGGTCGAGCTGCGCGCCGACTGCCGCCTGTCCGGGTCGCCCGCCGAGCCGAAGCTGTCGGGCACGGTGACCGTCCTGTCGGGATTCGTGCGCATTCCCGAGCTGCCCCGCAGCCTGCTGCCCGCCAAGGGCACGCCCGCCCTGTGGTCGGTGACCGCCCGCGGACGACTCCCTGCCCCGGGCGGACGTTGCCGCCGCCGACAGCGTGCGCACCGCCTGGGGGCCCGGCGATGTCACCGAGGCGCCTGCGGTGCCCCTGCCGGACCTGGACCTGAAGGTGAAGGTCCCGGGCAACTTCATGGTCCACGGCTACGGGCTGGACGCGGAGCTGGCCGCCGAGGTCCACGTCGGCCGGGGCCAGGACGATGAAGGGCATTCCGGACCGTCCCTGCAAGGGGAAGCCCACGCGGTCCACGGCACGCTGCGCTTCATGAACCGCACCTTCGACGTGACGCGGGCCGAGGTGACCTTCACCGGAGCGGTGCCGTCCGACCCCCTGCTGGACCTGCTGCTGGTGGCCCAGGTGGAGGCCACCACCGTCAACCTGCGGGTCACCGGACACGCCACCGATCCGCGGATCGAACTGAGCAGCAACCCGGACATGAACCGGGCGGACATCATGGCGGTGCTGCTGTTCGGCCGGCCGGCCAACGACCTGGACGCCGAGCAGCGCGGCCAGGCCCAGAGCCAGAACGATCCGGCCCGGCAGCTGCGGGAGAACCTGGCGGGGCTGGCCCTGGCCTTCGGCACGGCGGACCTGCAGAACTCGGTGTCCAACACCCTGGGGGTGGACATCGTCGAGCTGGGGGCCGACTCGTCCGGGGGCAGCACCCTGACCGCCGGCAAGTTCCTGGGCCCGAAGATCCTGCTCAAGTACAACACGTCGCTGGAGAAGTCGGGCACGTTCTTCGTGACCCTCGAATACACCTTGTCCCAGATCTTCCGGGTGGTCTCCACCTACGGCCAGGGGGAGCAGGCCTCGGGTCTGGAGCTGAAGTGGCTGCGCCGCTATTGACGGCGTGCGTCCGCCCCGGCGCCGGTCCTATTCGGCAAGGTCGTAGATGCGGCCGAGGGTGAGGTAGGCGGCGTCGTTGCCGTCGACGGCCCGCGCGTAGGTCAGCACCAGGGGTCCCAGCAGCGTGCGCGCGCCCAGGAACACCGAGGCGCAGCCCCGCAGGTCGTCCGAACGCGCATCCCGGGACTGCCACCACACGTTGCCCGCTTCCAGGGCGGCGCCCAGGTACCACTGGGTGGCGTAGGGGCTGACCCTTCCGCCCAGGCGACGGTACCAGCCCGCGGTGGCGATGCCGTAGACATCGCCCCGCAGCTGGTCGGTCTGGTAGCCGCCCAGGCGTCCCAGGCCGCCGGCGGTGAAGCGGGCGAACTCGGGCAGTTCCGTGCCCAGCCCCGATCCGCCTTCGGCTGCCAGGAACACGCTGTCCCGCCGGTGCGACGTGACCAGGCGCAGGCGCCCGCGCACCGTCGTGTAGTCCAGGTTCGAACCGAGGCCCGGCCGGGCGATGAAGGCGCGGACGGCGGCGTCCACGCCGTGGCGCGGGAAGACGGCGGCGTCCATGACGTCGGCGGCGGCCTCCAGCACGATGCCGCCGCGGGGACCGTCGAACTCGGCCAGGCTCAGACCCGTGCGATCGGCGGTGCGGATGGAGCCGTACAGGAGCCCGGCGCGGACTTCGCCCACGTGGCCCAGGCGCAGGCCCACGTCGCCCTCCAGGTGGTAGTCCTTCTCCAGGTAGTCGCCCCAGCGCACCATGTCGAAGTACCAGGCCCGCACCTCGTTCCGCGCCGTGCCGCGCAGGGCCACGAACGGCCGCCTCGCGTCGCCCACCGGCTGGTAGACCTCGGCGCGCAGGGCGTCGGTCTGGCCCAGCTGCAGGTCGGTGCGCAGTTCGCCGCCCCAGCGGTTCAGCTCGAGGCTGGTGATGCGCACCCGCGCGTTCAGGGCGCTGCGCCCCGCCTCGCCCGACTCGTAGGCCAGGCCGAAGTTCACGACGTTGGGCTCGTAGAACTTGCGTTCGGCGGCGATGGTCAGGGTCGTCGCGCCGCCCGGTTCGTTGGGCTCGCGGCGCAGCTGGAAATCCACGAGCTCGAAGACGCCGAAGTCGTAGATGGCGGCCAGGTCGAGCTTGAGCTGGTCCAGGTCCAGGAAGTCGCCCTCGCGCTGGTGGATGTGCCTGCGGATGGTGGCGTCGTCCACCGTCGAGTCGTTGACGATCCGGATGCTGTCCACCACCACGGCGCCGGGGGCCGGCAGCCGGTGCCGGGCCAGGTGGGCGGCGTAGGCGTCGGGGTCCAGCGCCAGGGGCGCCAGCCGGTCGGCCGCCGCCGTCGCCGCCGCCGCGCCGGCGGCGACGGTGTCGGTCACCTTCTGGAAGTCGCGGGTGGAGACGCCCGGCAGGTCGGGCCGGATCACCACGTCCGCCGCCGCCAGCTGGGGCAGCACGTTCTGGCGGGCCTGGATCAGCCCCGTCTGCTCGGCGATGCCCACCAGGGACCGCAGCTTGTCGGCGGTGGTGCTGTCGGGCAGCTGCCCCACGTCCACGGCGATGACGATGTCCGCTCCCATGGCCCGCACCACGTCCACCGGCAGGTTGCGGGCCAGGTACCCGTCCACCAGCGGTCGGCCGTCCCACTCCACCGGCGGAAACACCCCGGGGATGCTCATGCTGGCGCGCACCGCCCTCAGGAGGTTGCCCCGGTCCAGCACCACCATCTCGCCGCTGTGCAGGTCCGTGGCCACGGGCCGGTACGGGTAGGCCAGGTCGTCGAAGCCGTCGTGCCCGGCCAGGTACAGCTCGGGATTGCGGAAGGCGAAGGCCAGCTTCTGCCCGGCGATGATCCCGGGCGCCAACACCACCTTGCGGTCGTGGATCCCGAACTCGATGGGCAGATAGTAGGCGCTGTCGTCCTGCTTGCGGCGGAACGTGCGCTCGGCCCGCGCGGGGGTGTCCGAGAACAGGTCGTCCCAGTCCACCAGCCGCACCTCCGCCTCGATCTGTGCCGGCGTCAGGCCGATGCTGTAGAGGGCGCCGACGATGGCCCCCATGCTGGTGCCCGCCACATAGTCGATGGGGATGCGCTGCTCCTCGAGCGCGCGCAGCACGCCGATGTGGGCGCCGCCCCGGGCGCCGCCGCCGCCCAGGGCCAGGCCGATGCGGGGGCGGCCCAGGGTGTCGGGCGCCGCGGGCGCGGGGGCGGCGGCGCGGGCCGGGCGGCCCGCCGCCAGCAGCAGGAGGACCAGGACGAGCCTCGCCGGCGTGGTCATGGGGTGCCGTCCTCCGGGCCGGGCCGTTCCAGCAGCAAGGCCACCGCGTGGGCGGCCACGCGGCAGGGACCGGCGCCCAGGGCAGGGGCGGTGTCGGGTTCGTGGATGTCGGCGGGGGCGGCCGCGGCCGTGTCCGCCAGCCGGTGCCAGGTCCGGCCGGGCCGCGGCAGCGGCGGCGTGAAGTCGGCGGCCGTGTCGGCGGCATTGAGCATCACGTGCAGCCTTGCGCCGTCGGGATCGGCGTCGCCCAGGGAGTAGGCCAGCCGCCGCGAGGCCGGGCGCCAGTCGGGCTTGCCCGGCTCGACGCCGTGCCAGGTCAGGTCGCCGGTGCTGTCCGGGCCGGTCACGGTCCACCAGCGGTCCTCGCGCAGGGGCCCGCAGCCGGCGGCGACCGCCGCGAGCAGCCGGACGAACCGCTGCAGGTCGGCGTGGTCCGCGGCCCGTTCCCAGTCCAACCAGTTCAGCTCGTTGTCCTGGCACCAGGGGTTGTTGTTGCCCCGGCGGGTGTGGCCCAGTTCGTCGCCCATCCAGAGCATGGGCGTGCCGTTGGCCAGCAGCAGCAGGCAGAGGAAATTGCGCACCTGGCGGCGGCGCAGGGCCGTCACCTCCGGATCGTCGGTCGGCCCTTCGACGCCGCAGTTCCAGGCCAGGTTGTGGTCGGAACCGTCCCGGTTGTGCTCGCCGTTGGCCTCGTTGTGCTTGCGCTCGTAGGCCACCAGGTCGGCCAGGCAGTAGCCGTCGTGGCAAGTGACGAAGTTCACGCCGTGGGAGGGGCGGTCGCCGGGCGCGGGCGAAGAGGTCGCGGCTGCCGGTGATGCGGGCCATCAGCTCCTCGATGGTGCCCGTGTCGCCCTTGAGGAAGCGCCGCACCGTGTCGCGGAAGGGTCCGTTCCAGGAGGCGAAGCGGCGGCCCGGAAAGCCGCCCACCAGGTGGATGCCCGCGGCGTCCCAGGCCTCGGCCACGAGGCGGCGGCCGGCCAGGACCGGGTCGGTGTCGATGGCGGCGATCACCGGCGGCAGGACCGCCGGTTCGCCCCCGGTGTCCCGGCAGAGCGCCCCCGCGAGGTCGAAGCGGAAGCCGTCCACGTGCAGGTCGCGCACCCACCAGCGCAGGCTCTCGACGATGGTGCGCAGCACCACCGGATGGTTGGCGTTGACGGTGTTGCCGCAACCGGTCACGTCCAGGTAGCGGCCGTCGGCGCCCCCCAGGTACCAGACGTGGTCGGCCAGGCCGCGCCAGCCGATCACCGGGCCCTCGAGCCCGCCCTTCGGCGGTGTGGTTGTAGACCACGTCGATGTAGACCTTCAGGCCCGCGCGGTGGGCGGCCTTGACCAGGTCGCGGAACTCGTCCACCGGGCCGGCGGGCGAGCGGTCGCTGCTGTAGCCGGCGTGGGGCGCGGACCAGGCCACCGGGCTGTAGCCCCAGTAGTTGACGAGGCCGGCGGGGGCGTCGCGGTGGTCGAACTGGTGGACGGGCATCAGCTCGACGGCCGTGGCGCCCAGGCTGCGCACGTGCTCCAGGCGCCGGGCCAGGCCCGCGTAGGTGCCGCGCAGGCCCTCGTCCACGCCGCTGGACGGGTGGCGGGTGAAGGCGCCCACGTGCAGCTCGTAGATGAACTCGCGGCCGTCCGGCGCCGGCGGCGCGTCGTCTTCCCAGTCGTAGCGGTCGGGATCGACCACCACCGCGCGCAGGGCCGTCGGGCCGTTGGCGCCGGGCCGCCGGGCGGCGGCCCGGTCCCAGGCCTCCAGGCCGACGACCGCGCGGGCCCAGGGATCCAGCAGCACCTTGGCCGGGTCGCCGCGGCGGCCCCGCGCCGGATCGGCGGGGCCCCGGGCGCGCCAGGCGTAGACCTGTCCGTGGCCCGGCCCCGGCACCCGCACGTGCCAGTACCCGTCGGTGTGGTGGCGGGCCGGGTCCAGATCGAGCACCCGGTCGGGTTCCGGCGCGTCGGGAGCGGCGTACAGCAGCAGTTCCAGGCCCACGGCGTCGGGGGCGTGGACGGCGAAGTTCACCCCGTCCCGGTCGGGGGTCGCGCCCAGGGGGGCGGCCCGGCCCGGCTGGGTCGGCTGGCGGTCGGCGGTCGCGGTCATGGTTCGGCTCCGTGGTCCGGTTCGGGTGCCGGGGAAGGATAGCGCGCCCGGGCCGCCCCGTCACGCCCCGGGGCGAACCGGGCTAAACCGCAGCGGCACCCCGTCGATAAGGAACATGCAGAATGCACGCGCGGTCCGCTCGGCGGACCCGCCCTCGACCCGTATGCCCGACCGGAGCGTCCATGCTGCTGGAGACCCTCAAAGCCCTGACCAACGCGGGTCGCGACGCCCTGCACACCGCCTGCAGCCTGGCGGTGACGGCAGAGTCGGTCTCCCAGCTGGAGCAGGGCGGCCTGACCTTCCCCGCCCTGGGCGACCTGGTCATCACCGGCGGCAGCCTGAACCGGGTGCACCTGGGCGGCGACGCCGGCCTGTGCCGGCGGCTGGTCCAGCTGGACGATCCGGAGACCGGCGAAT
Source organism: Candidatus Krumholzibacteriia bacterium (assembly GCA_963825035.1). Lineage (GTDB taxonomy): Bacteria > Krumholzibacteriota > Krumholzibacteriia > LZORAL124-64-63 > LZORAL124-64-63 > JACZKN01. Next base: position 64,923 of record CAWGRT010000006.1, on the reverse strand, counting down.
CCGGTGCCGAACGCCTGGCCCACGCCTTCCTGGAACACCTGATCGAGGAGATCCCCGGCCGCCGCCCCCGGGGCCGTCTGGCGAGCCTGGCCGTGGAGCCCGTGGCGGTGCGGACCCGCGGCGTGCGCACCTTCGGCCTGCGCTTCGTCACCGAGGCGGGCCAGTTCTTCCTGCTGGCCGAAGTGCCGTCGCGCCTGGAGTGGGAACAGGGCCGGGGCAGCGAATTCCTGACCGCCATGGCCGAGAGCTACCTGCCCGACGGTTGGGACAACCGCAACGCCCTGGCCGGTCCCCTGGGCGTGGAGAATTTCCTGGTCTTCCTGCGCAAGGTGGAGGCCGACACCTTCCTCGGCCTGCCCACCGCCGCGGAGGAGCCGCGGGTCACCGCCGCCTTCCTGGTGGAGCAGTGCACCCACGAAGGCGAGCGCGCGCTGAAGTTCGCCCTGAAGCTGCCGGACCAGCCCCTGGACCTGCCCTTCCCCGGGGCGGAGGTGGAGGCGCGCGTGGGCGTGGGTGAGCGGTCGGTGGAGTTCACCACCCGCTACCTGGGGCGCACCAGCCATCCCATCGGGGGCGGCGCCGCGCTGCAATGCGGCCTGTTCAGCGTGCCCGCCCAGCTGGCCGTGGTGCAGCGGCGGGGCACGTTCCGCATCCCCATCGAGGAACCCATCCCCGTGGAGCTGGCGGTGACCGATCAGGAGGGCAGTTCGCCCTGGCGCCGTCGGCGCAGCGAGCGGCTGGTGCTGGGCTCCCTGACCGACCTCAGCTTCGGCGGTGCCCGGGTCACCCTCGACCGCAACGAGCCGGCCGGCGCCGTGAGCCAGGGCCAGCGCGTGGTCTGCCGCATGCATCTGACCGGCGTGCCCGGGCGCGTGGACGTGGAGGGCGTCGTGCGGCGCGTGGCCACGGTGCGGGTGGACCTGGAGGATCCGTGCGAGGAGATCGGCCTCGAGTTCCTGCCGGTGGCCCAGCAGGCCCACAACGTCCTGGACCGGGTGCGCGACTTCGTGCTGTCCGAGCAGCGCTCGTGGCTGGCGCGGCGCATCCAGGTGGCCGGCGTCGGCGAGTGGTAGGATCCGCCCGGGCGGGAACCCGAACCCCCTTCCCGACGTAGTACGCCCCCAGCGGCCCATCCCTCGCTACCCGGCCGCGGGGGAGTTGCATGATCGATCTGACCCGGCTGAACGACCACTCGCGCCACTTCGGGACCATGCTGTTCCGGCAGTGGCCCGAGTGGATCCGCCACGCCCGCTTCGATCCCTACGAGGACTTCGAGAAGGAGGCCCTGCTGGTGGAGGTGCCGCGGCCCGTGGACGGCTCGCGGCACGGCCTGTTCATCACCACCAGCGAATGGGAGATCTCCGTGGGTTTCGGGGAGAGCTTCCACACCCGCTTCGGCGCCGACGGCGACGAGCCCGGCCGCGACTTCTACGCGGCGGCCCTGGACTTCATCCGCGACTTCGTGGACGAGCACGTGGTGCTGGCCACCGCCCGGCAGGACGGCGAGTGGCTGGGGGCCTGGGGCATCGACCGGCGCCGCGAGGATCCGGACGGACTGGCGGTGGATCCCGGCGTGGCCGTGGAGATCCGTTCCTGGCGCGGCACCTGGGACCGGGACCTGGTCGGCTAGTCCTTGCCAGCGCGCGGCATCCCTTCTAATGTCCGACCGCAACGCCACCCCGTCCCTGCGGGGGCGGGACGACTTTGCCCCGCCGCCGCCGAACCGAGCGGACCCGGATGACCCGTTACCGACGCGCCCTGCTCGATCGTCAACCCCGTGGCGGGCCAGGCCCGGGGGCTGCGCCTGGGCCAGCACCTGCGCGCCTCATTCGAGGAGCGCGGCCTGGCCTGCTCGGTGCGGGTGACCGACGGCCAGGGCGCCGCCGAGGGCTGGTCGCGGGCGGCGGCCGACGACGGCTTCGACCTGATCGTGACCGTCGGCGGCGACGGCACCGTGGGCGAGGTGGTCTCGGGCCAGGCCCGCACCGCCGACAAGGTGCCGGTGGCGGTGGTCCCCGTGGGCACGGCCAACGTGGTGGCCCTGGCCCTCGCCCTGCCCTGGCTGCCGGGCATGGCGAGCGGCGCCATCCTCGACGGGCGCGTGCTGGACTTCGACGTGGGCTACCTGCCCGAGCTGCGACCGGCACTTCTTCCTGATGGCGGCCATCGGCTACCCGGCCAAGGTGATCCAGGACTCGCCGCGGCGGCTGAAGAACCTGTTCGGCATCTTCACCTACCTGGGCGCGGGCATCCGCAACGCCCTGAACCTGGACGAGGTGCGCATCTTCATCGAGGACCAGGAGGAGACGGTCCACGAGTTCGAGGGCAACACCATCCTGCTGTCCAACATCGGGCGCATCGGCGACCTGAACCTGAAGGTGACGCCGGACACCAGCGCCCACGACGGCCTGTTCGACGTGACCGTGATCAGCAGCCGCAGCCTGTGGGACCTGATCCTGGTGCATCTTCCGCATGCTCACCTGGCGCTACCGGCCCACCCAGCGCCTGCACCACTTCCAGGCCACCCGCGGTGGTCATCGCCACCGACCCGCCGGTGGAGGTGCAGATCGACGGCGAGGACCTGGGGCGGACCCCCCTGGAGGCGGAGATCCGTCCCGGCGGCGTGAAGTTCGTCGTGGGGGACCGCTACCATCCCGAGGCCGAAGGCGCCTGGCTGCTGAGCACGAAGCGGTTCAAGGAGATGCTGCAGATCAAGCGCCGGACGCCGCGCGGGCGCCGCGCCGGCTAGGTCGCGTCCTTGTCCTCATGACGGATGATGAAGGTCAGGCCCGCATCGGTCCGGCGTTCGGGCGCCGGTTCGGCCGGCTGCGGCGTCGCCGACCGCGCGGCCGGCCGGACCGTCCGGTCCGCCGCGCCGCCGACCGCGGCCAGGGCCGCCAGCTCGGCCTGCAATCCGCCCGCGCGGCGGGCCACGTCCAGGCCGTCGGCCAGCACCGCCGCCACCGTCGGCTGGTCGCCGCCGCAGCCGGCGGGTTCGCCGCCCGCACGGGCGACCAGCCAGCGCCGCCGGTCGCAGACCAGCTGCAGCCAGGACGGGGTGTCCGGTGCCGGGGCGGCGGTCAGGGTCAGTTCGCAGCCCCGCACCGGCACGGGCCCCGGCACCAGCACGGCCACGTGGCAGGCGGGGCGCGCGGCGGCGGCGGCCAGGGGTTCGGTCAGGGTGCCCACCACGTCCGTCGAGCCGTGCAGCAGCACGGAGCGGGCGGCGCCGGCGATCAGGCCGGTGGCGGCGGCCACGGCGTCGGCGAAGCCGCGCCACCAGGACGGGCGCCGGGCCGGGTTCGGCGGGGCTGAAGGACCGCAGCAGTTCGAGGGCCTGCTCGCGCCGGGACCGCAGGCGGTCCACGACCGCGGCGGTGAACGTCTCCGGCGGCACCGGCAGGTAGAGGCGGGGCTTGGTCTGGACCACCCGCACCGCGCCCTGCTTGACGAGGCCGGCCATCACCTTGGCCAGGTTGGCCGGGTCGCGGCCCAGGCCCTGGGCCACCCGGTAACCCGAGACCGGGCCCTCGGCCGCGGCCTCGACCGTGGCCACGTAGACCTCGGCCTCGGTGGGGGTCAGGCCCAGGTCGCGCAGGGCCTGGACCAGGGGGGCATTCCGGGGCATGGCGGGCCTCCGGCCGGCGGGACGGGCGGGATCCGTCGGCTTGTTGTAGGATGACAACACCATTCTCCCCGGCGGCGCCCCCGGCGTCAAGGACCGAGTGATCGGGTTGGCGCGGACGGCGCCCGTGATTATCCTTGTCCGGCTTTTTCGCGGGACTCCGGCCGCACCGGCCGGACCGCCTTCTCCGACGCGACAGGACCGTGCATGTCCGAATTCACCGAAATCCGCAACGTCGCCATCATCGCCCACGTGGACCACGGCAAGACCACGCTGGTGGACCAGATCCTGCGCCAGTGCCACGTCTTCCGCAGGGGCAGCTGGTCGCGCGAGCGGGTCATGGACTCCAACGACCTGGAGCGCGAGCGCGGCATCACCATCATCTCCAAGAACTTCTCGGTCACCTACGAGGACGTGCGCATCAACCTGATCGACACCCCGGGGCACGCCGACTTCGGCGGCGAGGTGGAGCGGGTGCTCAAGATGGCCGACGGGGTGCTGCTGCTGGTGGACGCCTTCGAGGGGCCCATGCCCCAGACCCGGTTCGTGCTGCAGAAGGCCATGCAGCTGAACCTGAAGCCGGTGGTGGTGATCAACAAGGTGGACCGGCCCAACGCGCCGGCCCCACGAGGTGCTGGACGAGGTCTTCAACCTCTTCCTGGAGCTGCACGCCACCGACGAGCAGCTGGATTTCCGCGGCGTCTACGCCGCCGGGCGCGACGGCTGGGCGGTCGGCGAGCTGGACGACGAGCGCCAGGACCTGGCGCCGCTGCTGGACATGATCGTGGCGCACGTGCCGGCGCCCCGAGCGCCGCGAGGGCCCGCTGCAGATGCTGGTGGCGGCCATGGACCACAGCGACTACGTGGGCCGCATCGGCGTGGGCCGCGTGGTGCGCGGCAGCATCCGCGCCAAGCAGCCGGTGGTGCTGCTCAAGCGCGACGGCAGCGAGGTGCAGCACCAGTGCGCGGCGGCTCTACGTGTTCGACAACCTGGGCAAGCAGCGAGACCGACGCCGTGGACTGCGGCGACATCTGCGCGGTGGTGGGGCTGGACGACGTGGACATCGGCGACACCATCGCCGACCCGGAGCACCCCGAGCCGCTGCCCCTGATCGCGGTGGACGACCCCACCCTGACCATGAGCTTCATGCCCAACGACTCGCCCGGGCTACGGCCAGGAGGGCAAGTACGTCACCAGCCGCCAGGTGCGCGACCGCCTGCTACCGCGAGGCCGAGCGCGACGTGGCCCTGCGGGTGGAGGACACCGCCAGGGCCGACGTCTTCAAGGTCTCCGGCCGCGGCATCCTGCACCTGTCCATCCTCATGGAGAACATGCGGCGCGAGGGCTTCGAGTTCATGGTCGGCCAGCCCCAGGTCATCTACAAGGAGATCGGCGGGCGCAAGGCCGAGCCGGTGGAGATCCTCTCGGTGGACGTGCCGGGCGAGTACGCGGGCACGGTGATCGAGTACGCGGCCACGCGGCCGCGGCGAGATGATCGCCATGGAGCAGCGCGACGGCCGCACCCACCTGACCTTCCACATCCCCAGCCGCGGGCTGATCGGCTTCCGCAGCCGCATGCTGCGGGCCACCGCCGGCGAGATCGTCATGCACCACCGCTTCCACCAGTACGAGTACTTCAAGGGCTCGATCCCCGAGCGCACCACCGGCAGCATCATCTCCATGCACCCGGGCCGGGCGGTGGCCTTCGCCCTGGACGGCCTGCAGGATCGCGGTGCCTTCTTCATCGAGCCGGGGGACGACCTGTACACCGGGCAGGTGATCGGCGAGGCACGGCAAGGACGAGGAGATCCTGGTCAACGCCCAGAAGGCGAAGCAGCTGACCAACATGCGGGCCAGCGGCAGCGACCGCAAGATGAAGATCGCCCCGGCCCTGAAGATGAGCCTGGAGGAGTCCCTGGAGTACCTGAACCGCGACGAGTACGTGGAGTGTCACGCCCAAGTCGATCCGGCTGCGCAAGTCGATCCTCGACGAGAACGAGCGCAAGCGCGCCGCCAAGCGGGCGCGGCTGAACGACAACGAAGAAGACTAGGAGGCGCGACGTGGTGCTGCTGGAGTTCTCCATGTATCCGACCGACAAGGGCGAGAGCGTCAGCGACTACGTGAAGCGCAGCCTGGAGATCATCGACGACAGCGGGCTGCCCTACAGGCTGGGCGCCCATGGGCACCACCCTCGAGGGGGACTGGGACGAGGTGATGGACGTGGTGCGGCGCTGCTACCTGGCCATGGCCGTGGACTGCGGGCGCATCGCCTGCCAGATCAAGGTGGACGACCGCAAGGGGCCCGGCGGCCGTCTCGCGGCCAAGGTGGACACCCTGCGCGCCAAGACCGGGCGGGACCTGGCCGGCTGACATGCGCATCGAGCTGACGGCACCGGCGTGGGCCACCCACCTCGTGAGCGACCTGACCGACTGGCAGCGGGCGCCCCTGCCCGTGGCCGAGCTGGCGCCCTTCGCCATCCCGGACGACGCCTACTTCGAGTACGCCTGGCTGGACGCCGACGGCGAGAAACGCCCCGACCCGGACAACCCCAATCCGCGGCTGAACCCCTGGTGGCCCTACGCCAGCAACGTCGTCGGCCCCGGTGGCGGCCCGATCCGGATGCCGACCCCGGGGACGCCCGGCCGCGCGGGCGCCTGCTCAAGCTGGAGGTGGCGTCGCGGCTGCTGGGGCAGAAGCGGCGCCTGCTGGTCTACTCGCCGCCGGGGCTGGCGGACGCCGAGCTGCCGCTGGTGCTGTTCCAGGACGGCAAGGCCTACCTCGGCTGGGGGCGGACGCCCCAGATCTACGACCGCCTGCAGGCCCGCGGCGAGGTGGCGGCGGCCCACCTGGTCTTCGTGCCGCCGGTGGAGCGCACGCCCGAGTACTTCTTCAACCCCACCTACCGGCGCTTCCTGGTGGAGGAGGCCCTGCCCGCGGCCGAGGAACGGGCCCGCTGCGACGGCCGGCGCGTCGCCTGGGGCGCCAGCCTGGGCGGGCTGCTCAGCGCCCAGCTGGCCTGGGAGCACCGGGACCTTTTCCAGACGGTGGTGGCCCAGTCGGGCGCCTTCCTGTTCTCCCCCGAGACCCGGGAACGCGACCCCTTCAGCGGCGACGAGGCCTTCCTGGGCCGGGTGCGGGCGGGCGACCCGCGGCCGCTGCGCTGGCACCTGGACTGCGGCACCCTGGAATGGCTGATCCACAGCAACCGCCGCCTGGCTGCGGCCCTGGAGGCCGCCGGCGCCGACGTCGCCTTCGTCACGCGCAACGCCGGCCACAACTGGATCAACTGGCGCAACGGCCTGCCCGGGGCCCTGCGCCGGGCGCTGCCCCGGAACCCGGTCTGACCTCCCGGACTTGAAAATCCGTTGTTGATCTCCCACCTTTGCCGAGGGGGAGCCGCCGTCATCGCCCGACCGGGCGCGGCCGCACCACATTCTTCCATTCCAACGTGAGGTAGGACCGCCATGCGTATCGTGACCGCCCTGCTCGTCTCCGTGTTCGTGTTGGCCCTGGCCGGCGGCGCTCTCGCCGGCGAGAAGGTCTACGGCAAGGGTGTGACCGGGACCGAGACCGTGAAGGTCAGCGACCTGCTGGCCGACCCCGACGCCTTCCTCGGCAAGAATCTCCGCGTGCAGGGCATGGCCGTGGGCGTGTGCGCCCACCGCGGCTGCTGGATCAACCTCGCCGGCGACAAGGAGGGCGAGGTCGTGCGCGTGCAGGTGGAGGACGGCGTCATCGTCTTCCCGCCGGAGATCGTGGGCGACGAGGTCATCGCCGAGGGCGTGTGGACGGCCAACAAGCTGACCCTGGAGCAGACCAAGGAAGTGTGCGCGGCCGAGGCCCGGAAGATGGGCGAGAAGGACTACGATCCCGACTCGGTGACCGCCTGCAAGACCCTGTACGCCCTGGCGGGCACCGGCGCCGTCGCCACCAAGAAGTAGGCCGATGCGGAAATTCCGGAAGATCTGCCGGACCCTGCACCGGGAGCTGGGCTTCCTGGCCGTGGGTCTGACGGTGGTGTACGCCATCAGCGGCCTGGCCGTGAATCACGCCCACCACTGGGACGCCAACTACGCCCGCACCCACGAGACCCGGCGGATCGAGGCGCCCGGCACCGGGCCCACGACCGAGGTGCAGCCGCTGGTGGTCGACCGCCTGGGCATCACCGCGCCCGTCAAGGGCGTGTGGCGGGCCAGCGCGGACGTGCTGCAGATCTTCGTGGAGGGCGGCCAGTACGACGTCAACCTGGCCACGGGCGAGGTCCAGGTGCAGGGCTTCGCCCGGCGGCCGGTGTTCTTCGACGTGAACTTCATGCACCTGAACTCGGGCAAGGCGCCGTGGACCGGCATCGCCGACGTCTACGCCGGCATCCTGCTGGTGCTGGCCATGACCGGCCCCTGGCTGGTGCGCGGCCGCCGCGGTCTGGCCGGGCGCGGGGGCGTGACGATGGCGATCGGCCTCCTGGTGCCGGTGGTGTACGCGGTGATCACGCGCCTGCAGCTGTAGCACCGACCACAGGAGACACGACGGGGCCGTTTCCCGAGGGGATCGGCCCTGTTTGTTGCCGGCTTGGCGCTTGACGCCGCGGCCGACATCCGGCTAGACTCCTGCCGTCACCCCGCTCGATTGCGAGGAAGGAGATTCCGATGCGCTATCGCGTGCCGGCGGTGACCTGTGCCGCCATCCTGCTTGCGGTTTTCCCGCTGCTCACCGGCTGCAACGACGACTGCCCCGACTGTCCGGGCTCGGATCCCACGCCCACCATGGCCAACATCTGGCCCCACGCCGACGGCAACGCCTGGACCTACGCGGGCACCTACACCGAGTATCCCCTCCCTGCGGGTTCCGGCTGGGCGGACGGCCAGCCCCTGCCGATGCCGAGCATGGAGGAGCTCCACGCGGCGCTGCGGTCGGCGCCCGCCGACACCGTCACCGCGCAGTTCGAGATGGTGTACCGCCTGGCCTTCGACGGCGACGTGGTCACCGGTCCGGGCGTCGCGGCGCAGCTGCTGACCGGAACGGTCTTCATGCCGCTGCTGACCGACGGCGCGTCGCCCGCGACGCCGGACGCCCTGGTGCGGACCATCGCCCGGGCACGGCCGGACCTGCGGGACCGGCTGGCGGTCCGCCTGCAGGCCGGCGACGGGATCGCGGCCTGGGCCCCCACCCCGCTCTTCCTGGGGCCCGGCGCCTTCGCCTACGAGGGGGACGGCTATTTCGCCTACGGCGAACTGGACACGCTTCACAGCTGGACCTACCTGCAGGATTCCCTGGAGCCGGGCACGGAGTTCTCGCAGCAACTGGTGCCGGCGATCGCCGACGACATCTGGCAGCACGGCCGCGTCTGGTCGGTCGGATCGCTGAGGGTCGGCGGCCGGACCTTCGCCAACGCGGTGGAGTGCATGACCGTGGTGGACCTGGGCGAGTCGATGGTGACCGACGAGACCGGCGCCGAGCTCGGCACCTTCCACGCGTACATGTACGGGGTGGTCTACTACGCCCCCGAGGTAGGTCCGGTGGCCCTGCGCCAGCGCGAGGTGCACCAGCCGGGGCCGTCGTACCCCGACGGCGAGGCCGGGATGACCGAGTTCGTCCTGGACCTGGCCGGCGCGACGACCGCCGAGTGACCCGAACCCGGAAAGGAGGTGGGATCATGAGCAGGCATCCCACCGGCGCGGCCCTGGCGGCCTGCGCCCTGCTCCTGGCCTCCGGCTGCAGCGACGACGACGCGGGCCGGCCGCCCCTGACCCTCGACGACGTGTGGCCCCATGCCGTCGGCTCGGCGTGGACCTTCGAAGTGACCACGACCTCGATCACCGACAGCACGCTGACGCTGCCGACCGAGCTGCCCACCCTCGAGAGCCTGCATGCCGACCTGGAGAGCGCGGTGGCCAAGGCGGATGACGGGGCGGACCGGTACAGCTTCATCTTCACCCTGCAGGATTCGACCACCGCGCCGGACGGACTGCCGGCCCAGGCCGTCCTCGGCGCCACCGTGTGGGACCTGCCGGACACGTTCGGCGTCCGCGGGATCTCGCCGCTGCCGCTGGGGAGCACGGGCGCGTTCTTCGCCCGGCGGGACAGCGCGCTGGTGCGGTTCCATGACAGCAGCGACGAGCCCGCCTGGGTGTACCTGGCCGGACCCGTCGAGGCCGGCGGCGGCTTCACGTACAGCTGGCCCGCGTCCGTGATCCCTCCGCGGGCACTGCACGCGCGGATCTGGTCGATCGGCGGCGCCGCCCCCGACGGGAGCTACCATCGCGATCTGGTGGAATGCCTGTACCTGTACGACCTGGGCGTGGCCGCCGACGACCGGTTCGGTCCGTACCGGCAGTACCTCGGGGCGCGCATGTGGTTCGCGCCCGGGATCGGGCCGGTGGCCTGGCAGGAGCATGGCGTCTTCGCGGTCCGGACGGCCTACGGCGGCGGAACCCGCGTGCGCATCGACTCGCGGGCGGTCCTGACCGAGGCGGACCTGGCCGAGGCCCCCTGACCCCGCGACGCGCTCAGTCCGCGTACGGCATGGGCGGCGCATAGCCCAGCAGCCGCGCGTACACCGACAGGGCGCCGCGGTGATGGGCGGTGTGTTCGGCGATGCCCCCGCTGATGCTGCTGCGGGGCAGTCCGCCCATGACCGGACCGGGGGCGATGGGCGCGGCCATCTCCTGGGGCGTCTTGCTCTCGATCACCGCGGCCGCCTGGTCCACCGAGCGGGCCAGCCAGGCCATGGCCGCCTGCAGCGAGTGCACGTCGCGCACCTTGGCCTGGTGCAGGGCGAAGTCGGTGTCGAAGCCCTCGGGACCGAAGGCGCCCTCCACGAACCAGTCGATGGTCTGGGCCACGTGGGCCACGTGCTGGGCCACGGTGAACTGGCCCGGCACCGGGGCGAATTCCGAGTCCTCCTCGCGGAAGACGCTGCACGTGCGGCCCAGGTAGCGCAGGGCCAGCTTGATCGGCATCACATGGGGATTCTCGGCCATGGTCGGGCTCCTTCCGGGGGGGCGCACCTGCGACGGCGCGGGCCGGGCCGGGCCGCCGGGGAACGCCGCCCATCCTAGCGGACGCGGCGGTTGCTGTCACGGCCCGGCTGGGCCGATCCACTGATCTTGACTCCCCAAATCCCGCCACCTAGCTTATGCGGGCCCGCCGCGCGCCGTCCCGCCGTGCGCCACGGCCGGGCCCGGCACGCACCCGCAGGACACACCACCACGCGACCTTGGGCAGCAGGGGGGATCATGGCCACCACCATCGGCATCCGCAGGGAAGACAAGAACGAGTGGGAGCGCCGGGTCCCGCTGGTGCCCGCCGACATCGCCAACCTGGTGCGCGACCAGGGGCTGGAGTTCGTGGTGCAGCCGTCGCCCATCCGCGTCTTCCCGGATGCCGACTACGCCGCCGCGGGGGCGGCGGTGGACGACGACCTGACCGGCGCGGGGGTGGTGCTGGCGGTCAAGGAGATCCCCGTCGCCGAGCTGCATGCCGGCCGCACCTACGTCTACTTCTCCCATACCATCAAGGGCCAGGCCAACAACATGCCCATGCTCCGGCACGTGCTGGACGTGGGGGCGACGCTGATCGACTACGAGCGCATCGTCGACGAGCAGAACCGGCGGCTGATCTTCTTCAGCGTCCACGCCGGCTACGCGGGGATGATCGAGTCCCTGCGCTGCCTGGGCCGGCGCTTCGCCCACCTGGGCCGCCCGACGCCCCTGGCCGACGTGCGCCACGCCTGGCAGTACCCGAGCCTGGGGGCCGCCGAGGACCACCTGCGGGAGATCGGCGAGCGCATCGTCGCCGAGGGCCTGGGCGGGGACGGCCAGCCCGTGGTGATCGGCATCGCCGGCTACGGCAACGTGGCCCGGGGGTGCCAGCGCATCCTCGACGCGCTGCCGGTGCGCGAGGTGGCGCCGGCGGACCTGGCCGCGGCCGCCGCCGATCCGTCCTCGGGCCCGCTGCTGAAGGTGGTGTTCCGCGAGGAGGACATGGTCGAGCCCCGGGCGGCCGAGGCCCAGTTCGTCCTGCAGGACTACTACCAGCGGCCGGCCAACTACCGGGGGATCTTCGCGCGCCACCTGCCGCACCTGGACGTGCTGATGAACACCATCTACTGGGAAGAACGGTACCCGCGCCTGGTCACCCGCAAGTGGGTCAAGTCGGCCTGGCACGGGGACGCCGCCCCCCGCCTGCAGGTGATCGGCGACATCAGCTGCGACATCGACGGCAGCATCGAGGTCACCAGGAAGGCGCCGGCGCCCGACAATCCGTGCTACGTCTACGACGCGGCCACGGGCGAGCTCCACGACGGCGTCGAGGGGAACGGCCCGGTGGTCATGTCCGTGGACAACCTGCCCTGCGAACTGCCGCGCGAGTCCTCCGAGCATTTCAGCGCCGTGCTGCGGGACATGGTGCCCGCCCTGGCGGCGGCCGACTTCGGCTGCGACTTCGCGGCCCTCGACCTGCCGCCCCACCTGAAGAAGGCCGTCATCGCCCACCGGGGCGTGCTGGCGCCGGCCTATGCGCTACCTGAAGGAAGTCCTCGACCGCGGCGGCCGCTGACGCGGGACCGCCGCCCGGCCGCGGGCGGCCGGGAAGGATGGGCATGAACTCGATCCTGGTGCTGGGCGCCGGCATGGTGGCCGGACCCCTGGTGCGCGACCTGCTGGAGCACGGCCATCGCCTGACCGTCACCAGCCTGGTGCACGCGGACGCGGTGAAGCTGATCGGGGGGCACCCCGAGGGCACGCCCCTGACGGTGGACCTCGCCGACGAGGCGGCCCTGGACGCCATCGTCTCCGGCCACGACCTGGTGGTCAGCCTCGTGCCCTACCAGTTCCACCCGCTGGTGGCCCGCGCCTGCCTGGCCCACGGCCGGCACCTGGTGACGGCCAGCTACGTGGCGCCGGACATGCAGGCCCTGGACGCCCAGGCGCGCGCGGGCGACCTGGTCTTCCTCAACGAGATCGGCCTGGATCCGGGCATCGACCACATGTCGGCCATGCGGGTCATCGACGACGTGCAAGGCCCGCGGCGGCACGCTGCGGGCGTTCCGCTCCTACTGCGGCGGCCTGCCGGCCCCCGAGGCCAACGACAACCCCCTGGGCTACAAGTTCTCCTGGTCGCCGCGGGGCGTGCTCATGGCCAGCCGCAACGGCGCGACGTACCTGAAGGACGGGCGCGAGGTGGCCACCGCGCCCGAGCGCCTGTTCCGGGACATGCACATGCTGGCGGTGCCCGGCGGCGGCGATTTCGAGGCCTACCCCAACCGCGACTCCCTGGCCTACCGGGAGATCTACGGCCTGGGCGACGGGCTGCGCACGCTGCTGCGGGGCACCCTGCGCAACCCGGGCTGGTGCGACACCATGTTCCACTTCCGGCAGCTGGGCCTGCTGGACATCGAACCGCAGGCCTGCGCCGGCCTGACCCGCGGCGCCTTCGTGCGGCGGCTGCTGGGCGCTGGACGCGGACGAGGACCTGCAGCGGGGCGGCGGCCAAGCGCATGGGCCTGTGCAAGGAGGCCCTGCCGCCGGCCAACCTGGCCTGGCTGGGCCTGGGGCGACGAGTTGCCCCTGGCCGCGGCCGAGCTGGCGCCCATCGACGTGCTGGGCGAGGCCATGCTGGCCAAGCTGGCCTACCGCCCCGGCGAGCGGGACATGATCGTCCTGCACCACGCGTTCGAGGCCGACTTCCCCGACGGCCACGGCGAGCTGGTCACGTCCACCATGGTGGACCACGGCGTGTCCGGCGGCGACTCGGCCATGGCGCGCACCGTGTCCCTGCCGGCGGCCATCGCGGCGCGGCTGATCCTGGCCGGCGGCGTGTCGCAGCGGGGCGTGCTGCGCCCCGTGCACCCGGAGATCTACGGTCCGGTCCTTGACGAACTGGCCGGCCTGGGCATCGTTTGCAGCGAAGAGACGACCCGATTCTGAACCCGAGCCCGACGGAGGGACGACGAACATGGCGAAGCAGACCGTGATGACCAAGGCCCGCATCTTCAAGGAGCTGGGCCTGAAGGCCCGCATGCAGGGCGCCAGCACGGGCGGCGGCGTGGTTCGCCGACAGCGGCGACCTCCTCGAGTCCCGCAATCCGGCCAACGGCGAGCTCCTGGCCAAGGTCGAGCAGGCCGGCGCCAAGGACTACGACAAGGTCATGAAGCAGGCGAAGAAGGCCTTCGTGGCGTGGCGCGCCCTGCCGGCCCCCAAGCGCGGCGAGATCGTGCGCCAGGTGGGCGAAGCCCTGCGGGCCAAGAAGGATGCCCTGGGCGCCCTGGTCAGCCTGGAGATGGGCAAGATCCTGACCGAGGGCCTGGGCGAGGTGCAGGAGATGATCGACATCTGCGACTTCGCCGTGGGCCAGAGCCGCAACCTGAGCGGCCCCACCCTGCAGAGCGAGCGCCCGCGGCACCGCATGATGGAGCAGTGGCATCCCCTGGGCGTGGTCGGCGTGATCAGCGCCTTCAACTTCCCGGTGGCGGTGTGGGCGTGGAACACGGCCCTGGCCTGGGTGTGCGGCGACGTGGCCCTGTGGAAGCCGTCCAGCAAGACGCCCCTGTGCGCCATCGCCTGCCAGAACATCGTGAGCGAGGTGTTCGCGCGGAACGGCCTGCCCGAGGGCATCAGCTGCGTGACCATCGGCCGCGGCTCGACCATCGGCGAGAAGCTGGTCGGCGACCATGACGTGCCCCTGATCAGCGCCACCGGCTCGACCCGCATGGGCCAGCGCATCGGCGGCGTGGTGGGCGCGCGGCTGGGCCGGACCATCCTGGAGCTGGGCGGGAACAACGCCATCATCATCAGCGAGAAGTGCGACCTGACGGGCGCCCTGGCCAGCGCCTTCTTCGGCGCGGTGGGCACCGCGGGCCAGCGCTGCACCTCGACCCGGCGCCTGATCATCCAGGAGAAGATCTACGCCCGGTTCCTGCAGAAGCTGATCGCCAACTATCGCAAGGTGAAGATCGGCGATCCCCTGGACCCGAAGACCCTGATGGGCCCCCTGATCGACGAGGGCGCCGTGGCCGACTACGAGAACGCCGTCAAGGCGGCCAAGGCCCAGGGCGGCAAGGTGCTGTACGGCGGCAAGGTGCTGGCGCCCTTCGGCCGCAAGACCTTCGTGCAGCCGACCATCATCGAGATCGACAACAAGGCCGACATCGTCCAGAACGAGACCTTCGCGCCGATCCTGTACGTCATGAAGTACAAGCGCTTCGACCAGGCCCTGAAGCTGCACAACGACGTGCCGCAGGGCCTGAGCTCGGCGGTGTACACCGACAGCGTGGGCGAGGGCGAGGCCTTCATGAGCTACCTGGGCAGCGACTGCGGCATCGCCAACGTGAACATCGGCACCAGCGGGGCCGAGATCGGCGGGGCCTTCGGCGGCGAGAAGGAGACCGGCGGCGGCCGCGAGTCGGGCTCCGACTGCTGGAAGGCCTACATGCGCCGGCAGACCAACACCATCAACTGGGGCGGGGAGGTGCACCTGGCCCAGGGCGTGGAGTTCAAGGCGTAGGACCGCGGACGCGCGGGGCGAAGGGGCCGGCCCGGTGGGCCGGCTCCTTCTCTTGGCCGTCGCGTCGGATCCCGGCCGCCTGCCGCCGCCCCGGGTCGGCGAACGCGGTTGACGCGACGCGGGAGGCCTGGGAGCCTGCGGGGAGGCGGGATACGGTGCCTGGTGTTCGCCACGCGGGTGTGACCCACGGGAGTGACATGGCCGACGGACGACGGATCGAGAGGCGGATCGGGAAGGTGCTGCTGCTGGCCGCCCTCCTCGCGGTGGTCATCCCCCCGCCTCCGGCCGCCGCCGCCCCCCGCCCCTACGCCCTGGACGGCGCCCGCGAGACCGCCCTCGCGGCCGGGGGAGCGGCCCTCTTCCTCCTGGGCCTGGCGGAGCGCAACGGCCTGGAGCCGCTCACCCCGGCGGAGCTGGCGGCCCTCGACCCGGGCTCCCTGTCCGCACTGGACCGCTCCGCCACCCGCCGCTGGTCGCCCGCCGCGGACCGGGCCAGCGACGCCCTGGTCTGGTCGGTGTCCGCGGCGCCCGTGGTGCTGGCGCTGGCCGAGGACGATCCCGGCCGATCCCGGCGGATCGCGCTGATGTACGGCGAGACCATGCTGCTGGCCGGCGGCGCCACCGTGCTGCTCAAGCACGTGGTGGCGAGGACGCGGCCCTACGCCTACAACGACGACCCGCGCATCCCGGACGAGCTGCGCCGGGACCGGTCGGCGCGCACGTCGTTCCCTTCCGGGCACACGGCCCAGGCCTTCGCCGCCATGACGTTCTTCGCCACGGTGCACGGCCGGCTGCACCCGGACGCCGACGCGGGCTGGGTGTGGGCCGGCTGCCTCGGGGCGGCCACCGCCACGGGCGTGCTGCGCTACGTCGGCGGGCGGCATTTTCCCACCGACATCCTGGCCGGCGCGGTCCTGGGGGCCGTGTCCGGGCTGCTGGTGCCCGCGCTGCACGGGGACGACGGCGGGGACGCGGCGCCGGCGGTGACGCTGGTCACCGGTGCGGGGCCCATGGCCGGGCCGGCGGCGCAGCCTTTCCGCGTGGGCCTCGGCTTCGCCTTCTGACCCGGCCGACGCCGGCCGGTGATTCTGCTGGTGGCCGGCTGGGCCTTCGGTTAGCGTGGCGCCCATGAAGAATCTACCCGCCTCCACGTCGCCGGTGACCGCCGAGGGGCGATTCAGCGGCTTCGGGCACCTGATGCCCGAGCGCGTCCAGGAAGTGCTCCTGGTCGCCTCCCTCTACGACGCCTTCACCCTGGAGGAGGGCGGCCGGCTCACCGAGCTGCTGCTGGGGGAGTACCGGGAGCTGAACCTCAGCTTCCCGCCCCACGTGACCCGTGCCTCCACCGGCGAGGAGGCCCTCAACCTGCTGGAGGCCCGGCGCTTCGACCTGGTGATCACCATGTCGCGGCTGGGGGACATGGAGGCGGCGGAGTTGGCGGCGCGGGCCCGCGAGCGCAACCCCGATCTGCCCGTCTACAACCTGGCCTTCAACCCGCGCGAGCTGAAGTTCGTGCGCGAGAGCGACGAGGCCCGGCAGATCGACCGCTACTTCCTGTGGACCGGCGACGTGCGCCTGCTCACGGGCATCATCAAGTACTGCGAAGACCTGATGAACGTGGCGCACGACACGCGCTACGGCGACGTGCGCTGCATCCTGCTGATCGAGGACTCGGTCCGGTTCTACTCGTCCTACCTGCCCATGCTCTACACCGAGGTGCTGGAGCAGACCCAGTCCCTGATGGACGAGGGCATCAACCTCAGCCACCGGCTGCTGCGGCTGCGGGCGCGGCCCAAGATCCTGCTGGCCACCACCTTCGAGGAGGCCTGGGACCTCTACACCGACTACAAGGACTCGCTGCTGGGGGTGATCTCCGACGGGCGCTTCCTCTGGAACGGCGAGCACCGCGCCGACGCGGGGGTGGAGTTCATCCGGCGCGTGAAGTACGTCGATCCCCACACCCCGGCGGTGCTCCAGTCCACCAACCTGGCCCTGGCGGAGACGGCCAAGGCGGTGGGTGCGGGGTTCATCCACAAGGAGTCGCGCACCCTGCTCCAGGACCTGCGCACCTTCATGCTGGAGAACTTCGGCTTCGGCGACTTCGTCTTCCGCCTGCCCACCGGCGAGGAGGTGGGGCGCGCCGCCGACCTGCGCGAACTGGTGGAGAGGCTGCGCACGGTGCCGGTGGAGTCGGTGATGCACCACGCGGCCCACGACCACTTCAGCAACTGGCTGCGGGCGCGCACCGAGTTCGGGCTGGCCTCGATGATCCGCCCGCGCAAGGTCTCCGAGTTCCGCGACGCCGAGGAGCTGCGCGCCTACCTGGTGGCGGCCATCGACCGCTTCCGCACCGAGAGCCAGCGGGGCGTGGTGGCCGACTTCTCGCGCCGCCACTTCGACGGCAGCAGCAAGTTCCTGCGCATCGGCGGCGGCTCCCTGGGGGGCAAGGGCCGCGGGCTGGCCTTCATGAACTCGGTGCTGTACCGCTACGGCATCACCAACCGCTTCCCGGGGGTCATCATCCAGGTGCCGCCGACGGCGGTGATCGGCAGCGACGTCTTCGACACCTTCATGACCGAGTCGGGCCTGCGCGAGTTCGCCCTGGGCGACGCCGACGACGAGGAGATCAACGCCCGCTTCCTGGCGGCCAAGCTGCCCGGGGCCATCCACGCGGACCTGGAGACCTTCCTGGACCAGGTGCGCTATCCCCTGGCCGTGCGCTCGTCCAGCCTGCTGGAGGACAGCCAGTTCCAGCCCTTCGCCGGGGTCTACGCCACCTACATGCTCCCCAACAGCCACGACGACCTGCGCGTGCGCCTGGACCAGCTCTGCGACGCCGTGAAGCTGGTCTACGCCTCGGCCTATTCGCGGGCGGCCAAGAGCTACATCGAGGCCACCAGCAACCGGATCGAGGAGGAGAAGATGGCGGTCATCATCCAGCAGATGGTGGGCCGCCGCTACGAGACCTACGACTACCCCCACTTCGCCGGGGTGGCCCACTCCAGCAACTTCTACCCCAGCGGCGGCATGACGCCGGAGGAGGGGGTCGTCACCGTCGCCCTGGGCCTGGGCCGGACGGTGGTCGAGGGGGGCAAGGCCCTGCGCTTCAGCCCGGCCCATCCGGCGGTGCTGCCCCAGTTCGGCACCACCAAGGACTGGCTGGACAACAGCCAGCGGAAGTTCTTCGCCGTGGACGTGGGCGACCCGGAGCGCTACCCCTCGGCCGCCGACGACTTCAACCTGGCCCTGCTGGACCTGGAGGACGCCGAACGGCACGGCACGCTGGAACCCGTGGGCTCGGTCTACTCGCCCCAGAACGACGCCATCTACGACGGCATCCACCGGCCGGGCGTGCGGCTGGTGTCCTTCGCGCACGTGCTGAAGTCGGGCCTGTTTCCCCTGGCGGACATCCTCAAGCTGCTGCTGGAGCTGGGCCGGCGCACCATGAGCGCCGAGGTGGAGATCGAGTTCGCCGTGGTGCTGGGGGACGGGCGGCTGGTGCCCCACCAGTTCGGGTTCCTGCAGATCCGGCCCCTGGCCGCGGGGCACGACGCGCCGGACATCCCCGAGGAGCTGCTGCGCGGCGACGACGCGGTGGTGGCCACGGACACGGCCCTGGGCAACGGGCGCCTGAACGGCATCCGCGACATCCTCTTCGTGCCGCCGGAGAAGTTCGACCGGGCGCGGACCATGGACATCGCCGCGGAGATCGGCCGGATCAACCGCCGCTTCGTGGATGCGGCCCGGCCCTACCTGCTGATCGGCCCCGGGCGCTGGGGTTCGGCCGACCGCTGGCTGGGCATCCCGGTGCGCTGGGACCAGATCTCCGGGGCGCAGGTCATCGTCGAGACCGACCTGGACGACTTCAAGGTCACCCCCAGCCAGGGCTCCCACTTCTTCCAGAACCTGACCAGCTTCCAGGTGGGCTACCTGACGGTCAACCGGACCCAGGGCCACGGGCGGCTGGACTGGGACTGGCTGGCGGCCCAGGACGCGGCCGCGGACGAGGGGAATTCGTGCGGCACCTGAAGCTGGCCGAGCCCCTGACGGTGCTCATCGACGGGCGGACCCGGCGCGGGCGTGATCCTGCGGCCGGGCGCCCCGGAACCCGTGGGCGGCGACGGCGACCGGCGGGGGTGATCCGGACCCGGCGCCCCGAGTGCCCGCGGGGCCAGATTTCCCTTGCCCGCCCGTTTTCGGCCTTCCATGTTGCCGCATGTAAGGGAGGACGCCGCCACACGCGGCGCCATGGACGCACCGCCAAAGAGGTGCGACGGCCAGCCCGAAACGGGAGTACCAGTCATGGCTCACGACGCTGCCTTCAACCCCTTCGCGATGGCCCGGGCCCAGTTCGACAAGATCGCCGACCTGATCGGCCTGGACGAGGGGACCCGCGACCTGCTGCGCAGCCCCCTGCGCGAGTACCACTTCAGCATCCCGGTGCGCATGGACGACGGCCGGGTGAAGGTCTTCCAGGGCTTCCGGGTGCAGCACAACGACGCCCGCGGCCCCTGCAAGGGCGGCATCCGCTTCCACCCCCAGGAGACCGCCGACACCGTGCGCGCCCTCTCCATGTGGATGACCTGGAAGTGCGCGGTGGCCGACATCCCCCTGGGCGGCGGCAAGGGCGGCGTCATCTGCGATCCCCACAACCTGTCGGCCCGGGAGCAGGAGGCCATCTGCCGCGGCTGGGTGCGCCAGCTCGCGCGCAACATCGGCCCGGTGGCCGACGTGCCCGCCCCCGACGTCATGACCAATCCCCAGCACATGCTGTGGATGATGGACGAGTTCGAGAAGATCTCCGGCGGCCATTTCCCCGGCATGATCACCGGCAAGCCCGTGGGCATGGGCGGCTCCCTGGGCCGCACCGAGGCCACCGGCTACGGCGTGGTCTACTGCCTGCGCGAGGCCCTGACGGAGCTGGGCATCGACCCGGCCGCGACCACCGCCAGCGTCCAGGGCTTCGGCAACGTGGCCCAGTACGCCATCGAGCTGTACCATGAAATGGGCGGGCGGACCGTGTGCGTCTCCAGCTGGGACCAGGCCGACCAGACGACCTACGCCTTCTACAAGCCCGCGGGCATCGACCTGCAGCGAGCTGCGGGGCATGACCGACCGCTTCGGCGGCATCGACAAGGCCAAGGCCAAGGACGCCGGCTACGAGGTGCTGCCGGGCGACGACTGGATCGACCGCGAGGTGGACATCCTGATCCCCGCCGCCCTGGAGAACCAGATCACCGGCGAGAACGCGGGCCGCATCGCCCGGTCGGTGAAGGTCATCGTCGAGGGCGCCAACGGGCCGACCACGCCCGGAGGCCGACAAGGTCATCGAGGAGCGGGGCATCTTCATGATCCCCGACTTCCTGGCCAACGCCGGCGGCGTGACCTGCAGCTACTTCGAGCAGGTGCAGTGCAACATGAACTTCTTCTGGGAGCGGGACCTGGTGCTGCAGCGCCTGGACAACAAGATGACCTCGGCCTACCACTCCATCAGCGACCTGGCCCGCGGCAAGAAGATCTACATGCGGGACGCCGCCTACGTGGTGGCCATCAACCGCGTGGCCGCGGCCTGCCGCGACCGCGGCTGGGTGTAGACGGCGTGCGCGCGGACGGCGACACCCCCGGGGCCCCGTCCGCGCGCGAGCAATGGCGGACACTGCTGGACGAGATGCGCCGGGCCCGCGGGAAGAAGTTCCTGCGGGTCTCGCGCAAGATGCTGAACCATCTCTGCTCCATCGGGCTGCCCGAGGCCCAGGCCATGCTGGAGGAGGTGGAATCCCCCACCGGCAGCGACGACGAGCCGGGCGCCAACATGCCCGGCTCGCGCATCGCCCTCGAGGGCTCGGTGCTGACCTCGGGCGCGCCCTTCGATCTGGCGGCGCGGTACCTGGGCGACGAGGAGATCCTGGGCCGCATCCGCAAGTGGCTGCAGGACGACAAGGCCAGCTTCTTCAGCACCGTGGTCGGCGACCCCCGCAGCACCCTGCCCGAGATCGGCGACGCGATCCGCCGCTACCACGACGTGCTGCTGGGCCGCAGCGGCCTGGCCCAGAGCACCCTGAAGAGCCTGCGCGTCTCCCTGATCCAGCGCTTCCTGACCGAACAGCTGGACTACATCAACGTGGCCAAGGAGGTGGTGCGGATCACCGACTTCCACGACCTGCTGGACCGCATCATCATGACCAGCGGCAGCTACGGCAAGCTGGGGGGCAAGGCCGCGGGCATGCTGCTGGCCAAGTGGATCCTGGAGACGCCCGAGGCCCGCAAGCGCGGCCTGGCCCAGGTGCGGACGCCGCGCACCTGGTACATCGCCTCGGACGCCATCATGGACTTCATCACGCTCAACGACCTGGACGAGGTCATGGAGCAGAAGTTCAAGGACATCACCCAGGTCCGCCGCGAGTACCCCAACCTGATCCAGCTCTTCAAGAACTCCATCTTCCCGCCCGAGGTGCTGGACGGCCTGTCGCGGGCCCTGGACTACTTCGGCGAGGTGCCCCTGGTCATCCGCAGCTCGAGCCTGCTGGAGGACCGTTTCGGCACCGCCTTCAGCGGCAAGTACAAGAGCCTGTTCCTGGGCAACCAGGGCACGCGCCAGGAACGTCTGGAGGCCATCCAGCAGGCGGTGGCCGAGGTCTGGGCCTCGGTGCTGGGTCCCGACCCCATCGAGTACCGGCGCGAGCGGGGGCTGCAGGAGTTCGTGGAGGAGATGGGCATCCTGATCCAGGAGGTGGTGGGCACCCGCGTGGGTCCGTGGTGGCTGCCCGCCCTGGCGGGGGTGGCCTTCGGCCGCAACGAGTTCCGCTGGTCGCCGCGCATCCGCCGCGAGGACGGCCTGGTGCGCATCGTGCCCGGACTGGGCACCCGCGCCGTGGATCGGGTGGGGGACGACTTCCCCATCCTGGCGGTGCCGGGCCAGCAGGGGCTGCGGGCCAACTCGTCGGTGGACGAGGTCATGCGCTACAGCCCGCGCTTCGTGGACGCCATCAACCTGGAGACCAACCGCTTCGAGACGGTGGCGCTGACGGAGCTGCTGCGGGTCTGCGGCGGCGAGTATCCCGCTGCTGGAGCGCATCTTCTCGGTCCACGAGAACGGCCGGCTGCGCCGGGCCAACGCCCTGCATGCTGGACCCGGAGAAGGACGACATCGTCTGCGACATGGAGGGGCTGCTGGGGGAGACCGACTTCATCGGCAAGGCCCACGCCCTGATGACCCTGCTGGAGGACCACCTGGGCGTGCCGGTGGACGTGGAGTTCGCCCACGACGGCCGCCGCTTCCACCTGCTGCAGTGCCGGCCCCAGGCCCAGTCGGCGGACGCGGTGTCGGCCGCCATCCCCCGGCGGACGCCCGAGCGGGACATCGTGTTCACCGCCCATCGCCACGTCTCCAACGGCTGGGTGCCCGATCTCACCCACGTGGTCTGGGTGGTGCCCGAGGCCTACGGCGCCCTGCCCGACATCCCCGCCATGAAGGAGGTGGGGCGCGCCGTGGGCCGGCTCAACCGGCTGCTGCCCAAGCGCCGCTTCGTCCTGATGGGGCCGGGCCGCTGGGGCAGCCGCGGCGACGTGAAGCTGGGCGTGGGCGTGACCTACGCCGACATCAACAACACCGCCATGCTGGTGGAGATCGCCCGGCGCACCGGCGACTACGTGCCCGACCTCAGCTTCGGCACCCACTTCTTCCAGGACCTGGTGGAGGCCCGCATCCGCTACCTGCCCCTGTACCCGGACGAGCCGGACGTGGTCTTCAACGAGGATTTCCTGCAGGGCGCCGAGAACCTGCTGTCCCGGCTGTTGCCGGAGTACGCCCACCTGGCCGACTGCCTGAAGGTGATCGACGTGCCGGCCGCGGCGGACGGGCGCATCCTGCGGGTGTACCTGAGCGCCGACCTGGACGAGGCCATGGGCTGCCTCGAGGAGCCGGACGAGGACCGCGCGGCGCCCGCCGAGGTGCGGCCGCGTCATCAACCGCGAACCGCGCCAGTACTGGCGCTGGCGCTTCCGCATGGCCGAGCGCATGGTCCGCGCCCTGGACCCGGAGCGCTACGGCGTGGAGGCGGTCTATCTCTACGGCTCGGTGAAGAACGGCACCGCCGGCCCGGGCAGCGACATCGACCTGCTGGTCCACGTCCACGACGAGGGCTGCCGGCGCGAGGCCCTGGCCGCCTGGTTCGACGGCTGGAGCAGCGCCCTGGCGGAGATGAACTACTCGCGGACCGGGGTCCGTCTCGAGCGCATCCTCGACGTCACCTTCCTGACGGACGAGGACATCGCGGGCGGGGCAGGCCTGGCGGCGCGCATCAATGCGCCGACCGATCCCGCGCGGCGGCTCGAGTTCGCCTGAGGCTCCGGAGGGGCGGGCCAGGTCCTCGGCGCGGCCTGCGGAGTGGCCCCCCTGCCGGAGCCTCAGGCGCACCGCCCGCGGGTGGGCGGCCGGTCGTCTACGCTGCGGAACTCGGAGCGCGGGCCGTCGTCCGGAGCGGCGTCGTGGGAAGGACCGGGAAGCGGTGAAAGAACTCGGGCGGACGCCCGGGAACGACGCGCCCGGAAACTTCCGCGGCCGCGGGCCGGGACGTTTCCGGGCGCCGTCGTTCCGCGGCGGCAAGGAGCCAGGAGCTGCATCAGCCGGCGGAGCCGGCGCTTCCGCCGGTGGATCAGCCGCCGCTGCTTCTTGAGCTCGGCCTGGTCGCCCGCCTCGAGCGCGGCCTGGCGCGCCTGCTTCAGC
Source organism: Candidatus Krumholzibacteriia bacterium (assembly GCA_963825035.1). Classification (GTDB taxonomy): domain Bacteria; phylum Krumholzibacteriota; class Krumholzibacteriia; order LZORAL124-64-63; family LZORAL124-64-63; genus JACZKN01. Next base: position 41,067 of record CAWGRT010000006.1, on the reverse strand, counting down.
TCGCGGATCTCGGCCTTGATCTTCGCGCTTGCCCAGGCCGACGCCACGTGCTTGTGGGGCTTCTCGATGCCCAGGTGCTCGGCGAGCAGGTCGACGATCTGCTCCTTCTTCATGCCGATGACGCCCTGCACTTCGGGCATCTTCTCCTTCACCATGTCGCGCAGATCGGCGACACGGGTCTTCTGCAGATCGTGGTATTCCAAGGCGTGCCTCCTGCGTTGGCTGTGGATCGCGCCAATGTACCACAAGGCGGGCTGCGGCCGCAAACGGGCGAAGTGGTCGCCGGAACGTTCGGGGCGCACGCCGGCCGACGGCAAAAAAGTCAGACGAAATTGCCCAGATTACGACAACGTCCGTGACCACTTGGGTTTGCGGCGGCACCTGTTAAACGCTCGACATTCACGCCCGGCGCGCCCGAAAATCCTTGCGCCACAACGGGCAACTCTCCATGTTTTCGACACATGGGTTCCGGCCAGCGGGGTCGGGCACTGTCGTCCGCAGTAGAACAAACCCAAGGAGAACAGCAATGGCTCAGAACGCAGCGGCCTTCATGGAGAACGTGATCGCCAAGAACCCGGCGGAGCCCGAGTTCCATCAGGCGGTCCACGAAGTCGTCGAATCCATCTGGCCGGTGCTCGAGAAGCGTCCCGAGTACCGCAAGGCCAAGATCCTCGAGCGCATCGTCGAGCCCGAGCGCGTGATCCTGTTCCGCGTGCCCTGGGTGGACGACAAGGGCGAAGTCCAGGTCAACAAGGGCTTCCGGATCGAGATGAACAGCGCGATCGGGCCCTACAAGGGCGGCCTGCGCTTCCACCCGAGCGTCAACCTGGGCATCCTGAAGTTCCTGGCCTTCGAGCAGGTCTTCAAGAACAGCCTGACCACGCTGCCCATGGGCGGCGGCAAGGGCGGCTCGGACTTCGATCCCAAGGGCAAGAGCGACCTCGAGGTCATGCGCTTCTGCCAGAGCTTCATGAGCGAGCTGTTCCGCCACATCGGCGCCAACACCGACGTGCCCGCCGGCGACATCGGCGTGGGCGGCCGCGAGATCGGCTTCCTCTTCGGCCAGTACAAGAAGCTGCGCAACGAGTTCGTCGGCGTGCTGACGGGCAAGGGCCTGAACTGGGGCGGCTCCCTGATCCGTCCCGAGGCCACCGGCTACGGCGCCGTCTACTTCGCGGCCGAGATGCTGGGCACCCGCAAGGAGACCCTCGAGGGCAAGACCGCCCTGGTCTCCGGCTCGGGCAACGTGGCCCAGTACACCACCGAGAAGCTGCTCGACCTGGGCGCCAAGCCGGTCACCGCTTCCGACAGCAGCGGCTACATCTACGACGAGGCGGGCATCGACCGCGAGAAGCTGGCCTTCATCATGGAGCTGAAGAACGTCAAGCGCGGCCGCATCAAGGAGTACGCGGACAAGTACAAGAGCGCCGTGTACACCCCGGCGGATCCCTCGGCGGACCACAACCCGCTGTGGGACCACAAGGCCGACTGCGCGTTCCCCTCGGCGACCCAGAACGAGATCAACGCCAAGGACGCCGCCAACCTGCTGAAGAACGGCGTCTACGTGGTCAGCGAGGGCGCCAACATGCCGACCGTGCCCGCAGGCGTGGAGCAGTTCATCGACGCCAAGATCCTCTACGGTCCGGGCAAGGCCGCCAACGCCGGCGGCGTGGCCGTGTCGCGGCCTGGAGATGAGCCAGAACAGCCTGCGCCTGAGCTGGACCCGCGAGGAAGTGGACCAGCGCCTGCACGGCATCATGAAGAGCATCCACGCCGCCTGCGTCGGCGGCGGCCGAGCGAGTTCGGCACGCCGGGCAACTACGTCAACGGCGCCAACATCGCCGGCTTCCTGAAGGTCGCCGACTCGATGCTGGACCAGGGCGTGGTCTAGGCGGAGACGCCGGATCCGGGCTCCGGCCCGGGACCGGGGCGGGGCGGCCGTGGCCGCCCCGCCCTTTTTGTCCGGGCCCGCTTGACACTGCCGGTCCGGTGCGCCTAAATTCCGGCCCTCCCGCCGCCGGCCCGCCGGGTGGCGGCGGCAGCTCGACCTCGTAACATGTGGTGCACCGAGGAGGGTGTCCGATGGTGCCGCGCAAGGACTTCGAAGAGGAAAAGAAACTGCCCAGCAAGCGCAACTGGCAGCGCCGGCCCGAACGGGGCGACGAACAGCCGCGCGACCGCAAGGCCCCCCGCCCCAAGCGCCCGGACGAGGTGGTCTGGGACTGGGAGGACGATGACGAGGTCGACCTCGACGACGCCAAGCTCGATGACGAGGCTGACGGCGAGGACGAGGACCAGGACGACGTCGTCTGGGACGACGACGATCGTTGAATACGCGGCCGCGGCCGTGGAAAGTTGATACCATGGAACTGCATGAGAATCCCGGCGCTTTCGGCGGCCTGCCGGAAGCGCCGGATTTCGATTCGGCCCGCTTCGCGGTGCTGCCGGTGCCCTACGAGGGCACGGTCACCTGGCTCAAGGGCACGGACCCAGGGCCCGGCCGCGATCCTGGCGGCCTCGGCCAACATGGAGTTGTACGACATCGAGACCGCCGGCGAGCCCTGGCGGCAGGGCATCGTGACCATGGCGCCGGTGGCTGCAGGCCGCGACGCCCGAGGCCATGGTCGAGCGCATCATCGCGGCCGCCGAGCCCCTGTATCGCCGCGGGCAAGGCCGTGGTCGGCCTGGGCGGCGAGCACTCGGTCACCGTCGGCCTGATGGAGGCGGCACGCCGCGCCCACCCCGGGCCTGTCGGTGCTGCAGCTGGACGCCCACTCCGACACCCGCGAGCAGCTACGAGGGCTCGCCCTACAACCACGCCTGCGTCATGGCCCGGGTGCGCGGAGCACTGCGACATCGTCCAGGTGGGCATCCGCAGCATGGACGCCGCCGAGGCCGGCGCGATCCGCGCGCTCGCGGATCCACTTCGCCCACGAGATCGGCGACATCGCCGAGCTGGCCGAGGCCGTGCTCGAGCGGCTGGGCGACCAGGTCTACGTGACCATCGACCTGGACGTCCTCGATCCGTCGGAGATGCCGTCCACCGGCACGCCCGAGCCGGGCGGCCTGCGCTACCGCCAGGTCGTGCGAGCTGCTGCGCGAGGTCTGCCGCTGGCGGCAGGTGGTCGGCTTCGACGTGGTCGAGCTGATGCCCAACGAGCACAACCGGGCGCCCGATTTCCTGGCCGCCCGCCTGGCCTACCAGGTCATGGCCTACATGACGGCGTTCGCCGAGGAGGAGTGAAAGGTGAGTGCGATGGACAAGAAGAGCGCTGCTGAACGAGCCGGTCACGCCACGTCGACATCACGTCGTTCGACGCGCGGCCCATCATCGCCGCCTACGCGCGACATGGCCTTCCAGGCCCGCAACCTGGGCCGCGCCGGCGGCGATCTACGACATGATGCTGAAGGACCGCGACTGCGCGGTGATCCTGACCCTGGCCGGCTCCCTGTGCAGCGCCGGGCTGAAGGACGCCATCGCCGTGGCCATCGAGCACAACATGATCGACGCCGTGGTCTCCACCGGCGCCAACATCGTCGACCAGGACTTCTTCGAGGGCGCTGGGCTTCCGCCACTGGAAGGGCCGCCTCGACCAGGACGACAACCAGCTGCGCGAGCTGGCCATCGACCGCATCTACGACACCTTCATCGACGAGGACGAACTGCGGGTCTGCGACATGACCGTCGCCGAGATCGCCGGCAAGCTGGAGCCCCGGGCCTACTGTCAGCCGCGAGTTCATCCACGCCATGGGCCGGCACCTGGACGAGCAGGGCCTGAAGTGCCGACCACTCCATCGTGCACGCGGCCTACCGCAACGGCGTGCCCATCTTCTGCCCGGCCTTCAGCGACTGCTCCGCGGGTTTCGGCCTGGTCCACCACCAGTGGCACAACGAGAAGTACCTGACCATCGACTCGGTGGCCGACTTCAAGGAGCTGACGCGGATCAAGCTGGAGAACCCGGAGACGGGCATCCTGATGCTGGGCGGCGGCGTGCCCAAGAACTTCACCCAGGACGTGGTGGTGGCCACCGAGATCCTGGGTGAGGAGCGGCCCATGCACCGCTACGCCGTGCAGATCACCGTGGCCGACGAGCGCGACGGCGCCCTCTCGGGCTCGACCCTGCAGGAGGCCTGCTCCTGGGGCAAGGTGGACACCACCTACGAGCAGATGGTCTACGGCGAGGCCACGACCCTGCTGCCCCTGCTCATGTCGGACGCGTACCACCGGGGCTCGTGGCAGGAGCGCCCGCGGCGCAACCTGACCGGCCTGTTCGACTAGGGCGCGGCCGCCGGCCGCCGACGTCCAGCCGCTCCGGGCCCCCGCGGCCCGGAGCGGCTTTTTCACGGACCCGAACCGGGGAGACGAACCATGAACACGGTGGCATTCCTGGGCCTGGGCATCATGGGCACGCCCATGGCCCTGAACCTGCAGAAGGCCGGCTGCGACCTGGTGGTGTGGAACCGCACCGCCGTCCGCTGCGCGCCCCTGACCGCGGCGGGTGCGCGGCAGGCGGCCACGCCCCGGGAGGCGGCGGCCGCGGCGGACCTCGTCTTCGTCATGGTGGCCGACCCCGCGGCGGCCCGGGCCGTGGCCCTGGGCCCGGACGGCGCCGTGGCCGGCCTGGCCCCGGGCGCCGGCTACGTGGACATGTCCACGGTGGACGCGGGCACCAGCCGGGAGATCGGCGCCGCGGTGGCCGCCGCGGGCGCCCGCTTCCTGGAGGCGCCGGTGGTGGGCACCAGGGGACCCGCGGAGCAGGGCGCCCTGGTGATCCTGGCCGCCGGCGACGAGGGCCTGTTCGCCGAGGCCGGCGCCGCCTTCGCCGCCATGGGCCGCAAGACCGTGTTCCTGGGGGAGACCGGCCGCGCCGCCCGCCTCAAGCTGGTGGTGAACCTGGTCCTGGGCGGCATGCTGGCCGCGCTGAGCGAGGGGCTGGCCCTGGCCGAACGGGCCGGACTGACGGCGGAGCAGGTGCTGGACGTGCTGGGCTCCGGCCCCCTGGCCAACACCCTCTTCGCGGTCAAGGGCCCGCAGATGGCCGCCGGGGAGGACGCTCCGGCCTTTCCCCTGAAGCACGCCCGCAAGGACCTGCGCCTGGCCCGGGCCCTGGGCGAGGAGCTGGGCCAGCGCCTGGACACGGCCGCCGCCGTGGACGGCCTGCTGGCCGAGGCGGTGGACGCCGGCCTGGGGGACCGGGACATCGGCGCGCTGCACAGGGTGGTCACGGGCCGCGCCGCGCGGTAGATTGTGGCGCCGTCGTTCCCCTTCACCAGTTTCCCGGCATCGCCCGCGAGGAGAGCCCGATGAGCATCACCGGCAAGATGGCCGACTTCGTTCTCGGCCTGCGCTACGAGGACATCCCCGCCCGTGAGCTGCACGAGGCCAAGCGCTTCCTGCTGGACTCGGTCGGCTGCGCCCTGGCCGCCGTCCGCAACCCGGACATGGCCGCCATGTACCGCTTCACCGCGCGGCAGGGCGGCACGCCCGAGGCCACGCTGATCGGCACGGGCGCGCGCACCAACGCGGCGGGCGCGGCGCTGATGAACAGCCTGCTGGTCCGGGCCCTGGACTACAACGACATCTTCTGGGAGCAGGACCCCAGCCATCCGTCGGACATCGTCTTCGGCGCCCTCTCGCCGGGCGAGGCCGTGGGCGCGTCGGGGCGGGACGTGCTGGCGGCGGTGCTGGTGGCCTACGAGCTGGAGCTGCGCTGGTGCCTGGCCTGCTTCCCGGGCGTGCGCGAGGTGGGCTGGCACCACGCCACCCTGACCCAGCTGGTCAGCCCCTTCGTGGCCGGCAAGGTCTACGGCCTGGACCGGGACCAGCTCATCGCCGCGGCGGGCATCGCCGGCAGCAGCCACTACACCCTGGGCGGGGTGGTGGCCGGCCACCTGACCAACATGAAGAACACCGCCGATCCCCTGGCCACCCAGGCCGGCGTGCTGGCGGCGCAGATGGCGGCCGAGGGCTACAGCGGCCCCGTCGAGGTGATCGAGGGCAAGGAGGGCTTCCAGCACGTGCTGCACAACGTGGAGCTGAAGCCGGAGATCCTGCTGGAGGGCCTGGGCACCGAGTGGCTCATCACCCGCTGCGGCTACAAGGCCTTCCCCACCGAGGCGCTGACCCACCAGCCCATGTCCGCGGTGCAGGGCATCATGAAGGACGAGGGGCTCGCGGCCGAGGACGTGGCGAAGATCCACATCCAGACCACCACCCGGGGCGCGGACATCCTCTCGGACCCCAGCAAGTACGACCCGCAGACCAAGGAGACGGCCGACCACAGCCTGCCCTACTGCCTGGCGGCGGTGGCGGCCGACGGCGGCGTCTACCCCAACAGCTTCGAGCAGGAGAAGCTCTTCGACCCGCGCATCCGCACCCTTCTGAAGAAGATCGCGGTGGTGGCCAACGCGGAGATCGACGCGCTGTTCCCGGGCACCAAGCGGGCCATCGCCACCATCGCCACCAACGACGGCCGCACCTTCGAGCGCACCGTCGACCACGCCAAGGGCAGCCCCGAGAACCCGCTCACCGACGACGAGCTGGTGGCCAAGTTCCGGGCCAACGCCTCGGGCGTCATGGACACCGCGGCCCAGGACCGGGTGATCGAGGCGACCTTCGCCTTCGAGAAGGTGACGGACCTGGGGGCGTACATGGGGCTGCTGAAGACCGAGGGCTGAACGTCGGGTCGGTCGCTATCCGGGCCCCGGGTCGGTCGGACCCGGGGCCGCCGCATCTGTCCGGCCGTCAGAACGCCCGCCGCCGGATGTCCTCGCTGCCGTTGTAGCAGCGCTCGGCAAAGGGCTGCAGGTTGGCGATCCACTCCGCTTCCAGCTTCTTGAGGGCCGCATCCCGCTTCAGGCCTTCCAGCTTGGGATCCACCGTGTCGAAGACCTCGAAGCTGAACGACTCCGGACCGAGCCGGTCCCAGTCCGCCTGGAGCGCCTTGCAGGGGTGGCTGCCGAAGCCCAGCTGGGCGCGGTGACGGTTCAGCGGCCCGTGCAGGTTCAGGGCGCTGCCCACCAGCAGGCGGCCGGTCTCCAGGTTGCGGATGCCGTAGATGCCGGCCTGGCGGCTCGACTGCTTGTAGAGTTCGGCGCGCTGCTTGCGCTCCTCGCGGCTCAGGGGCATGGCACGGTCCTTTCGCGGGGCGGGCGCCGGCAGGGGCGCCACCGCCGGCGTCTCGGCCAGGCGGTAGGTGAAGCCGCGGGGGGCGGCCGGTTCGCGGGTCATCATGCGCGCGTCCACCAGCTCGCGCCGCACGGTGCAGTGGTCGCCGAACCGTCGGAGGATGATCTCGTTGACCTCCTCCTCGGCGTAGCCGCGGTCCGGAGCGAAATCGGCGGCGAACGCCGCCAGCACCACCAGCTTCTTCTTGCGCTGGGCGGGCAGCTTCTCCAGCACGCCGTCGCGGAAGAAGGTAGCCAGGATCTTCCGGCGGTAGGCTTCCATGCGCCGCTCCTCGGCCGACAGGCCGTCGTCGGCGCCCGCCACCAGGTCGCGCAAGCGCGGGTCCAGGGCGCCGGGCCGCAGGTGGACCATGGTGTAGTACTGGTCCCGCACACGCTCGATCAGCCCGGCCTCGTCCAGCTTCTTCAGGTGATGGCTGACCGTGGGGGCGGCCACGCCCAGCCCCGCCGCCAGCTCCTCGGCGCACAGGGGCCCGTCCAGCAGGGACCGCACCAGGCGCAGGCGCGTGGCATCGGCCAGGGCCTTCAGCAGGGCGGCGGTGTCGTCGAAGGCGGTCATGATGGCTCCATTTCGATGAACGTCGAATTGAAATGGTAGTCAAGCGGGCCGGCGATGTCAATCCATTTAGATGTTGATCGAATAGGAAGTTGAAGGCCGAGGTCAGTGGCCAGTGGCCCCGGGACCACCAACGTGCTATATTGACCCAGCGATCTGGTCCTCCAGGTCCCCACCTCCGTGGGGGCGACTTGGCTTCGACGTGGTCGGGGGACCGTTGGCTGCATGCCGGGATTCCACCCATCCCGTAAAACGGTGGAAAACAAACAAGTGACGAAGCTAACTTCGCACTGGCGGCCTAACTAAGCTGCCCGTCCCCGGGCCGGGGGGTCACTGGACCGACCCAATGGGGGCGCCGTTTTTCAGTGAATAGCCTGTCGGGAGGCCTCTGGCCGCCGGGCGAAACAAAAGTGGGGCTCAGCCCGGCGGAAGGCACGTACCCTGGCCAGCCAACGGGTCACATCAACAGGGGACTAAGCATGTAGACGCCGGCGGGGTACCGGTTACGGACGCGGGTTCGATTCCCGCCGCCTCCACCAGATCCTCGCGACCGAAGGCCGGGCCCGCAGCCCGGCCTTCGGCGTTGGGGGGATGTCCGGGTCTTGCCAAGGGGCGGCCCAGGCCGCAGAATCCCCTGCGGGTGCGGCCGCCGGGCGGCCGGCCCGTCCGGCCAACCCCAACGGCGAGGTCACCATGGCGAATCAGTCCCACACCCCGCGCATCCGCTCGTTCGACTACGAGCCCGAGACCGTGCTGGCCGACAAGTACGTGGTCCAGAACCGCCTGGGCCGGGGCTGGGAGGGCGAGGTCTACCTGGTCAAGGAGCGCTCGACCGGCATCGAGCGCAGCGCCAAGCTCTTCTTCCCCCAGCGCAACCCCGCCAACCGCACGCTGCGTTTCTACGCCAAGAAGCTGCACAAGCTGCGGGAGTGCGCCATCCTCATCCAGTACCACACGCAGGAGCAGATCGAGCACGAGGGCGTGCCCATCACCATGCTCGTGTCCGACTACGTGGAGGGGGAGCTGCTGTCCGAGTTCCTCAAGCGCCAGCCGGGCCGGCGCCTGGGCTGGTTCCAGGGGCTGCACCTGCTGCACGCCCTGGCCAAGGGCATCGGCGCCATCCACGACATGGGCGAGTACCACGGCGACCTGCACGACGAGAACATCATCATCAGCCGGCGCGGCCTGGGCTTCGACCTGAAGCTGCTGGACATGTTCCACTGGGGCCGCCCCAGCGCCCGCACCATCCGCGCCGACGTGCGCGACCTGGTGCGCATCTTCTACGACGCCATCGGCGGCCAGAAGCGCTACGCCCACCATCCGCCCGAGATCAAGGACGTGTGCTGCGGCCTGAAGCCCAGCCTCATGCACCGCAAGTTCACCACCGCGGGGGAGCTGTGCCACTACCTGGAGACGATGGAGTGGTGGTCGCGCTAGGCGACCTAGGAGGCCCGCCGCCGCAGTCCCGCCGCCGCGAACCAGACCAGGCCCGCCAGCAGGATGGTGACCGCGCCGGCCGGCAGGTCGGGCCCGTAGCTGAGCACCAGGCCGCCGACGGTCAGCGCCGCGCACAGCAGCACCGCGCCGGCCATCATGTGCCCCAGCCGCCGGGCGAAGAGGTTGGCCGTGGCCGCCGGCAGGGTCAGCAGCGCGATCACCAGGATGATGCCCACCACGCTGACCAGCACGACGACCGTCAGCGCCGTCAGCACCAGCAGCAGGTAGGTGAAACGGGCCACGGGCACCCCCTGCAGCTCGGCGTACTCGGCGTCGAACGACACCGCCAGCAGCTGCCGGTGGAACAGGCCGGCCACCAGCAGCACGGTCGCCGCCAGGGCGCCCATCAGCCACAGGTCGCGCCCGCTCACCATCAGGATGTTGCCGAAGAGGTAGCTCATCAGGTCGGTGGTGTAGCCGGGCGTCAGGGCGATGAACACCACGCCCAGGGCCATGCCCATGGACCACACCGCGCCGATCACCGTGTCCTCCCGCTGGCGCAGGTGCAGGCCCACCCAGCCGATGATCAGGGCCGCCAGCAGGGCCGCGGCCACCGCGCCGCCCATGGGGGTCAGCCAGGTGGCCCCGTGGACCGTGCGCAGCCAGTGGGCGAAGCCCAGCCCCGCCAGCACCGAGTGGGCGATGCCCCCGGCCATGTAGCTGATGCGCCGGATCACCACCCAGCTGCCGACCACCCCGCAGGGCACCGCCGCCAGCAGCCCCGCCAGCAGGGCGTACTGCAGGAAGCGATGGGTGGCGAAGGCGTGCAGCAGGTCGCTCAGCGGCACTCGTGGCCCTCCTCGCTGCAGCGGTGGTCGTGGCGCACCAGCCGCACGTCGCTGCCGTAGAGGTCGGCGATGACCTGGCCCGTGACCGCGCTGGTGGGGTGCAGCACCACGTCGCGCCCCACGCACACCACCGTCCTGACGAAGCCCGACACGAAGCCCAGGTCGTGGCTCACCATGACGATGGTCAGGCGCGCGTTCAGCGCCTGCAGCAGCCGGTAGAAGCCTTCCTCCACGTGGGCGTCCAGGCCGGCGGTGGGTTCGTCCAGCAGCAGCAGGTCCGGCCCGCCGGCCAGGGCCCGCGCGATGAGCACCCGCTGCTTCTGGCCGCCGGAGAGGGCGGCGAAGTGCTCGCCGGCCCGGTCGGCCAGGCCCACCTCGTCCAGGGCGGCCAGGGCGGCGTCGCGGTCGCCGCCGGCGCCAGCCGCCCAGCAACGGCGCCCGGCCCAGCCGCCCCATCAGCGCCACGTCCAGGGCCGAGACCGGGAACAGGGGATCCAGGCGCGGGTGCTGGGGCACGTAGCCCATGCGGCGGCGGGCGTGCCGCGGCGCGCGGCCGAAGACCTCGATGGTGCCGGAGTCCGGCTGCAGCAGGCCCAGGGCCAGCTTCAGCAGCGTGGTCTTGCCGCTGCCGTTGGGCCCGACCACGCTGACGAAGTCGCCGGTGGGGATGGCCAGGTCCACGTTCCGCAGCACCGGTTCGCCGTCGTAGCCGAAGGTCAGGTTCCGCAGGGTGATGGCGTCGCTCACGGCCGGGCCTCCCCGCCGCCGGGCCGCCCCAGCACGCCGGCCAGCACCGTGGCCACGTGCACCAGGTTGGCGTCCCAGTCCGCCGCCAGGGGATCCAGCGCCACCACGGGCACGCCGATGGAGGCGGCCACGGCCTCGGCCGCCCGCCTGGAGAACTGGGGCTCGACGATGACCGCGCCCACGCCGCGGGCCCGGGCCAGGTCGGTGACCTCGGCCAGGCGCCGCGCGCCCGGTTCGTGCCCGTGGTCCTGGATCGCCACCTGTTCCAGTCCGTACGTCGCCGCGAAATGCCCGAAGGCCGGATGGAAGACCACGAAGGTGCCGCCCTCGTGGCCCTGGAGGATGGTCCGCACCTGCCGGTCGACCGCGGCGATGCGCGCCAGCACCGCGGCGCGCCCCGCGGCGAAGCGGGCGGCCTCGGCCGGGCGCAGCCGGGTCAGGGCGGCGGCGGCCGTGTCGGCGATGGCGGCGGCGCCGGCCGGGTCCAGCCAGGTGTGGGGATCCAGTTCGGCCGCGTGCCCGTGGTCTTGTTCGGCGTCGGCCAGGGGCCCGGCGATGCGCGGCCCGCCGGCCAGGGCGTCCACCCGGGACCGCAGAACGAGCTCGAAGGGCACGCCCGCGGTCAGGAAGAGGTCGGCGCCCGCCAGGGCGGCCATCTGGCGCGGCGTCGGCTCGAAGGTGTGGGGCGAATCGCCCGGGGCCAGCAGCACCGAGACCTCGGCCAGGTCGCCGGCCACGCCGTGGACGAACCAGGCCAGGGGCGGGATGCTGACCACCACGCGCACCGGCGCGTCGGCCGCGGTCGCCGCGGGGGCGGGCGCCGGCAGCGCGGGCGCGAGCAGGACCAGCGCCGCCAGGGCGCGGGGGGCGAGGCGAGGGGGCATGGGTTTCCTTTCGGGACGTTCCATGATAAGCCCGGGCGGCCCCGCTGCAAACCCCGAACGCGGACCCCGGCAATCGCGCCGCCGCCGCGGCAACCCATTGATTCCGCCCGCCGGTTCGCTTAGCTTGGGCCAGTGATGCGCTGATCTCCCGGCCCGCCGGGGCCGGTTCCCTCCCGGTGAAGGAGACTGTCATGCCTCTCGTTCCCATGCGCGTCCTCCTGGACCACGCCGCCGAGCACGACTACGGCGTCGGCGCCTTCAACGTCAACAACATGGAGCAGATCCAGGCCATCATGGAGGCCGCCGACGGAGACCAACTCGCCGGTCATCGTCCAGGCCAGCCGCGGCGCCCGCTCCTACAGCAAGGACAACTACCTGCGCCACCTGATGCTGGCCGCGGCCGAGCTGCACCCGAAGATCCCCATCGCCATGCACCAGGACCACGGCAACAGCCCCGCCACCTGCTTCAGCGCCATCGACCAGGGCTTCACCTCGGTGATGATGGACGGCTCGCTGCAGGAGGACGGCAAGACGCCCGTCGAGCTACGAGTACAACGTCGACGTGACGAAGCAGGTGGTCGAGAAGGCCCACGCCCTGGGCGTGACCGTCGAGGCGAGATCGGCTGCCTGGGCGGCATCGAGGACGGCCACGGCGCCGGGCCTGACCGGCGACGAGGCCCTGGCCCACCTGACCGACCCGGACGAGGCCGAGCGCTTCGTCAACGACACCGGCTGCGACGCCCTGGCCGTCGCCATCGGCACCAGCCACGGCGCCTACAAGTTCACCAAGAAGCCCGACCGGCGACGTGCTGAAGATGGACCTCATCGAGGAGATCCACCGCCGCCTGCCCAACACCCACCTGGTGATGCACGGCTCCAGCTCGGTGCCCGCAGGAACTGGTGGACATCATCAACGCAGTACGGCGGCAAGATGAAGGAGACCTACGGCGTGCCCGTCGAGGAGATCCAGCGCGGCATCAAGCACGGCGTGCGCAAGATCAACGTCGACACCGACAACCGCCTGGCCATCACCGGCGCCATCCGCAAGGTCTTCGCCGAGCACCCGGAGAAGTTCGACCCGCGCGACTACCTGAAGCCCGCCCGCGCGGCCATGGCCGAGGTCGTCAAGGCGCGCATGATCGCCTTCGGCCAGGCCGGCTGGGCCGACAAGATCCCGCAGGTGACCCTCGAGCAATACGCAACTGCGAACCAAGGGCGCCCAGGCACCACCGTATTGCTCCTTCATCTTCCGCTGGGCCGCCACCGCCGACCGGGCGCGGGCGCGAGTCAGGAACGTGCTCGGGTCACGGACGTCCTCGCCGGTCTCGCCCGCGCGGGAGACGGCGTTCTTGGTGCTCGGGTCGTTGTGGTTGTGCGGCGGGGTGCCCGGTGGGTCGACGTGTGGCCGTGCCTCGAGCTGCTTCTTCTTCTGTGTCGTCATCTGCTTTTGCAGGTCGCCTTGCCGATGGTTCTGGGCGTACGACGGCAGCGCGATCGCCCCGGCGATCAGGGCGACCGCCAGCGCCGTTGCCCAGAGCAGGCGGTGCACAGCATGCCGGGCGTCATGACGGTCCACGCACTGAGGAACGGCCTGAAACGCCAAATGTCACGCGGGCGGTCAGCCGCGGCCCCCCAGCCGGGTGCTGAGCAGCGCGGCCGTCCGGCGTACGTCGGCTGCGAGGGTCGCGGGCTCGGCGTCGTTCTCGGCGTAGGTCACCGCCACCCCCGCCAGCGGGTGACCGTTGTGGTCGAGCACCGCCGCGGCGACGCTGGACAGCCCGGGCGTCACCTCACCGGTCTCGACCGCGTACCCGCGCTGCCGGGTCTCGGTCAGCAGCGACCGCAGCGAGCTCAGCGAGGTCGGTCCGGTGCCGTGCCGGTCCACGAAGGCGGCCGACGAGGGGAACAGCGCCCGGACCTGCGCCGCCGACAGGTGCGCGAGCACCGCCCGGCCGCTTGCGGTCAGGTGTGCAGGGAGCCGGACGCCGACGTCTGTCACCAGCGGCGGCCGGCCGGGCGCCCGCTCCTCCAGGACGTAGAGGGCGTCGCTGCCGTGCAGCACTGCCAGGTGCGCGCTCTGTCGGGTCCGGTCGACCAGCTCGGCCAGCGGGCGCCGGGCGATCCGCTGGAGCGGGCCCTGCCGCGCGTAGCCGCTGCCCACCTCGAACGCCGCCACCCCGAGCCCGTAGCGGTGCTCGTCACCCAGGTGCACCACGAACCCCTCGGCGACCATCGCGCTGACCAGGTGGTACGCCGAGCTGCGGGGCAGCTCGCACGCCCGCGCTATCGCGTCGAGCGGCACCGGATCCGGCTGGCTGGCGAGGTACCTCAGCACCCGCAACGTGCGAGTGGCGGCGGGGACCTGGGCCATGGCCGGAGCCTAGGTGCCGGAGCGGGACGATCGTCGCCGTTATCCTGACCGCGCCGACACTGAGGGGCCAAATGCACGTTGTCACGATCATCGCGACGAACTTCCTGGCGCGGGCCGCCGTGCTCGCGCGGACCCATATCGAGCACAACCCCGACGACCGGGTTGCGGTGCTCGTGGTCGACGCCGAGCCCGGCGAGCTCCCGGACACCGACACCTACCACGTGATCACCCCGGCCGACCTGTCGCTCGCGCCCATCGAGTTCGAGCGGATGGCGCTGATCTACGACGTCACCGAGCTGTGCACGGCGCTCAAGCCCTGGGCGCTCGAGCTCCTCCTCGACCGTGGCGCCGCGGTGGCGACCTATCTCGATCCCGACATCGCCGTCTACGCCTCCCTCGAGGAGATCGAGAAGCTCAGCCTCGAGCACGGCATCGTGCTCACGCCGCACACCGTCGATCCGATGCCGCGCGACGGCCTGGCCCCGACCGAGGCGCAGATCATGGCGGCCGGCACCTTCAACCTGGGCTTCCTCGCCGTCGACCAAGGTGCCGGGCCGATGCTGGAATGGTGGCAGGAACGGCTGCTCCGCGACTGCGTAACCGCCCCGCACGAGATGCTCTTCGTCGACCAGCGCTGGGTCGACCTGGTCCCCGGCTACTTCCCGCACGTCGTGCTGACCGACCCGACGTACAACGTGGCGTACTGGAACCTCGACTCCCGTCCGCTGGTCCGCGAGGGCGACGAGATCCACGTCGCGGACCGCGGTCCGCTGCACTTCTTCCACTTCAGCGGCTACGAGCCGGACCGCCCCTGGGTGCTCACCAAGTACCACGTCGACCGGCCCCGGGTCCTCCTCAGCGAGCACCCTGTGGTCGCCGAGCTGTGTCGCGAGTACGCCGGCTGGATCACCGACTCGGCCGTCGGCGTGCCGTACCGGTTCAACCGTCTCCCGGACGGCACCCGGGTCACCCGGCCGATGCGCACCGCCCTGCGCCGGGCGCTCGTCGGCTCGGATCGGACCGGAGTCGGGCACCCGCCCGGCTGGCGCGAGAACGACGAGGTCCGGGCCTGGTTCACCACCCCGGTCGGGTACGGCTCCCCAACGAACCGCTACCTGCTCGCCGTCTGGGAGTCACGTCCCGACCTGCAGGCGGCGTTCCCCGCTCCCCTTGGTGCCGACGGGCCCGCCCTGGTGGAGTGGGCGTGGTCATGGGCAGCCGTGGACCCGGAGCTTCGTCACCGACCTGATTCCCGATCCGGGCCCCTGGCCCGCGCCGACCCTGGACCACCTGCGCGGGGTGAACCTCGCCGGCTACTTCACAGCCGAGATGGGCGTCGGCGAGATGGGCCGGATGCTGGTGGACGGTGCCCGCGCGGCCGGTCTCGCCTGCTCCACGGTGCTCAACACCTCGACCCTCAGCCGCCAGCAGCAGGAGTTCGTGGGTTCATCCGACGACACCCGCTACCCGGTGACGGTGTCCGCGGTCAACGCGGACCAGTTCCCGCGCTGGGCGCGCGAGAGTGACCCGGCGCTGCGGCTCGGCTACACGGTGGGCATGTGGGCCTGGGAGGTCGAGGAGTTCACCGGGTACGACGAGGCGCTGGACCTCGTCGATGAGGTGTGGACGCTGTCGACCTTCTCCCAGGAGGCCATCGCCCGCGCCACGGACAAGCCGGTGCACGTCGTCCCGCTCCCGACCAGGGAGCCAGCGCCCGGTGGTCCGCTGGACCGGGCCTCCCTCGGCCTTCCCGACGGCCCCTACGTGCTGTTCGCCTTCGACTACCTGAGCGTCTTCGAGCGCAAGAACCCGCTGGGCGTGGTCGAGGCCTGCCGCCGGGCGTTCCCCGACGGCGACGGGCCCACGGTCGTCATCAAGTCGGTCAACGGCGCCCTGTGTCGTTCCGACCGGGAGCGGCTGCGCAGCGCGGTGGCCGGACGCACCGATGCGCTGCTGCTCGAGCAGTACCTCGACCAGGACCAGCTCGGTGCCCTGATGGACGGCTGCACGGCGTACATCTCCCTGCACCGGGCCGAGGGGTACGGCCTCACGATGGCCGAGGCGATGGCGCGCGGGCGGCCGGTCATCGCCACGGGGTACTCCGGCAACCTCGACTTCATGGCCGAGTCCAACTCGCTGCTGGTGCCCTACGAGCTGGTACCGGTGAGCAGCGGCGCCGGGCCCTACCCGGTGTCCACGGTCTGGGCGGAGCCCGATCTCGACGCGGCCGCGGCCCATCTGCGGTGGGTCGTCGAGCACCCGGATGACGCGGCGGCCCTCGGTGTCCGCGCCGCTCGGAGCGTGCGCACGTCGCGCTCGATCGAGGGCACGGCGGAGTTCGTCCGGACCCGGGTCGACGAGGCCCTCTCCGCGTTCTACTCTCCGCCCTCGGTCGAGCCGTCCGGCCCGACCCGTGCGGAGCGGGCGATCAAGCGCAGCCGCCGCGCGGTCCGGGTGCCCGCCGTGCGCCGCCGTACGGCGTGGCTGACGGGCTACGACCAGCGGCAGCAGGGCCGGTTCATGGAGGTGCTGCGCGCTGTGGGCGCCGTACGCCGACGCGCCGATCGCGCGCTCCGGGTGGCGCAGGACAACCGCCGCGAAGTGCGCTGGCTGAACAGTCAGATCGACGCCTTGGCCGCCGGCGTGGCCAGCGGCAGGGTGCAGGCGGCGCGGTGGGCGGGGTTGGCCGACGATCTCGGTCGGTTGCAGGACCGCGCCGACTCCGACGCGGCTGGGTCCGCCGCGCTCGGGGCGCACCTGCGCTCGGTCGACGAGCGCCAGGAGGCGGTGGCTGCGGACGTGGCCCGGCAGGGCGGCTTCTTGCGTGAGTTCTCCGCGGACGTCCAGTCCTCGGTGGAGGAGCTGCGGGCGGTGCGCCACGACCTCGACCGGCTGGACTCGGAGCAGGCCGCACGCCCCTTTGCCGCAGACCCGTCCGGCCTGCGCAAGGAGGGGCGGCTCGGCTACACGCACCCCGACGAGGTGCCGGAGTTCTCCGATCTGTTCCGGGGCTCCGAGGAGTTCCTGCTCGACCGGATGCTGGCCTACGTCCCGTTGCTGCGCGACCACGGTCCGGTGCTCGACGTGGGCTGCGGCCGTGGGGAGCTGCTGCGGGTGCTCGCCGAGGACGGCACGACCGCACGCGGACTCGACCTCGATCCGGTCGCCGTGGCCCGAGCAGCCAAGCATGGTGTCGACACGACCGTCGGCGACGGCCTGGCGGCGGTTGCCTCGAGTGAGCCGGCGACACTGGGCGCGGTGGCCGCGGTGCAGGTCGCCGAGCACCTCGACGCCGGGCAGCTGCACGGGCTGTTCCGCGACGCGCACCGCGCCCTGCGACCCGGTGGCCTCCTCGTGCTGGAGACGGTCAACCCCCACTCACCGGCCGCGCTCAAGACGTTCTGGCTCGACCTGACGCACGTCCGGCCCCTATACCCCGAGTCCCTGCTCGTGCTGGCCAGGAAGTCGGGCTACGCCTCGGCCCGGATCGACTTCCTGTTCGGCACCGGTGACCTCGAGCACGACCTCAGGACGTGTGGCGAGTACACCCTGGTCGCAACTGCCTGACCTCTACGCGTTGCGGCGCGGCGGGCCCACCGGGGGAGGAAGATTCAGAGCGGCAGCAGCGCGGCGACTCGCCCGCCGGCGGGGCCCGGACCTGCCTCGAGCGTCCCGCCGACCTCGGCGGCACGCTCGCGCATCGACGACAAGCCGACGCCGGCCCGCCAGGAGCCGCTACGGCCCCTGTCGGTCACCTCGAGGTGCAGCCCGTCGGCCGCCGGGTCGAGCCGGACCGAGGCGGAGGCGCTGTGACTGTGCCGGGCCACGTTGGTGAGCGCCTCGGTCACGATCCGGTACGCCGCGACCTCGACGGCCGCCGGCAGGTCCGGGAACTCGTCGGGAGCCGTGACGTCCACGGCGACCGGCTCGCCGGCCCGGTTGCGCAGCCCGACCGCCTGCTGCCGCAGCGCCGGGACCAGGCCGAGCTCGTCGAGCGCCGGCGGCCGCATCGCGTAGACCATGCGCCGGATCTCCTCGATGGCGATCACGGTGTCCGCGCGCAGCTGCGCCACCATCGCCTCCGCGGCGGCCGGGTCGGTGCGGATCAGGTTGCGCGCCGCGTCGGAGGTGAACGCGACGCCCGACAGCCGCGGCCCGAGGCCGTCGTGCAGCTCTCGGCGCAGCCGGCGCCGCTCCTCCTCGACCGCCGCGATGGTCTGGCCGCGGGATGCGATGAGGTCCTCGGCCAGGGCCCTGGCCCGCAGCGTCTGGGCCAGCAGCGGCACCGTCAGGCGCAGCACCTGCTCGTCACCGGCCGAGAAGGACAGGTCTCCGGGTCGCAGCCCGACCACCAGCGCGCCGGCGCCGTCGAGATCCAGGGTGCGGGTGTGCGTGGTCTCGGAGCCCGACGAGGCGATCGGCACGCCGGCCACCAGCACGGCGGCGTACGGGATCACCAGCGCTTCCCGGATCGCCCGCAGCGCCACGACGGGGTCCGCGCCGATGCGGCCGGCCACCGCCGACGCAGCCCCGAGCGGGTCCGGCCGCTCGCCGAAGAGCAGCTGGTCGACGACGCCGCGAAGGACGACGCTGGTGGGGTGGTAGGCGGTGGCGGAAAGCGCCGCCACGAGGGCCTGCGCACCCACGTTGAGCTCGCGGGCGCCCACGGCGTCGAGGAGCGCGAGGGCCAGCACGAAAAGGGACATCACCGTGACCAGGGCCACCGAGTGCACCACGGTGCGCACGACCAGGCCGCGGACGTCGACGAGGTCGGGCAGGGTGACCCCGACGTAGAGGGCCGGCGCGATGACCGCGAAGATGCCGATCGCGATCGTCGGCAGGGTGCCGCTGCCGAAGCCCTCGGCCGAGAAGGTGGCGAAGAAGAAGACGACGGCGGCCAGGATCAGCGACAGCGACATCCACACGAGCGCCCGGCGTTCGCCATCGCCCGACACCTCGATCCGCCACCAGGTGTGGACCAACAACGCACAGCCCTGAATGAGGCCCATCAGCCCGGTCACTCCCAGGTCGGAGTCGGCGTACGCCGTCCCGACCGCGCCGCACCCGACGATGACCACGAGGCTGACGAAGTCGATCGGGTGCCGCCACCGCAGCCGGGGGTAGGTGGCGAGCGCTGCCGGCCCGAACACGGACGCCGCCAGCACGACGCCCACCGCCCCAGCCCGGTCATGGTCCGCGGCCAGCAGGACCGCGGCACCGACTCCGGTGGCCCCGGCGCACACGAGCAGGGTCGCCGACACGGCAGCCCGGCGTTTCAGCAGCAGCGCAATGCCCGACACCGCGGTCGAGACCGCGACGACCGCGATGACGATGCGGAGGGCGTCCATCTAGTTACCCAGGCCCCGTTCGCGGGCCCGGACCACCGCGGCGGTGCGGTCGGCGACCTCGAGCTTGGCGAAGATGGTGGTCAGGTTGTTGCTCACCGTTTTGGGGGACAGGTGCAACGTCGAGGCGATCTCGGCGGTGCGCCGTCCCTGCGACAGGAGGCCGAGGATGTCGCGCTCGCGGGGGGTGAGCTCAGGGAACGGCTCGTCGGACTCGGCCCCCGCCGGTGGATGGGCGAAGTGCTCCAGCAGGCGGGTGGCGATGCCGGGCCCGAAGATCGCCTGCCCCCGCGCCACCGCCTTGATCGCATCGGCGATCTCGTCCTGCTCGGCGCCCTTGAGCAGGTAGCCCTGCGCGCCGGCCTGCATGGCGGTGAAGACGGTGGCGTCCTCGTCGTACATCGTCAGGACGAGGACCGCCGTGTCGGGGACCGCCTTGCGGATCCGCCGGGTCGCCTCCACGCCGTCGATGCCCGGCATCCGGATGTCCATGAGCACCACATTCGGCCGGGTCAGCTGCGCCTCGCGGACCGCCGCCTCGCCGTCCTCGGCCTCGGCGACCACCTCGAACTCCTCGAGGGTGCCGAGCAGCGCGGCCAGGCCGCGGCGTACGACGGGGTGGTCGTCGGCGAGCAGGACGCGGATGGGCTCGGTGGTGACCACTCACCCATCATCGCGGGAGTGGTGCCGGAACGCTTGGGAACAAGTTCCCGATCCTCGGGGCTGGTCGGGAAGTGCCGGGGGAGACGATGCTCTGGGGCGAGGACGTGGTGCGGAGCGAGCGTGAAGCCGTCACACCACGACTCCCACGGAGGAAACCATGACCAGTACGACCATTCCGTCGGCCCGGGCCGGCGTGACCACCAAGCAGAAGGTCGGCCTCGGCATCGCCGCGGTCTACTCGCTCGCCAACATCCCGGGTTTCCTGGCCGGCGGCCCTGACCCGGGCGAGGACGGGCCACCGATGGCGATCCTCGTGGTCGGCAGCATCCTCGGGGTCATCGGCCTGGTGGCGACGATCATGGCGGGGCGCGGCAATCGCGTGGCGACGCGGGTGGCCGCCGGCGCGATCATCGTGGTGACCCTGACCGGCCTGCCGGCGTTCTTCGTCGACGTGCCGTTGGCCATCAAGGCCCTGGTCGGCTTCTCGGTGCTCCTGACCGTGGTGGCCGTGGTCCTCATGTTCTCCGGCGACCGGCGCTCCGCGTCGATCACCGACTGAAGGCGGCTCCGATGATCGCCATCCTCACGATCCTGCTCGCGTTCCCGCTCGGCTTCTTCCTCAGCAGCCGGCTGGCCGCCAACACGGCCTACGCCATCGCCTACCTGTGGGCGTTCGTCTTCCAGGGCACCTACCTGATGCTGGACATGCTCGACGGTGGGAAGGACCCGGCCTTCGAGCCCGACACCTTCCCGATCTCCTACGGCGTGGTCGCGGCGACGATCTTCGCCGTCGGGTTCGGTCTCGTCGCGCTCGGCCACCGCGTCGGCCGTGGTCACCGCGAGCGTCGTCAGGAGAGCTCGCGCTCGTCCCTGACCGGCACCATCGCCAGCGCGGCGAGCGGGAACACCGCGGCCAGCGCGAACGTCGCGGGGTAGCCCAGCCAGGTCACGGTCAGCCCCGCGAGGGGCGGGACCGCGGCCGCGGCGAGGAACTGGGCGGTGTTCTGCACGCCGAGGGCGCGGCCGGACCAGAACGGTCCGGCCCGCTCGGCGACCGCGGTGAACGCCAGCCCGTTGTCGGCGACGGTCACCGCCGTGGCCACGACGATGAGGGGTATGGCGAGCGACAGGTCCAGCCCGGCCGTCGCCCCGAGCAGCACCATGGTCGCGGCCGCCGCGATAGTCACCCAGCGGAGCGGCCGCATCCGGCTGGCCATCAGGTCGGAGAGCTGGCCGGCGCCGATCCGGCCGAGCGCACCCGCCACCTGGGCGCCGGCGACCAGCCCGCCGGCCGCGCCGGGCGACCAGCGCCGCTCCTGGACCAGCCAGACCAGAGCGAACGTCCACACCACGAACTGCGGCACCACCAGCAGCACCGAGACCCCGTGGATGCGGGGGAGGTAGCGGTCGGCGCGGTAGGGGTTGGGTGCCGCGGTCGGACCGCCCGCCGGCCGCGGAGGGTCGAGCACCACCAGCGCGACGAAGAGCGCGGCCAGACCGCAGGCGGCGACCGGCACCCACACCGCGACGTACGGTCCGTGGCGGTCGGCGACGACGGCCATGGTCGCGGCGGCGACGCCGACGCCGAGCGGCTGTGCCATCTGCCGGATGCCCATCGCGAGGCCGCGTCGCCCGGCCGGGAACCAGCCGACGACGACCCGCCCGCTGGCCACGTTGCTGCTGGCCGCGGCGAGGCCGGCCAACCCGAGCCCGACCGCGAGTAGCACCACCGAGCCGGACATCGCCGCGAGCGACCCGAGGACTGCCGCCCCGAGCAGGCCGACCAGCAGCACCAGTCGCTCCCCGCGGCGGTCGGTCACGACACCCCACGGCACCAGCGCCAGCATCACCCCGGCCATCGGAGCGGCCGCGACCAGTCCGGCCTCGGCCAGGGTCAGCCCCTCGCGCTCGTGCAGCTCCGGGATCAGGAACGCCGGGCCGTGCACCATCACCGCGGTCGATGCCTGGGCCAACGTGCTGGCCGCGAGCATCGCCCAGCGCCGGCGTGCGCCGACCTCCACCTCTGGCCCGGCGATGGTGCTCACGACATCGATTGAACGACGAGGCGACGAGCGTCGCGGCGTGGGGCCCTGGTTTCGAGACGGGTCTCGCCGGGCCCCCCAGGTAGAGCGACCGAGAGGCTTCTCGGATACGAGACCGTTGCCCGCTCAGTGCGCTGGTGCCGCTCACCGAGCGCGGATTGGATGGAGCCATGTCAACCACGGCTCGACCGGCTCCGGTGACCGTCGATGTCGGTGCGCTCGCTCCCGAGGACGTTGTGGCTGTCGCCCGCGACGGGGCGCCGGTGGTGCTCACCGACGAGGCCCTGGCCGCGATCGACCGGGCCCGCGCCGTGGTCGAGGAGCTGGCGGCCGCGCCCACGCCGGCCTACGGCATCTCGACCGGGTTCGGCGCGCTGGCCACCCGGCACATCCCGACCGAGCTGCGCGCCCAGCTGCAGCGCTCGCTGGTCCGCTCGCACGCCGCCGGCTCCGGCCCCGAGGTGGAGCGCGAGGTGGTCCGGGCGCTGATGCTGCTGCGGCTCTCGACGCTGGCGACCGGGCACACCGGCATCCGCCGCGAGACCGCCCAGCTGATGGCCGACCTGCTCACGCCACGGCATCACGCCGGTGGTGCACGAGTACGGCTCGCTGGGCTGCTCCGGTGACCTCGCCCCCCTCGCGCACTGCGCGCTCGCGCTGATGGGCGAGGGCACGGTCCGCGACGCGGCCGGGCGCTCTGATGCCGGCCGCCGAGGCACTCGCCGCCGCCGGGCTCAGCCCGGTCGAGCTGGCCGCCAAGGAGGGGCTCGCCCTGATCAACGGCACCGACGGCATGCTCGGCATGCTGGTGCTCGCGATCGCCGACCTGCGGCTGCTGCTGCGTACGGCGGACGTCGCTGCCGCGATGTCGGTCGAGGGCCAGCTGGCCACCGACCGGGTCTTCGCCCCCGAGCTCCAGGCGATCCGGCCGCACCCCGGCCAGGCAGCTCTCCGCGGCCAACCTGCGTCGCACTCCTCGCCGACTCCGGCGTGGTCGCCTCGCACCGCGGGCCGGACTGCAACCGGGTCCAGGACGCCTACTCGCTGCGCTGCTCGCCACAGGTGCACGGCGCGGCCCGCGACACCGTCGAGCACGCCGCGACCGTCGCCGGGCGAGAGCTCGCCTCCGCGGTCGACAACCCGGTGGTGCTGGCCGAGGACGGGACGGGTCGAGTCCAACGGCAACTTCCACGGCGCGCCGGTCGGCTACGTGCTCGACTTCCTGGCCATCGTCGCCGCCGACGTCGCCTCGATCAGCGAGCGGCGCACCGACCGGTTCCTCGACAAGGCCCGCAGCCACGGCCTGCCGCCCTTCCTCGCCGACGACCCCGGCGTCGACAGCGGCCACATGATCGCGCAGTACACCCAGGCCGCGATCGTCTCCGAGCTGAAGCGGCTGGCCGTCCCGGCCTCGGTCGACTCGATCCCCTCCAGCGCCATGCAGGAGGACCACGTCTCGATGGGCTGGTCGGCCGCGCGCAAGCTGCGCCGCTCGGTCGACGGCCTGACCCGGGTGCTCGCCATCGAGGTGCTCACCGCGGCCCGCGCGCTCGACCTGCGCGCGCCGCTGGAGCCGTCGCCCGCCACGGCCGCCGTGGTCCAGCTGCTCCGCTCGACGCGGCATCGCAGGGTCCCGGCCCCGACCGCCACCTCTCGCCCGAGATCGAGACCGCCGTCGAGCTGGTCGCGTCGGGTGCCGTCCTCACCGCCGTCGAAGAAGTGATCGGAGCACTGCATGATCCACCCCACGGAATCCTCACCTTCCTCCGCTGCACTCCCCCAGGAGACGGTTCCGCGGGGACCCCGGCAAGGCACCGAGTCGTCGAACCCCCGCCTCCCCATCCACGCCGCCCACGGCACCGAGCTGACCGCCCGCTCCTGGCAGACCGAGGCGCCGCTGCGGATGCTGATGAACAACCTCGACCCCGAGAACGCCGAGCGCCCCGAGGACCTGGTCGTCTACGGCGGCACCGGCAAGGCGGCGCGCAACTGGGAGTCCTACGACGCGCTCGTGCGCACCCTGACCACCCTCGACGACGACGAGACCATGCTCGTGCAGTCCGGCAAGCCGGTCGGCGTGATGCGACCCACGAGTGGGCGCCGCGGGTGCTGATCGCCAACTCCAACCTGGTCGGCGACTGGGCCAACTGGGAGGAGTTCCGCCGGCTCGAGGACCTCGGCCTCACGATGTACGGCCAGATGACCGCGGGCTCGTGGATCTACATCGGCACCCAGGGGATCCTGCAGGGCACCTTCGAGACCTTCGCCGCGGTCGCGGACAAGCTTGCCGGGGCCGGGCGGGAGCGGGCACCCTGGCCGGCACCATCACGGTCACCGCGGGGCTGGGCGGCATGGGCGGCGCCCAGCCGCTGGCGGTCACCATGAACGACGGCGTGGCCATCTGCGTCGAGTGCGACCCGGCCCGGATCCAGCGGCGCATCGACCACGGCTACCTCGATGTCCGGGCGGACTCCCTCGAGGACGCCGTCGGATGGCGGTCGAGGCGCGCGACGCCCGGAGCCACTGTCGATCGGGGTGCTCGGCAACGCCGTCGGTCCTGCTGCCGCTGCTGCTCGAGATGGACGCACCGATCGACATCGTCACCGACCAGACCTCGGCGCACGACCCGCTTGTTCTACCTGCCGGCCGGCACCGCGTTCGAGGACTGGGAGCGGCGAGCGCACCGAGGACCCGGTCGGGTTCACCAAGCGTGCCCAGGAGTCGATGGCCACGCACGTGCGGGCGATGGTGGAGTTCCAGGACGCGGGCGCCGAGGTCTTCGACTACGGCAACTCGATCCGCGACGAGGCGCGCAAGGGCGGCTACGACCGGGCCTTCGAGTTCCCCGGCTTCGTGCCGGCGTACATCCGGCCGCTGTTCTGCGAGGGCAAGGGCCCGTTCCGCTGGGCCGCGCTCTCCGGTGACCCGGCCGACATCGCGGCGACCGACCGGGCGATCCTGGAGCTGTTCCCCGACAATGCCCGGCTGCGGAAGTGGATCACCATGGCCGGCGAGCGGGTCCACTTCCAGGGGCTGCCGGCGCGGATCTGCTGGCTGGGGTACGGCGAGCGCCACCTCGCCGGGCTGAAGTTCAACGAGATGGTGGCCTCCGGCGAGCTCAAGGCGCCGATCGTGATCGGCCGCGACCACCTCGACTGCGGCTCGGTCGCCTCGCCGTACCGCGAGACCGAGGCGATGCTCGACGGCTCCGACGCGATCGCCGACTGGGCGCTCCTCAACGCGCTGGTCAACACCGCCTCCGGTGCCACCTGGGTCTCGATCCACCACGGCGGCGGCGTCGGCATGGGCCGCTCGCATCCACGCCGGCCAGGTCTGCGTCGCCGACGGCACCGAGCTGGCCGCGCAGAAGATCGAGCGGGTGCTCACCAACGACCCGGGCATGGGCGTGATCCGCCACGTCGACGCCGGCTATGACCGGGCGGCCGAGGTGGCCGCAGGAGCGCGGCGTGCGGATCCCGATGTCCGAGTAGTCCGAAGAGGTCAGTGCGCACGGAGGTCCCTGCTGGTTAGCGTGCTCCGACACGGGGTTGGACGATCTCGAGACCCCGGAGTCCCCGACGATGGACATCTCCACCTTCTACGCGCTGTTCTCGGCGACCTGCTTCGCGCTGCTGGGCTTCTGGTGGAACCTGCTGCAGGTCAACTCGCACTGGCTGCGCGACCCCGCGACGCGGACCGCGGTCGGCGGCGTCTACCTCTCCTTCCTGCTCCCCGCACTGATGGGGCTGTTCGCACAGGTCGGCAGCCCCGGGACCACGACCGTCTGGCGGATCAGCTTCGTGGGAGTCGCCGTGGTCGGGCTGGTCGCGACCCTGCGGGCCCTGCCGGCCAGTCGCCGATCCGGCGTCGACGACCGCCCCCACCGGATCGCGGCCGTGGTGCTCTACGCCCTCGTGGCCGTGGTCGGGCTGGTGCCCGAGGTGGGCGAGCCGTTCGACCTCACGGGGATCCAGGTCGAGGCGATCTTGCTGATCCTGCTCGTGGTGCTCGCGCACGGCCTGGTCTGGCGGTTCATGACCAGTGAACCGCCGGCCGGCCGGCCCGAGGCGATGGGTCCGCCGGACTGAGCGGGTCTGCCCCGGCATGAGCGACAGGACGGACGCGCCCGCGCAGGAGTTCCGTGAGATCGGTGGCCGGTTCGCCGCGGTCGTGGCCGGGGTACGCCCCGACCAGTGGGACGACCCGTCGCCGGTCCAGGAGTGGGCCGCGCGCGACGTGGTGCGCCACCTCGTCGAGTGGTTCCCGGCGTTCCTCGCTTCCGGCGCAGAGGTGCAGCTTGCCGCCGGCCCCCGGGCGGACGACGACCCCGCCGGCGCCTGGCACCACCTCCAGCTCGAGGTGCAGGCGCTCCTCGACGACCCGGTGTCGGGCGACCGGGTGCTCAGCAACCCGAACATCGGCTCGATCTCGCTCCCGCTGGCGGTCTCGCGGTTCTTCACCGCCGACGTGTTCATGCACACGTGGGACCTGGCCCGCGCCACCGGTCAGGACGACACCCTTGACTCGGACCGTTGTGCGGCGATGCTGAGCGAGATGGACCAGTTCGAGGACGCGATGCGCGGCAGTGGCCAGTACGGCCCGCGGGTCGAGGTGCCCGCCGAGGCGGGACCGCAGGCACGGATGCTCGGCTTCATCGGCCGCGATCCGGAGTGGCAACCGCCGGCGTCTGCCTAGTGTCGCGTGTCAGAAGTCTTCGTGCGCTTCGCGCACTGATCGCACGCACATCGCGGCGTTGCCGTCGCTCGATGATGAACCTACAGCGCCGTCGCTCCGGCGCCTTGCGCTGCACGCACGCCGAGCACGCCAACCGTGCGAACACTTCCGACACGCGACACTAGTCTTGGCTCGTGACGACCACGCCGACCCGCTCCCGGGCCACCCTGACCGGAATCAGCTCGAGGGCGTGGGAGCACCCCGCCGACCGCGGCGCGCTCGTGGCGCTGCGCAAGCTAAAGGGCTTCGACACCGTGCTCAAGGCGTTCTCCGGGCTGATCAACGAGCGGAAGGTCCGGCTCGACTACCTCGGCTCGGGCATCCGCGTCGACGACCGGCAGTTCGCGGGCGTCCACCGACTGCTCGGCGAGGTCGGCCGGGTCCTGGACGTCGACGAGCTCCCGGAGGTGTACGTCGTCAACTACCCGATCACCAACGCGATGACGATCGGGATGGACAAGCCGATCATCGTGCTGAACTCCTCGCTCTTCGACCTGCTCGACGGGGAGGAGCTGCGGTTCATCCTGGCGCACGAGCTCGGCCACGCGCTGAGCGGGCACGCCGTCTACCGCACGCTCCTGCTGCGCCTGATGGAGCTCGGTGGGATCTGGAGCGCGATCCCCGGCGGAGTCCTCGGCCTGCGCGTCATCAAGGCCGCACTGTACGAGTGGTCCCGCAAGTCCGAGCTGTCGGCTGACCGCGCCGGGCTGCTGGCCACGCAGGACCCCGCGACCGCGTTCCGGGTGCACATGAAGCTGGCCAGTGGCTCCGGCGATCTCGGCGAGCTCGACCAGACGTCGTTCTTCGCCCAGGGCCAGGAGTACCTCGACTCCGCCGACGTCCGCGACTCGGTGCTCAAGCTGGTGCTGATCGAGAGGACCACGCATCCCTACGCCGTGGTCCGCGCCGCCGAGCTGCGGAACTGGGTCGACGCCGGTGAGTACACCCAGATCCTGTCCGGCACCTACCCGCGCCGCGACGAGGACGACGCCGCGAAGATGTCGGAGGCGGCCAAGGAGGCGGCGGACAGCTACACCGAGACCTTCCGGCAGACCCAGGACGCGCTCGGCAAGCTGGTCCACGACGTGGCCGGCTTCTTCGGCGGCGCCAAGCTCTGGCTCGACGAGCAGCTGCGCCGCAACCGCGACGCTTAGGTGTCTCCGGCAGTTCATAGCGGCGCCGCACGCCGCCCAGATCACGCGCTCCACCGCACGGAAGACGCTCGCCGCGCTCGCGCTCGCGCGGGGATCCCGAAAGGCGTGCGGTGTTGCCGCCCGTCAAAGACACCCAGTCTGCGCGCGGGCACCAGCCGCAACCGGGACTGGGCGGGGGGGGGTGCGCCCAACCCCGGTTGCGGTGGTCAGCTGGGGCAACGGGCTACGGCAGCGGCCGGGGAGCCTGGATGCGAGCCGGTGCGCCCTCCCGGAACCGGTTGACCCGGCGGAAGCAGCCCTGGCCGAGACCGTCGGTGGCCAGGCCCGTCAGGTCACCGGCGGCGTACAGCCCGCGGAAGTAGCCGTCGGGGTAGACGCCGTTCCCTGCCTGCCAGTACATGATCTCGTCGGCGCCGTTCGAGTGGTCGAGGCCGAAGGCGTGGCCGAACTCGTGGAGCATGACCTCGCCCCAGAGCGGTTTCTTGCCCAGGAAGGACCAGTCCAGGTCGCCGCTGTACCACTTGTTGGTGTCGAAGACGGCGGCCGACTGGGTGGCCTCCCACACCGGGCGACGGCGGCCGTCGCGCGCGGCGCGCAGCTGGACCGGGCCTCCGAATCCGAGCGCCGTCCTGGTGACGAAGTCGGGCAGTTCGGCCTCGTCGGCGAAGGCAACGAGCAGGTCCTGCTTGGCGGGCAGCTTGGTGTTGTCGGTCTGGAACGGGATCTGGTGCGACGCGCCGACGTACCTCACCGGGATTCCGGTGGCCATGGAGGTCTGGGCCATGGCCATTTGCACGAACAGGAGGCCGGCCGGACCCACGTCGTCGGCGTTCACTGCGTAGCGGACCGTCTTGCACGGGTTGAAGGCGTAGCGGACGCCCTTGGAGTTCAGGAAGACGTGGTCGGCGGGGTTGCCGCGTGGTGCGTAGGTGTAGAACACGTTGGCCTTGCTGCTGCGGTTGAAGCGGTGCCGCCCCGACGTGGAGACGCGCACCTTGTGGGTGCCGTACCAGTTCAGGGTGCCGGCGATGGCGAACTTGCCCTTCTTGGAGCTCTTGGTGCTGGCGAACGTGTGCCAGCTGCCGGGCAGCTTGACCTGCAGCTTCACCTTCGTCTTCCCGCCGGGCACTCGCCCGTGGGCGGCCACGGCACCGCTGCCGGCGAAGTAGCTGGTCGAGTCCCAGACCACCTTGCCCTTGTGGCCGTGATGGCCGCGGCCGGCCACGGCCGGCGAGGGCGTGGTGGCGGCGAGGAGGGCGGCCGTGAGACCGAGGATGAGAGAAGCCGCGACGAGGCGGACGGAACGGCGGAAAGTCACCCGGGGTCCCTTCCCGGGGTCACGGGAGCGGAAACCTCCTGGACGCTACTGATCGATGGCGGCGATGGTCTCGTGGAGGCTGAGCGTCCGGCGGGCCGAGGCGACGTGCAGGTTCTCGATCATCCGGCCCTGGTAGGTCACCACTCCCGACCCCGCACCAGCCTCCCAGGCCTCGAGGATGCCGCGCGCGTCCGCGACCGCCTGCTCGCTCGGTGCGAACACGTCGTTCGCGCCCTCGACCTGGCCCGGGTGGATCAGGGTCTTCCCGTCGAAGCCCATCTCCCGTCCCTGCCGGCACTCGTCGAGGAAGCCCTCGGTGTCCTTCACGTCGTTGAAGACCCCGTCGAGGATCACCTTGCCGGTGGCCCGCGCGCCGAGCAGCGCCAGGCCGAGCCCGGTGAGCAGCGGCTGCCGGCCGGGCACGTGCTCGGCGTACAGCTCCTTGGCGAGGTCGTTGGTGCCCATCACCAGCACGCTCAGCCGCTCCGAGGCGCCGGCGATCTCCTCGGCGTGGAGCATCGCGTACGGCGTCTCGACCATCGCCCACACCGTCGTATGGTCGGGGGCGCCGCGCTTCTCGAGTGCGTCGATGATGGCGTGCACGGCGTCCGCGCTGTTGACCTTGGGCACCACGATCGCGTCCGGCCCGGCGGCGCAGGCGGCCTCGAGGTCGTCGGCGTGCCACTCGGTGTCGGCGCCGTTGACCCGGATGGTGATCTCGCGGCCGCCGTACTCGCCGCTCGACGCCGCGGCACAGGCGGCGTCCCGGGCGGCGGGCTTGGCGTCCGGCGCGACGGCGTCCTCGAGGTCGAGGATCAGCCCGTCGCAGGGGATGGTCTTCGCCTTCTCGAGGGCGCGCTCGTTGGAGCTCGGCATGTAGAGCACCGAACGCCGGGGGCGGAGATCGCTCATCGGCTGAGAGCGCTCTGCTCGATCTGGATCGCGTCGTACTGAGCCTTCAGGCCGGGGTCGATCGCGGCCAACTGCTCGGCGAGCTCGACCATGACCAGGCACTGCTTGAGAGAGGCGTCGTCCTCCATCTTCCCGTCGAGCATGACCGCGCCTGTGCCGTCGCCCATGGCGGCGACGACCCGGCGGGCGTGCCGACCTCCTCGACGCTGGGGCTGAACACCTTGTTGGCGATCGCGATCTGCTTGGGGTGCAGCGACCAGGTGCCGACGCAGCCGAGCAGGAAGGCGTTGCGGAACTGGTCCTCGCAGGCCACCACGTCGGCGATGTCGCCGAACGGGCCGTAGTAGGGGTAGATCCCGTGCATCGCACAGGCGTCGACCATTCGGGCGATCGTGTAGTGCCACAGGTCCTGCTGGTAGGTCGCCCGCTTGGCCTCGAGGTTGGCGATCCCGTCGCTGCGTGGCGGGTCCTCGCGGACCAGGTAGCCGGGGTGGCCGCCGCCGACCCGGGTGGTCTTCATCCGCCGGTCCGCGGCCAGGTCGGCTGGGCCCAGGCTCAGCCCCTGCATCCGCGGACTGGCACCGCTGATCTCCTCGACGTTCGCGACGCCGCGCGCGGTCTCGAGGATGGCGTGCACCAGGATCGGGCGGTCGAGCCCGGCCCTGGCCTCGAGCTGGGCGAGCAGCCGATCGACGTAGTGGATGTCCTCGGCGCCCTGCACCTTGGGGACCATCACCACGTCGAGCTTGTCGCCGATCTGTGGGATCAGCGTGGACAGGTCGTCGAGCACCCACGGGCTGTCCAGCGAGTTGATCCGAGTCCAGAGCTGAGTGGGTCCGAAGTCAGTGCCCCGGGCGATCGTCACCAGCCCCTCGCGGGCGGCGACCTTGTTGTCGGCCTTGATGGCGTCCTCGAGGTTGCCGAGGAGCACGTCGACGCTCCCGACCAGGTCGGGGATCTTCGCAGGCCATCTTCTCGTTGCTCGGGTCGAAGAAGTGGATCGCCCGGCTCGGCCGCGCCGGGATCTCGCGCAGGGGCTCGGGCGCTCCCACGGCCAGCGGCCGGAAGAAG
Source organism: Candidatus Krumholzibacteriia bacterium (assembly GCA_963825035.1). GTDB lineage: Bacteria > Krumholzibacteriota > Krumholzibacteriia > LZORAL124-64-63 > LZORAL124-64-63 > JACZKN01. Next base: position 9,796 of record CAWGRT010000006.1, on the reverse strand, counting down.
TCCTTGGCGCTCTTGGAAGACCCGCTCATGGTGCGGAAGGTAACAGCGAAGGTGTTGGCGTCGGTATGACGGATCTGACAGCGGCAGTTTCACCGGGTACCCGAGGAAACTGCCCGTGACCGTGTGGAACTCCACACGGGCGGCGCCAGATTCACCGGGTACCCGGTGAATCTGCCCGAGGCCACCAGCGGCGCTTCCGGCGCGGCTCGGCGGCTTGGGACGTGAGCGCCTCGCGGGCCTTGCGGCGCTGCTCGGCCAGCCGCGTCGTACGCCGCTCGCGCCAGGCCGCGACGGCCTCGTCGACATCGCGCGGCATGGTCACCAGCGGTGGCCCCTCGGGGAGCCGGTAGCGCGCGGCGATCACCCGCTCGTTGAAGTCCTTGACCTCGCGACGCACGTCGGCCTCCACGTTGAGCCGGTCCAGGCGTCTCGTCGAGCTCGGCGTCCTCCTTGCGCAGGGCCAGGCTCGGCGGCAGCACCGCGATCTGCTCGCGCTCGACCAGCTTCTTGAGCCACCAGTCCGGGTCGTGGTGCTCGCCGAGGTCGGCGATCGGCTTGCCGGCGCCGGGCAGGTCGTCGAAGTCGCCGCGCTCCATGGCCTGCCGGACCTGCAGATCGACCCAGGTGTGCTGCTGGGCGATCCGAGCGGCCGCGGCGGCCTTCCCGTCCGGGCGTACCGCGGACGGGAACGGCGTTCGGGCCGCCCGCCGGCCAGTCCTCGGCTCTCCGGCATGGCTCCAAAGTCGCGACGGTCGGGAAGGACGCGGGTCACTCCTCGACGCCGACCGGGTGCCCGGTCGCCTGACGAGGCATCAGCCACAGGGCCACGGCCGCGAGCGAGGGCCGCGGCCGCGCAGACCGCCCAGACGGTGAGGTAGCCGGACAGCGGGGCGTGCCCTTGCCGGGTCCTTGAGCGAGCCGGTCGAGGCCAGCGCGATCGCGAAGACCGACGACGCGATCGCGCCGCCGACGGTCTTGGTCGCGTTGGTCATGCCGGTCGCGAAGCCGGTCCGGTCCGGCGGGGCCGCGGCCGCGGCGGCCGCGGGCAGCGCGGCGACGAGCGCGCCCGAGCCCGACCCCGGCGATCGCCATGTTGACCAGCGCCTGGCCGTGTCGAGTCGTGGAACGGCAGCCACAGCGCGTAGCCGAGCGCCACCAGCAGGCGCGCCGAGCACCAGCGCGCCCCGCGGCCCCGAGCAGCCGGGAGGTCAGCGGCAGCGTGAAGGCGCCGATCGCGAGGAACACGACGTACACGCCGATCAGGGTCGAGACGAACGACCGCGTCCGCGCCCAGCCCGTACCCCGCGATGTCCGGGTCGGTGCGGGCGAAGGTCGACAGCGGGATCTGCGCCCCGAGCACGGACATGCCGAACAGGAACGCGGTGAGCTGCACCGGCCACTGGCCGGGGGTGGCGAGCAGCCGGACGTCGACCATCGGCTCGGCGTGGGCCGCCTCGTAGCGGGCGAACGGCACCAGTGCCGCCAGCCCGAGCAGCACCAGCGCCCAGGCCAGCACCGAGTCGGGTCCCTGCAGGCGGATCGCGACCAGCCCGCCCATCACCAGGCCGAGCGCGAGCGTGACCAGTGCGAGCCCGCCCCAGTCGTATGCCGCCGGTGGCCTCTCCCGGGCGCGTCCTCGATGCCGAACCAGATGACGAAGAAGACCCCGGTCACCACGATCGCCGGCAGCGCCAGCAGGAAGCCCATCGACGTCGCCTCCGACCAGGGCGCCCGCAGGTCAGCGCGCCGATGATCACCGGCGAGCTCGAGCGCGCCGACGAGGATGGCCGCGGCCCGCCGGGTCAGCAGCGCCTGTCGGCCGGTGTCGGCCGTACGCCGGTGGATGATCGCGATCTCCAAGGGCAGCCACACGACGTAGGCGCCCTGGACCGCCCAGCCGATGAGGAACGTCGTGAAGCTGGGCGCGAAGGCCAGCACCCACGAGCCGAGCGCGGTGACCGCGGTCGACGAGCAGCAGCACCTTCTTGTGCCCGACCAGGTCGCCGAGCCGGGCCAGCAGCGGGACGCACAGCGCCGAGACGATCAGCTGCGCGGCCTCGAACCAGTTGACGTCCGCGTCCGCGATCGACAGGTGGTCGGCGATGTCGCTGTAGATCGGCGTGTAGTAGCCCTGCAGCACGCCGCTGGCGACCTCGACGCAGACCAGGAAGCCGACGATCGCGACCAGGCCGTGCACCGGCTTGAGGCCGGCTGCGCTGATGGCGGTCATCAGGCAGCCTCTCGATCAGCCGTCGGTACCAGCGCACCCCGTCGAGGAAGTCGTCGACGCCGAGGTGCTCGTCGTAGGAGTGGATGGCCTCGCGCTGGGCCTTGGTCATCCGGAACGGCGCGAACCGGTAGACCCGCTCGCAGATCGCGGTGAAGCTGCGCGAGTCGGTGGCGGCCATCATCACGTACGGCGCGGGCACGGCGTCCGGGAAGACCTCGGTGATCGTCGTCTCGAGCAGCTCGAACGCGTCGTCCTGCGGTCGATCGGCGAGATCGGGCTCGGCTCGCCCGCCTCGACGACGTCGATCTGCGACCTGGTCGTCGCCGATCGCCTTGCGGCACGTGGTCGAGCACGCTCGGCCACGGTGTCGCCGACCATGATCCGGATGTTGACCCCGGCCGTGGCGGTCGAGGCGATCACGTTGAGGGCCGGGCGAGCCCGACGAGCGTGGTGACCGCGAAGGTCGTGCGGGTCATCGCGGCCGCTCCGGGCCGGCGGCGATCAGCGCCTGCGCGAGCGCCGGGGCGAGCCGCCCGGCGTTCGCCATCAGCGGCCGCAGCGGCAGCGGCGCGTGCGGCGCCAGCCGGCGGAAGCAGCTCCACCGTCGGCGCCGGGAGGCTGGCGGGCATGGGCGAGCGGTCGAGCCGGGTGATGGCTCGCGCGAGCCGGGCCGTGGGCCCCATCCTGGCCGGGGTGGAGGCGTGCCCGCCGCGGCCCTCGACGCCGCAGCTCGAGCGAGGTGACGCCCTTCTCGGTGACCCCGACGACGCCGACCGGCTGCTCGACGCCCGGGAACGCGTCGTGCGCCACGCCGCCGCCCTCGTCGATGACGAACCACGGCCGCACGCCGCGGCGCTCGAGCTCGTCGACCGCCTCGGTGGCCGCCGCGCCGAAGACCTCCTCGTCGCAGCCGAAGGAGAGCCACACGTCCTGGGCCGGGGTGAAGTCGGCTCGAGCAGGCGTCTCGACCGCCTCGCAGATGCCGACCAGGCAGCCCTTGTCGTCCAGGGTGCCCCGGCCCCAGATCTGGCCGTCGACGATCTCGCCGCCGAACGCGTCGTGCTGCCACGTCGCCTTCGACCGGGACCACGTCGAGGTGGGCCATCAGCACGACCGGCCGGTCGGCGCTGCGCGCCGCGCCAGTGGAAGAGCAGGCCGTGGGTGTGCGACCCGGGTCAGCTCCGAGCCGCTCGTGCAGCAGCGGGAACCGGCCGCGGCGAGCTCCGCGAGGAACTCGTCGAACGCCGCAGGGTCGGTCCGCTCGGGTTCGCGGTGGGAGACGGTCGGGATCCGGACCAGCGCCTGCAGCTTCTCGATGCGGCGCGAGGCAGCCCGGACGCCACCCTCCGTCATGCGGGGTCAGGCTAGCGCCAGCCGCCGCGGTGCACGAGGGCCGCGAGGTCGGCGGCGCTTCCGGGTGCGCGGTGAGCCGGAGGGCGCCGGCCGTCGGCTGCCGGTGGCCGATCGTGATCGCGCCGACCGGGTCGAAGTCGTCGGGGATGCCCGAACGCCTGCGCGGACTGCGGCGTCCGTGCTCGGGCGGGATGCCGAAGAAGCACGCGCCGAGACCCTCGTCGACCGCGGTCTGCAGGATCAGCAGGCTCGCCATCGCGGCGTCCATGTGCCAGAACGGCATCGGCCAGCGGGCCTCGTCGCGGTCGGTCCAGCCCTTGTCCGGCTCGGCGTACCGGTCGCAGGTAGGCGGCCTTGCTGGAGCACGGAACGATCACCACCGGCGCGCGCATCATCCCGGCCAGCCAGCTGTCCGGCTCGGTCGAGGTCGTCGGCCGTGGCGCGCCCAGAAGCGGCGTACGTCGTCCGGGGTGTCCAGCACCAGGAACGCCCAGCCCTGGCTGAACCCGGCGCTCGGCGCGCGGGTCGCGTTGCTCAGCGCCCGGTCGATGACCGCCGGGTCGACCGGCTCGGTCGGCGTAGTTGCGGACCATCCGGCGGCGCCGGACCACCTCCTGGAACTCCATCGGCCAGAGTCGGCATGCCCGAGACTGACAGTGCCTGACGACTTCGAGCGGATGTGGGCGCGACCTGGCGCCCGGTCGGGCGGTCGGCGAGCTCCGGCGGCTACTTCCGCCAGCCGTTCGCCGCGCGCCGAGCGCGAGCTCGCGCGCCTGGTTCGCCGAGCAGGCGCCGCGCCGCGGCCTGCGCCGTCGAGGCCGACGGCTCGGCAACCTCGTCGCCTGGTGGCGCCCGCGACGGGGCGTCCGGGACCGGGCGTGCTGACCGGCTCGCACCTCGACTCCGTGCTCGACGGCGGGGCGTACGACGGCCCGCTCGGCGTGGTCTCCGCGCTGGCGGCGGTCGACGTGCTGCGGGAGCGCGGCTTCGTGCCGGCCCGGCCGCTCGGGGTGGCGGTGTTCGTCGAGGAGGAGGGCTCCCGGTTCGGGCTGGCCTGCCTGGGCTCGCGGCTGGCGACCGGCGCGACGACCTGGGAGCAGGCGCGCGCGCTGCGCGACCGCGACGGCGTCGCGCTCGAGCGACGCGTCGACCGGCCGGGCTCGGCGGGCGACGGGCGACCCTGGCTGCGACCGGCGTCGGCGGCTTCGTCGAGCTGCACGTCGAGCAGGGCCGCGACCTCGTCGACCGCGGCGCCGCGATCGGGGTGGCCAGCGGGATCTGGCCGCACGGCCGCTACCGCTTCGACTTCGCCGGCGAGGCCAACCACGCCGGCACCGACCCGGATGGAGGACCGCGCCGACCCGATGCTGACCTACGCGATGACCGCGCTGGCCGCGAACAAGCAGGCCCGGCTGGCCGGCGCAGCGGGCGACCTTCGGCCGGGTCGAGGTCGCCCCCAACGGCACCAACGCCGTGCCGTCGCGGGTCACCGCCTGGCTCGACGCGCGCTGCGACGTCCGACGACGCGCTGGCCGACCTGGTCGGGCCGGTCGAGCAGGCAGGCGAGCGAGCGGGCCGGGCGCGACGGCACCGCGCTGCGGTCACCGCCGAGTCGGTCTCCCGGGCCGGTCGCCTTCGACCCGGCGCTCGCCGCCGCTGCATCGCCGCCGACCACGAGGGAGGCGACTGGCCGGTCATCCCGACCGCGGCCGGCCACGACGCCGGCATCCTGTCCGCGGCGGGGATCCCGACGCGCGATGCTCTTCGTGCGCAACCCGACCGGGGTCTCGCACTCGCCGGCCGAGTACGCCGTCGATGCCGGACTGCCTGGCCGGCGTCGCACGCGCTGGCCGACACCCTCGAGCGGCTGCTCGCACGTGACCGCGTCGTACCTGCTCGAGCGGGCCTGGGTCGACGGCGCCGTCCGCGACGACGTGCTGGTCGAGATCGCGGACGGCCGGTTCGCCCGGCGTCGACCGACCGCGATCCGTCCCCGGCGGCACGCGAGCGGCCGGGTCACCGGTCCCGGTGAACCCGCCTGGCCGGGCCTGACCCTCCCCGGCCTGGCCAACTGCCACAGCCACGCCTTCCACCGCGCCCTGCGCGGCCGCACCCAGCGGGAGCGCGGGACGTTCTGGACCTGGCGCGAGCAGATGTACGCCGTCGCCGGGCGGCTCGACCCCGACTCCTACTTCGCCCTCGCCCGGGCCACCTACCGCGAGATGGCGGCCGCCGGGATCACCACGGTCGGCGAGTTCCACTACCTGCACCACCAGCCCGACGGGACGCCGTACGACGACCCCGAACGCGATGGGCGACGCGCTGCGTCGAGGCCGCCGCGCGAGGCCGGGATCCGGATCGCGCTGCTCGACACCTGCTACCTCAGCAGCGGGCTTCGGCGCGCCGCCCGAGGGCGTGCAGCGTGCGCTACTCCGACGGCGACGCGGAGCCTGGGCCGAGCGCGTCGCGGCAGCTGCGGCAGCGACGACGGCGTCGTGCCGGGCGGCGATCCACTCGGTCCGCGCGGTGCCGCGCGACCAGCTGGCCGTCGTGGCAGCGGCCGGGCCGGCCGCTGCACGTCCACCTCTCCGAGCAGGTCGCCGAGAACGAGGCCTGCCTGGCGGCGTACGGCGTCACCCCGACCCGGCTGCTCGCCGACGCCGGCGCTCCTCGGACCGCCGACCACGGCCGTGCACGCCACCCACCTGACCGACGACGACGTCGCGCTGCTCGGCGCCAGCCGGCACCCACGCCTGCTTCTGCCCGACCACCGAGCGCGACCTCGGCGACGGCATCGGCCCGCGCCGGCGCGCTGCACGACGCCGGGCCGCCGGCTCACCCTCGGCAGCGACAGCCACGCGGTGATCGACCTGTTCGAGGAGATGCGCGCGGCTCGAGCTGCGACGAGCGGCTCGCCACCCGCGAGCGCGGCCACTGGGCGGCCGCCGAGCTGCTCGACGCGGCGACGACGACCGGCCACGCCAGCCTCGGCTTCCCCGACGCCGGCCCGATCGCGGTCGGGCAGCGCGCCGACCTGGTCACCCTCGACACCGTCGCACCCGCGGACCGCCGGCACCGGCGCCGACGAGCACACGGCGGTCTTCGCCGCCACCGCCGCCGACGTCGTCCAGGTCGTCGTCGACGGGCGGGTCGTCGTACGCGCAGGGCGACGACGAGCGAGATCGGGCGCGAGCTCGACGCGGCCGATCGGAGGGCTGTGGCCGTGAGCAGCACGCTGATCACCGGCATCGGCGAGCTCGTCACCAACGACCCCGACGCCGGCCGGACCTGCTCGGCGCGCTCGACCGACGCGGCGCTCGTCGTCGAGGGCGACCGGGTCGCCTGGGTCGGGCCGCGTCCGAGGCGCCCCGCCGCCGACGACGCGGGTCGACGCGGGCGGCCGGGCGGTGCTCCCCGGCTTCGTCGACAGCCACAGCCACCTGGTCTTCGCCGGCGACCGGGCCGCGGAGTTCGCCGCCCGGATGGCGGGCGAGCCCTACGCCGCCGGCGGCATCCGCACCACCGTCGCCGCCACCCGCGCCGCCACCGACGAGCAGCTCACCGCCCACGTCGCCCGGCTCGTCGCGGAGATGCGTCGCGCAGGGCACCACGACGGTCGAGATCAAGAGCGGCTACGGGCTCACCGTCCACGACGAGGCGCGCAGCCTGGCCGTCGCGCGGCAGTTCACCGACGAGACCACGTTCCTCGGCGCCCACGTCGTGCCCGGCGGAGTACGCCGAGGACCCGGCCGGCGTACGTCGACGCTGGTCACCGGGCCGATGCTGGAGGCGGCCGCGCCGCACGCCCGGTGGATCGACGCGTTCTGCGAGACCGGGCGCCTTCGACGCCGACCAGGCCCGCGCCGTGCTGCGCGGCCGGGGCGGCCGCCGGGCTGCGCGGCGCGGCTGCACGCCAACCAGCTCGGCCCGGGCCCCGGCGTCCGGCTGGCCTGCCGAGCTCGGCCTGGCCGCCGTCGACCACTGCACCTACCTCGACCGACGCGGACGTCGACGCCCTCGCGCGACTCGGGCACCGTCGCCACCCTGCTGCCCGGCGTGGAGTTCTCCACCCGTCAGCCCTACCCCGACGCCCGCCGGCTGCTCGACGCCGGCGTCACGGTGGCGCTGGCCAGCGACTGCAACCCCGGCTCCTGCTACACCTCCTCGATGCCGCTCTGCATCGCCCTGGCGGTGCGGGAGATGGGGATGACCCCCGCCGAGGCGGTGCAGGCCGCGACCGCCGGCGGCGCCGCGGCGCTGGACCGCGACGACGTCGGCGCGCTCGTCCCCGGGCGCGCGGGCCGACCTGGTCGCTGCTCGACGCCCCGTCGCACCTGCACCTGGCCTACCGGCCCGGCGTCCCGCTGGTCGTCGAGACCTGGATCGGGGACGTCCCGTCCGGCCCTGACGGCCCGGTTCCGGGGTCGGGCCGTCTGCCCACCTCAGGCACGCCTGGGGCTGGTGTGATGCATGTGGCGACCGGCCAGCGTGGTTCTCGCCGGGGGTGTCGTATCTAAGCCTCGATCCGTGGATGGGTAGCGGTTCTGGCGGCTGGCTTCGGCGGGTCTGGACGTGAAAGTGCCTTCTGGGCTTGAAGAATCGGGATTGTCGAGATCCAAGATCCGTTCGAGCCGAGAAGGCACTGAAAGTGAAACTACCTGATGTGTGGTCCACGGCCACGCCGATCTTTGATGACCAGCGCCTGGTGTCGTGTGCGGGGCTGGCACCGGTGATGGCGCTGGCCGAGCAGGCAGGGCTGTCAGCGCTGCTCGCTGAGCGGGTCAAGCTGGACTCGCTGGACCCGCCACGGGTGGCCTCGGCGGGGGTGAACCCGGCGGGGAAGGTCACTTCGATCATCGCGGGGATGGCCGCGGGCGCGGACAGCATCGATGACTTGGACGTGGTTCGTTCCGGTGGCATGTCCCGGCTGTTCGGCGGGGTGTATGCGCCGGCGACGTTGGGTCAGTTCTTGCGGGAGTTCACCCACGGACACACCAGCCAGCTCGCCTCGGTCGCCCGGGCCCATCTGGTCGGCCTGGCCCAGCGCACCGAGGTGTTGGCCGGGATCGAGACCCAGGCGTTCATCGATATCGACTCCTTGCTGCGTCCGGTGTTCGGCTATCGCAAGCAGGGCGCCAGCTTCGGCCACGCCAAGATCGCGGGCCGGGGGTTGCTGCGCAAGGGCCTCTCGCCGTTGGCGACCACGATCAGCACCCCGACCGCGGCACCGGTGATCGCCGGGATCCGGCTCCGGGCCGGCAAGGCCAACTCCGGCCGTGGCGCGGAGTCGATGGTCACCGAGGCCATCGGCACCGCCCGTGCCGCCGGCGCCCACGGGAAGATCCTGGTCCGCGGCGACTCCGCGTTCGGTGTCGGCCCGGTGGCCAACGCGTGCCTCAAGGCGGGTGTGCAGTTCTCCCTGGTACTGCCCAAGAACCGCCCGGTGACCCGTGCGATCGCCACCATCGCCGAGGACGCCTGGATTCCGGTGCACTACCCCGGGGCGGTCCTGGATCCCGACACCGGGGAACTGATCTCTGATGCCGAGGTCGCCGAGATCTCCTTCACCGCGTTCGCCTCCACCAAGCGTCCGGTCACCGCCCGGCTGATCGTGCGCCGGGTCCGTGATCGCGCCAAGACCAGCGAGGGGGAGGAGTTGTTCCCGGTCTGGCGCCACCACCCCTTCTTCACCAACAGCCAGGAGCCGATCGCGGCCGCCGACATCACCCACCGCCGGCACGCGATCATCGAGACCGTCTTCGCCGACCTGATCGACGGGCCCCTGGCCCACCTGCCCTCGGGCCGGTTCGCCGCCAACCACGCCTGGGCGATCTGCGCCGCGATGACCCACAACCTGCTCCGCGCCGCCGGCACCCTCGCCGGGGAGAAGCACGCCGTTGCCCGCGGCGCCACCCTGCGCCGCAAGATCATCAACGTCCCCGCCCGGATCGCCCGCCCACAACGCCGCCGGGTGCTCCACCTGCCCGCGCACTGGCCCTGGGCCGAGCAATGGGCGGCCCTGTGGAACGCCGTGGCAGCGATGGCGACCGGGCCACCCGCGACCGCCTGACCCATCCACCCGCCGCGCAGGCCCGACCCGAGCAACCACGTGGAAGAGCTGGACAGACCAGCCGGACCATCCTGCCCGCTCAACCGCGAACGCAGATCACCGCGAACCAAGACGCCACAGCCAGCGGCTCCACGGATCGAGGC
>CAWGRT010000005.1:0-389882 GCA_963825035.1 Candidatus Krumholzibacteriia bacterium | reverse complement strand
CAACGCCTCGGTCACTCGCCCGCGGCGGCGGCCTCGAGCGCGGCGATGTCGATCTTGCCCATGGTCATCATCGCCTCGAAGGCGCGCTTGGCCGTGTCGCGGTCGGAACTCGTCGTCAGCGCCATCAGCTGCCGCGGCGTGATCTGCCAGGAGAAGCCCCAGCGGTCCTTGCACCAGCCGCAGGCGCTCTCGGCGCCGCCGTTGCCGACGATCGCGTTCCAGTAGCGGTCGGTCTCCTCCTGGTCGTCGGTCAGCACCATGAAGCTGACCGCCTCGTTCGGCTGGAACATCGGGCCGCCGTTCAGGCCGAGGAACTTCTGGCCGAGCAGCGTGAACTCGACGGTCAGCTCGGTCCCCTCCTGGCCGTCGGGGAAGCCGGCCGGGGCCAGGTTCACCCGGTCGACGTGGCTGTCGGGGAAGGTCGCGGCGTAGAACTCGGCGGCCTTGCGGGCTTCGCCGTGGTCGAACCAGATGCAGGTCACCAGCTTGCTCATGTCCATCTCCCTTGCGGCGGCGTGCGCCGACGCGTCCTAGAACGAGCCGGTCCGCAGCGGACCGGCGGGCTTGTACGTGTTGATGATGACGCCCGACTTGGCGGCCGCGGTGCGGACCAGGGCCAGCTCGCGGGGCGGCGTCCCGTCCGCGAACATGCGCTTGCCGTGGCCCAGCAGGACCGGGAAGACGAGCAGCACGATCTCGTCGGCCAGATCGTGCTCCAGCAGCGTCGGGGTCAGCTGCGAGCTGCCCCAGACGATCAGGTCCGGCCCGTCGCTCTCCTTGAGCCGGCGGACGCCCGCGACGACGTCCGCGCCCAGGTCCTCGGCCGGCCCCCAGGCCAGCGAGTCCGCCCGGCGGGTGGCGACGAACTTGGTCGCCGCGTTCAGGCTGTCGGCCATCGGGCTCGGGTTCGGCCTTGGGCCAGTAGCCGGCGAAGATGTCGTAGGTGCGGCGGCCCAGCAGCAGGTCGAACGCCTGGCCCTGCGCCGCGGCGATGGCCTCGCCGACGGCCGGGTCGTGGTGGGGCACCGACCAGCCGCCGTAGGGGTAGTCGCCGTCCTCGTCCGGCCCGCCGGGGGCCTGGATCACGCCGTCCAGCGTGATGTGCTCGATGATCCTCAGGGTCCGCATGCTCTATCTCCCCTCGACGGGATCGGGTCCGGCTCGCGCCGGGCGCGGCGAACAGCATTTCGATGTAGCGGCGCAGGTGATCGACGCTCTCGCGCGCGATGGCGCGGTCGCCGGTCGCCTTGGCCAGGATGAAGGCCCCCTGCAGCACGGCCTGGGTGTGGGCCGCGAGGCTGGCCGGGGTCCAGTCCGCGACGATGCCGCGCTGTTCCATCGCCGCCCGGATGTCGGGCTCGAGGGTGGCGGCATGGCCGAAGATGCTGGCGGCGCAGGCGTCGCGGATGGCCGGGTGCGAGTCGTAGACCTCCTGCGTCATGGTGCCGACGAGGCAGGTGAACTCGGCGAGGTCGCCCGCGATGATCTCCTTGCGGAACTCGACGTAGCCGATCAGCCGGTCGTAGGGATCGGCGTGGTCGTGGTAGGGGGCGTCGGCGAAGAGCGCCGAGGTGGTCTCGGCCCAGTAGGCGGCCGCGGCCACGCCCAGCGCCTCCTTGTTGGCGAAGTGGTGGAAGAAGGCGCCCTTGGTGACGCCCGCAGCCTGGCAGAGCTGGTCCACCGTGGTGGCGGCGAAGCCCTGGGCCCGGATGACGTCGCGAGCGGCGTCCAGGAGCCGGGTGCGGGCGTCGCCGCGTTCGGGTTGGTGTTTGGTTGGTCTGGTCATGGGAGAGAACATACCAACTGGTCGGTATCGACGTCAAGCGGATATTTTGGGTCCAATATAGAATTATTATATGTCGTTGTAGATTTGTTGTTTAACGCAATGGCCGCGGGCGGAGGAGGTCCCGTCCACTGCGATGCCGACAGTGCGCTCAAGCGCCTGGGGGTGGGTCTCCGGATAGAAAAAGGACATCGGGGTCCGGCTTCCGCCGGCGGAAGTTTTGGTGCTTAATTGTTATTCTGCAATGGTTTGCGCGTGAAGTTCGTAACGGGCGGCCGGCAATCTGCGACGCTGCCAACAGCCTCTAGTCCTCGAACTCCGGCTTCCGCTTCTCCCGCAGGGCCGCCAGCGCCTCGAGCCGGTCAGGTGAGAACTGCTCGGCCGCGTTGCGGGCCGCGACGTGGGCCATCATGCTGTTCCGCCCGCCTGCTAGTAGGCTTGCTCGTCCAGGTGATCGACGTAGAAACTGTACCCGATGCCATTGAACAGGAAGGCCGTATCGGGCGGGATGTCGGGCCGATAGACGGCATGACCTTCCGCCGATTCCCAATGGACATAGCGGCCGTCGACAAGCAGGGAGTCGAGATCGGCAACGATGGACATCCGGAAATGGTCGTGAGCATTCCCGACGCGCACGGTCCACGGGATCAGGTTCAGGCCGGCCTCGACGTCCGTCATCCGCCAGTAGTACCCGAGCACCGTGTCCGCCGGCGAGAGGAGCCGGCCGAAGTTGCCGAAGGCGTTCTCGCCCTCGACGTAGAGGATCGCCTTGCCCGGGTAGCGGGACGTGACCGCGAACTCGATGACGATGGTATCGCCCACGGTGAACGTGGCGGGTTCGACGCCGGCGACGCCCAGGGCTTCGATGAGGCTGAACCCCCCGTCGACGACGGGACCCGGCTTGACCGAATCGTCGGAGCAGCCGAGTACGAACACGGCCAGGGCGGCGATCGTCAGGAGGGCCGGGGCGGTCAGGTGGTGGCGGTTCATGGCTCGGTCCTCCCATGATCAGTAGGCGGGTGCGGCCGATTCCGGGGCCTCGCGCGGTGGAGGCCGGGTGCCGGCGCCTTGTAGCCGTAGCTGGCCACGGGCTTCGTCGAACGGTCGAGGAGCTTGATCCAGTGTCCCACCTGCCGGCGGCTCAGCGAGGCCGAGAACCGTTCGATGTGCCGAACCTTGGTGTGGTCGATCTCGCCGACGACACAATGACCTGCCACGAATTCCCGTTTCTCGCTCATGGCCTCGGCAATGCTTCCCGGAGAGGATGAGGGGATGGATCCCCCATAGCATAGCACGTCGATGGGGTGCGAATGAAGAGGGGTTCGACGGCATCCGGGCCGGCTCCAGCCGCGGTTTGGCTGCTTGGGCCGGCTAATCGGGGAATTCCGGCTTCCGCTTCTGCTGCATGGCCGCCAGCGCCTCGGCCAGGTCGGGCGAGAACAGCTCGGCCGCGTTGCGGGCCGCGACGTGGGCCAGCCCCTCGGCCACGGTGTGGTCCCGGCTGTAGTTCAGCGACGCCTTGATGCCGCGGATGGTGCGCGGCGACTTGGCGGCGATGGCGGCGGCCACCTGCATGACGTGCTCCATCATGCTGTCCCGGTCGGGGAAGACCCGGCTGACCAGGCCCATGGCCAGGGCCTCGTCGCCGTCGAACTCGCGGCCGGTGTAGGCCAGCTCGCGCGCGATCCCCTCGCCGACGATGCCGGGGCAGCCGCTGGAGCGTGCCCAGGTCGGCGACGATGGCCAGATCGACCTCCTTGACCGCGAACCGCGCGTCCCGGGTGGCGTAGCGCACGTCGCAGGCGGTGATCAGGTCGATGCCCGCGCCCAGGCAGGCGCCGTGGATGGCGGCCAGGACGGGCTTGCGGCAGGTCTCGACGGCCGTGACGGCGGCTTGCATCATGTGGATGAACTCGAGGAGGCGCACCTGGCGCTCGGCGGCCGGGAGCGCGGCCAGTTCGGACTGGATGGTGGCGAAGAAGGCCAGGTCCAGGCCGGCGGTGAAATGGTTGCCGCGGCCGCTCAGGACGGCGACCCGGGCGGAACCGGCGTCCAGCTCGGTGAACGCGGTGTCGAGGTCCAGTCCACATCGAGCCGTCGAAGGCGTTGGCCTTGGCGGGGCGGTCCAGTTCGACGTGGGCGATACGGCCCGACGAGGTGATGCCCACGGTCTTGAGGTTCATTCCGGATCCCTATCCCTTCCGCCCGATGGCCATGTTGTAGGCCTTGGCGGCGTCGGGCAGCGGGGTCAGCGCACCCACCAGGGCGCCGTACGTCCCCTTGCTGCAACAGTTCGTCGGCGACCTTCTTGGCCAGGGACAGGGTCGCCTTCATCAGGCCCGAACCGAGGCTCACGCGCGCGACCCCCAGGTCCTGCAGTTCCCCGATGGACGGGGGAATGCTCGCCGAGTTCCCCGGATTCACGAGGATGTTGATGGGGGCGGCGATCTCCTTGACCAGGGTCGAGATCGTCTCCTTGTCCGACACGGGCTGCACGAAGATGCAGTCGGCGCCGGCCTCCCGGTACTTGTTGCCGCGCCGGATCGACTCGGCCAGCTTCTCCTGGTGGGATCCCTGCGAGGTGTAGAACGCGTCCGTCCGCGCGTTGATGACCAGATGCAGGCCCAGCGAGTCGGCCAAGGCGCGGATGGCCGCGATCCTCTCGCAGAACTCCATCTCGTCGATCAGGTCGGGACTGAGCTCGATGCTGTCCTCGATGTTGATGCCGACGATGCCCGTGGCGATCACCTGGCGGACGGAATCGACGACCCCGGCCAGGTCGTCCCCGTACCCGGCTTCGATGTCCACGGTCACCGGCACCTGGACCGCATCGACGATCCTGGTGATGACCTCGAGCATCTCCGACAACTGGATGACCTGGCAGTCGGGGTACCCCAGGGAGGCGGCGATCCCCATGCTCGTCGTGGCGACCGCCTTGAATCCGCTGGCTTCGGTCAACCGGGCGCTGGCGACGTCCCAGGAGTTCAGCAGCACCAGGATCTCGCTGTCTTTGTGGTACTTGAGGAACCGGTCGGCCTTGTCTCTTTGGGTGCGGGAAACCACGATGCGACCCCCTTTGCGGCGGCCAGGGAGATTGCGGTTGGTCGCCGTACGGCGATCGGGAGGCGGCCAATATACGAACATTTGGTGGGGGGGCGCTATTGGGGCGGGGCTTCGGCGGGCCCCCGGCGGGGGTAGTGCACGTTGCAGGCGGTGATCGGGTCGATGCCGGCGGTGAAGTGGCGGCCGCGGCCGCTCAGGACGCCGACCCTGGCGGTGCTGCTGTCCAGCCAGGCGAAGGCCGAGCGGAGGTCGTCCCACATGGCACCGTCGATGGCGTTGGCCTTGTCGGGGCGACCGAGCTCGATGTGGGCGATTTGGGCGGATTCGGTGATCGAGAGGGTTTCCGGGGGCATCTTCGCCATCTTGGGCTCCGGGGTGGGGGTCTGGTTGGTGGCGGGGGCAGACGCGCTCGAGAGCCGCTATGCCGAACCTGCGGTGACCGTTCCCGTCGCGGTGGTCAGGTTCCGCTGGGGACGTCGAAGGGCTTCTTCGGGTTCTTCTTTTCGTTCTTGATCTTCCGCTTTTCCTTCGCGGTGTGCTGGGCCGTCTTCTGATGTTCTCGCTTGCCCTTGTCCTTGCTTCCCTTGTCACCCATCTCGGTCCCTCCTGGTTCAGCGGGGCACGGGCGCCGATCGGAATGACGGGCGGGCCGGGCTTCACGAGGGAAGATAGTTCAGGATGGGGGTGGGCGCTCTGTTCTTCTCGTTGGCGGGTGTCGGGGCTGAAGCGGGATTTTGCATTCTCGCGCTGTGGGAGGATTCATGCTGCCAACCTACTACATAGGCCGCAACGCGTCATACAAGCTCGCTCAACGTTGGCTTCAGCTGCAAAGGCGTTTGGCACGGGCCTGGCGCCAGCCAGGGCCGTGACGAACGGCTTTGTCGGCTGCAAGCTTTTGTTAGACGATTTATCACAGCTTGCTCTTCAAATAGTTAATGAACGAAGTGCACGATAAAAGGAAGAACTTCGCCTCAGCGACACCCAATTCCGGCGCTTCCAGACATTGCATGCCGAATCCCGCCTTCATCATTGGTGTATCCGTAGATTTTCAGAAACCCCTCTTTAAGTGCCGGGTGCAAACATAAATCCACGCCCGAACACCTTTAGCGCATCCCCCAAAGTAGCCTTCGGATTGTCTGCGACGATTTGAGCCATGCTCTCAACCGCCGATATCGATTCCTTAATAGAATTACGGTAGTCGGGCGACTCCCGGTTGCTGAGATGAGCCAACGCAGCCCCTCAGATGCCCCCTAACACCAGGAAACTCGTTGTCCGCAAGTGCCGTTTCAAGCACCTCCGACTTCCGCCTCGTTGGTAATATCCGTGGAACATGTTACCGACATACCGAAATACCCGCGAGTTGCTCTCTCCAGAATTGTGTTAATACCCTCCGACAATTTGTTTGCTTATTTTCAAAACGCAGGAACCCACTCCCGAAAATACATATACTTCATTCCATTTGTATGCGAAATACCTTTTCGCTTATTTCTCTCGCAATATACTGCTGTCACCGTCGGGCCCTACGAATCTATCGGCTCTTTGTAGAAGTGGAACCACAATGCCATACTAAATTCTTCTATGCCCGACTCCCGCATGTTATTCCAGATGAATCCTTTTCTTTTCCATATAAAAACTTCCAACACGTTCCAAAGTGAATTGCGCAGGGCCGTGTTCATACTGTTCTTCTGAAGATCACTTGATACCGGCTTCAAGCCCTTACGTTCGCTGAATTTCACAATACCCCCCCCGAATTCGTCTAACGTCGGCTGGAAGCTGCAGTTAGTCCGGTGTCGAGCCCATCGGAGCACAGTCCGTACTACCGAGCAAGTGAACCCGCACCGACTATCTCAAACATGATCTCTACCCGACACAGCGTACTTCTCCATTTTCGACACCCCCACGTAACTGTATATACTCCGGGCTGACTGAGGTCAAAATAGGTTGATAGGTCCACTATTGTTCGAAACGGGTCCGCAAAGCCGACGTTATACTCTGCCACGTGCGGCCCATTCCCAATAGGTTTGACAAGCTCGCCCCTGGGCGCGGTTTGCCGCAACCAGTACGTAATCGTATCGCCGCGCGCAAAAGTTGGCGGATGGAACTCTCCAAGGCCACGACTAACAGCCAAGAAGCAGCCGTTAGAGATGCTTAGTCGCTGCTTGCCATGAAAATTAGTAACACGGATGTATCCGTCCCAGCCGTCTACGCCGCCCTTGTATTCAAAAAGAACCGGAACGACGCTACCCACTTCGTAGCACGGCCACGACGGCAGACTACATTCTGCACTTAAACTCATTGAGCCGGCAAAGACCACGAATGCGAGCATCGGAAGGCACATTATCACTCCAGCTCGGACTAACGTTGGCTTCAGCCGCGAGGCCGGTTGGCGCGACCCGTGCCCCGCACGGGGCGTGACGACCGGGTTCGTCGGCTGGAAGCGCTTGTTAAACGGGGCCGGCCTCATTCGCACGGGCGCCAGTCGAATCAATAGCTTTCACTCCAAACAGCCAGTACTGCGCTAGAAAAGACAAAGCAACTGCAATCGGCGCAAGAAGGAAGAACCACGGATGATGGAAGCCGGCCGTCGCTACAACTGCAAAGAGCACAGCCTGGATCGTAAGCCCTAAAAGTACCAGATTCCCGCTAGTTCCGAGCTTCGCCTGGCACGATGGACAGGAAAATCCCAACGGCGCACGGACACGGAGATAGCGCCGAGGGCCGAAATGGTAACCACAGTGAGGACAGTCCTTCGATAGCATCTTCCACTCATCCGTTTAACTAGAAATTTCCCGCCCGCTTACCCCCCCCAGCAATCACTCAACCGCGATCCCCGAGTTGCCCCGCATGGCATCCTCGTAGATCTGCCTAAATGCCGAGGATGCGGCCAAAGCCGGTCGCCAACGACACCAATCAGGAAGTAGAACGGAATGAAGCAGCACGGTCAGGAAGCCCATCAGTATAGTGCCGTCCGAGACCGATCAAGTCGAGCCCCGCAGGTGCGTACTTAGCCGCGTCTATGAGGATGCATAGGAAACGGGCGGCGCGACCAGGCTGGCGTGACGAGGGCCGCGCGGGGCGGCAGGATCAGGCCTATCTGACGCCGCGCACATCGAAAGCCCCAGCACGATCTTCAGGATATAATAGAGCGAGTATTAGTCGTGCAGCGAGAAGTGCCCTTTGGCATACGAGGCCGCTGAAGGGGGACTCGGGGGGGCGACGTAAGGACGAAGCGCCCGAAGATGAACCCCAGGATTGCCGCCGAGGATCGTGAAGGCCACGGTTGTCTTGCCTATTTCCACGCCGCCGCATCTGGTTTTCCCGCCGGCGCCAAGCGTGGCCCCGCCTTCGTTGTGTGGGAGGCGGAAGGTGTACCAAGCGGGCGTTGTGGCGTCAATTGAACCGTGGCCTCGGCACGGCGCCCCGCGCCCGCCCCAACCACCGAAAATGAAGTCCATTATGAATCAGCCCCCACAATTTCCCTCGTATTTCCCCCTCCGCATCCGCTACACTGCGAACACCCGCAACCGGCAACCCCGGCCGGCCGGCCCTCCGGCCCCGGCACCCCGGCACCGCCACCGCCGACCACCAACCGCCGAGCGCGCTCGCCCCCCGCCCGGCCCAACCGCCTCCGGAGGCCTCCCATGCGCTACCAGGACGTCCACGAGCTCTCCGTCGAGAACCCCCGCTTCTTCTGGCGCCAGAAGATGAACCTGATCCACTGGTTCAAGGAGCCGGACGAGGTCCTGAGCGAGGACGAGGACGGGCTCTACCGCTGGTACAAGGGCGGCCAGCTCAACACCTGCTACCTGGCCCTGGACTACCACGTGGACAACGGGCGCGGGCGCCAGGTGGCCCTGTACTACGATTCGGCCGCCGCGCACACTCAAGCGGCGCTACACCTACCGGGAGCTGCGGGACGAGGTGGCGCAAGTTCGCCGGGGTGCTCAAGGGGCTGGGCGTGGAGAAGGGCGACCGGGTCATCATCTACATGCCCATGATTCCCGAGGCGGTCATCTCCATGCTGGCCTGCGCGCGGCTGGGGGCGGTGCACTCGGTGGTGTTCGGCGGCTTCGCGCCCCACGAGCTGGCCGTGCGCATCGACGACGCCAAGCCCAAGGTGCTGATCACCGCCACCTGCGGCATCGAGTTCACCAAGGTCATCCCCTACAAGCCGCTGGTGGACGCGGCGCTGGAGGAGGCCGCAGTTCCCGCCCGAGCACGTCATCGTCTTCCCGCGGCCCCAGGCCGAGGCGGCCATGACCCCCGGGCGCGACCTGGACTGGCACGAGCTGATGCACGACGCCGAGCCGGCGGCCTGCGTGCCGGTGGAGTCGTCCGATCCCCTGTACATCCTCTACACCTCCGGCACCACCGGGAAGCCCAAGGGCGTCGTGCGCGACAACGGCGGCCACGCCGTGGCCCTGAAGTACTCCATGAAGACCGTCTACAACATCAACCCGGGCGAGGTGTTCTGGGCCGCGTCGGACGTGGGCTGGGTCGTGGGCCACAGCTACATCGTCTACGGGCCGCTGATCCACGGCTGCTCCACCGTGCTGTACGAGGGCAAGCCCGTGCGCACGCCGGACGCCGGCGCGTTCTGGCGGGTGATCCAGGACTACCAGGTGTCGCGCGTTCTTCACCGCGCCCACCGCGTTCCGGGCCATCAAGAAGGAGGACCCGGACGCCCACCTCAAGCGCAAGTACGACATCTCCAGTCCCTGCGCACCCTGTTCCTGGCGGGCGAGCGCCTGGACCCGCCCACCTACGAGTGGCTGGCCCAGGTGCTGGACGTGCCCATCGTGGACCACTGGTGGCAGACCGAGTCGGGCTGGCCCATCGTGGCCAACCCCATGGGGCTGGAGCCGCACCGGGTCAAGCCCGGCTCGGCCAGCTTCCCCGTGCCCGGCTACAAGGTCGAGGTCCTGGACGACGAGGGGCAAGCCCGTGCCCCGGGGCGAGACCGGCAACATCGTCATCCGCCTGCCCCTGCCGCCGGGCTGCCTGCCCACCCTCTGGCACGACGACGAGGGCTTCAAGCAGAGCTACCTGAGCGCCTACCCCGGCTACTACCACACCGCCGACGGCGGCTTCATCGACGAGGACGGCTACGTCTACATCATGGGCCGCACCGACGACGTGATCAACGTGGCCGGCCACCGCCTCTCCACCGGCGAGATGGAGGAGCTGATCGGCAGCCACGCCGGCGGTGGCCGAGTGCGCCGTGGTCGGCATCGACGACCAGCTCAAGGGCCAGCTGCCCATCGGCCTGGTGGTCCTGAAGGACGGCGTCGGACACCGAGGTCAAGGTGGTGGAGGATGAGCTGGTGGCGCTGATCCGCCGGGAGATCGGCGCGGTGGCGGCCTTCCGCAAGGCCATCGTGGTGGGGCGGCTGCCCAAGACCCGGTCGGGCAAGATCCTGCGCAAGACCATCCGCAAGCTGGCGGCGGAGGAGCAGATCGTCACGCCCCCGACCATCGACGATCCGGCCATCATCGCCGAGATCCGCACCGCGCTGCGGCAGCACCGGGTGGGCCAGTACGCCAACCTGCCGCTGAGCGAGGATGACGCCGAAGGGATCTGACGCACCGACAACGCCGGGTTTTTCTGCTATGCTGATCGTGTCCTCTTGGGGAAGCGCCGCCCGCGGCGCGGATTGGGGGAAGGACATGGCTCGGATGAGCATCAGGATCGCGGATCGACGGGCGACGATCACGGTGGACGGGCCGCTGGACCCGGAACAGACCATCGCCTTCGTGGCCGAACACTATCCGACCGGCGACTTTGACGACGCCATGTGGGACCTGCGGCAGGCGCCCCTGGTCCACCTGAAGGCGGACGAACTGCGCCGGATCGCCGACGCGGTGCGCGCCCATTCGCTGCACCGCAAGGGCAGCCGCACCGTGTTCGTCCGCGACGACGACGCCGGCTACGGCATGCTGCGCATGTACACCGCCTACGCGGAGATGGAGGGTGTGCCGGCCAGCTACTTCGTCTGCCGGTCCATGGACGAGGCGCTGGCCTGGCTGGACGCCCCCGGGCGGGCGGGCCGGCCTAGAGACCCCGGGGAGAGGCGGACGCATGGCCGGAGCGGCCCACAGGACCATCCGCAACTGCCTGGTCTGGACCGCCGTGGCCGCGGCCGTGGGCGCCGGCGCCCTGCTGCCCTCCCTGCTGAACGAACGCCCCCTGCACGTGTCCTCCTGGGTCGTGGTGGTGGCCACCTGGAGCGCCTCGCTGCTGCTGCTGCTGCGGGCCTGGGCCGCCTCGTCCCGCCTGAGCGAGGGGCTGGAGCGGCTGCGCAGCGCCGTGCAGAACCTGGCCGGCCGACCGCCGCGCCGTCCTGGCCGAGACCCTGCCCGCCGACACCCCCGCCGAGATCTTCGCCCTGCTGGGCTCCCTGGCCGCCTACCAGGGCCAGGTCACCCGCGAACGCTTCGCCCCGGACCGCCGCCTGGTGGCGGTGCTGGGCTCCCTGGCCAGCGGCGTGGTGGTGATCACGGGCGCCGGCCAGGTCAGCCTGCTGAACACCGTGGCGCGGGAGCTGCTGGGGGCCGAGCGGGTGCGGGTCGGCACGTCGGTGTTCGCCTCCCTGGACCGGGACGCGCTGCTGGCGGCGGTGGCCCGGGCGCGGACGGCGGGCCGCGCGGTGGAGGCCGTGTTCCTGCGCCTGGACGGGGTCGATCTGCAGGGGCGGGTCACCCCCCTGCCCGACGACGACGGCGCCATGCTCATCTTCCCGCCGGTGGAGCTGGACCGGCACCGCCCGGGCGTGGAGTTCGACCTGGAGCTGCACGACGTGCCCCCGGTGGCCGAGGCCCTGCGCCTGGACGTGCCCCTGGCCGAGCTGCCGGCGGTGATCCTGGACACCGAGACCACGGGGCTGGACACGGACGACCGACCGCGTCGTCTCGGTGGGGGCGGTCTGCGCCCACGGCACCCGCCTGTACCGCAGCCGCATGATCGACGCCCTGGTGGACCCGGGCGTGCCCATCCCCGCCCTGTCGACCACCTTCCACGGCATCACCGACGACATGGTCCAGGGCGCCGGCCCCGTTCCCCGAGGTCTGGGGCGACCTGGAGCGCCTGGCCCGCAACCGGGTGGTCATCGGCCACAACGTGCCCTTCGACCTGACCATCCTGCGCTCCGAGTGCGCGCGCCACGGCCGGCCCTGGGAGCACGCCGGTGTTCATCGACACCCTGCGCCTGGCCACCCTGCTGAACCCCACCCTGAAGGACTTCGAGCTGGAGACCCTGGCGAGCATCTACCAGGTGGACCTGCACGGGCGCCACACCGCCCTGGGCGACGCCATGGTCACGGCCGAGCTGTGGTTCCGCATGCTGGGCCGCCTGGAGCAGCAGGGCTTCGCCACCCTGGGCGACCTGCTGCGCTTCCACTGCACCGAGGCCGTGGACGTCATCGCGCGGCAGCAGGCGGGCCGGCTGGATCACCACCCAGCCCGCGCGGCTGCACCGCGGCCGACCACGGCCTGAATTCGATCACGGTTGCGGAGTCAACCGGAAGCGAAGATTGCTTGTCAGTTCTCCGCGAATATGGTATAAGGAAAGTCCGGCATCAGGCGCGGGGGCCGCTCGCCAAGCCCCCGCGCGCCGGGCCCGCGACCGTCCAACCAACGACCAGCCGAGAGCCAGGAGGACCTAGTCATGGCCGAGAACACCCCCCGCGAAGTCTACGGGCCCAACCCCGACGTCGCGGCGCGCTCCCACATCGGCTCGATGGAGGAGTACCAGCGCCTGTACCGCCTGTCGCTGGATGATCCGGAGACGTTCTGGGGCCGCGAGGCCGAGCGCATCTCCTGGTTCCACCAGTGGCGGCAGGTCATGGACAGCGACTACGAGAACGTGGACTTCGCCTGGTTCCTGGGCGGCCGCCTGAACGCCTGCTACAACTGCGTGGACCGGCACCTGAACGAGCGCGGCGACCAGGCCGCCATCATCTGGGTCAAGGACGAGCCGGGCGAGTACGAGCGCATCAGCTACCGGCGCCTGAAGCACGAGGTGGCGCGGGTGGCCAACGTGCTGCGCGCACCACGGCGTGCGCAAGGGCGACCGGGTGTGCATCTACATGCCGATGATCCCCGAGCTGGCCTACACCATGCTGGCCTGCGCGCGCATCGGCGCCATCCACAGCATCGTCTTCGGCGGCTTCAGCAGCGAGGCCATCCGCGACCGCATCCTGGACGCCGGCTGCAAGATCGTCATCACCGCCAACGAGGGCCTGCGCGGCGGCAAGCGCCTGAAGCTGAAGCAGACCGTGGACCGGGCCATCGACGGCCTGGACCTGGTCAAGACCGTGCTGGTGGCGCGCCGCACCGACGCCGACACCGAGATGCGCGCCGGGCCGCGACTTCTGGCTGGACGAGGAGTGCCGCAAGCAGCGCTCCACCTCGTCGGTGGAGTGGATGGGCGCCGAGGATCCCGCTGTTCATCCTCTACACCAGCGGTTCGACGGGCAAGCCCAAGGGCGTCATGCACACCACCGGCGGCTACATGGTCTACGCCCAGATGACCCACCGCGTGGTGTTCGACTACCACCCGGGCGACGTCTACTTCTGCGCCGCGGACATCGGCTGGATCACCGGGCACACCTACATCATCTACGGGCCCCTGGCCAACGGGGCCACCTCGGTGATGTTCGAGTCCATCCCCACCTACCCGGACGCCGGCCGCTACTGGCAGATCGTGGACGACCTGAAGGTGAACATCTTCTACACCGCGCCCACGGCCATCCGCGCCATCGCGCGCGAGGGCGACGAGTACCTCAAGAAGAGCACGCCGCGAGAGCCTGCGCGTGCTGGGCACCGTCGGCGAGCCCATCAACCCGGAGACCTGGCGCTGGTACTTCGAGAAGGTGGGCCAGGGCAAGTGCTGCATCGTCGACACCTGGTGGCAGACCGAGACCGGCGGCATCCTCATCACGCCGCTGCCGGGCATCACGCCCCTGAAGCCGGGATCGGCCACCCTGCCCGTTCTTCGGGGTCAAGCCCGTGGTCGATGGACGAGGACGGCAAGCCCATCGAGGGCAACGGCATCAGCGGCAACCTGTGCATCGCCCAGACGCTGGCCCGGCCAGGCCCGCACCGTGTGGGGCGACCACCACCGCTTCTACGAGACCTACTTCAGCCAGTACCCGGGCTACTACTTCACCGGCGACGGCTGCCGCCGCGACGAGGACGGCTACTACTGGATCACCGGCCGCGTGGACGACGTGATCAACGTCTCCGGCCACCGCATGGGCACCGCCGAGGTCGAGAGCGCCCTGGTGGCCCACGAGGCCGTGGCCGAGGCCGCCGTCGTCGGCTTCCCCCACGAGATCAAGGGCCAGGGCATCTTCGCCTACGTCATCCTGCACGGCGGACACCAACGGGGCCGGCCCCGGCGAGCTGGTGGGCGCCCTGAAGGAGCAGGTGCGGCACGTGATCGGGCCCATCGCCACGCCGGACGCCATCATGATCGTGCCGGGGCTGCCCAAGACCCGCTCGGGCAAGATCATGCGGCGCATCCTGCGCAAGATCGCCGCCAGGAATACACGGGCCTGGGCGACGTCTCGACCCTGGCCGACCCGGCCGTCGTCGATCAGCTGATCGAGGCGCGCAAGGTGCTGAAGTAGACCGCGGCGAATCCGCGGCGATCCGCGGGGGCCGGTTGCATTCCCGTGCGACCGGCCCCATCATGTACCGATGGCAAACAAACCCCAGGACGAGATGAAGGTGGTCGTCCGCGCCCTGGCGCTGGCGGACTACGAGGACCTGCACGAGGCGATGCTGCTGTCCTACGCCAAGGTCGACGACGACCCGTGGGCCCGGCGGCAGGTGGCGGCGCTGCTGCGCCGGTTCCCCGAGGGCCAGGTGGCGGTGGAGGTCAACGGCAAGGTGGTGGGCAGCGCCCTCTCCCTCATCGTCGACTACGCCAAGTTCGGCGAGAACCACACCTACGCCGAGATCACCGGCGAGGAATCCTTCAGCACCCACGACCCCGACCGGCGACGTGCTCTACGGCATCGACGTCTTCGTGCACCCGGAGTACCGCGGGCTGCGGCTGGCGCGGCGCCTGTACGACGTGCGCAAGGAGCTGTGCGAGCGCTACAACCTGCGCGCCATGGTGGTCGGCGGCCGCATCCCCGGCTACGCGGCCCACGCCGACGAGCTGACCCCGCGCGAGTACATCCACAAGGTCCGGATGAAGGAGCTGTACGACCCCATCCTGACCTTCCAGCTCTCCAACGGGTTCCAGGTCAAGAAGATCCTGCGCGACTACCTGCCCGGCGACTCCGAGTCGCACGAGTACGCCACGCTGCTGGAGTGGAGCAACATCTACCACGAGGAGCGGCCGCGGGCGCTGTACGGCAACAAGCGCGAGGTGCGGATCGGCGTGGTCCAGTGGCAGATGCGCGCGTCGGCGGGCATCGACGCCGTCATCGACCAGGCCGAGTACTTCATCGACACGGTGAGCGACTACCATTCGGACTTCATCCTCTTCCCCGAGCTGTTCAACGCGCCCCTGCTGTCGGGCCACAACGAGGTGTCCCAGGCCAAGGCCATGCGGCGGCTGGCGGCGGCCACCGAGCCGATCCTGGCCCGCATGCGCGAGTTCGCCGTGTCCTACAACATCAACATCATCGCCGGGAGCATGCCGGTGCTGGAGAAGCGCCGGCTGTTCAACGTGGCCTACCTGTGCCGCCGCGACGGCAGCGTGGAGGCGGTCAAGAAGGTCCACATCACGCCGGCCGAGCGGGAGGACTTCGGCATGACCGGCGGCGACGTCATCGCCGCCCTGGACACCGACTGCGGCAGGATCGGCATCCTGGTCTGCTACGACGTGGAGTTCCCCGAGCAGGCGCGGCTGCTGCGGGAGCAGGGAGCGGAGATCCTCTTCGTGCCCTACATGACCGACCTGCAGACCGGCTACCAGCGGGTGCGGTTCTGCGCCCACGCGCGGGCGGTGGAGAACGAGTGCTACGTGGCGATCACCGGCTGCGTGGGCAACCTGCCGCGGGTGGACAACATGGACATCCAGTACTCGCAGTCGGCGGTGTTCTCGCCCAGCGACTTCGCCTTCCCCAGCACGGGCATCATGGCCGAGTCGACGCCCAACACCGAGATGGTGCTGATCGCGGACGTGCACCTGGACCTGCTCAAGCACCTCACGGACAAGGGCTCGGTCCACAACTGGCGGGACCGGCGCACCGACCTGTATTCGCTGAAGTTGCGGCGCCGCCGGCCGCGCGGCTAGGCGGGCTCCCCGTCGGGCTCGACGGGCTCGGGCTCGGCGGAATCGGACTCGACGGGCAGGGTCACGGTGAAGACGGTGCCCTCGCCCGGCGTGCTGGCCACGTCGATGGTTCCGCCGTGCTCCTGGACGATGCCGTGGCTGATGGACAGCCCCAGCCCCGTGCCCTTGCCCACGTCCTTGGTGGTGAAGAAGGGCTCGAACAGGCGGGGCAGCGCCTCGGGCGGGATGCCCGGCGCCGGTGTCGGCCACGGCGATCGTGACGGTCCCCGCGTCGGGCCGGGCGCGGCTGGTGACGGTGATGGTGCCGTGCTCGACGATGGCCTGGGCGGCGTTCACCAGCAGGTTCAGGAACACCTGGTTGAGCTGGCCGGGGTTGCACGTCACCAGGGGCAGCTCGCCGAAGTCGCGCACCACCTCCGCCTTGTACTTCAGCTCGTTCCAGGCCACCTTCAGGGCCGATTCCAGGCACGCGTTCAGGTCCGTCGCGCGGCGTCCGCCGTCCTCGGCGCGGGCGAAGTTCTTGAGGTTCAGCGCGATGTCGCGCACCCGCTCGGCGCCCTCCTGCGACTCGGCCAGCAGGCCGTCCAGGTCCCCCAGCACGTAGTCGATGTCCCCGGCCTCGCGGGCCGCGGCCACCCGGGCCTCGGCGGCGGCGCGGGCGGCCGGGTCGTCGCCGGCGGCCCCCAACGCGTCGTAGGCGGCCACCAGGTCCTTCAGGGCCGCCGCGTACTCGACCAGCGTCCCCAGGTTGGACATGATGAAGCCCACCGGATTGTTGATCTCGTGGGCCACGCCGGCGGCCAGCTGGCCGATGCCCGCCATCTTCTCCGACTGCACCAGCCGGGTCTGGGCGGCCTTCAGGGCGTCCATGGACTCGCTCAGCTCCCGCGTGCGCTCCAGCACCCGGTCCTCGAGAACCCGGTTCAGGTCCCGGACCCGGGCCTCGGCCGCCTCGCGCTCGCGGACCTGGCTGCGCAGGTCGGCCAGGGAGGCGCGCAGCTTGTCGGCCATGTCGTTGATGGCGCCGGCCAGGGCGCCCATCTCGTCGGCGCCGTGCACGGGCACCCGCCGGTCCAGGTCGCCGTCGGCGACCTGCCGGGCCGCCGCCCGCACGGCGTAGATGGGGCGCAGCAGCGAACGGTGGACCACCACGTAGGCGAGGGTCGCCGCCAGGCTGGCCACGGCCAGGAAGAGCCAGGTGCCCACCCACTGCTCCCGGCGGACCGAACGGTCGACGGCCGCCAGCTCCACGTCCAGATGGTCCCGCAGGCGGTCGTGGAAGTCCTGCAGCTCGACGCCCACCTCCGCCGCCATCTGCGCGATCGCCGTCGGCCGCCGCCACCGACCTCGGCGGCCGTGTCGCCGCCGGCCAGGCGCGGGTAGGCCTGCGCCGGCGGCGCCGGAATAGGCCAGGATGCGGTCGACAGGTGTCCGGCCTCGAGGCGGTCCTCCGGCCGGATGCGGTCCAGGGCGGCAATCCCGTCGCAGGAGGGCGATGGCCGAGTCGCGGCTGGCCTCGGCCTCGCGGAACAACCCGGTCTCGCCCGTCAGCACGCCTTCCTCGTACTTGCGGACCTCGCGTGCGGAAGGCGGACAGGGCGTCGTGGGAGTCGATGTGGGCGGGCACCAGGGTCGTCGGCCACCATGTCCACGGTGCCGCGGACGTTCCGGGCGGTGAGGTGGACGTAGACCATCAGCAGGAAGAAGCCCAGGCCCATGATGCCCAGGCTCAGGCCGATGCGCGCGCCGATGCCGGTGAATCGTCTGCCGCCCAACGGATTCCCCCTTCACGAGAGGATCACTGTACTACCGGGGCGAGAGTCTGGCAAGGACGCGGAGGGCGAGTCCGATCCTCCCTGTTCGCGGGCATTGCTGCGGCGTCGGCCGCGGTGTATCTTTGGCCACCTCCGGCTCCCCAGGGAGCGGGCGCCGAGGAGGCTCATGTCCAACCGCATCGAACTGTCGATCGTCGTGCCGGTCTACGACGAGGAAGAGGTCATCGGCCCCCTCCTCGACGGAGATCGTCGCCGCCGTGGGCGAGGACCCCGAGCGGGTCGAGATCATCGTCGTGGACGACGGCAGCCGCGACGGCACGCCGGCGGTGCTGGCCGCCCGGGCGGCGGCCTGCCCGGCCCTGCGGGTGCTGACCCTGGCGCGGAACACGGGCCAGTCGGCGGCCATGGCCTGCGGCTTCGCCCACGCGCGCGCCGACAAGGTGGTGTCCCTGGACGGCGACGGCCAGTCCGATCCCGCCGACATCCCCCGCCTGGCGGCCCTGCTGGACGACCACGACCTGGTCTGCGGCATCCGGCGCCGGCGCCGGGACGGGCCCGTCAAACGCTGGGGCTCGCGCCTGGCCAACGCCGTGCGGCGCAGCGTGACCGGCGACCGCATCGAGGACATCGGCTGCTCCCTGAAGGGCTACCACCGCGAGCCGCTGCAGCACATCATCGTCTTCAACGGCAGCCACCGGTTCCTGCCGGTCCTGCTGGAGCTGGAGGGCTGCACGCGCATCGCCCAGGTGGAGGTGAACCACCGGCCCCGGGCCGGCGGGCGCAGCAAGTACAGCAACCTGGGCCGCCTGGGCCGCACCTGGCAGGATCTGCTGGCCATGCGTTGGTATCAGCGGCGCCACGTCCGCTGGGAACTGAAGGAAGAGGCATGAATTCCGACGCCTGGGCGAGCCTGACCTCCGTCGACAAGTGGTGGCTGATCATCGGGTTGGCCGGACAGGTCGCCTTCGGTGCCCGCTTCCTGGTCCAGTGGGTGATTTCGGAGCGTCGCCGCCGCAGCGTCATCCCCGACACGTTCTGGTACTTCAGCCTCGGCGGCGGCATCATCCTGCTGGCCTACGCCATCCACCGGCGCGATCCCGTCTTCATCATCGGCCAGGCCTTCGGCGCCGTGGTCTACGTCCGCAACATCATGCTGATCCAGGGCGCCCGGCGTCGGCGGGCCCGGGTCTCGTGACGGGCCGTCTGCGCGCCTTTCCCGACGGCGTCTTCGCCCTGGCCGCCGTGCTGGGGGCCACGGCGCCCGTCTGGCGCGTGGGCTGGCTGCGGGACGACTGGCTGCTGCTGTGGCAGGCCCTGGATCCGGCCACGGCCCCGGCCAACGCCGAGGGCTACTTTCCCCGGCCGGTGGCGGCGTGGCTCTGGAACATCTCGGTTTGGCTGGGGGGCGACGCCACCTGGCCCATGCACCTGCTGATGGTCCTGGCCTGGACGGCCCTGGTGCTCGGGGCCCTGCGCTGGCACCGGTCCTTCGGCGGCGGCAACGGCGGCGCGGCCGTCACCGCCCTGGCCCTGGCCCTGCACGGCGCCCTGGTGGAGCCGCGGGTGTGGGCCGCCGGGAGCAACGGCGTGCTGGCCGCGGCCCTGGCGGTGTGGGGGGCGTGGCTGCTGCACGCCGGACCGACGCGGGCGCGCCGCGCGGCGGGCCTGGTCCTGCTGGTCCTGGCGGTGCTCTCCCGGGCCGACGCCGTGGTGCTGCTGGTGCTGCTGGCCGCGGCAGGCCGCCGTCCCGGGCGCGCGGTCTGGCCGGTCCTGCTGGGCGTGGCGGCGGCGGGCGCCCTGGCGCTGGTCTGGATGGTGACCGTGGGCGGCAACTGGGGCGTGGATCCTGCCGCCGGCGGCCGCCTGCTGCGGCTGCTGCTGCTGCCCTGGGGGCCGCCCCTGCCGGCGCGGGCCCAGGCGGTGCTGGCCGTCGTCGGCGTGATCGCGGCCCTGGGCGCGGGCCGGCTGCTGCTGACGGCGGCGCCCCGCACGGCGGCCTTCCTGCTGGCGGCCGGCGCGGTGACCGCCGCCGGGTGCGTGGCCGGCTGGATCCCCGCGGGCCGCTACGTGCTGATGCCCGCCGTGCTCGAGGCCCTGGTCCTGGGTTCGTGGTGGGACGGCGCCGTCCGCGAGAACCTGGCGGGCCGGCCGGCCCGGCTGCTGCGCGGGTGCCTGGCGGCGTGGCTCGTGGTGTCGGCCGCGGCCGCGGTCGACGGGCGCACCCTCACCGACTTGACGGCCCGCAGCCTGGCCGAGACCGGCCTCTACCGGGCCGTCCGCGCCTCGCTGCCCCTGCCCGGGGACCGGCTCACCGTGCTCAATCCCCCGGCGGCCTTCGGCTGGGACCAGACGGTGGGCGACTACGAGAACGTGGTGGGCACCGCCGCCCGCCGTCAGGTGGCGGTGGTCCTGGGCCGGGGCGACGCCCACGCCGTGGACTTTCCCGCGGCGGTCTGGCGGCACGGCGCCTGGACCGTGTGGACCGGCCGCGAGATCCAGGGCGCCACGCCGGAAACCCGGTGACAAGCGCGGCCCTCCGTCGCTAGGTTGTGTCCGAACCAGCGACCGGTCCCCGCAGCCGCAGAAACGAGCCGCCGCCATGACGCACCATCGCCCGCTCCCCTCCCTGTCGCCCCGGGCTCCGGCCCTGGTCCTGGCCGCCGCCCTGGCGGCCGCGGTGCTCCTGGCCGGATGCGCCGGCCGCGTCGAGACCGTCCACGAGACCCCCGGCTTCACCCGCGCCGAACTGGCCGCCGGGGGCCTGGGCGTGGGGGGCGTGGTGCTGGCGCCACGGCTGGCGACGGCGACCCGGCGCCGAGGCGCCCGACGGCGTGCCGTCAGGGGACGTCCTGGCCCAGGCCGACGCCTGGTCGGGCGCCCTCTACGGGGCCCTGCTGGACGCGGAAGCCGGCGGCCCGTCTGGCCCTGGCCCGCGGTGCGCGACGCCTGCCCCGACACGCCCTGGTCCGGGTGCTGGCCTCGTTCGCCCGGGGCGGAGCGCCCCGGCCGGAGGACCTGGCGCCCCTGGCCGCGGACCTGCAGCAGGTGCGCTACCTGGCCCTGGCGCGGATCGAGGGTGACGAGACGGAGCTGCGGGGGGACCCGGAGGCGTCGCTCCGGCACCAGCGGGTCCGCGACGGGCGCGATCCCCACGCCTCGACCGCCGACCGCTCCCTGACCACGCGGCGCACGGTGACCGTGACCCTGGACGTCTACGACCTGGCCACGCGGCCGCTCCGTGTGGACCGCGAACGCCGAGCGCAACCGCGACGAGCTTACAACTTCGCCGCCGCGGGCGCGCAGGTGCCCCGGCGCGTGGTGCCCGCGGGCGAGCCCGTGATCACGGCCCAGGGCAAGCCCCTGCCGGCGGCGGATTTCCTGAAGGTGCTGGGGGATGCCTGCGCCGCGGCCGCGCAGCGCCTGCTGGGGGAGCCGCGGCCCTGACCGCCGGGCCGGCGGGCGTGCGGCTCAGTGGGGACGGACGATCTCCGGCCGGTTCAGTTCGGCGATGACCACCGTGGCCACGCTGCCGGCGAACAGGCAGCCGAGGAACAGCACGATCCAGATCCACGGTCGGTCGTACAGCCACTTGCGCATGGTCATGGTCCCCGGAAGCGGACGGTGACGTCCTCGACCGTCGCCGCTGGCCGAATCGCGCACCGTGAAGGCGAAGTCCACCGGCCCGGTGTAGCTCGGCCCTGGGCATGCTTACGAACACGTCAGCGGCGTGCCGCCCATGGCCGGCAGGTGCACCCGCGGCTGGGGCACCAGGAACTCCACGTCCGGGTACGCGGACAGGGCGTCCGCGGCCGTCCCCACGAAGTACACGTGGGGGTGATCGTCCTTGTTCTCCAGCTGCATGGTGTAGAGGTTGCGGATGCGCCCCTGCTCGACGGTGAAGGGCAGGCCGCGGGTGCGCAGCACCGTCACGTCGAAGTCCTTGCGGTCCAGGCGCGCGCACCGTGAACAGGGCCACCAGGCCCGCCATCACCACCGCGTAGATGAAGAAGCGCGGCCGCAGCAGGCGGCTCTGCCCGGTCTCGAAGCCGCGCTGGGAATCGAAGCGGATCAGCCCGCGCGGCTTGCCGATCTTCGCCATGATCTCGTCGCAGGCGTCGATGCAGTCGGTGCAGCCGATGCACTCCATCTGCAGGCCGTTGCGGATGTCGATGCCCGTGGGGCAGACGTCCACGCAGCGCCGGCAGTCGATGCAGTCGCCGCCGCTGTCGGGCGCCCTTGCTGCGCGGCTCGCCCCGCTTCTCGTCGTAGCCGATGACGACCGTGTCGTCGTCCACCAGCGTCGCCTGCAGGCGGCCGTAGGGGCAGATGATCAGGCAGGTCTGCTCGCGGAACCAGCTGTAGTCGAAGTACAGCACGCCGGTCCAGAACAGGCTCCAGGCCAGGGCCGTGGCGTTGCCCGGGAAGAAGGGGATCGTCGTGCAGCATCTGGCGCGTGGGGATGAAGTAGCACATGAAGGCGATGGCCAGGTTCCAGCACAGGAAGACGTAGATCGCCGTGCTTGAGCGCCTTGCGCCAGATCTTGTCGGGCCCGCCCTTCTGCGTTGCGCCGCATGCGCTCCAGCCGGCGGCCCCTCGATCAGGCGCTCGATGGGGCGGAACACGCCCTCCATGAACACCGTCTGGGGGCAGGCGAAGCCGCACCAGATCCGCCCGAACAGGCTGGTGACCACGAACAGCCCCAGGCCCAGGCCGATCAGCACGAAGAACAGCAGGTGGAAGTCCTGGTTGGTGAAGCTGGCCCCGAACAGGTAGGCCGCGCCGCCCGGGGATGTCGATGAGCACCGCCGGCTTGCCCCCGACGGAGATCCACGGCATGCGCCAGGTAGATCGACGATCAGCAGGGCGTAGACCAGGTACTTGCGCGCTGGTCCAGCGCCCCTTGACCTCGGCGACCTGCAGCATGTTGCGCGAGCCGTCGGGGTTGATGCAGTACAGGGAGTCCAGGTCGGGGCGCCGCTGGTCGCGGAGCCGGGCCCGCCCCGACTTCTCCTCGGTGGTGCTCATCGCCGTCATCCCTCCTCGTCGGCTGCGGTTCGGCGGCCGGCGCTGCGGCGGCGGCGCCCTCGGTGGCGGCCGCGGCTGGGCCGCGGCCGTCTCCTGCCCGTCGTCCGCCGGCAGAAGTTGCAGGGCTGGCCCTGGGGCTCCTTGCCCGTGACGTCGGTGTTGCGGAGGGTCAGCACGTAGGCCACCACCGCCTGCACGCGCGTCGGGCCCAGCTGGTTCATCCAGGCGGGCATGCCCTTGGCCGCCACGCCGTCGCTGACGGTCTTGTACGATCTGCATGGGCTCGCACCCGTGCAGCCAGTAGCCGTCGGTCAGGTTGGGGCCCACCAGGCCGCGCCCGTCCTCCAGGTGGCACTGGACGCAGTACTGGGTGAAGATGTCCTTGCCCTCGGCCACCTTCGGCGCCAGCCCGGTCATCAGCATGAACGTCTGGTTGGACAGCCCCGCCGCCTGGGCGCGGGCCAGCTGGGCCTCCTGGGCCGCCTGCATCTCCGCGGCGAAGCGCTCGCGGGGCAGGGTGCCGATGGCCAGGGTGTGGAACACGATCCAGTAGCAGCAGGCTGAAGACCATGGCGCCGTAGAGGGTCCACAGCCACCAGTTGGGCAGCTTGTTGTCGAACTCCTGGATGCCGTCGAACTCGTGGTCCTTGATCCGGTCGTGCACGTAGCCGTCGTCGGAGGCGGCGTGGATGTCGTGGCTCTCGCTCATGTCAGCGGGCCCTCCCTTCGGCTTGGCTGTCGTTCTTGTCGTCGAGTGCCAGCGGCAGGGACGCGATGTCGTCGAGCTTCTCCTTGTCGCGCAGGCCGAAGAACACGAAGGCCAGCACGCCGGCGAAGACCGCCAGGAAGATGATCAGGCCGATCAGCGGCCAGATGAGCAGGTCGCTCTTGGCGTAGAACTCCTGGAACATGGCTCACTCCCCCTGCGGCGCGGCCGCATCGGCCGCGGCGCCGCCGCCGCCGGCCGCCGCGGCCGCGGCGCCGGCGCCGGGGCCACCGGCTGCGGCCCGCGCCCGAGCCGCTGCAGGTAGGCGATGACCGCCACCATGCGGCTCTGCGGGTCCACGGTCACGTCCTTGGCGGCCAGGTCGTCGGTGATCAGCTGCTGCCTGGCTGGCCAGGCGCTGCTCCGCGAGCTGGATGTCCTCGTCGGTGTAGGGCACGCCCAGCTTGCGCATGGCCCGCATGTGCGACACCACCACCGCCGGGTCCACCGTGTCGGTCTTGAAGTGCGTCGTACATGGGCATGTTCGACGCCGGCGACGTGCTGACCGCGGGATCCGACAGGTGCAGGTAGTGCCACAGGTTGTCGTACTTGCCGCCGACGCGGGCCAGGTCCAGGCCCGTGCGCTTGCTGCCCCACTGGAAGGGGTGGTCGTAGATGGACTCCTCCAGCCGCGAGTAGTCGCCGTAGCGCAGCACCTCGTGGCGGAAGGGCCGGATCATCTGGCTGTGGCAGAGGTAGCAGCCCTCGCTCGACGTAGATGTCGCGGCCGGCCAGCTCCAGGGGGCTGTAGGGCTTCTGCAGCCACTTGGCGGTCTCGGCCAGGGCCGGGTCCTGCGGCGATCATCTCGGCGGTGATCACCGGCGGCACCTTCTCGGTGACGATCAGCGTGGGGATGATCTCCACCGCGCCGCCGACGAGGATGGCCAGCAGCACCAGGACGGTGAACACGAAGCCGTGGCGCTCCACCAGGCCGTACCAGTGGCCCCAGCGCCGCTGCTGCAGGCCGTAGGAGATGACGCCCGCCACGCAGACCAGGATGAACAGGGCCAGCACCACCGGGCTGATCATGGGCCCGGCCGCGCCGAACCAGATGGCCAGGGCGACGACGGCGGTGATCAGCAGCATGGGCGCGCTGGTCAGCAGCGCCCACACGCCGGCGCCGTCGGGCGCGGGCGCGCGCGCGGGGACCTGCACCGTCACCGTGGACGGCTTGCCCTGGCGCGCGGTCATGATCACGTTCCAGACCAGCAGCAGCGAGCTGAGCATGTACAGCAGGCCGCCGACCAGGCGCGTCTGGTACATGGCCCGGCTGTTGGTCAGGCCCTCGATGAAGTCGGGGTAGCGCAGGAAGCCCTCGGCGTCCAGCGCCCGCCAGAACAGGCCCTGGCTGACGCCGCTGACCCACATGGAGACCACGTACAGCAGGATGCCGACCGTGGCCGATCCAGAAGTGGGTCTCGGCCAGCCTCTTGGAGTACAGCTTGGTGCCGTACAGCCGCGGCCACATCCAGTAGATCATGCCGAAGGCCATGAAGCCGTTCCAGCCCAGGGTGCCGCCGTGCACGTGGCCGATGATCCAGTCGGTGTAGTGGCCCAGGGCGTTGACGCTCTTGATGGCCAGCAGCGGCCCCTCGAAGGTGGACATGCCGTAGAAGGTCACCGCCACCACGAAGAACTTGATCACCGGGTCGGTGCGCAGCTTGTCCCAGGCGCCGCGCAGGGTCAGCAGGCCGTTGAGCATGCCGCCCCAGGAGGGCGCCCACAGCATGAGGCAGAAGATCATGCCCAGGGTCTGGGCCCAGTCGGGCAGCGCCGTGTACAGCAGGTGGTGCGGCCCGGCCCAGATGTAGATGAAGATCAGCGACCAGAAGTGGACGACGCGACAGCCGGTACGAGTAGACCGGCCGCTCCGCCGCCTTGGGCAGGAAGTAGTACATGAGCCCCAGGATCGGCGTGGTCAGGAAGAACGCCACCGCGTTGTGCCCGTACCACCACTGCACCAGCGCGTCCTGCACGCCGCCGTAGATCGGGTAGCTGTGCAGGCAGCGCAGGTGGGCAGCGCCAGGTTGTTGACGATGTACAGCACGGCGATGGTGACGATGGTGGCGATGTAGAACCAGAGCGCCACGTACAGGTTCTTCTCGTTGCGGATGGCCAGGGTCCAGAAGAAGTTGGCCGCGAAGATCACCCAGACCACCACGACCAGCGATGTCGATGGGCCAGATCAGCTCGGCGTATTCCTTGCCCTGGGTCAGGCCCAGGGGCAGGGTGATCGCCGCCGCGACGATGATCAGCTGCCAGCCCCAGAAGTGGGCCCAGCTCAGCAGGTCGCTGGCCATGCGCACCTTGAGCAGGCGCTGGCGTCGAGTAGTAGATCCCCGCGAACATCATGTTGCCCACGAACGCGAAGATCGCCGCGTTGGTGTGCAGGGGCCGCAGCCGCCCGAAGGCCGAGCCAGGAGACGCCGAAGTTCGCCTGCCAGAACGACAGCTGGGCGGCGATGAGCACGCCGACCAGGAACGCGACGACGCCCCACAGCACCGTGACGCCGGTGAAGGCGCGGACGATCCGCGTCGTCGTACGTGACGCGTCTTCATCTGGGTGTTCGTTGCTTCCATGAGAAGCCTTCCTCCCTCGCTTGACGCTGCCTGCGGCTGCGACCCGTGTCGCGGATCGGCTCAGTCCCCCTTGCGGACCGGTCGCCGTCGCGCTCTCTCCGCGAATTAGAGTCCAACTTGTCCGATTTGTCATCATCCATTCCGTCATCGTCCTCCAGGGGCAGCAGCGAAAGCCGTTCGCCGTGCTCGAAGTCCCCGTCCACGAGGCGGGAGAAGAAGAAGACGAGCCCCGCGATCACCAGCATCAGGCTGATGAAGACGAGGGCGATGATGATGTCCATCCGAGCCTCCCGCCCGACAGGCGCAGCGCGGTCAGGGTGACCACGGACACCGAGCTGACGGGCATGATGATCGCCGCCACGACGGGGGTCACGAGCCCCGCCAGGCACAGGGCCACCGCCGCGGCGTTGTAGACCACGGCCAGGGCCAGGTTGTCCCGCACCACGCGGCGCAGCCGCCGGGCCGCCAGCAGGGACCGGCGGATGGCGGCGATGCCCGTCGCCCAGGAAGTAGAAGTCGGCCTTGCCCGGCAGGACCGGCCGGTCCACCGCCGGGGTGGCCGCGCAGAGGGCGGCCTCGAAGCTGGGGCTGTCGTTCAGGCCGTCGCCCACCATCAGGGTGTCGCGGCGGTCCACGGCGCGCACCTGGGCCGCCTTCGCCTCGGGCGTGAGTCCGCCCAGGGCCCGCGCCGGCGGCAGGCCCAGGGCCCGGGCGGCGGCGTCCACCTTCACCTGGCCGTCGCCGCTCAGCAGCCACACGTCGTAGCCGTCGGCCAGCAGCGCGGCCACCTCGCCGGCGGCGTCGGCCTTGAAGTCCTCCTGCAGCGTGAACCGGGCCACGGCCCGGCCGTCGCGGGACAGCACCGTGCGGTCGGTCGCATCCGCCTGGTCCGGGTCGTCCGGAGCGGCGAAGTCCGCCCGGCCCAGGCGCCACACGCCGTCGGGCAGGGCCAGCTCCAGGCCCGCGCCCGGGATCTCGGTCAGGTCCTCGGCGGCCGCCCCGGTGACCGGCGCCTCGTCCGCCGCGGCCGGCGACCGGCGCAGGGCCGCGGCCAGGGCCGTGCTCACCGGGTGGTTGCTGCGGGCGGTCATGTGGCGCAGCACCGCCCGGGGCGCGGGTTGCCAGGGCCGCCAGACGGTCGCGGGACTCGGGGGTGGGGGCCAGCTGCCCCAGGGTCAGGGTGCCGGTCTTGTCCAGCAGCACCTGCCGCACCGCCAGGGCCTTCTCCAGGAAGCTGGGCTTGCGCAGGAAGATGCCGGCCCGGCGCAGGGCCGTGTGGGTCAGCTCCTCGGCCAGGGGCGCGGCCAGGCCCAGGGCGCAGGGGCAGGTCACCACCAGGACGGAGACGGCCACCTTCAGGGCCGGGGTCAGCCCGTGGCCGATCCAGCCGACGAACCCGGCCGCCGCCGCCGTCAGCACGATGGTCACGTACCAGCCGCTGATGCGGTGCCACCACTGGGGCCGGAAGTCGTCGTCCACCGGGCCCGCGGAGCGCAGCAGATCCTGCAGGCTGCTGTCGGCGAAGTCCTCGGTCGCGGTCACGGTGAACCCGTGATGGGACGCGTTGAAGGCGCCCGCGGGCACCGTGTCCCCCGGTTCCCGCGCCACCCGGTCCGACTCGCCGGTGATCCAGTCCAGGCTCACCGCGGTGGGCCGGCGCATGAGGATGCCGTCCACCGGCAGCAGGTCGCCCGGAGCGATCCACAGCTCGTCGCCCCGGACCACCTCCGGCGCCCCCACCGGTTCCAGGATCCCCTCGCGCACCCGCTTGACGATCAGGTTCTCCGCCCCGGACGAGTCCAGCAGGGCGTTGCGGTTGCGCTCCAGGATGTGCTCCTGCGCCCAGCGCCCCACCAGCATCAGGGCGATGAACACGGTCAGCGAATCGAAATAGGCCTGCTCCGGGCCCCCGTGCAGGAAGCCCCACACCGAGCCGGCCCAGGCCAGGGTCATCCCCAGGGCGATGGGCACGTCCAGGTGCAGCACCCGCCGCCGCAGCCCCGCCAGGGCTCCCTGGTAGAAGACGCCGCCGCCCGCCAGCAGGGCGATGGTGGCCAGCACCAGGCTCAGCCAGCCGAAGAAGCGGTAGAGGTGCCCGTCCTGGGGGGCCAGCCCGAAGTAGTAGCTCAGGCTGAACATCATCACGTTCAGGGCCATGGCGATGGCGATGGCCATGCGCATGAGCAGCGCCCGGGACTGGTGCCGCGCCCCCTTGCGGGAGGGGCCCAGCCGGTAGCCGAACTTCTCCACCTCGGCCAGGAAGCCCTTCAGGTCGCCCCGGGCCGGGTCCCAGGCCAGCTCCACCGTGCCCAGGGCCGGGTTGATGCGCAGCTGCACCCCGGCGGGCTGGCGCTTGAACAGCTCCTCGATCAGCCAGACGCAGGCGGCGCAGTGGACGCCCTGGATGTCCAGGTTCAGGCGCAGGGGGCCGGCCACAACTTCGTCGCCGCGGGTGGCCAGCAGGCGGTCCAGCCAGGCGAAGCTGTCGGGGCGGAGGCTGGCGGCGGGGGCGGTGCCGGCGGGCTTCAGCTCGTAGTAGCGCTCCAGGCGGGCCTCGTGGATCATCTCCCACACGCCACGGCAGCCGCGGCAGCAGAAGGGCCCGTCGGCCGGCTGCCAGAACCGCCCCAACTCGTTGCCGCAATGGAGGCAGACGCCTTTGTCCGCGGCGTCCCGCCAGTCCTGCGGCCAGCCCAGGTCCAGGGTGGAGGTGGTCATGGTGGGTTGTCCCGCGCCCCTTGCGGCAACCGCGCCGCGTTCATGCCAAAGCGTTTTCAACGGCGAAAGTAGACAGATCCCCTCCCCTAGTCAACCTCACAGGAACAAAAATCGGATGGAGCCGAACGCCGTAAACGCCTACCAAATAGGTAGGAAACCCCACTTGATGGCTTTGATCAATCCGTAGAGCTTGCCCGCCCGGAACAGGAACTCCAGGCCCACGATGATCACCAGGATCGCGGCCGCCCGGTTGAACTGGCGCTGGACCGTGGGGGCCAGGCGCCCGGCGCCCAGGCCCACCGCCAGCAGGACCGGGATCGTGCCCAGACCGAACATGGCCATGGTGCCGGCCCCGTGGATGGGGGTGGGGGCGGTCAGGGCGGCGGTGGCCACGGCGTAGACGGGGCCGCAGGGCAGGAAACCGTTGGCCACGCCCAGCAGGTAGCGGCCGGTCATGCGCTTGGTGCCGATCATCTCCATGAAGCGCTCGGCGGCGAACCGGCCCAGCCGGCTGCTCTCCACCAGGCGGAGGGTGCGGACCAGTCCCAGCAGGCCCAGCCCCAGGACGATCATCAGGACGCCGGAGATGGCGAACATGGCCCCGCGCACCGCCATCGACGGCAGGGCCGCCTCGGCGGCGGTGGCCACCAGGCCCAGGACGAGGCCGATCAGGGCGTAGGCGTTGACCCGGCCCAGGTGGTACAGCAGGAGGGCCGGCGCCAGGTTGGTCAGGCGCTTGTCGGTGCGGCCCTGGGCCAGGGAGAAGGTGGAGATCAGGGGGCCGCACATGCCGATGCAGTGGCCCAGGCTGGTGGTCACGCCGATGGCGAAGGCCGCCCAGGCCGTCAGCATGACGGCGTTGACCTCGGGCACGTTGCCGCAGCAGTCCATGTCGATGCAACTCCGGACGCGTGCGGCGTCCCGTGGTTGAGGGCGGTCGGGGTGCGGGGTCCATCATAATGTGCGGGACCGGCCCGTGCAACGGCGGGGGTCAGACGCCGACGGGCTCGTCCAGGGAGGCCATGGCGGCGTCGATGGGGTCGGCCGCGCCGTCGGCGCCGGCGGGCACCGGCTCCGGGGCGGCGGGCACGTCGCTCAGCCGCTCGGCGATGGCCAGGAAGCGGTCCAGGTTGGCCAGGAACAGGTCCACCAGCTCCGGGTCGAACTGGGAGCCGCGGCCGTCCTGGATGATGCCCAGGACCCGTTCCAGGGGCATGGCCGGCCGGTAGACCCGGTCGCTGTACAGGGCGTCGAACACGTCCACCAGCGAGACGATGCGGCCGAAGGGATGGATCGCCTCGCCCTTCAGGCCGCGGGGGTAGCCGCGCCCGTCCCAGTGCTCGTGGTGCTGGTGGGCGATGACGGCGGCCGCCTTCAGCATGGGCCGCTCCGATCCCTCGAGGATGGAGTGCCCGATGGCGGCGTGGGTCTTCATGACGGCGTATTCCGCGTCCGTCAGCTTGCCCGGCTTGTTGAGGATGCTGTCGGGGATGCCGATCTTGCCCACGTCGTGCATGGGCGAGGCCAGGCGCAGCAGCTCGGCGTCTTCCTGGGGCAGGCCGGACAGCAGGGCCAGTTCGCAGCTCATGGCGCCCACGCGCCGGGTGTGGTTGGCCGTCTCGTGGGAGCGGGACTCCACCACGTCGCCCAGGGTCATGATCACTTCCCGCTGGGTGGCCACCACCTCGGCTTCGCGGGCTTCGGCCAGGGCGCGGGAGGCCTTCAGCTGGGCGGCCATCTCGTTGAGGGTCCGGCCCAGGCGGCGCAGCTCGGCGGTGCCCCGCACCTTCAAGGGAGCGTCCAGATCGCCCCGGCCGATGCGGACCAGGCCCTGCTCCACGTCCCCGAAGGGCCGGAACAGCACGCGCATCACCGCGATCACCGCCAGCAGGGCCGCCGCCAGCAGGGCCGCCGCCACCTTGAACAGGGTGGTGCGCTCGGCGTGGATCTGCGCCTCGATGCCGTGCATGTCCAGGTCGACGACGACCTCGCCGATCTCGCCCTCCTCGTAGTGCCTCACGGGCGTCGTGGCCTCGATGATGCCGCCGCCGGCGGTGAGGGTCTCGCCCGGGTTCAGGAAGGAGCGGTCCGCCAGGGGCAGCAGACCCTGGCGCGATGCGTAGTCCTGGCCGATGGTGCGGGGGTCGTCGGCGCCCCGAATCCGCCCGGAATGGTCGATGACCACCACCTTGGCCAGTTCGGGCCGGGCCGTGCGCAGATCCCGCACCAGGGGCACCAGGGTCAGCTCCGGGTACTCGGTCAGCAGCTCGTTGGTGCCCAGGGCCGCCAGGTTGCGCGCGTCCAGCAGCAGCCGGGTCTCGGCCTGCTCCATGAGGGTCTCGCGCAGCCGCCGCTCGTAGAGCTGGGACAGCACCAGGGTGGTGCCGGCCACCAGGGTGACGGTGGACAGGGAGACGAGCATGCGGAAGCTCAGGGCGCAGTTGCGTCCCTTCAGCGGGCACAGGCTGGCGAGGGCGAAGGCCATCAGTTGCGCCTCCGGATCTCGCGCAGCCGGGCCAGGTGCTCGTGGGCCCGGGCCAGGTAGCCACGGGTCCGGGGATCGTCCGGGTCCACGGCCAGGGCCTTCTCCCAGGTGGCCACCGCGC
Organism: Candidatus Krumholzibacteriia bacterium; assembly: GCA_963825035.1. Classification (GTDB taxonomy): domain Bacteria; phylum Krumholzibacteriota; class Krumholzibacteriia; order LZORAL124-64-63; family LZORAL124-64-63; genus JACZKN01. The sequence goes on along the minus strand of CAWGRT010000005.1, from coordinate 358,312 downwards.
TCTCCAGGCGGCCGCCGGCGAAGTCCTCCATGCCCCGGGCCAGGTACTCCTGCTTCAGGAACTCGCCGGCCTGCTGGTAGTCGGGGGCCGCGGTCCAGACCAGCTCCCAGTAGCGGACGGCGTCGTCGCGGCGGCCGGCTTCGGCGGCGGCGACGCCGCGCCGGTACAGGTCGGCCAGCTCGGCGCGTCGCGGAGCCGGGAGCGAGGCGAAGGTGGGCCGCTTCGCGGAGGCCTGGGGCACCGGTTTCGGCGCCGGCCGGGCCGCGGAATCGGACATGGTGGCGGCGGCCGCGCTGTCCCGGACGGCGGCCACCGCGGCGGCGGCCTTCACCGTGGCGTCGGCCACGACGCGCTCGGCGCGCAGGGCCTGGTCGGCCAGGCGCAGCAGCGCCGCGGCCTCGCGGTCTTCGGGATCGATCTCCAGCACGTGGGCGAACACGCCCTTGGCCTCGTCGTAGCGGCCGGCCACGTAGTGGGCCATGCCCTCGTCGTGGAGGGCGCGGATGGCTGCCGAACGTTCGGCCAGGCGGTCGCTCTCGGCCTTGAGGCGGTCCAGGGCCTGCCGGGCCGCGGTCTGGTCGGCGTCCATGTTCAGGCTGCGCTCGTAGGCGATGGCGGCGGCGGTCGCGTCGCCGGCCTCCTCCGCCCGCCGACCCTGGGCCAGGAGGGCGCGGGCGGCCAGGGCGGGAGCCTCGTCGTTGTCCGGGGCCAGCACCAGCAGGGCCTGGGCCCGCTCCAGGGCCGCGTCCGGGTCGCCGGCCTCCAGGGCGTTGCGGGCCTCATCGGCCAGGGTCCGGTTGCGCTGCTGGCCCTCCCGTTGGAAGGCGTCGGCCAGGTGGGCGTTCAGCTCCTTCTGGTGCTTGTCCAGGGCCGCCTGCTGGCGGGCCGTGGTCGTGGGGCCGAAGGCGATGCCCAGCCCGAAGCGGTGCACCGAGGCCAGCAGGTTGTCCTCGAAGGCGTAGTCCACGCTCAGGTCGTGCCAGCGCAGGCCCGCGCCGCCGGTGAGCATGCCGTCGTTGCTGCCCGCGCGCAGGGCCAGCAGGTCCATCAACACCAGCTCGGCGCCGGCGTGGACCCGGGCGTCCATGCCGCGGGTGCGCTCCAGGTCGACGGCCAGCAGCAGGTCCGCGGCGCCGCCCAGGGGCACGGCCGAGGCGGCGGCGAAGCGCACCGACACCGGGTCGGGCACGTCGTCGTCCACCAGGCGGATGGCGGGCTCGATCACGTTGCGCAGGGTCACGCCCAGGGTCAGCCCGCGGGCGAAGGCGGAGGTGCCGCCGGCCGCCGCCAGCGGCCGACCCTGCACACCCAGGTCCAGGCCCGTGCCGCTGCCGCGGCTCCCGGCCAGGTCCATGTTCTGCAGCTTGATGACCGCGCCCAGGGACCAGGCGTCGCCCAGGCCGCGGCCGTAGCCCACGCTCAGCTCGGTCTCGGCATCCTTGAGGTCGGGGTCGGTCAGGGCGCCGTGGCTGTCGCGGCCCTCGATGCCGTCGACGCCGAAGCGGCGCAGGCCCAGGGCGAAGGTGCCGGCGCGCCAGCTGGGCAGCACGAGGGCGCCGTACTGCTCGTAGAAGCCCAGGCCGATCAGGTCGGTGTGGGAGGCCTGCAGGCCCACCCGCTGGGCCCGGGCCAGACCGGCGGGGTTCCAGAACAGGGCGCTGGCGTCGTCGGCCGTGGCCCCGTAGGCGCCGCCCAGGCCCAGGGCGCGCTCGCCGGCGCCGCGGGCGAAGACCGAGCGGCCGCCGCCGTCGTCGGCGCCGCGGGCGGTCGCCGCCAGCAGCAGCAGGGCCACGGCCCCCAGGTGGATCAGGCGCCGGGCCGTCATCGGACCACCGCCACTTTGCGCAGGAGCCGCGCGCGTGTCCCGTCGGTGTACTCCACGACGATCTCCGCCAGGTAGACGCCGTTGCGCACCACCTCGCCGCGGCCGTTGCTGCCGTCCCAGGTGTCGGTCTGATAGAAGCCGGCGGCCCGCTGCTCGCCGTCGATGATCGTGGCCACGGCCTCGCCGTGGGGGGTGCAGAGCTTCAGGGTCACCCGGGCGTCGCTCGCCAGCAGGAACGCGAACGTGGTCTGCTCGTGCCCCGCCTGGAAGGGATTGGGGAAGTTCACGTAGCTGGCGGCCAGGTCGGCGGCCACCAGATTGCCCGCGGTCGAGACCGCCGGCAGGGCCGTGCCGGGGGCGGGCACCACGCGCACGCCGCCCACTGCGCCGCCCGCCGGGCCGACGCCGAAGCCGGCGTCGTCCATCTGCACCGTCAAGGTGCCGCCGCCGGCCGCGGTGCGCACCGTGACCGCCACCGTCAGGTCGCAGGACGTGGCCGCCGGCACCACCACGGGTTCGGGCAGGTTGACCGTGGCGGTGCGGGCGGCTGGATCCAGATCGGTGACCGCGCCCACCACCACGCCGTTCCGGAGCACCGACACCGCGGCGACCGCGGCGCCCAGGGCCACGCCGCCGGCCTCGGCCGCCGGCTGCCCCAGGGTCAGGCTCGACAGGGCCAGGTCCCCGGCCGTGGGGGAGGCGGTGTTGCGCACCGTGACGTCCAGCACGGGGTAGGGTGCGGCGCCGGGAGCCAGCAGGGCCGGCATCAGGTCGGTGACGGCGACGGCCAGCTCGTCCGCCGGGACCACGACCCGCGCCACGCCGGAGCTCACGGGCCAGACCCCCGAGCCGGCGACGACGGTCACCGGGTTGCCGTCGGTGGTGCTGTGGGCGTGGATGTCGGCGAGGCCCAGCACGAATTCGCACGAGCCGCTGGTCAGGCCGGGCATCACGTCCGCCACCACGGCCAGGTCGAGGCTGCCGCCCGGCGCCAGCAGGGCGCCGCTCAGGGGCACCGCCAGGCGACCGGCGGGTCCCGACGGGTCGATCACGTCGCCGACGGCCGCGCCGTCGGCCAGCACCCGCACCCGGTCCAGCAGGGTGGCCGGGTCCAGGGGCAGGCGGCCGGCGTCCAGCAAGGTGAACACGAGGCTGTCCACCGCCACGGGTGCGGCCCCGGCACCGCCGGTGTGGGCCAACGAGAGGTCGAGCACGCCCAGATCGCGCATGCCGGCCGCGATGGTGGCCGGCAGGCGGCCCGCGCCGGCGGCCAGCGGCGCGCCCGGCGCCGCCAGCACCGCGACGGGCGGTCCGGCGGTCCCGGCCCCGGCCAGGGCGGGGACGGCGGCGCCGGTGTTGGCGTCGTAGGCCAGGGTCCGCTCGGTCCCGGCCAGGGTCACCGCGAAGGCGCCCAGACCCGCCCCGTCGGCCAGGTCCGCACGCATCTCCATGGTCATGGCGGTCTCGCTGGCGATGATCGCGGGGGTGGACAGGGGCACCACCACCAGGGTGTCCCCCACCGTCGTCGGCATCCCGCGGAAGTGCTCCTGGTAGGCGCTCCGCAGCACGATCTGGGAGAAGCGGGCCAGGGGATCGACCACCGTCGCGCCGAGGGTGTCGCGCAGGACGAAGGCCAGCTGGCCGACGGTGACGGCCGAGGAGGACGGGCCCGCTCCGGCGCTGGCCAGGCCGAACTCCGCCACGGCCACGTCCGCCTGCCCCGGCGACGCGAAGCGCACGGGGCCGTCGGCGAGGGACACGGTCAGGTTGCCGGCCGGCGAGACCAGGTTGGCCTGGTTCGTCTGCACGGGGAAGGCGCCGCCGGCCGGGGCCACCGGCACGTCGGCGCCGCTGACCGCGTCGGCGGCCGCGAAGCTGCCGGCGTCCTCCACCGAGAGCACGAACGAGGGCACCGCGGTGTTCAGCTGCAGGTCGATGCGCACGCCCAGGGACACGGGTTCCTGGCCCGTGACCCGCACCGGGGGATCCAGGACCACGTCGATGTCCTGGCCCGACGTCGGCAGGGTGTCGACCACCGCGTAGACGTTGGTCCCTTCGCTGACGACGACCCGCGAGAGCAGGGACGCCGGCACCACCGGCGCGCCCTCGGCCGTCTCGGCCAGGCGGAGCCGCAGGCGGGTCACCAGGCCGTCGGCCACGTTGGCCGTACCCGGGTTGACCAGGGTCAGGGTCAAGGGCACCAGTCCGGTCTGCCCGCGGTTGACCGAGGTCGGCAGGTTGGTGACCGGGTACAGCTCCAGTCCCGTCACGGGGGTGTAGACGGTGTGCTCCGGCGTCTTCATGGGGACGGAGGCGAAGGTCTCGCCGCCGCCGCCCTGGCCCGAGGCGCTCCCGACCACCGTGGCCGTTCCGGCGTCCACGGCGGTGAAGGGCCAGACGAACTGGACCTCCTGGCCCACGCCGATGTCCTGGACGGCCGGAGTGGGCGAGCCGATGGTCACCACCGCGTCGCCCGCCGGCGGATCCAGGCGGGGGGTGACGCCGGCCACCGTCTCGGTGCCCGTGTTCTGCACCGTCATGCGGATGGTGCCTGCCTGGCCGACGGTGCTCGCGGCGGTGGTGAAGACGAGGGTGGAGTGCAGCGGCGAGGTGGAGAGCACGAGGCTGCCGACACTCAGGCACTCCCGGTCCAGGGGACCGGTGTCGCCCGACGCCATCACCACGCCGCCGGTGGGCACGGCCAGGCGCACGGTGGAGGAGTCGGCCGGGGTCTCGGCCACGTCCACGCTGACGTACATCCTCAAGCCCGGCCGGGGCACCGGGTGGTTGAGCACCGCGGAGGACCAGACGCCGGCGGTCCAGGTCATCTCGCCCAACAGGGTGTCGTCGAGGCTGCCGGCGTCGAAGAATCCGTTGCCGCCGTCGTGCCACAGCTCCACCGCCGACAGGTCGCCGGGACCGGCCGAGCCCGTGTTGGCCACGGTCATGCCGACGAGCGAATCGTCCTGGTAGCCGTTGGCCGGGATATCCACGTCCAGGGCCAGGTTCCGCGTCGCGAGCGGCCCCAGCGACTGCACGGCCACCGGGTGGACGGTCAGCTGGTCGCGCACCATGCCGTCCACCCGCCATTCCGCGCCCGAATCCAGGGGCCAACCGGCCACCACCGACGCCCCCGACATCACGATGTCGCCGCCCTGGCCCACCACCGCCGAGAGGCGGTCGCCGTCGGCCGCCCCGGTGAGGCTGACGTCGCCGGCCACGAACACCCGGCGGGACGCGCCCCCGGGCAGGTCCAGGGCCAGGCCCTGGAAGACGAGGCGGCTGTCCCGGAAGGCGCCGGTGCCCAGCACCGGGTCCGTCACCAGGTCGTCCAGCGCGCCGTCGCCGTCGCCGTCCAGGCGCAGCGTCACCTGCCGCAGGGTCGAATCCATCTGGGCGGCCGTGGCGCCCAGGGCGCCCGTGCAGGCGTTGGTCACCGCCAGGCCCTGCAGGGTGAAGCCCTGGGTGTAGGTGTTGGTCATCACCAGGTCGAGCAGGGGCACCCCGCGGGCCCCGGGACGCACCACCGCCGGCGCGATGGAGCCGGCCGTGATGATCACCCGGTCGCTCACGCTCACGCCCAGGCTGACGGCGCTCTCCAGGGATCGGTCCACGGGCCCGTCGTTGCCGCTGACCATCTCGACGCCGGGGCCGTGGTCCACCGGCAGGCCCAGGCGGACCTCCCGGGCCGGCTGGGCGGTCTCGGCCACGTCGACCGTGAAGAACACCCGCACCCCGCCCGCGGGTACGGGCGCGTTCAGGCCGGTCAGCTGCCAGCGGTCGCCCGAGTTGACCAGCAGGCCGAGGAAGGTGTCGGCCGTGGGGGAGAAGACCCCGTCGCCGTCGTCGCTCCAGGCCTTCAGCCGGGCGATGTCGGTGGACGGCGCCGCGGAGCCCAGGTTGATCAGGTTGAAGCCGTAGATGGCGTCGGCCAGGTAGCCGTTCGACGGCAGGGTCACGTCGAAGGCCAGGTTGTCGGTCGAGCCCACCGACAGCAGGCGGTAGGGGACCTGGTGGACCGCGGCCTGGGCCGCGACGAATCCGTCCACGATCAGGCGCTGCCCGGTGGCCAGGGGCCAGGTCCCGTCGTCGTAGAGGTTGCTGGTCACGCCGATGTCCGCGGGGGTGCGCACGCCCAGCTGCATGGGCACACCGTCGCGCGCCGCCAGGGAAGGGCTGCCCACGACGGTCACCATCAGGGTGTCGCCCGCCGCGACCGGAGTCGCCAGGTTGCCGAAGACCGCCTCGCCGGCGATGAACGAGGCCAGGGCCACGACCCGCGTCTCCTCGGACTTCGGAGTGCCGAGGGTGATCTCGAGCTTGTCCCACTCCGCGTCCATCTCGGCCGGCGTGCCGCCGCCCGGGGTGAAGTTGACGATGCGCAGGGAACGAAGGGTGTCGACCGTCGTCCCGACGTTGGCCAGTGCGAAGGTCAGCAGCGGCCGCGCCGCGTCGCCGGGCCGCGCCGTGACGGGCTCACCGGGAACCGCGCGCAGCCGGAAGCCGGACGCCGTGGGCAGCGCCACGACGACCGAGGCCTCGGCCGTGTCGTTGCGCGGCTCGGGATCGGGCTTGTCCGAGGCGGAGACGGCCAGGCCGGCGACCAGTTCGGCGCCTTCCTGGCCGGCGGCCACCACCGTGGTCACAAGCAGGGTGTCCAGGGCGCCCGGACCGAGGTCGCCCACCGTCCAGACGCCCGACACCTCGTCCCAGGTCCCGGCGCCGGCGACGTGGCCCGTGACGACGAGGCCGGGGTCGATGGTCGTGGTCGCGCCCGCCCCGGAGGTGGGCAGAGCGGACAGGTTGGACAGGGTGTAGCGGATGCGGACCGTGTCGCCGACCGCGGGGGCGGCCGGCGTGGCGGAGGCGGTGACGGCCAGGTCGGCGGCCTCGGCCGGGACCTGGAAGGCCAGCCAGGCGTACTTGCTCGACGGGGCGTTGATGGCGTCGGCCGCGCCCACCGTGAAGCCGTCGAGCGTCGTCGCCGTGATCAGGCCGCCGCTGTCGGGCGTTCTCCCGAAGAACTGGGTGACGTCGCCGGCGCCCAGGGCCGCCGCGCGGTGCACCAACGTCGCCTGGTCCACGCCGGCCACCACCACCCACTGGGGCTGGAAGCCGACACCGTCCACCGCCCGCCCCTCGTTGCCGTTGCCGTTGTAGCTGCCGATGGCGGTGATGTCCGTGGCGGCGTTCCAGGCCACGTAGTGGTAGACGCCGCCGCTGCGGTTCACGGCGTCGGCGGCACCCACGTGGAATCCGCCGTCGACCGTGTCCAGGATCCCGTCGTCCAGGGCGCTGCCGCCACCGGTCGGCAGGCTCAGGCCGGCGCCCATGGTCTCGATGCGCAGGACCGGGGCGCGGGCGTCCTCTCCCAGCACCAGGACGGCAGCGGCGGCGAAGGCCGGGCCGTTCACCAGGCGGTAGGCGGCGCCGTTGCCCACGTAGCTGCCCAGGGCCAGCAGGGAGCTGCTGGCCTTCATGGCCACCCAGGTGTAGGAGATGCCGACGGCGTTGACCGCGGCGTCGCTGCCCACGCCGAACCCGTCGGGACCCAGGGAGACGATGCGGTTCGTGGCGGTGCCCGTCGCGTCCAGGGCCACGGAGCGACCGACGGCCATGGTGGTGGTGCGGGCGTAGGCGGGGGTGTCCAGGGCGCTCTTGACGATGACCAGGTCGGGCGCGAAGCCGACGCCGCCGACCGTGCGGGACGCGGCGCCGTCGCCGATGTAACGGCCGGTGGCGATCAGGTCCTGGGCTGCGGCCGGCGCGACGATCGCGACCAGGGCGACGAGGATCGCGACAGCCGTATGCGCGGGATGCAGACGACGCGTCAACATGGTTACTTTCCGTGGGTCTTGATTCGCCCTTCAACTCCTTGCACGTCCCCTGTTTTCGACAATACTGGAGTGGACTTGAGGAAGCGTGTCCACCGGTGGCCCGGCCCCGCCCGAACCCAAAGGATCGCCCCATGCCGCTTAGCCTGTGCCGCTCCGTCCCCATGGTGGTCCTGACCCTCCTGATGCTCGGTCCGCGGCCCGCGGCGGCCGAGGTCCCCCGGGTCCCCTGGCGCCAGGACCTCGCCTGGAGCGCGGTGCTGCAGGCGGCCGCCGCCGACTCGGGCCACTCCATCCTCCTCGATTTCCGGGCCTCCTGGTGCGGCCCCTGCCGGCTGATGGAGGCCATGGTCTACAACGAGGCCGCGGTGGTCGACGCCCTGCGGGGCGTGGTCACGGTGAAGTATGACATCGACGTGCCGGCCAACGCGGCCGTGCGCGACAGCTTCGGCATCGAACTGCTGCCCACCCTGGTCTGGTGCGATGCCCGGGGGCGGGAGGTGGATCGCTTCACCGGCTACCGCAACGCCGCCGAGTTCCTGGACGAGGTGCGGCGCTTCCGGGCGGAGGAGGGCTCGTCGCGCACCCTGGCCGAGCGGCTGGCCGCGGCCCCCGCGGATCCGGCGCTGCTGCTGGAATCGGCCGACCTGCAGGCCCGCCGGGGGCACCGGCGCGAGGCGGAGATCACCTACCGGCGCCTGGTCAACCTGGGGGCCGGGAATCACCCCGAGGTCTACGTGCGGGGGCTGTTGGGTCTGGGCCTGGGGGAGCACCGGGCCGGCCGGGACGGCGAGGCCCGGGACCTGGGGCGGCGGGCGGCCGCCGTGGGGGTCCTGCCGGGGCAGGTGGTGGCCTACCAGGAGGCCGTCGGCGACACGGCGGGGCTGCTGGAGACCTGGCGGACCCAGGTGGCGGCCGACGACATGGACGTGGTGGCCCTGGACGGGTTCGCCCGCACCGCCACGGTCCTGGGCACCGATCTGCCCGAGGCCTCCCGCTGCGCCGTCCGGGCGGTGGTCCTCAGCGACGAGGCGCCGGCGGCCATCCTGACCCTGGCGGCCTGCTACGAGCGCCGGGGACTCTACGGCAAGGCTTTACGCTGGCTGGACAAGGGTCTGGCCCAGGAACCCGACGACCGTGACCTGCAGGCGGCCCGGGACCGATGCCGGGTCGCCCGGGAGGCGGATCCGTGGGGCCGGACCCTGCCCCGCCGTTAGGGCGGGTAGTCTGGATGTGGCGAAAAACGAACCGGCCCCGTATAACGGGGCCGGTTCAACGGCATGCCGGTGGGGGATTGGAGGGAGATACCGACAGGCCGTGTTTTGATCTCCGGGGGGCCGCCGAAGCGGCTCATTCATCGGGCAATTCTAGATGCCCCCGGATGCTTTGGCAATGAAAAATTCACTGCTCGTTCTCCTTAAAGGTCCCGGATTTCCAGCTCGTTCCCAAAAATTGCCACGAATTTGTCATTTAATCATCACAAAGTCGTGATCTTTGGGCGCCGTCCTCCTTGACCTTTCGAGTCTGGCGGCGGGCTCCGGTCCCGCGGTTCCTTCCGGCGGACGTTCCTTCGTCCACACGTCAGCAAGATAAAGCAATCTTTAGTTAATGGCCAGAACTTTTTTGTCCTCTTAAGCCGACCGCACCTTGTACAGGTAGTAGGCCAGGGGGATGACCACCACCGTCAGGACCGTCGAGAGCAGCGAGCCCATCATCAGGGAGATGGCCAGGCCCTGGAAGATGGGATCGAAGACCATCACGAACGAACCGGTGACCACGGTGCCGGCCGTCAGGGCGATGGGCAGGAAGCGCACCGCGCCCGCCTCGATGACCGCTTCCTTCAGCTCCAGGCCGTCCCGCAGCCGCGCCTCGATGAAGTCGATCAACAGGACGCTGTTGCGTACCATGATGCCCGCCAGCGCGATCACCCCGATCATGGACGTGGCCGTGAAGAAGGCCCCGAACAGCAGGTGCCCCGGGATGATGCCCACCAGCGTCAGCGGGATGGGGATCATCATCAGGATGGGCACGGTGAAGTTCTGGAACATGCCGACGATCAGCAGATAGATGATCACCAGCACCACCGCGAAGCTGATGCCCAGGTCGCGGAACACCTCGTAGGTGATGTGCCACTCCCCGTCCCACTTCATGGCGTAGCGGTCCTCGGTCTCGGGCTGCACCGTGGAGAGCTGCTGGATGTGGGTGCCGTCGGGCATCACCAGCCCGTCGATGCGGTCCTTCATGTCGAGGATGGCGTAGACCGGCGACTCCAGCTCGCCCGCCACGTCGGCGGTGACGTAGACCACCGACTTCAGGTTGCGGCGGTGGCGGCTCTTGTCGTTGGTGGTCTCGACCACCTTGACCACGTCGGACAGGGGCACCAGGGCGCCGTCGCGGCTGTACACGTACAGGTCGCGCAGGGACTCGACGCTGGAGCGGTCCACCTCGGGCAGCCGCACGGCGATGTCCACGGGCTCGGCGGCCTGGTCCATGTGGACGCGCCCGCCGTCGTGGCCGGAGAGGGCCACGCCCAGGGTCATGCTCACCTGCTCGGTGCTGACCCCGCGCACGGCCGCGCGCTCGCTGTCCACCACCAGGTCGTAGCGGGTCTGGTCGGACTCCACGTACCAGTCGATGTCCACCACGCCGGGCGTGGACTCGAACACCTCCTTGATCTGGCGCGCGGCGGCGATCCGGCCCTCGAAGGTGGGGCCGTAGACCTCGGCCACCAGGGTCGAGAGCACCGGCGGGCCGGGCGGCACCTCCACCACCTTGATGGCGGCGTCGTAGCGGGCGCCGATCTCGTCGATGGGCCCGCGCACGCGCTTGGCCAGGGCGTGGCTCTGGTCCTTGCGCTTCTCCTTGGCCACCAGGTTGACCTGGATGTCCGCCACGTTGGCGCCCCGGCGCAGCATGTAGTGGCGCACCAGGCCGGTGAAGTTCACCGGGGCCGCCGTGCCGCCGTAGATCTCGTAGTCGGTGACCTCGGGCACCGTGGCCAGGTAGTCGCCGATCTCCCGCGCCAGCTGCGTGGTGGTCTCCAGGGTGGTGCCCTCGGGGGTGTCGATGATGACCTGGAACTCGCTCTTGTTGTCGAAGGGCAGCATCTTCACCTGCACCGTCCGCGTGAACAGCAGCAGGGTCGAGGCGGCCGTCAGCAGGCCCACCACCAGCAGGGCCATGATGCCCTTGCGGGGCGATTCCACCAGGGGCCGCACCAGCTTGTTGTAGGTCCTGTAGATGGGTGTCTGCTGCAGGCTGTAGCTGTCGGCGCCCGCGCCCTCCAGGGTGCCGTCGCCCACCATGTCGTCGTGCCAGTGCTGCCGCGGCTTCAGCAGCCGGATCGCCAGCCAGGGCGAGATGGTCAGGGCCACCAGCAGCGAGAACACCATGGCCAGCGACGCCCCGATGGGCATGGGCCGCATGTACGGCCCCATCAGGCCGCGGACGAAGGCCATGGGCATCATCGAGGCGATCACCGTCAGGGTGGCCATGATGGTGGGGTTGCCCACCTCCTGGATCGCCCCCAGCGCCGTGCGCAGGCTCTTGTTGCCCTTCATCTGGAAGTGCCGGTGCATGTTCTCCACCACGATGATGGTGGCGTCGATCACGATGCCGGTCACCAGGATCAGGGCGAACAGGGTCACCCGGTTCAGGGTGTAGCCGAAGATGTAGTACACGAACAGCGTCAGGCTGAACGTGGTGGGGATGGACAGGAAGATGATGGTGGCGCCCCGCCAGCCCATGGCGAAGAAGACCACGATCACCGCCAGGAAGATGGCCAGGCCCAGGTTCGAGATCAGGTTCTGGGCCTTGGCCTTGGCCGTCGCCCCGTAGTTGCGCGTCACCGTGACGTTGACGTCGTCGGGAATGAGCGTGCCCTTGACGACGTCGAGCTTCTGCAGCACCGCGTTGGCCACCCGCGTGGCGTCGCTGCCGATGCGCTTGGCCACGGTGATGGTCACCGCCGGGTGCTCCGAGCCCGCCGTGTAGGCGGCGTCGATGCCCGCCTCGGGCGCCGCGGGCCCCACGCCCAGGAAGGTGTAGTTGTCGATGTCGGCCGGGCCGTCGGTGACGCTGGCCACGTCCATCAGCCGCACCGGCCGGCCGCCGAAGGCGCCCACCACCAGGTTGGCCACGTCGTCGGCCGAACGCAGGAAGGTCCCGGTGCGCACCAGGAACTCCTGGTCCGTGGCTGCGAAGTCGCCCGAGGGCAGGATGCTGTTCTGCATCTGCAGGGCCGGCAGCACCGACAGGGTGGTGATGTTGAAGGCCGCCATGCGCTGCGGGTCCAGCTTCACCATCACCGCGCGCGGCCGGCCGCCGATCACCTCGGTCACCGAGACGTCGGCGACGGACGTGATCTCGTTCTTCACCTCGGCCGCCGAGCTGGCGCAGGCCGTAGGCGTCGTAGTCGTCGCTCCACAGGGTCAGGGTCATCATGGGCACGTCGTCGATGCTGCGCACCTTCACCAGCGGCGGCGTGATGCCCTGGGGCCAGAGGTCGGCGTTGCCGTACATCTTGTTGGCCAGCCGGGTGATGGCCTTCTCCATGGTCCGTGCCCACCTTGAAGCGGGCCGTGCACATGGCGAAGCTCGGGAAGCTGGAGCTGTAGACGTACTCGACGTCCTGGATCTCCCAGATCTTCTGCTCCATGGGCCGGGTGACGATGTTCTCCACCTCGGCCGGGGTCGCGCCGGGCAGCATCACCATCACGTCGATCATGGGCACGACGATCTGGGGCTCCTCCTCGCGCGGCGTCAGGCTCAGGGAGAACAGGCCCAGCAGCAGCGTGGCGACGATCAGCAGCGGCGTGATCTTCGAGTTGATGAAGACCTGCGCGAGCCGGGTCGCGCCGCCCCAGCGGGGCTCGTCCTTCGGGGGGAGTCCGTCATCACTTCCTCACCACCTTGTCGCCCTCGGCCAGCGGCGCGTCCGCGGCACACCACCACGGTCTCGCCGCCCGACAGGCCGGAGAGGATCTCGATGCGGTCGCCGTGGCTGCGGCCCCGGCGCACCCAGCGCAGGGCGGCGGTGCCGTCGTCGGCCACGGTCCAGACGCCGGTCAGCTGGCCGCGCTCGATCACGGCCGCGGCGGGCACCATGACCGCCTCGCGGCTGCCCACGGGGATGCGCGACCCGGGCGAACATGCCGCTCTTGAGGCGGCCGTCGGGGTTGTCCAGGTAGGCCTCGATGTCGTAGGTGCGGCTGCCCGGGTTGGCCATGGGCACCACGCGCGCGACGGTGGTGCGTGTAGACGGCGTCGGGCAGCGAGGTGACGTCCACGGTCATGTCGTCGCCGGCCGTCACCGTCGGACACGTCCTTCTCGCCCACGTGGGCCACCACCTTCATGCGTCCGGCCTGCTCCAGCGACCACCAGCGGCATGCCCGGGTTGGCCATGTCGCCGGGCTCGACCATGCGGCGGGCCACCAGGCCGTCGGCGGGGGCGACGATGTCCAGGTAGGTCAGGTGCACGTTCACCTCGCGCAGGCCCGCCTTGGCCATCTCCAGGCCGGCGGCGGCGCGGTCGCGCCCGGTCACGACCTCGTCGAGCTGCGGCCTTGGACACCGACTTGTCGGCGTACAGGCGCTGGAAGCGGCCCACCATGGTCTCGGCGTTGGCCAGCACGGCCTTGGCCTCGGCGATGCCCGCCTCGGCCTGGGCCTTCTTGGCGCGCAGGTCGCCGTCGTCGATGCTGACCAGGGGGTCGCCCTTGGCGACCTGCTGGCCGGCCTCGCACGTGGACCTCCTTGACCCAGCCCATCATGCGGGTGGAGACCATGGCGGTGGTGGCCGGCCTGGAGGCTGCCCGTGGCGGTGATCTGGCGGGGCACCTCCATGCGCTCGGCGGTGGCCACCGTGGCGGTCACCTGGCCTGCCGCCCTGGGCGGCCTTTTCGGTGCCGCCGCCGCAGCCGGCGAGGACGAAGCTGGCCGCGAGCAGCAGGGCCGCGGCGGTGGTGACGGTGTTCCTGTAGGCCATGTCCGGCATCCTCCTGTGGGTCACTGGGCCGCGGTTCCGCGGTTCCGGGTATCGTCGCCGGCCGCGTCCGCCGCAGGCAGCGCGCCGCTGAATTCGAGATTGGCCAGGCCGACGGCCAGGTCGTGGCGGGCCTGGACGAGGTTGCCCTCGGCCATGGTGGCGGCGGCCTGCGTGTCCAGCAGGTCGACCATCGAGGCCAGGCCCTCGCGGTACTGGTTGGTGACGATGCGCAGGCCCTCGCGGGCGGCGGCGACCGCGTCGCGGGCCACCTGCACCTTGTCGCGGGCGGCCCTCGGCCTCGAGCCAGGCCTGGGTGGCCTGCACCTCGGCCTGCCGGCGCCTGGAAGTCGGCCATCCAGGCGGCGGCGCGGCTCTGGGCCTTGGCCTTGCGGATCTCGCCCACGTTGCCGATGCCGAAGCCCATGGTGGCGTACACGCCCAGGGTCCAGCTCTTGGCGTCGCGACCCGAAGAGCGTGTCGCGGCTGTAGAAATCACGCTGCAGGCTGAGGTTGACGTGGGGCAGCACGGCGCCGCCGGCCACGCCCACCATCTTGCCGGCGGCCCGGGCCTGCTCGCGGCCGGCCTGCAGGTCGCTGCGGCGGGCCACGACGACCGGGGTCGACGCCGTCGGGCAGCGCCGCCGCGTCCTCGGGCGCGGGGCCCGTCGCCGCCGGCCAGGGGCAGCGCGGTCTGCACGGCCGTCAGCAGCTTGATGTTCTCGCCGGCGATGGCCGCCATGTTGCGCACCTCGATCAGCTTCTGCTGCACGGCGCTCAGGTAGACCCGGGCCTGCAGCAGGTCCGCGTCGGTGGCCATCTCGTTGGCGACCATGGACTCGGCCTGCTTCACGTGGCCCTCGGCGATGCGCACCGCGGCCTCCATCACCCGCACGTAGGCGCCGGCCAGCACCAGGCCCTCGTAGGCCTGCACGGCGTTGTAGCGGACGGTCTCGGCGGCGCGGCGGTGGCTGTGCTCGGCGGCGCGCCCGGCGGCGTCGGCCGCCTGCTTGCCGAACATGGCCATGCCGCCGTTGAAGACCGGCTGCAGCAGCTGCAGACGGGTGATGTAGTTGTTGGTCTCGCCCGGGCGCGTTGAGCACGGCCGGGTTGAAGTCCAGCTGGCGTCACCTGGCGGTTCTGCAGCTTGAAGCCGAAGCTCGACAGGGCGTCGTCCGAGCGCATGAAGAACTCGCCCAGCTGCACCTGGGGCGTGAAGCCCCGCCAGGCGCCCAGGGCGTCGGCCGCGGCCGCGTCGCGCATGGCGCCCGAGGCGGCCAGCATCTCGTTCCGCTCCAGGGCCAGGGCTGATCGACGCGGTCCCGCGCGACCACCAGGGTGTCGCCCCGGACCGTGCCCAGGCGCAGGCGCCGTGCTGTCGGCCGGCGCGTCGGCGCGCGCCCGCCGCCGACGGCGCAGCGGCAGCGCCGCCAGGGCGCAGACCAGGGTCGATCGGCAGCAAACGGTTCATGTCGCGACCTTTCCCGTTGCGATGGTTGTCGTGGTCAGTTCCCGGCGCCCGCCGAGGCGGGCACGCCCAGCTTCTTGAGGATCGCGATCATCGGGCACCAGTTGGTGAACCCGCTCTGGAAGAGGTTCAGGCCGACGAAGGCGGTGAAATAGAGCCACTTGGGATTGACCCAGTGGGCCAGGGCCAGGCTCAGCAGGATGAAGAAGCCGGCGATGATCCGCAGGATCCGGTCGATGGTCATGGTCGTGTCCCTCCGCATCGTCCCCTCCGCACCGAGGGAGACTCTAGTCTATCTGTTGCGAAACTTCGAAGACTATGAATTCCGCAATGATAGCCAAGAATCTCCCTATGTCAAGTATTAGAGCCCATTCGGGGGCCAGTTGCAACCGGATCACGAAAAGGGACTATATTGGGGGCCGGCCCGTCACCCGGAAAGTGCGCCGAGGAGCCCCCATGAGCGAGAAGACCCTGCTGATCGTCAATCCCGCGCGGCTTCTGCGCCGGCGTCGAGCGCGCCATCGACGTGGTGGAGCGCCTGCTGGCCCTGAACGGCGCGCCCCTGTACGTGCGCCGGGAGATCGTGCACAACAAGGCGGTGGTGGACGACTTCACGGCCGCGCGGCGTGGTCTTCGTCGAGGATCTGGACGAGGTGCCCGACGGGCAGACGGTGGTCTTCAGCGCCCACGGCATCGCGCCCGCGGTGCGCGAGGAGGCCGAACGCCGCGGCCTGCGCGCCGTCGACGCCACCTGCCCCCTGGTCACCAAGGTGCACCACGAGCGTGCTGCGCCACGTGGACCGCGGCCGCGAGATGGTGCTGATCGGCCACGCCGGCCACGACGAGGTCGCTGGGCACCATGGGCGAGGCCCCGGGCCGCATCACCCTGGTGGAGAACGTGGACGACGTGGCGGCGCTGCCCTTCGCCGCCGACGCCGAGGTGGCCTACTCCACCCAGACCACCCTGAGCGTGGACGAGACCGCCGCGGTGGTGGACGCCCTGCGCGCCCGCTTCCCCAACCTGGTGGAGCCGCGCCGCAGCGACATCTGCTACGCCACCCAGAACCGGCAGGACGCGGTCAAGGAGCTGGTGGCCCGGGGCATCGGCCACCTGCTGGTGGTGGGCTCGCGCACCAGCAGCAACAGCCGCCGCCTGTGCGAGGTGGCCGAGAACCTGGGGGTGCCCTCCAGCCTCATCGACGGGCCCGAGGACATCGATCCCGCGCGGCTGGGCGACGCCGCCGTGGTGGGCCTGACCGCCGGCGCGTCGGCGCCCGAGCACCTGGTCCAGGGGTGGTCCGCCATCTTTCTGAACGTGGATATCGGACCCGAGGAACTTGTTGTCTTGCAGGAAAATGTGAAGTTCCAACTACCCCGCGAACTCCTAGTCGCCCGCCGAAATGTTGTTGAAGCGCGAATGCGGATCGTTTATATCTATGAAACTTTGAAGAAATTGAACTTTGACAAACGCATCTGTGTGCTCTATCCTGTTAATTGACCAACAGCCTGTTTTCGTAGTCCCCTCCATAGTGATGTGCCGGGGGCTGGGGTCGTGAACATCGAGGTAGTGTGATGGAAAAGAAGCTCTACGAGATGCAGGCCGAACTCTGCAAGACGCTGTCCAACCCGAAGCGGCTGGAGATCCTCGACATCCTCAAGGAGCGCGAGGAGATCTCCGTCAATCATCTGGCCGAGCTGCTGGAGATTCCCAAGGCCAACACCTCGCAGCACCTGGCCGTGCTGCGGCAGGCCGGCGTGGTCAACACGCGGAAGGACGGCATCAACGTCTACTACAGCCTGCGATCGACGAAGATCAGCGAGGCCTGCTCGCTGACCCGTCAGATCCTGCTCGAGCGTCTGCAGGACCATGTGAGCCTGTCGGACCTCATCCAGAAGACGGGCGACTAGACGGATCGACCGCGATTGCGGGCGGGATCGCCTGCAGGAGCCGGTGCACCAGAGCGCGCACGTCCTCCCCGGACGGGCGCGCTTTCGTATGCCCGGCGGCGGCGCGCAGCACCACTTCGGTGACGAGCTGGTCGGTGTCCAGGGCGGGGCGGTCGTCCAGGCAGCCGACGTCGGCCAGATGCTCGCGCAGGGCCTCCAGCTTGCGGGTCTGGAAGCGCGGCAGGCCGCCGGCCGCGGCCGCTGCCAGGAATCGTTCCGCATTCCATTCGCATTCCCGCAGCAGCTCCAGCACCCGGGGCCGGAAGGTGTCGGACACGGCGTCGCTGGCGTCCATGTCGGCCGGCGCCACCGGCCGCGGCCGGCCGACGCCCCACGCGGCGACGAAGGCCTGCAGGCCCGCCAGGGCGGCGGCCAGGCGTGCGCGCTCGTCGCCGCCGACCACGCCGGCGGCCTCCAGCCGGGGCAGGGGGCCGCCAGTCGCCCGCCGCGGTCACGCCCGCCACGCGCAGCCGGCGGACCAGCTCCAGGTCGGGCGCCGCCAGGTGGAAGGTGTCGGCCGCCTGCCAGGGCTGCCGGGGATCGAAGGCGGGCACCTGCAGCAAGGCGCCGTAGGTGGCCGCGTCGCGGCCGTCCACCGCCGGCACCGGCGGTGGCGGTGCGGGCGCCAGCTGGTCCGGGCCGGCGGCGTTGCCCAGGCCGCGGGCCATCGCCAGGTCGAGGATGGTGGGTTCCGGCAGGCCACCCTTGCCGAGGGCGGCGCGCCAGGCGCCCACGTCCGCCGGCTGGCTGGTCAGGTAGAACACCTGCCGTCCGGTGGTGGCGGCCAGGCGGCCCAGGCTGACCGCGACCGCGGCCAGGCGCGTCGGATCGCTGGTGGTCAGGGCCTCGTCCAGGAACAGGGGCGGGCGCCCCCCCGGCTCGATGCCCGTGACGAAGGCGATGCGCAGGGCCAGCAGCACCTGGGCCCGCGTGCCGTCCGACAGCTGTGCCAGGTCCAGGTGGGTGTCGGTCCGGCGGTCCGCCACGGTGAAGACGGGCGCCCCGTCGCGGGTGCCCAGGGCCAGGGCGTGGCGACCGGCGGTGAACTCGTCCAGCAGGCGGTTGGCTTCCTTCAGCCGCGGGGGGGCGGCCAGGGTGTCGTGGCTGTGGCGCAGCTCGTCCAGCAGGGCGGCCTCGGCCAGCTGCTCGCGGGCGCGATCCCGCCAGGCGGCCAGGTCTTCGCGGCAGGCCTGCTCCCGGGCCAGGGCCACCGCCAGGGAGTGGCCCGCCTCGGCGGCCTTCAGCTCCTGGCGCAGGGAACCCAGGTCCTCCCGCAATCCGGGGGCGGCGGCGGCGGCCTCGTTGGCGGCGGCGATGGCCGCGTCCAGGGCCGGCCCGGCGGGGATGTCCTCTTCCGGGGGCAGCTGCGCGGCCGCGGCCAGCCGGGCGGCATCCTCCTGGCGGCCCCGGCAGGCGGCCTCGGCTGCCTGGCGTGCGTCGCGGGCGGCGGACCAGGCCGGCAGGCGGTCGGCCAGGTCCCGGACCGGACCGACCTCGGCCAGGTCCGCGGGCAGGCCAAGCCGCTGCCGCAGGTCGTCGGCGAGCCGGGCGGCCGCGGCGGCGTCCCGATCGGCCTCGTCCCGGTCCCGCCGGGCCCGTTCCCGGCGGTCGGCCAGCTCGCCGCGGCGGTGCAGGCGGTCCCGCAGGGCGGCGGCGGCCGCTTCGGCGTCGGCGGCGGTGGACGGAGCGGGCAGTCCCCAGGGGACGAGGGCCGTCGCGGCGGCGGCCAGGGCCGCATCCAGGCGTCCACGGGCCTCGGCGGCGGAAGCCCCGGCCCGTGCCAGGTCGTCGCGGCGGGCGATCAGGTCGTCCCGCCGGGCTGCGGCCGCGGTGGCCAGGGCGGCCAGGTGGCTCCGCTGTGCGAACACGGCCCGGCGCCGGCTGGTCCGGACCAGATCCAGGACACCGAGGGCTCCCAGGACCAGGGCACCCGCCCCCGCGGCGAGCCGCACCGCCGGCGCTGCGGTCAGGGGCAGCGCCGCCCCCGCCACCAGCACCGCCGCGACCACCAGCAGGGCCACGGCCCGGCCCGGCCCGGGGACGGCGGCGGATCCGGCCGCGCCGTCCGCGTCCGCGGCGATGGCCGCCAGGCCCGCATCCATGGTGTCGAGGGTGCGCTGCAGGCGCAGCAGGGGATCGTCCGGCGTGTCGTTGGTGTCCGCCGCGCGCTCGGCGGCGGCCAGGGCGTCGGCCAGGGCGGTGCGCCGCTCGGCGGCCAGGGCGGCGGCGTGGGCGGCGTCGCGGCAGGCCACCGCCAGGGCGGCGATGCGGGCGGCCTCGCCGGCGGCGTCCCCCGGCGGCACCGTCAACCCCTCCAGGCGCCCCGCCAGGTCGGCGATCTCCGCATCCAGCTCCGCCACCCGCCGGTGGCGGGCCGCCAGGGTCTGCTGCAGCTGCACGAAGGTGTCCGGATCCTCGGGCCGCACCGCGGCCATGGTCTCCGGAAAGACTTCCAGGGCCGCCGTGGCCTCGTCGCGGGTGCGGCGGGCGTCAGCCAGATCACGCCGGGCCGCCAGGGCGGCCGTCCGGGCCGCGGCGGTCTCGGCCGCGGCGATGCGCTCCTGCAGTTCCTGCAGGCCCGCGCCCCGGGTGGCCAGGTCGTCCTGGGCCCTGGTCAGGCGCGCCGTGTCCTCGCGGGCCGCGTTCAGGGCGTTCACCAGGTCGGTGGCGCCCCGCCGCGGGCGGGGCAGGGTCGCCGCCAGGCCGTCCAGGTCGAAGCCGCCGGTCATCTCGGTGCGGATGGCGGCGGCCAGGCCGCGGTCCAGGTCGCCGTCGGGGCCCAGCAGGTCCGGGGCCGTCAGGCGATAGCAGTCCGCCAGGTGGGGTGGCGGCAACCGCGGCGGATCGACGGGCTGCCCGCCCCGGGTCCACACGGGCGCGCCGCCGTCGCAGGTCACCGCCAGCTCGGTCTCGCCGTCGCGGAACCGGGCGCGCAGCCAGCGCACGCCGCCGTCGTGGCGGGCCGGCCACAGCAGGTCACGCACGGCCCGGGCCAGGGAGCTCTTGCCCGAGGCGTTGGGGCCCACCACCAGGTTCACCGCCGGCCCGACGGTCAGGGCGAAGGGATCGTCGATGCCGGGCAGGCGGCGGATGTCCAGGCGCTCCAGCTTCATGCGGCGCCCCCGTGGTCCTGCAGGAGCCGCGCCAGCAGGCGGCGCGCGGCCCGGGCGCCGTGGCGGCGCAGGGCGTCGTCGTCGGGCACGTCGGCCGCCGGGAGCGAGGCCAGGCGGCGGGCGTCGGCGTCGGCGTCGCGCAGCCGATCCAGCAGCCCGGCCAGCAGGACGCCGTCCTCGGGCGCGCGCGGGCCGCCCTCCAGCAGGAGGATGCGCCGGGCCAGCAGCCCGGGCGGATCGTCGCCCCGGGCCAGGTCGGCCAGGTCCGTCGCCGTGCGCAGGTCCGTCTCCAGGCGGTCGACGAACACGGTCGCCCCGTCCAGGTGCAGGGGCGGGAGGTCCAGGGCGGCCGCGGCCTCGGCCACGGCCAGGGGGCGGGCGACGGCGCCGGTCAGCACCACGCGCACCCCCAGGACCCGTCCCGCCGCCGGGCCCAGGGCGGCGGTGCGCTGCTCCAGCTCCCTCAGGAGGTGTTCCTGCAGGTCGTCGGCGCCGGCCGGATCGGCCGCGCAGGGGATCGTCCAGCGCTCCCAGCGCAGGGGAGCCAGGGGCAGGCGCCGGCGGTCGATGCGCCCGTCCGCGCCTACGGAGACCAGCACCGGGCCGTGCTCGCCCGTCTCGGTGGGATCGAGGCCGGTGAGCGAGCCCAGGTAGAAGGGGCGGCCGTCGCCCGGCACGTCACCGGGCGTGTGGATGTGCCCCAGGAACCAGCCGTCGTAGCCCACGGCGGCCAGGGCGGCGGCGCCCACGGGCGCGTAGCGGCTGGTGGGCACGTCCAGGTCGGCGTGCAGCAGGCCGAAGGTGGGCAGCCCCGGCCGGGCGGGGGGCGGCGCCGCGTCCAGGGGACTGCTGGGCCAGTGCTCCCGGGGAAAGGACCAGCCCACGATCCGCACGGCGGGCGTGCCGTCGCCGCCGACCGTCGTCTCTTCCCAGCGGCCGTCCGCACCCAGCAGCTGCAGGGGCGCGCCGCCCCTCAGCAAGGCGGGCAGGGCGCGGGTGTCGTGGTTGCCGGCCACCGCCAGCACGCGCACGCCCCCGGCGTGCAGCCGTTCCAGCCCCGGCCGCAGGGCCGCCGCCGCCTCGAACAGGGCGTTGCGGCGGTTGACCACGTCGCCCGCCAACGCCACCGCGTGCACCCCGTGCTCCAGGGCCGCATCCACGGCGCGACGCCAGGCGCCGGCGGGCCCCAGGTCGTCGGGGTCGCCCACGCCGGCCGGCACCCGGGACACGCGGGTGCCCAGGTGCATGTCGCCGACGAAGAGGATGCGGGTGGCGGGTGTGGTCATGCCTGGCTCCGGTGACGGTTGAGCGGGATCCGGGCCAGTATGGGCCGGACGTCGCGCCAAGTCCAGAGCCGGCCCGCGCCGGGCTAGGCGCCGTACCCGTAGCCCCGCGCCATCAGCACCGCCAGCAGCGGGATCAGCACCAGCACCACCATCTGCAGCCGCAGCAGCAGGCCGACGGAGCCCGGCATCGTCACCTGGCTGTCGGCCGCCGCCTTCCGGTTGCGCAGGAACTGGATGGCGGGGTAGACGGCCATGGCCAGGGCGACCACGAACAGCGTCACCTTCACGTGGAAGAGGGGATTGTGCCCGTAGTAGGCGGCGGGCTTGTCGCCGGCGAAGACCTTCAGCAGGCCGCTGCCCAGGATCGTCAGGGCGGACAGGCCGTAGACGGCGTCGATGCGGGCCAGCCGCCGCGCCGTGGCGCCGGCCAACTGCGGCCGGAAGAGGACCATCTCGGCGGCCAGGGCGGCAAAGAGCCCGCCCAGGCCCAGGAAGTGGGCGTAGTTGACAAAAACCTGCGACATGGGACCTGCCTTCGGGGGTTGGCGTGGGAAGTTGCCGCACAGGGTCGGTCCGGCGGCCGGGTTCCGCAACCGCGGCCCCCGGTGCGTGCCTCAGTCCCGGGCGTCGCGCAGGCGCCGGACCACCGTCCGTTCCCACCCCGTGACCACGGCCAGGGACGGCCCCTCGGCTGCCGTGTCCGCGCTCTGCTGCAGCATGACCACCAGCCGCCTGCCGTCCGGGTGCACGTCCCAGGCGGTGATGAGGCGACCGAGGGCGCTGGCCCGCGGGTCGCAGAGCAGGCGCGGCGCCCCGATCTTCAGTGCGGCGCCGTCCTGCTGCACCGGCAGCAGGAAGAAGCCGTTGTCGTCCCTGGCGATCGCTCCGCCCGCGGCGGCGGACCAGTGGCAACGCCGCCATCCCGCCGGCGCCGCGGGCAGCGACCAGACGGCGCCGGTGTCGGGGAAGCGGCGGATCATGATCTGGCGGCGTGCGTTGTTGCCGAGATCGTAGGCGAAGAACGTCCCGTCGCCCACGAATCCGGGGTTCCGCTCGTATTCGGGCCCGGTCAAGCCCGGCAGGCAGGTCCGTGTGCTGTCGTCAAGGTCGAGCACGAAGGTATCATACAGGTTGCCCCCCGCGACGCAGTCCCCCATCAGGAAGCGGCCGTTCGGGCTGATCGAACTGACCCACGAACCGCTCTCGGAAGCGGGGGTCGCCACGTACTCCGCCGGCCGCGAGCCGTCGACCAGCCGGCTCCAGATCTCGAACCGGCTGCCGTCGTCCGAGGCCTGGGTCCAGTAGAAGCGCCGCGAGTCGGGCGACCAGGCACCGGGGTACTCGACACTGACCCGGTTGGTCAGCAGTTGCTCGTTGCCGCTGGCCAGGTCGCGCACGTACAGGTTCCGGTCGCCGTCACGGGTGATCGCGGTCGCCAGCAGCCGGCCGTCGGGTGACACGCGGAACTCCCCGCCGTAGGCGGCGAAGTCGGAGAAGGGCTCGATCGACCCGTCGGACAGGGTCAGCCAGGCCAGCCGCGACTTCTCCTCGCCGCCCCCCAGGTTGTCCAGGTAGAACAGGTCTCCGGCGTCGTCCAGGGCATAGTTGGCCGACCCGTCGTCGT
This sequence comes from Candidatus Krumholzibacteriia bacterium, assembly GCA_963825035.1. Classification (GTDB taxonomy): domain Bacteria; phylum Krumholzibacteriota; class Krumholzibacteriia; order LZORAL124-64-63; family LZORAL124-64-63; genus JACZKN01. The sequence continues at coordinate 335,231 of CAWGRT010000005.1, read as the reverse complement.
CCTCCTGGTTGCCGACGCTGGCCAGGACGTGGTCGCGGACCGCCACCGGCAGGCCCTCGGTCACCATGCGGCCCAGGTCCAGGCGGATGGCGAAGATGGACGCGCCGCGGACGAACAGCAGGTGGCCGGCCGCGCGGGCCAGGGGCGCCGCGCCGCCGCGGTAGACGGTCCGGCGTTCGCCGGTATCCAGGTCCAGGTAGTCGATGTCCGAGTTGTCGTAGTCGCGGCCCACGTGCTGGACCTCGAAGAGCACGCCGCGCTTGCCGGGCACGGCCGTCGGCCAGCGATGGCTCCGCTCGCCCTTGTCCTTGTCCGGTTCGGTGAGTCGGGTCACCTCGCCCGTCTCCACGTCGACCGCCAGCAGCCCGGTGACGATGCCCGGACACAGGACGATCGTCTTCGCGTCGACCCAGGCCACGCCGCGGGTCAGATCGGCTGACGTGAGGCGGAAAGGCGACCCGCCGCTGACGCTGATCCGCTGCAGGCCGTTGCGGCCCACGAAGGCGATCCAGCGGCTGTCCGGCGAGAAGCAGGCCGTCAGGACGCCCGCGGTCTCGGGCAGGAGCTGGACGTCCTGCCCGTCCACGGCGCGCACGCGGATGCCGTCGGCGGTCAGCCAGCAGAACCAGTGCCCGTCCGGCGAGACGGTGACGTTGTTGAGGTTGGTCCGGCTGATGTCCGCCTCGCCGGGGAGTTCCAGCAGCCAGTCGCCGACTCGCGGCGCGGCCGCGGGCGCCCGCAGCTGCCGCCAGCCCAGGACCATCGCCGCGCACACGGCCACGGCTGCGACCGTCCACGGCAACCACGCCCGCCGCGCGCGCGGCGCCAGCATGTGCGTGCCCGACGGCCCGCCCGATTCGTGGATGGAGTCGGGGTCCTCGCGCCACCGCTCCAGGCGTACGCGCGCCTCGCCGATGTCCCGCAGCCGCCGCCGGGCATCCCGCTCCAGGCAGCGGCGCAGCAGCCGGCGCACGCCCGCGGGGGTGTCCGCGGGCAGGTCGGTCAGGTCCAGGTCCGCCCGCAGGACCGCGGCCACCGTGTCGCTGACGGTCTCGCCGTGGAACAGGCGCACGCCCGTGAGCATCTCGTAGAGGATGACGCCGAAGGCCCAGATGTCCGTACGCGCATCCACGGACCGGCCGCGGGCCTGCTCGGGGCTCATGTAGGCGGCCGTGCCCAGGATCATGCCCTTCTGGGTCAGGGGTGCGGTCAGGGTGGGCGAATCGAGGCTGCTGCCGCCGTCGCCGTCGTCGCCGCCGAAGGCACGAGCCAGGCCGAAGTCCAGGATCTTCAGCCGGCCGTCGGCGGTGATCTTCAGGTTGGCGGGCTTCAGGTCGCGGTGGACGATGCCGCGCTCGTGGGCGGCTTCGAGGCCCTCGGCGAACTGGCGGGCCAGGTCCAGGACCTCGTCCCGGTCCAGTGGCGCGCGCCGCAGGCGCTCGGACAGGTCCTCGCCGTCCACGTACTCCATGGCCAGGACCAGCTCACCGTCGCTCTCCTCGAGCCCGTGCACCGCGGCGATGTTCCCGTGGTTCAGGGCCGCCAGCACCCGCGCCTCGTTGCGGAAGCGCGCCACCCGCTCGGGATCGGCGGCGAAGTCCGGGGGCAGGAACTTCAGGGCCACGTCGCGCGCCAGCCGCGTGTCGCGGGCGCGCCACACCTCGCCCATGCCGCCCTGGCCGATCTTCTCGAGCACCTCGTACTGGGCGATGCGGCGGCCGTTCATCGCTGCTCCAGCTTCCGCGGCCAGCCCAGGACCACCTCGCAGTGGCCGGGCACGCTGGAGATACCCTGGTCGACCGCCAGGAAACGCTCGCCGTCGGCCGTGGGCCACAGCCAGGGGCCCTCGTACTTGGGGCCGGCGTGGTTGAACAGCGCGGTCGGGGCCCCGATGGTCAGGCCGCGCGGGCCGGGTGCGACCGACACGGCGTACACCCGTCCCGGACCGTCCTGGTAGATGATCGCCCGCCCGTCCTCGGTCCAGAACGACCAGGTGCCGGTGGTGGTCGAGACCTGGGTGACCGGGCTCATGGCGGGCCAGGGGGCGACGTAGACCTGGCCGTCGCCCGATTCGGTGGAGTAGTAGGTGATCCAGCGGTTGTCGGGCGAGAGCCGGGCGGCGCCGTCGGTGCGGGGCGAGCCCACCAGCAGGCGCGGCGGCGAGCCGCCGTCCAGGTCCGCCGCCCACAGGTCGTCGTCGGTCTTGCCGGTCTTGACCGAGTAGATCAGCGTCTTCCCGTCGGCGGTCACGTCCCAGGGGATGACCGGATCCTCCAGCGCGAGGACCGAGTCGGCCGGCGCGGTGCCGCCCACCTCCTTGCGGAAGACGGCGTAGTGGCCGGTCCGGTCGGAGGCGAAGTAGACGAAGCGGCTGTCGGGCGACCAGACCGGGTAGAAATCGTCGGACGGCGCGGTGGTCAGGCGCGTGCGGAAGTTGCGGCCGAGATCGACGATCCACACGTCGCCCGTTCCCGAGCCCTCCTCGAGGACCGTCACCGCCGCCAGCTTGCCGTCGGGCGAAAGGACGGCCGTGTCGTAGACCGCCCGGTCGCTCACCGTGTCCTGGACCGCCCCGGCACGATCCAGCCAGACCAGGGACGACCGGGACTGCACCTTACCCCGCAGGTAGGTGAGCGTGCCTTCCCGCGACGTCGAGAAGCTGGCGACGGACGCGCCCGGCAGCACCAGCACGTCGGAGGCCACCGGGACGGCCACCCCCGACAGCGCGCCCGTGGCCGGATCGAAGGGCTGGGCCATCAGCGTCGACTCGTTCATGAACAGGAGGCGGCCTGCCGCATAGCGGGCGGCGATGCTCGTGGTCAGGACCGCCTTGGCCGGGCCGCCGTCCAGGCTGGCCAGGCGCATCTCCGACGTCTTGCCGCCGGCGGCGCGGGCGAAGTAGAGGAAGTGCCTGCCGTCGGGCAGGAACTGGGGGTGGCGGTGGGAGTCGTACCCGGTGTCGGCCTTCAGGTCCGTCAGCGGCTTCGGTTCGCCGCCCACCGCCGGCACCACCTCCAGGGACCTGTTGTAGTCGGGGGTCAGGATGATCTGGCCCGCGGCGTTCCAGCTGCCGCCCTTGCCGTTGCCCGCCTTGCAGATGGTCTGGACCGGCCCTCCGGTCGGCCGGGACCTTCAGCAGCCCCCGGTTGCGGTCGTAGAAGGCGATCCAGCGGCTGTCCGGCGACCAGAACGGGTACTGGGCGTCGTCGGTGCCGGCCAGGGCCACCGCGTCGTCCGCGTCCAGGGCGCGCACGTAGAGCTGCACGCGGGAGCCGCCCGGCATCGCGGCCGGCGAAGGCGACGTAGCGCCCGTCCGGGGAGACGACGGGCAGGCCCGGGTAGGTCCCGTCGATGTTGAAATCGACGCCCTCGGGCGCCGGGATCGCCAGGTGCCGGTAGGACTCGGGCGCGCTGCCGCCGCCGGCCAGGGCGAACCAGGCCGCCGCCGCCAGCCGCGACCGCCGCCGCGCCCCAGGGCAGCAGCGTCCGCAGGCCGCCGCGCGGGGCCCGGGCCACGGCGCATCGTGCCCGGTGAACACGCCCGACTCGGCCGCCGGATCCTCCAGCCGCACCCGCGCCTCGCCGATGTCCCGCAGCCGCTGCCGCGGATCCTTCGACAGGCAGCGCCGCAGCACCCGCTCCACCTGCAGGGGCAGCCCGTCGGGCAGGCTGGACCAGTCGGGCTCGGACTTGAGGATGCCGGCCAGGGTGTCGCTGGCGGTCTCGCCGGCGAAGAGCTGGCGTGCCCGTCAGCATCTCGAACAGCATCACGCCGAAGGCCCAGATGTCCGTGCGCCGGTCCACCTCCTTGCCGCGGGCCTGCTCGGGGCTCATGTAGGCGGCGGTGCCGAGGACGGTGCCGGCCTGGGTCACGGCCGCGGTCAGGGTGGGGGCGCTGCCCAGGGCCTCCTCGCCCGGCGGACTCGCCCGCGAAGACGCGCGCCAGACCGAAGTCCAGCACCTTCACCTTGCCGTCGGGCGGTGCGCTTGACGTTGGCGGGCTTCAGGTCGCGGTGGACGATGCCCTTCTCGTGGGCCTCCTCCAGGCCCTCGGCGATCTGGCGGGCGATCTCCACCGCCTCGTCCACCGGCAGGGCGCCGCGGCGCAGGGTCTCGGCCAGGTCCTCGCCCTCGACCAGCTCCATCACCAGGAAGGTGCAGTCATCGGTGGTCTCGAAGCCGAAGATGGACGCGATGTTGGGGTGGTGCAGCGAGGCCAGCAGCTTGGCCTCGCGCTGGAAGCGGGCCAGGCGGTCGGGGTCGGCGGCGAATTCGGGGGGCAGGACCTTCAGGGCCACGTCGCGGCCCAGCTCCGTGTCGTGGGCGCGCTAGACCTCGCCCATGCCGCCGCGGCCGATCATCTCCTCGACCCGGTAATGGGTCAGCATCCGGCCGGATTCCATGGCATCCCCTCCCCGCACACGTGTCGGCATGGCGGCGGACCGGGGCCCGCCGGGCGATCGCGTCAGGATAACAGAAAACGGATAATTATGCTCCACTTGTGACCGGGCGGGGGAAAGCAGGACGCCGGCGCTCCGGGGCGCCGGCGTCGTCAGGAGGCGCGGCGGCCGCTACTTCAGCTCGATGAACAGGCCGTCGACCCGGACGGGGTCCCGGTCGTCGAAGCGGGCCGAACCGATGACCTCGAAAAAGCCGCGATCGACGGGCTGGCGGGTCCGCCGGGAGACCTGGTTCCAGGTGAAGCTGTACCGGTACGAGGCCTTGGGGGCCAGGGCCGCCTTGTCGAGCGTGCCGTCGCCTTGGGCGTAGTGGTCCACGCCGTCGCTGTCGTCCACGTTGATGTTGAGGTTGCTGTAGCGGGCCGGCGTGCCCCGGGCGAAGTCCAGGTTCACGGGCGCGCTGCCGGTGTTGGTCAGGGTGACGGTGATGTTGACCGGTTCGCCGTTCATGTAGCTGGCCTTGTCGGTGGTGACGGTCAGTTGCAGATCGCCGTCCTGCGTCGACGCGGTCAGGGCGCCGTTGCCGGGGCCGGTGGGGTCGTTGTTGCTCGAGCAGCCGGTTGCGGCGAACAGCCCCAGGCACAGGGCCAGCATCAGGAAGCGGGCGGGGGACGAGTTCAGCGTCTTCATGGCGAGTCTCCTCGATTCGGGTCCGGCGGTATCTCCATCCTCACACCCGGGGATGCGCAGCGGGCGCCGGCGGTACGCAAAAAAACTTCGCCGGCGCTCCGGGGCGCCGGCGAAATCGTGACACTGTAGGATGTCCAGGTCCGGACGGGGGGATATGGGGATCGGATATCCCGCGCGCCTACCGTGTTCTCCCTTCCTCCCCCGCCTTCACGTGCAGATCCCACAACGCGATACCGGCCAGACCCGCCAGGTCCGCGAACAACAGGGGCGCGAACGGTGGCGCCCCGTAGAGCGCCGCCTCCACGAGCCCCGGCCCCGCCGCCCGCAGATCCGCCCGGAGATGGAAGTAGAATCCCAACATCCCGACGACCACCTGCAGCAGCATGATGCAGGCCGCGACGCGCAGCAGCGGCCGGTCGTCCCAGCGGACCAGGGCGACCCCCAGGAACCCCACGGCGAATGCGGCGGCGCCCACCGGGATCCACTCCCACGGCTCGAAGAACCCGTTCTGGGCGTGGTCGGAGAGGGACAGCGCCAGGTTGCCGACGAAGCCCGCGCCGGCCAGCAGGAGGACCCAGCGGCCCCACTCGATCGAGTCGGTGCGGACCATGCGGTTCGCGAGCACCAGGAACCCCAGGCCGGCGAAGGCGAGGGGGGCCGCGAAGGGGGCGGTATAGACCAGGTTCTTGAGGGTCTGTGTGTCGAAGAAGGTGCTCTTGAGGTGCAGGAACAGGCCGACGATGCCGACGAGGATGGCCGCGACGCCCACCAGGTAGCCGACCCAACGGGCCGTGCGGCGGCGCAGATCGAAGGCATCGAGCGCCAGCCCGGCGAGCAGGATACCCGCGCCGGCCACGCCGAAGCCCACCGGGATGCGCTCGATGGCGATAGTGGAAGGCGTTGATCGAGTGGGCGATGAACACGTCGAGGGTCAGGAACGCGAGGTTCCCGATCGCGAACAGCTCGACCAGCAATGGCCGCGACCAGCCGCGGACACGCTCAACGAGGCGCATGTTCGCGCCTCAGCGTCCGCGGCCTCGGCCTCCAGGTCGACGGTGTGCTTGAGCAGCTCGTAGTTGCCGTGCCACTGGACGAAGTCGGCGCCGCCCATGAAGGCCCCGTGCTTGGTCGTCCGGCCGTAGTAGTGCCAGAAGTCGAAGGCCGTGAACTCGATCGGCTCATCGAACGGCTGCGGGGTCAGCAGGCCGTCGCGGCGCAGGCTGTCGACGATGGCGAGGCCGCGGGCGATCTTTCCGTTCGTCGAGGCCACGACGGAGTCGGCCTCGGCGTAGAACCGTTCGGTGTTGCTCCCGACGTGGCAGGTGTTGCACACGTCCTGCATGTTGTCGCGGGCCGCCAGGTGGTTGGGCCGCTGCTTGGAGTTCGCCGCGAAGAGCCAGTACGATAGCCGCTCCGAGGTGTCGTGGGTCGTTCTTCTGGCCGCCGAGGCCGCTCATGTGGCAGGTGGCACAGGTCGGTACGGGCATGTCGTCCGCGGTGAGCTCGTCAGGCCGGGCGTCGAGGTTCATCCGGTCGCGCAGCGAGTCGAAGATCACGCCGTGCTTCGATTCCTTGTAGATCTCGATCTGGCTGTGGTCGGGCCCCATGTGGCACTGGCCGCAGGTCTCCGGTAGGCGCGCCAGGCGCACCGACGCCAGGTGCCGCGAGTGGCATTGGGTGCAGGATCCGATCGAGCCGTCCGCGTTCGGCTTGCCGACCGCATGGCAGGACAGGCAGCCCTTGACCGCCGCGGCGTTCCCCTCGAGCCCGACCAGCGCGTTGGCCTCCCGCTTGACGGCGCCCGGGTGGTACTTCTCCGCGTGGGCGATCTGCTCGGGCGTGAAGACCGTGTCGCCCACCACCGCGGCATAGGCCGGCGCGGCGTGCCGGCTGCGCAGGAACTGTTCGTACTCGGTGCGGTGGCACTGGGCGCAGTTCTTCGCGGTCGGCTTCTTCGCGAGGGTGAACCCGCGGTGTTCCATCGATTCCTGGCCTGACAGGGCCCGGTGGCAGTCGAGGCAGTTCACGCCCTTGACCGCGTGCAGGCTCTGCTCGTACTCGACCACCATCGCCTTGGTCTCGTTGCGATGGCACTCGGCGCACTTGCCGCTCGCCTTGACGAGGCCGGCGGTCGGCTGGGCGGTCTCGATCGCGGGGCGGCGGGCGTTGAGAATCAGGGCGGCGGCGATGATGGCCGTGCTGACCAGCACGGCGACGAAAACGGACCGGAACGACACGTCGGAACCTCCCAAAGTAGATTTCCATGTATACACCAACGGGGGAGGGGAGGCAAACGGAACGCGACGCCGGCGCTGCCGGGCGCCGGCGTCGTCAGGCACGGGCGGCGACCACCGGAATCAGCCGTGGGCTTCGTGCCAGGCCGCCAGGGCGGCGGCCTCGCGCTCGGCGCTCAGACCGGACCGCTTGGCCACCTTCTCGCGCCGCTCGTCGTCCAGGCCGTCGTACCAGGCGAGGGTGTCGCGGACGGTCTCCACCAGCGGCCGGAAGGTCAGGCCCGCCGCCACGGCGCGGCCGATGCCCCGGCTGCCGAAACCGGCGTACTCGCCCTCGGCGGGGATCCAGCAGGGCATGTCCATCCAGGCGCCGATGCCCTGGGCCTCCAGGAAGTCGTTGTCGGCCCAGACGAAGGCGGCGTCCGAGCCGCTGGCCTCGCGGCAGGTCTCGAGCATCGCCTTCATGGTCAGCGGATGGTCGGGAGCCGGGCCGGTGACGTTGAAGGTGCCGCCGATGGCGCCCTCCATGCAGTGGACCTCGAAGGCGGTCAGGTCGCGGCCGTCGATCACCTGGATCGGGGTGCTGCCGTCGCCGGGGGCCAGCACCTCGCCGCCCTTGCGCACGCGCACGGGCCAGTAGACGCCGCGGTTGCTGAAGTCGCGCGGGCCCACGATCAGCCCCGGCCGGACGATGGTGTGGTTGTCCGGGTACAGCTTGCGCACCCGGTTCTCGCACTCGGCCTTGAAGGGGCCGAACAGCTCGTCGGTGTATTCCTGGTTGTCGGCGTCCGGGGCCTCGCCCACCGGGCTGTCCTCGTCCGCGCCCACCACCGAGAAGTCGGTGTAGACCGAGATGGACGACACGAACATGTACCGGCCCACGCTGCCGTGCAGCAGCTCGCCGGTGTCCTGGACCATCTTCGGGATCTGCGGCCAGATGTCGATGCACACGTCCCAGCTGCGGCCGCCGGCCACGGCGTCCTGCAGGGCCTTCAGGCCGTCCTCGGCGTCCAGGGCGCGGTCGCCGACCAGGCACTCCACCTCGGGGAACAGCTCCTCCGAGCGCTTGCCGCGGTTGAACATGGTCACGGTGTGGCCGCGGTCCAGCAGCTGCCGGATCAGGTGGGGGCCGGTCTGGCCCGTGCCGCCCAGGACCAGGACCTTCAGCTTGGCGTCCTTGCCCTTGCCCGCGCAGCCCGCGCCGGCCAGCGGCGACAACAGGCCGCCCAGGCCCACGGCGGCGCCGGTCAGGGCGGCGGTGCGGAGGAAGTCGCGGCGGGTGGTTTCGAAGGTCCGGAATGTCATGGCGTCGAACTCCCGTGTCGATGGTGGCGCCGGCGCGGTGTCGCGGCGCGTGGGCGCGGATCGGAATCGTACGCGGACGCCCGGCCGGTGGTTGCACAGGCACCGTCGCCACGATCCCATGCGGCGCCGCGGAATGCACGGGAATGCCTGGCCGCCGTGAAGTCCGGCTTGATGCGCGGGAATCGGGCCGGGTACCCTCCGGCGTGCTGCAGGCCGCGGCCGCCAGGCGCGGTGACCGGCAGCCCGCGGGACGATGCGACCCGCATGGACCTCCGGATCCGCAAACCTCGACGGTGGTTGCCGTGACCCCTTCCTCCAGGCCCTATCACGCCGCTGCTGCCGTGCTTTGCCTGCTCTACGCGCTCCTCGTCCACGGCGCGGTCGATACCATGTACCAGCAGTACCGGCAGTACGGCGAGCCCGACCGCCTGATGGTCGACGTGCCGCCGGCGTCGTCGGCGCCGGCCGCGGCGCCGGTCCGCAGCCACCTCGGCTTCATGACCTACTTCTGGAGCGAGGACGCCTTCCACTTCCGGACGGCCCTCATGTTCGCCGTCGACGATTACCAGCGCCCCGAGCTGCTGAAGCGGGACTGGTGGCAGCAGTATCCGGACGGCGTCGACGCGTGGGAGGAGTACGCGCTGTTCATGGAGCCGATCTACGGCTACGGCTACCGCCTGTTCGGGGGCCGGACGCCGTTCGCGGACTACATCCTCCTGGTCGTCAGCCTGGTGGCGGCCGTCACCCTGGCCGGCGTGTACGCGACCGGGTTCGTGGCGACCCGCTCGGCGCGCTGCGCCTTGGCGGGGGCGTTGATCTACGCCACGTGCACGCTCGGCTTCAGCCGTCTGCTGGTGGGGGCCCTGCTCAAGGAGACGCTGGGCTTCGCCATCCTGGCCTGGACCCTGCCGGCCTGGGTGCGGGCCCTTCGCGGTGGCGGCTGGGCGGCGCGGATCGGCGCGTGGTGCGGCACCGTCGCGCTCCTTGCCGCCTGGCACTTCGGCCAGTTCATCGTGCTGATGCTGACCGGGGCGCTGTTCGTGAGCGCGGTGTGGGGGCGGGCCGGAGCCGCGACGAGCCGCGGCGCGGATCGGGCGACGCCCCCCGCGATCCTCGGCACGGCCTTCCTGGTCGCGGGGACCGCCGTGCCGGCCCTGCGCAGCAACGGCGCCCTGCTGGGGCTGCCCGCGATCCTCGCGCTGTCGTGGTGGGCTGCGGACCTGGCCGGCCGGCGCGCGCGGGCGCTGCGCAGGCCGGCGGCCGCGACGGGGACCACCCTGGGCCTGGCGCTCGTCATCTTCGCCGTGGCCGCGCTGTCCGGGGCGCGCCACGAATCCGAGTTCGGTCACGTCTACCAGTTCGTGCTGGCAAGACTGACGCACCCCTTCGGCAAGCCGGCCGATCCGCGCGAGCTGTCCTTCGCCGCGCGCGTCTTCTGGAACGCGCCGTTCACGGCGCCCACGCCGCGCCTGGTGTGGCTGCGCCTCGGGCTGAACGGCCTGGTCCTGGTGCCCGCAGGCTTCGTGCTCGTGGGCCGGACGCTCCGTACGGGGCGGAGCGCCGTCGGGATCCTCATCGGCGGCTTCACGCTCGTCACGCTCGTCGCCTGGTTGTTCGCCGACCGGTTCGGGCCGCTGTTCCTGGTGCCGGCCGCCGCCGCGGTCGCCGTCCTGACCGCGCAGCCGGATGGGACTCCCGACCTGCGGGCGATGGCTCCGAGGCGCCCGTGGTGGCTGGCGATCGTCGTCGTCCTCGCCCTGGTGAACATCGAGGTCAACCTGCGGCGCATGGTCGTCGCGTCGTCCTACGCCCTGTCGGGGCGCTACGTCAAGCTGGTGGGACTGGACGATCGGGAGAACCGGTGCCGGGCGGACATGTACCGCTGGATCACCGAGCACACGCCGGGCCCGGTTCCGACCGGGAGGGCCGGCCGGCGGCGTTCGTCGGCGACGTCGCGGATTCGCCGCAGCTGCTGCTCTACGCGGGGCGGCCGGTGGTCCTGAACTCGCAGTTCGAGAACGCCGCCATCCGGGAGCGGTACCGGCAATTCCTCGAATCCGTCTTCGCAGGCGACGAGATGCTCCTGTGGCGGTTCATGGACCGCGACAAGGCGGACTACGTCTTCATCCGCAGCGAGTGGGGGATGCGCGAAGGCACGGGATCGGCGCTCTACCTGTCGGGGGTCGCGACGCGCCTGGACCCGGACATGACCGCGGTGAAGATGGTGCGGGCCCCGGAACGGCTCGCGCACTTCAGCATGGTGTACGCCAACGAACTCTACAGGGTCTTCCGGCGTCGGTAGCGGTCCGGCGGGAGAGGTGAGGCCTCGTCCTACTCGATGAGCTTGAGAATCTCCAGCGCCCCCTGGATCTCCTCGCGGATCGCCTCGTGGAACTTGCTGCAGAAGGCGCGGTCCAGCCCCAGCAGTTCCAGGGCGGTCGTGCTGCAGGACGCGGGGCGGCATGGCGCCGGGCGCGCCGTAGCCCAGTTCGTAGGCCAGGCAGTCGGCCACGTGCACCAGGGCCGTCAGCTGGGGTGCTGGCGCGCCGACTCGGGCTGGTGGTGCAGGTGGATGGCCTCCACCACGCTGGGCGGGAAGTTCCAGCCCCGGAACACCGCCTTGGCGATGGTGGCGTGGGTGACCTGGAAGAGCTGGGTCTCGCAGTCGTACCAGGACAGGTGCTGCTCGGTGGCCACGCGGCACAGCTCGTCGAAGTCCTCGGCGAAGTGGCGCTTCTCGATGAGCTTGCCGATGTCGTGGAGCAGGCCCACCACGAAGGCCTCCTCCTGCTGCTTCAGGCCGCGGGCGCCCGCCAGCACCTTGCAGCCGGCGGCCACGGCCACGCTGTGCTCCCAGAACTTGGCCATGTCGATGGAGCCGTTGGATTCCTCGTCCTTGAAGTACTCGAAGACGCTGGTGGCCAGGGCGGCGCTGCGCACCGCCTGGAAGCCCAGGATCACCACGGCGCGGGCGATGGTCTTGATCTCGCCCTTGTAGCCGTAGAACGCCGAGTTGACCAGGTGCAGGATCTTCACGGACAGGGACTGGTCCTGGGTGATGACCTCGGCGATCTCCGGGACCGCCACCTGGGGGTCCTGCATCTTGCGGAACAGCTCCTGGTACACCACGGGCAGGGTGGGGATATCGACCATCATCCCCTTCAGCTCGCGGGGATGCATGTCCAGCAGCGATTTCTTGAGCACGGCGGCCACGGCATCGTCCTCCCAGGTCGGTTCCGGCCGGGTCTGTCCCGGTTATCGTCAGTCGGGAGGCAGGGGTTGACGGGAAATTACGGGGAAGGATCAGCCCGGGAAGACCAGCAGGGGGTCGTCCGGGAACGCGGAGCGTACCTCGCCGATCTCCACGGCGCACAGGGCGCCGTGGGCCAGGGCCGCCGCGGCCGCCTCGTCCTGGCGGTCGGCGGGCACCGCCAGCAGCAGGCCGCCGCTGGTCTGGGGGTCGTTCAAGCAGGCCGATCACGTCCTCGCCCAGGCCTGCGCCGTAGCGGATGCGGCCGCCGGTGAAGGCGGCGTTGGACGCGGTGCCGCCGCAGGTGAAGCCCTCGCCGCACAGGACCACCGCCTCCGGCAGCAGGGGCAGCGTGGCCGGATCGATGACCAGCTGGACGCCCGAGCCGGCGGCCATCTCCAGGGCGTGGCCCGTCAGGCCGAAGCCGGTGACGTCGGTGGCCGCGGTGCACGCCGTGCTCCCACATGCACCGCGCCGCAGCGGTTCAGGGCGGTCATGCAGGCCACCAGGGCGGCGTAGCCTGCTCGGCGGACAGCCGGCCCTTCTTGGCCGCCGCCACCAGGGCGCCCGTGCCCAGGGGCTTGGTCAGCAGCAGCCGGTCGCCCGGCCGCGCGGTGCTGTTGCGCAGGATGCGGTCCGGATGCACCACGCCGGTCACGCTGAGGCCGAACTTCACCTCGTCGTCGCGCACCGAATGGCCGCCGCCCACGGCGCAGCCCGCCTCCAGGCAGATCTCGCCGCGCGCCGGCCAGGATCTCGCCCAGCACGGCGTTGGGCACGCCCGCCGGCGGATAGCCCAGCAGGTTCAGCGCCACCAGGGGCACGCCGCCCATGGCGTAGACGTCGCTCAGGGAGTTGGCCGCGGCCACCCGGCCGAAGGTGCGCGGGTCGTCCACCACCGGGGTGATGAAGTCGGCGGTGCTGACGATGGCGCGCTCGGCGTCCAGGCGGTAGACGGCGGCGTCGTCCGCCGTCTCGAAGCCGACCAGGAGGTCAGCCGGGGCGGCGGCGCGGATGGGCGCGAGGATCTGGTCCAGGTCCCCCGGACTCAGCTTGGCCGCTCAGCCCGAGCTCTTGGCGAACCGGGTGAGGAAGATCTTCTCGCCGCTGCGACATGGACACCTCCTTCCGCGCGATCAGGGTCGGCACGATCGACGGCGGCGTCAACCGCCCTCACGCCGGGCGCGCCCTTGGCCTCCAGCTTGGCCCACGTGTCCTTCAGGGTCACCGTGCGGTGGAACACCGGCCGGCCGGGCTGCGAGTCCACCGGGTCGACGATAGAAGTAGCCGTGGCGCATGAACTGCACCCGGGCGCCCGCCTCCAGTTCGGCCAGGCCCGGCTCCAGCTTGCAGCCGGTCAGCACCTCCAGCGAGGCGGGATTGAGGTTGGCCAGGAAGCCCTCGCCCTCCTCGGGGAAGGGCTCCCGGAAGAGGTGGTCGTAGAGGCGCACCTCGGCCGTCGTGGGCGTGGCTGGCCTCGACGAAGTGCAGGGTGCCCTTGACCTTGCGGCCGTCGGGCGAGTCGCCGCCGCGGGTGGCCGGGTCGTAGGTGCAGCGCAGCTCCACCACGTTGCCGGCGTCGTCCTTGACCACCTCGTCGCAGGTGATGAAGTAGGCGTGCTTCAGCCGCACCTCGCCGCCGGGGCGCAGGCGGAAGAACTTGCGGGGCGCGTCCTCGCGGAAGTCGTCCTGCTCGATCCACAGCTCGCGGCCGAAGGGGATCTTGCGGGTGCCCCGGGACGGATCCTCGGGGTTGTTCTCCGCCTCGATCCACTCGATCTCGCCCTCGGGGTAGTTGGTGATGACCACCTTCAGGGGCTGCAGCACCGCCATCACCCGGTCGGCGGTGCGGTTCAGCTCGTCGCGGATGCACCACTCCAGCAGGGCGTAGTCCACCGTCGAGTTGCGCTTGGCCACGCCCACGCGCTCGCTGAGGGCGCGGATGGACGACGGCGTGTAGCCGCGCCGGCGCAGGCCGCGCACCGTGGGCATGCGCGGGTCGTCCCAGCCGGAGACGTGGCCCTCGCGCACCAGCTGCAGCAGCTTGCGCTTGCTCATCACCGTGTAGGTCAGGTTCAGGCGGGCCATCTCGATCTGCTGCGGCTCGTGGGGCACGGGCAGGTTCTCGATGAACCAGTCGTACAGGGGCCGGTTGACCTCGAACTCCAGGGTGCAGATGGAGTGGGTGATGCCCTCGATGGCGTCGGACTGCCCGTGGGCGAAGTCGTACATGGGGTAGATGTTCCACGCGTCGCCGGTGCGGTGGTGGGGCATGCGCTTGATCCGGTACAGCAGCGGGTCGCGCATCTTCATGTTGGCGTGGCCCATGTCGATCTTCGCGCGCAGGGTGTAGGCGCCCTCGGCGAACTCGCCGTTCTTCATGCGCTCCAGCAGGTCCAGGCTCTCCTCGGCGGGCCGGTCGCGGTCGGGGCTGGGGCGGCCGGCCATCTTCACGGTGCCGCGCCACTCGCGCACCTGCTCCTCGGTCAGCGAGCACACGTAGGCCTTGCCCTCGCGGATCAGGTGCTGCGCCCAGGCGTAGAGCTGGGCGAAGTAGTCGGAGGCGTAGAACTCGCGGTCCTCCCAGTCGGCGCCCAGCCAGCGGATGTCGTCCTTGATGGCGTCGACGTACTCCACGTCCTCCTTCTCGGGGTTCGTGTCGTCGAAGCGCAGGTTGAACTTGCCGCCGAACTCCCGGGCGATGCCGTAGTTCAGGAGGATCGCCTTGGTGTGCCCGATGTGCAGGTAGCCGTTGGGCTCGGGCGGGAAGCGCGTGTGCACGCGGCCGTCGTTGCGGCCGGCGGCCACGTCGTCGCGGACGCGGGCGCGGATGAAGTCGAGGTTCTCGCCCTCTTCGGGCGAGGTGCCGGGGGTCAGGTCGTCGGTCATGGCGCGCATCCGCTCGTCCGGGGTCCGCTCGCGGGGCCGCCGCGGCGGCCGGGGCGCGCGGCGGCTCGGGGAAGACCTCAAGCTAATCGGCCCGGGGGGCCTTGTAAACCCCGCGCCGAAGCCGAACTTTCACTGACAGGGTGTTGTCGACATGATAATCACGGTACGGGGATTGCTAACCGGTCCCGTCACCGAACACGGGATCCATCGATATCGATCGTCAACTCCGGGAGCGGACCAACGTGGCGCGACGCGGCGACAGGGCCCACGACGTCGTCCTGTGGACCATGAGCCTGGCCGTGGCCGTGCTCGTGGCCTGGGTCGTCTGGCACGGGCGCAGCTTCTACCTCACCTCCCTGGCCGACCGGCCCCATCACCCCGATTTCCGCGACTTCCGCTCGGCCGGCCGCGTGGGCCACGGGGTGGGCATCCTGGGCAGCGCCATGGTGCTGGTGCTGCTGCTCTACTCCCTGCGCAAGCGCTGGAAGCCCCTGGCCCGCGCCGGCCAGCTGCGCCACTGGCTGCGCTACCACATCTTCCTGGGGGTGGCCGGGCCGGTGCTCATCACCCTGCACACGGCCTTCAAGGTGGACGGGCTGGTGGCGGTCAGCTACTGGTCCATGGTGGCGGTGGCGCTGAGCGGCGTCTTCGGCCGCTACCTCTACCAGCAGATCCCCCGCAACGTGCTGGGCGAGGCCCTGGCGCCGGACGCGGTGGAGCAGCGCAACGAGGCCATCCTGGTGGAGCTGGCCGAGCAGTGGGGCGCCGACCAGAAGGCCCTGGACGCCCTGGACCGGCTGGCCCTGAAGCCCCTGGAGGGCCGCCCGCGCCGGCGGCGCTGCTGCTGCTGCCCCTGCACAACCTCATTCTGGCGCGGCGTTTGCAGAAATGGGCCCGGATGCACGGTCTGCCCGACGATCCGGACCTGCGTCGACCTGGCCCGCCAGTGGGCCCTGGCGGCCCGGCGGCTGCACCTGTTCCACCTGGTGCGGGACCTCTTCCACTGGTGGCACGTGTTCCATAAGCCCTTTGCGATCATCATGATCCTGGTGATGATCGTGCACGTGGCCGTGGCGGTGGCCCTCGGCTACACCTGGACCTTCGGCGGCGAGGCCTGACGACCATGGCGGACCCCGCGCACCACCAGCGCCGGCGTGCAAAATACGAGACAAATCGTCTCAAAATCACTGCTTCTGATCCTGATTCTCGTGATCGGCGGGCCCGGCGCGCGCCCAGCTCTCGCCGGGCCCCCTGTCCCAGGCCCACGAGTCAGCTGGACGGCCTGCGCAAGTGCGGCAGCTGCCACGCCCTGGGCAATCGCGAGGTCCAGGAGAAGTGCCTGGAGTGCCACGGGGAGATCGCCGCCCAGCGCACCGCCGGCAAGGGCCTGCACGCCCAGCCCGACTTCGCCAAGTGCGTCGACTGCCACGTGGAGCACCAGGGCCGGGACTACGCAGCTGGTGACCTGGCCCGGACGGCCGGGAGAAGTTCGACCACGACCGTGACCGGCTTCGCCCTGACCGGCAGCCACGCGGGCAAGGACTGCCGCACCTGCCACAACGTGAAGTACGTGGTGGATCCGGCCAGCCTGCGCGCGGCGCAGCAAGGACCTGCACCGACACCTTCCTGGGCCTGTCGGCCGACTGCAAGTCGTGCCACAAGGATCCCCACGCCGGGCAGTTCGAGCAGACCTGCACCGCCTGCCACGACACGGGCAAGTGGAAGCCGGCGCCGCTGTTCGACCACGCCCGCACGCGAGTATCCCCTGACCGGCCGGCACGCCAAGGTGGACTGCGCCAAGTGCCACAAGCCGGTCGAGCCGCCCAAGGCGGTGCGTGTTCGCCGGCCTGGCCCACGCCAACTGCACCGACTGCCATCGCGATCCCCACGCCGGCGCCCTGGGCCCCCGCTGCACCGAGTGCCACACCACCGCCGGCTGGAAGCAGGTCCTGGGCAAGGGATTCGATCACGACCGCACCCGCTACCCCCTGCGGGGGCGCCACGCCACCGTGGGCTGCGCCAAGTGCCACCAGGAGAAGGGGCCCAAGCCGGCCTTCGCCCGCTGCACCGACTGCCATCGCGACGAGCACGGCGGCAAGGCGCGCCGGCGTCCCGGCTGGCTGGCCTGCGAACGCTGCCACACCGTCGACGGCTTCCGGCCCTCGCGCTTCGCCCTGGCCGACCACGACACCACGGCCTACCCGCTGCAGGGCGCCCACCGGGCCGTGCCCTGCGGCCTGTGCCACGCGGCGGCCGCGGCCAAGGCGCCGGCAGCGGCGGCGGCGGCCAAGGTGGACCTGGCGCCGCCCGCCGGGCGCCTGCACCGACTGCCACACCGACCCGCACGCGCGCGGCAGGAAGGCGGCCGCCGGGATGCCCGCCGCCTGCACCGGCTGCCACGGCCAGGAGAGCTGGCGCGGCGTCACCTTCGATCACGCGGCCACGACGTTCCCCCTGGCGGGGCGCCACGCCGACGTGGCCTGCGCCAAGTGCCATCCGGCCCCCGCCGGGGCGGCGAGCCCCGGCCCCGGCCTACGGCGGCGAGCCCACCGCCTGCGCCGGCTGCCACCGCGATCCCCACCAGGGGACCATGACCCGCACGCCGGCCGAGAAGGACGGCGTGGACTGCGCCCGCTGCCACGACACCGTCGACTGGCTGGCCGAGAAGTTCGACCACGACCGCGACAGCCGCTTCAGCCTGGCGGGCGCCCACGCCAAGGTGGCCTGCCGGGCCTGCCACAAGGCGCCGGCCGGCGAGCCCCTGACCGTGTTCCGGCCCCTGGCCACCGAGTGCGTCGCCTGCCACGCCGTGGTGCCGCCCCAGCCGAAGGAGACCCCATGATCCGCCGCGTCCTGCCCTGCTGCTCGTGCTGATCCTGGCGGCCGCCGCGCCCGCCTGCCGCCCGATCGGACAGCCCGCCGGCCAATCCCCACGGCAACGCCGACCTGGACTGCGCCGCCTGCCACCGCGAGGCCGTGGGGCCCGGCGACGACGTCGGCAAGGAGTTCGACCACGCCTCGACCGGCTTCCCCCTGGAGGGCGCCCACGCCAAGGCCCTGTGCCGCGACTGCCACGACGATCCCGCGGTTCGCCAACGTGGGCACCGCCTGCGCCGACTGCCACACCGACGCCCACCGCGGCACCCTCGGCCCCGACTGCCGCTGCGTGCCACACGCCCCACGGCTGGCTGGACACGCAGCGAGATGAAGCGGCTCCACGACAAGACCGCCCTGCCCCTGGTCGGCGCCCACGCGACGGTGGACTGCGAGGCCTGCCACTCCGGACGCCGTGGGCAGCCAGTACGTGGGCACGCCGACGGAGTGCTACGCCTGCCACGCGGCCACCTGGGCGGCCACCACCAACCCGCCGCACCAGGAGTCGGGCTTCGGCACCGACTGCGTGCGCTGCCACGGGGTCTACGCCACCGGCTGGAGCGGGGGCGACTTCCGCCATCCCGAGAGCTTCCCCCTGCGCGGCGGCCACGCGGTGCCGCCCTGCAGCGCCTGCCACACCGACGGGTTCAGCAACACGCCGACCGAGTGCGTGGCCTGCCACCAGGACGACTACGACCGCACCACCGACCCCAACCACCAGCAGGCGCAGTTCCCCACCGACTGCCGCCTCTGCCACAACATCAACTCGTGGGACGATGCGGACTTCGACCACGACAAGACGGCCTTCCCCCTGACCGGCGCCCACCGCAGCGTGGACTGCACCCAGTGCCACAGCGCGGGCTACACGGGCACGCCCACCGACTGCGTGGCCTGCCACCAGGCCGACTACGACCGCACCACCGACCCCAACCACGCGGCGCCAGGGCTTCCCCACCGACTGCCGCGTGTGCCACAACACCTCGTCCTGGGGCGACGCCGACTTCGACCACGCGACCACGGCGTTCCCCCTGACCGGCGCGCACACCACCGTGGACTGCGCCAGCTGCCACACCGCGGGGTACGTGAACACGCCCAGCGAGTGCGTGGCCTGCCACCAGGCGGATTACGACCGCACCAACGATCCCAACCACGCGTCGGCGGGCTTCCCCACCGACTGCGCCACGTGCCACACCGCCAACGGATGGCAGCCGTCGACCTGGGACCACGACGTCATGTTCCCCATCTACAGCGGGAAGCACCGCCGGCCGCTGGAACAGCTGCGCCGACTGCCACCTGGTGGCCACGGACTACTCGGCCTTCGAGTGCATCTTCTGCCACGAGCACAACCAGACGGACACGGATCCGCACCATCCCCTCAACGAGGTGCCGAACTACGAGTACGACAGCGCCGCCTGCTTCCGCTGTCACCCGCGGGGGAGGGCGGACTGATGCGTGCGCTGGCCATCTCCCTGCTGCTCCTGCTGGGCGCGGCCACCGGCGCCGCCGCCCAGGACGGCGAGGCGTCCTGCGGCGTCCGCTACCTCTCGGCCGACCACGTCTACCTGGACGCGGGCCGCCTGGCGGGCCTCGAGGTGGGGATGACCGTGCGGATCGTCCGCGACGGCACCGAGGTGGCCGAGCTGCAGGTGGAGTACGCGTCGGACCACTCGGCGTCGTGCCGGATCGTGCAGTCCGTGAGCGACGTCCAGGTGAACGACCGCGCGTTCTTCTCGCCCGAGGGCGGGTCCGCGACGGCGGCGCCGGCCGAGCCGGACACGGTGCGGGTGCGGCGGCGCGAGCTGCGTCCGGCGGCCGCCACCACCGCCCGGGCGGCCGCGCCGGGTCCGCGCGTCACCGGCGGCGCGTCCGTGCGCTGGGAGCACTCCAGCGAGGCCGGCGGCACCGACGTGACCGACGACGTCCTGACCGTTCCCTTCCGCCTGCGGGTCCGCGAGCTGGGCCGCGGCTGGGAGTTCCGGTCCCGCGGCAGCCTGCGGCACCTGACCCGCGGCGGCGGCAACGACGTCCGCGCCCGCGACGAGTGGCGCAACCGCATCTACGAGGTGGCCTTCGTGCGCGACGGGCGTCGCGACCCCTGGCACCTGGCCGTGGGCCGCATCGGCGTGCGGGCGGCGGCGGCGGCCGGTCCCTTCGACGGCCTGGCCGTCGACCGGCGCGTGGCCGACGGCCTGCGCGTGGGCGCCTTCGGCGGCTGGGCGCCGCGCTGGCAGGACCTGGGCTTCGGGACCGAGGACCAACTGGCGGGCGTCAGCCTCCAGCTCGATCCGGTCAACCCCGGCGCCGGCGGCCTGGGCCTGGTCCTGGCGGGCGTCGGCCGCTACCACAAGGGCGAGGTCAGCCGCGAGTACCTGGCCCTGACCACCACCTGGCGGGGCGGGCCCGGCCTCTCGCTGCTGCAGGCGGCCGAGGTGGACGTCAACCGCGGCTGGAAGCGGGACGCCGGCGCGGCGGCGCTGTCGCTGACCTCCTTCGCGCTGGTGGCCCGCTGGCGCGCCGACCGGCGGCTGAGCTTCACCGCCGGGTTCGACGACCGCGAGCTCGTCCGCACCTGGGAGACCCGCGACCGGCCCGACAGCCTGTTCCAGGATGCGGGACGCCGCGGCCTGCGGGGCGGCATCGAGGTCCGCGGCGGCCGGGGCGGCGCCTGTACCTGGACGGGAGCGTGCGCTCGCCCAAGAACGGCGGCGTGGATACGAAGTCGTGGAGCGCCCGCCTCTGGCTGCCGGGCCTGCCGACGCCGGGCCTGGACCTGGACCTGTCGGTCCGCGGGTTCAAGGGCCCCTACCTGGGCGGCCTGGCGCCCCACCGTGGCGCTGGCCCGCCGCAGCCGCGGGGGCTGGACCCTGCGCGGCGCCGCGGGCCTCTACAAGTACACGTCCGAGGTCAACGTGGACGACCGGATCTCGACCTGGATCAGCGCCGCCGTGGAGCGCGAGCTGGGACGGACCTGGTCGGTCCTGGGCGAGGCGCGCAGCGACTGGGGCGACTCGGGCGACGTGCGCAGTCTGGCCGGCGAGATCCACTGCCGCTTCTGAGGGACGCGAGAGGAGACGGAGCATGCTTTCGCTGTTGCTGTGGGTGGTCGTGCTGGCGGTATGCGCCTTCACGGTGGTCCGCTACACCCGCGGCTTCAGCCGGCGCCGGCGCGCCGACACCGCACGGCTGGGCATGACCCGCGAGCTGGGCATGGACCGCCCCATGGGCCAGTACCCCCTGATCGACGCCGGCCGGTGCATCGGCTGCGGCACCTGCGTGGACGCCTGCCCCGAGGGCGACGTGCTGGGCATCGTCATGGGCAAGGCCGTGGTCATCAACGGCGCCCGCTGCATCGGCCACGGCCGCTGCGGCGAGGCCTGCCCCGTGGGCGCCATCCGGGTGGGCCTGGGCGACGTCACCAAGCGCGACGACATCCCCGTGCTCGACGAGCACAACCAGACCAGCGTGCCGGGCCTGTGGATCGCCGGCGAACTGAGCGGCTTCGCGCTGATCAACAACGCCGTGGAGCAGGGCTCCCGGGTGCTGCAGCGCATCGCCGACCTCGGCGGTGGATCCGTTCCCGACGGCGGCTGCGACGTGCTGGTGGTGGGCGCCGGCCCCGCGGGCATGAGTGCCGCCCTGGTGGCGGGCGAGCGCGGCCTGTCCTGCGTGGTGCTGGACCAGCAGGGCGCAGGCGGCACCATCCTCCAGTACCCGCGCCGCAAGCTGGTGATGGTGCAGCCGGTGGAGATCCCCACCCTGGGCCGACTGGCCAAGCACGAGTACACCAAGGAGGAGCTGCTGGAGATCTGGCAGGGTCTCCACCAGGACCACGGCCTGGACATCCGCACGGGCGTGCGGGTCACCGGCGTGAAGGGTGCGCTGGGCGACTTCACCGTCGCGACCGCCGCCGGGCCCTTCCGGGCCCGCCACGTGGTGCTGGCCCTGGGCCGCCGCGGCACGCCGCGCCGCCTGAACGTGCCCGGCGAGGACGCGGCCAAGGTGGCCTACCGCCTGATCGATGCCGAAGCCTACAAGGGCCGCCGGGTGCTGGTGGTGGGCGGCGGCGACTCGGCGGTGGAGGCGGCCATGGGCCTGGCTCACCAGGAGGGCTGCCGTGTCACCCTCAGCTACCGCAAGCCCGAGCTCATGCGCATCAAGCAGCGCAACGCCGAGCGGGTGGCGCCGCTGATCGCCGCGGGTCGCATCGACTTCCGCGGCGAGACCACCGTCGCCGCCATCCATCCGGACCGGGTGGAGCTGGACGGCCCCCGCGGCCGCGTGGCCATCCCCAACGACGAGGTCTTCGTGCTGGCCGGCGGCATCCCTCCCTTCGGGCTGTTGAAGGAGGCGGGCGTGCGCTTCGGCGGTGAGCAGAAGAACCCCGTCCCGGTGTAGGTGGCGCCGCCGGCGCCCGCGCCGTATGCTGGCCGCCGGACCCGCAACCCGGAGGACCCGCCCTTGCCAGCCGACGCGCCGCTGATCGTCACCCCCGCCGCCCACTGGACCGAGCTGCGCCTGGCCCGGCCGCCCCGCAACGTCCTGGACCGTCCCATGCTGGAGGCCCTGGTGGCCGCCCTGGACGGGCTGGCCGCGCAGGACGATCCGCCGCTGCTGCTGCTGAGCGCCGAAGGCAAGCACTTCTCCACCGGCTACGCCATCGGCGAGATCCCCGAGGAGATCTTCCACCGCGATCCGGCCGTGCGCGCGTCGCACCCGTTCGAGCAGGTGATGGAGCGCCTCGTGCACTACCCGTCGCCGGTGCTGGCGATGGTGCAGGGGGACGCCTGGGGCGGCGCCGTCGAGCTGCTGGCCTGTGCCGACCTGCGCGTGGCGGCGGACACGGTGCGCCTGGCGGTGCCGCCGGTGCGCCTGGGGCTCGTCTACAGCCACACGGGCCTGCGCCGGCTGCTGCGGGGCTTCGGCTCGCCGTTGGTGCGGGAGATGCTGCTGACGGGCGAGGCCATCGGCGCCGAACGCGCGCGGCTGGCAGGGTTCTTCAACCGGGTGGTGCCCGCCGCCGAGCTGGAGGCCACGGCCGCCGGCCTGCTGGAGCTGGTGGCCCGCGGCGGCCCGCGGGCCCTGCGGGGCACCCGGCGGATCCTCACCCTGCTGGAGGAGGCCGAGGTGCTGCCGGACCACGTCATCGCCGAGATCGCCGAATTGCGCCACGCTTCCCGCTCCGGCGACGAGTTCCGCCTGGCCCGCGAGGCCTTCCTGGCCCGGAAGCCGTCGCCCTTCGGCCCGGCCTGAATCGCGGCGCGGCCCGCCGTGAGGGCGGGCCGCGTCCGGGCCGGTCGTGACGACCGGGTCTAGGGATTGACGTTGAGGCGGAACACTTCGCTCAACGCCCAGCGGATCATCTTCCTGCTCTGCGTGTGGTCGAACCGGTACGGGTCGAAGCCCCAGTAGATGTCCGGCGCGCCCGAAGGCTTGTCGGCGGTCTTCTTGTAGGACAGCCAGCCGTACACCTGGCCGTTGGTCACGGCCGTGCCCTTGGGCTGGTCCTCGTAGTCGGTCAGGGCCAGCGGGCCGCACATGTCGTCCATCTCCGTGGCCGCGTAGACGCTGGCCGGCCAGTCGGTCTCGCCCTTGGCCCGACTTGGTACTCCCGCAGCCAGTCCAAGCGCGACTGGCCCCGCAGCATGGGCTCGACGCAACTGCCGTTCGGCGCGTTGGGGTCCGCGCAGTCCTGCGGCTGCCACGGCGTGGTGCGGCTGCTCGAGATGTTCGCGTCGACGAACTCGTCGTACCGGAAGGGGAAGCGTGTTGCTGATCACCGGGATCGAGTCCGCCGGCGGCGTCGCACTAGGCATCCTGCCAGTCGATGGTCGCCTCGGTGGCCATGGTGTCGGCGAAGTCGGCCGCCGTCACGCCCCAGTGGGCGGCGAAGTCGGCGTCCACACCAGCGCCTTGACGCCCGCGCAGTCCGAGCGGCGTTCGGTGCTCATCGGGGCCAGGGGCTTGGCGTAGACGTACTTGGTGCTGGACGAGGTCCAGTCCAGCGTCGCCAGGCCCGCCGTCGCGTACGGGTACTGGTGGGGCCGCGCGCGACGTCCGTGCCGTCCGGCAGGATCTTGCGTCCGAAGCCGACGACGAAATCGTCTGGTCCGGCAGCTCCAGATCTCCTCGGCAGTATCGAACATGAGCGGCGCCATGTAGTTGGGCAGCTGCTCGAGGAACGATTCCATGCTGCCGGCGCCCACCAGCATCAGGTTGCCGCCCTGCGCCTGGTACGGCGCCAGCCACACGTACTTGTCCACGCCGTTCACGGGCCGGAACTGCTGGAACATGAGCTGCGCGTGTTGGCGCGGGCGTAGCAGAGCACGCTCCTGTACGCCACGAGGTCCGCATAGGTCGACCTTCTCCGGTGTGGTCCCTGCGGTCCTGGTTCCAGTCGAAGCCGTCCACCCCGCCCGAGGCGTCGGCCAGGAACTGCCAGAAGGCGTTGCGGAACGACTGGTCGTCCAGGGGCTCGCCGGTCGCGCTGGGCCAGGCGAAGGTATTGCTGTCCACCGTCTGGTCGATCAGCAGCAGGGGCAGCTGGTTCTCGTATCGAGACGAAGGGCACCACCTGCAGCTCCCGCCGCAGCAGCGCCACCTGGTCCGAGTCGTCCACCACCCGCAGGTAGAAGATGTGGTATCCCTCGGGAACGTCCGCTCGGGCGCCAGCAGTCACCTCGCCCGGCGGCACGGCCCAGCCCGGGTCGTTCGTCGTCGTCCGGGTCGATCAGGTCCCAGCCGTAGCGGTAGGAGACGATGGTGCCGCCGTAGCTGGCGGCGCTCGGCGGCCCAGCTGAAGTTCAGCGGCTGGCCCGAGGCGATGGCGTAGGTCAGCACCGGCGCGGAACGTCACGCCCAGGTAGGTCTCGGCGAGGACGACCTGGGGCCGGAACATGTCCGCCCGCAGCCACGTGGTTGTGGGCCACCTCGATTCCGTAGTCGGCGGCCGGTGCTGACGGCGCCGTCGGCGTCGATGGTCTGCACGGCGAACAGGTAGTAGCCGTCCGCGAGATCGGGAAACGTGACGAGCCGCAGCGCCGGGTCGGCCTCGTAGTCCGCCCACGCGGACCAGTTCGGGTCGTCCCAGGCGACCAGCTCGTCGACGGCCGCTCGTAGGCGTAGCGCGGGTGGTGATGTCCATCCGTCGAGCCGTGGCTCGCCGATCTCGGCCGCGCTTGAAGAGCATCCGCCACCCTCACGGGCAGGCCGTCGACGCCGTCGCCGTCCGTGCCGGCCACGCCGAAGGAGAAGGTCGGGGCGACGCCGCCGGTCCGAGGTCGTGTTCAGGCGGCGGGAACAGCGCCTGGGCCGTCGGCGCCGCCGGGCGCCTGGGCCGCGGCCCAGGCGGGATCATCAGCGCCGGGCGAGAACCGCCGCGGCGCAGGAAACTGGGAATCCGTCGTCTGCTTCGCATGACTTTTCCTTCCTTTCCGCGAGGGTTCACTTCACCAGCGCCACGCGGCGCGTGTCGAAGATGCCGTCGGCGTCCATCCGCACGAAGTACACGCCGGCCGCCACGAGCCGGCCGCTGTTGTCGTCTCCGTGCCAGGTCACCTCGTGGATGCCCGCGGCGTAGTGCTTCGGCCACCAGCCGTTTCACCGCGCGCCCGGCCACGTCGTACACGGTGATGGCCACCGCGCCCGGCCGCCGCAGGGCGAAGGTGATCACGGTGGAGGGATTGAACGGGTTGGGCCGGTTCCCCGTCAGTTCGGTCACCTCGGGCAGCGTCGGCACTCCCGTCGCCCGGCCGGTCCTCGTTGCCCACGGTCCCGTTGCAGATGGCGTCGTCGCCCCCATGGGTCCGCAGACCGCCGCCACGCAGGGCGAGGCGATGTCCAGGTACCCTGGTACGGGGCCAGGCCGGCGCGCCGCAGAACAGGGGGTCGGCGGACAGGTTGTCGCGCAGCGCCGCCTGGCTCGGCCAGGATCCCGGACCAGTCGGACCGTTGCCCCACATGTCGGAGCAGCCACTTCCGGCGCGCTGCCGGCGTCGCCGGCCCAGGCCGCGCCCGGTTCAGGGCCACGATGGCCCGGTGCACCGAAGACGCGCCGGCGTCCCACGACGGCGATGGCGCCCAGGCCGCCGCCGCCGGCCGACCACGGAGCAGTGGACCAGGTCGGCCGACGCGCCCAGGGCCAGGTTGACGGCCACGCCGTTGGCGCCGGCCTGCCGCCGCTGAGCAGGCAGCCGTCGAAGGAGAGATGCGAAGCGCCCACGGCAGCCACCGCGCCGCCGGCGGCCATGGCCTGGTTGTCCAGGAACTCGCAGCCCTCGAAGCTGGGCGAGGCGTCGCGGCAGTAGACGGCGCCGCCGTAGCCCGCGGTCAGCCCCGTGAAGCGGCAGCTCCGGAAGCGGGGCGCGCCGCCTTCGCAATAGGCACCGGTCCCCCGGTCGGCCGGGTTGGTGAAGCCGAGGTCGGTGGGCGCGATGGTCAGGCCCTTGATGACGGTGGCCTCGGACGCGCCGTTGCAGACCAGGACCGGGATGCTGCCCACGGCCGGGGAGATCACGACGCAGTCGGTCTGGCCCGACTCGCTCCGCAGCACCACCCCGTCGGGCACCGCCAGCCCCTGTTCGTAATAGCGACCGCAGGACACCAGCACGGTGTCCCCGGCCGCGGCTGCCGCCAGACCGTCGGCGATGCTGCCCGACGGCGCGACCACGATGGTGGCGGCCCCGGCGACGCCGGCGCAGGCGCACGCGCAGATGATCAGGCCCAGGGCCCACGCGGACCCTGGCCCGGTACGGTTGGTTCTCATACCAGCCCCCTTGAGTTGGTGAATGGGGTTCAGATAGGGCGAGAGCACGGCCGCGTCCCCCTTGAAAGCGGCTGTGTGGGGTTCTTCGATATGACTGAGTCTACGGGAGAGCGGGAACGGGAGTCAAACGGGCCGGGTGACTGCGGTGCCGGAACCGGGCCGGCGCCGACCGCCGGCGATCCTAGAAGTTGAAGTGGTCCATGAACTCGAAGACCCAGTCGCCCTCGTCGGTGCGGGCGCCCTCGAACCTCAGCTGGAGGGTCTCCAGGTTCAGGTGCAACCCCGCGCCCCAGCTCCGGCTGGGCCCGTGGGGATCGCCCCCGTGGTACCAGGCGTCGCCCGCGTCGGCGAAGAGGTGGACGCCCAGGCCCACCAGTTCGCCCTTGGGGCTGATGGGCATGATGAACAGGGGGATGCGGTACTCCACCGACAGCAGCCAGCCCTCGTCGCCCTCGAGGGAGCCGAAGCGGTAGCCGCGCACCGACTGGGGGCCGCCCAGGTACAGGACGTTGTCCAACTGGGCGGGTCCGCTGGTGCGCCGGCCCCAGGCGCGGGCGGCCAGCACGTGCTTGCCCACGGGCACGGGGACGAAGACGCGGGCGTCGCCGTCGGCCTGGCTGTAGTCGGCGAAGCCGTCGCCCAGCCAACGCCGGCCGCGGAGCTCGAGGAAGCCGCCCTTGCGCGGATAGTAGGGGTTGTCGCGGGTGTCCGCGCCCACGGCCAGGTCGAAGACCCAGTGGGTGCGGGTCGCCTCGGGAAAGAGGGCGTCGCCCGCCGGCGCGCCCGCGCCGCGGTCGGGCAGGGCCCAGGTGTAGGCGTCGCGCTGCCGGAACTCGCCGTAGCCCGCGCCGCCGCTCACGGTGACCGGCCCGACCACCGCGTAGGTCAGGTCCAGCCCCGCGTCCCACTTGCGGTAGCGCGTGGGGCGGAACACGAAGTCGGCCTGCTCCCAGGCGCCCGCCACGCCGGCCCGCAGGCCGTCCACGCCCAGGAACCAGGGACGGCGCCAGGAAAGCTCGGCCCGCTGGAAGAAGTACACGCCCAGGGCCGCCTCCAGGGTCTCGCCCTTGCCGCGGAAGTTGTTCTCCTGCAGCCGGCCGCCCAGCAGGTACTTGTGCCGCCGGTCGAAGCGCACCAGGGGGCCGTATTCCGTGTGCAGATCCTCTTCCACGGTCACGCGCAGGGTCACCTCGCCCGGCGTGTCGTCGTCGTATTCCATGTCCACGAAGGCGAAGTAGCCCGTGTCCTCCAGCTTGTCCCACACCGCGTCCATGTCGTCGAAGGCGAACGGCTGGCCGATGGTCAGGCCCATCTCCCGCAGGATCAGCGTCCGGTCCGTATGGGTGTTGCCCTCGATCTCGATGGCCGTCAGCACCGGCGTGTCGGCGTCGGCCGCCTGGGCGCGGCCGTCCGCCGCCGGCGCGGCGAGCAGGGCGACGACGAGGGCGGCGAGCAAGCTGCCGCGGGCAAGGGGCGAACGGGCGTCCATGCGGTCGGCCTTCCAGGGTCGGGGAGTCCGGCAGACGGGAACCGGGGGGCCGGCACGACGCCGGCCCCGCCGATCAATTATGCCGGACGGGCGTCAATTGTCCAGCGTCGGGGACGGCGCCGTCGGCCACCGGGGGGGTGGCGGTGTAGAACGCGGCCCGCGCGCAGGACAGGCCGCAGGGGGCCAACTCCTCGTCCAGGTCCGCGGGGTCGAGGGCGGTCAGGCGCGCCTGCAGGTGCATGGGGTCGCCGTCCGTGCCGTCGAGGACCGCCGCCAGGGCCGCCTGCACCGACTGCCGCGCCAGCCGCAGCAGGAAGGCCTCGTCCCAGGCGTCCAGCCCGGCCAGGTAGGTCTCGTAGAACCGGCGTGGCCCGGTGACGGCCAGGCTGCAACTGCCGATGACGTCCAGGCCGTCGCCCAGGTCCAGGGGCTCGTCGCGGTTCCAGGCCGCGTCCAGGTTGTGGCTCTGGGCCAGGAACACCAGCCGGCACTCGGGCGGGATCTGTCCGTCGCCGCGGCCGATGTCCAGGATGTGGCCGCCGTCCAGGAACACCGCCTGCAGGTGCTGCTCCCGCACCAGCATGGCGATCTGGCCCGGCTCCAGGTGCAGGGCCACCCGTTGGCCCCGCAGGAACTCCAGGTCCAGCGGCCCCTGCACCAATCCCTGGGCCGGGTCGATGGTCCACTCGTAGGCGGCGCCGTCGGCGGGCAGCACGCTCCAGTCGCGTCCGTGGCCGAGGCTGGGGGTCACGACGTCGTTCATGCTCCGCTCCTTCCGGGCCAGGCGAATTCCGATTCCCACCCGAGCCCCAGCAGGTAATTGCGTTCCTCGGTCATCTCGCTGAAGGTGTCCAGGTCCTCGGACAACCGGTCGGCGTCGTGCTTGAACCAGGCCGTGGTCGGCGCTTCCGGTCCCAGGTTGTGGGTCAGGCCCAGGGCCTCCTCCACCATGAGGATCAGCCGCGTGTCCAGCTCCTCCAACTCGTGGATGGTGGCGTGGCAGTCGCCCACCAGGCAGATGGCGCCCTCCCGGTCCAGGCGGCGGAAGATGCGCGCGATGCGCTCCACCAGGCTGCCCACCAGGTGCTGCTGTTCGCTGCTGAGGGCCGGCGAGCGCCGCTCCAGCACCAGCATCAGGTGGCTGCCGCAGTCCCGCAGCACCGCGCCCAGGGCGTGGCGGTAGACGCGCTCGGCCTCGGCGGCCTCGGCCTCGGTGCGGTATGCCGCGTAGCACGGCATCTTTGCCAGGAGGGAGGTCATCACGGGGTAGCTGAGGGTGGCGGTGGCGGCCATGGCTGCTCCGATGGTGCTGGTGACGTCGGTGTTCCGTCTGCTGTGCGCCATTGCGACCTGCCCGCCGCGGCGGGGGTCGGAGAGGGAACGGCAAGGAACATTCCACCGCGGCGCGCCACCGCGGGTCATCGGCGGGCAACCATGGAACACGCTGGGAAACAACGGGATATGAGAGCGGCGGCCGGGCGGGGCGGACGGCAGGGCCGGCGTCCGCGGCCCGGCGGGATGGCATTCCGCAAGGTCGGGGACGATGGCGCCCGGCGACCCAAGGCCGCCGGGCGCATGGTCTTGGCCGGACGGGTCAGGCGGTCGGCGGCTCCCAGCGCACCACCGGACTGCTGAGCACGCCGATGCCCTCGACCTCCACCTCCACGGTGTCGCCGGGCTTCAGGAACACGGGCGGCTCCCGGAACACGCCCACCCCGCCGGGGGTGCCGGTGGAGATGATGTCACCCGGCAGCAGGGTCATGTTGAGGCTGGCGTGGGCGATCAGCTCGTCCACGGGGAAGATGAGCTGCTCGGTGTTGCTGTGCTGCATCACCGTGCCGTTCCAGCGGCAGGTCACGTCCAGGCCGCGGGCCAGGTCCGGCAGCGCGTCGGGCGTGACGATCCACGGTCCGCAGGGCCCGCCGGTGTCGATGCTCTTGCCCCGGAAGAACTGCTTGTCCGCGTACTGGGCCGCCCGGTCGGACACGTCGTTGAAGCAGGTGTAGCCGGCGATGTGCTCCCGGGCGCGCTCCCGCGGGATGCGCCGCCCCGGCTTGCCGATCACCACGGCGATCTCCGCCTCGGCGTCCACCCGGTCCAGGTCGTCGGGCAGCTCGATGGGCCCGCCGGGCATCTGCAGGCACGAGGGCGCCTTGCTGAACAGCATGGGCCGCGGCGGCAGGGGCTTGTTCTGCTCCTCGGCGTGGTCCCGGTAGTTCAGGCCCACGCAGATGATCTTCTGGGGCAGCACGATGGGTGCCAGCAGCCTCACCCGCCGCAGGTCCAGCCAGGGCAGGGACGGTTCGCCGCCCTGGTCCGCGGCCCGGGGGGCCAGCTTGTCGTGGACGGCCCGCACCGCCTCCATCATGCCGAAGAGGGCGTGCCAGTTGCCGGGCAGGGTGGGGTCGGCCGCCATCAGGTCGATCCCCAGGGTGTCGCTCAGGGCCAGTCCGGGACGCGGATCCGACCCCTGCGTGAAGGTGATGAGTTTCATGCCGCCCATTATGGCACGCGGCGTGCGGCTGGCAAGTCCGGGCCGACCCGACCGGGGCAAAAAAAACGGGGGCCGGGGATCGCTCCCCGGCCCCCGCGCCGGTCGTTCCGTCGTCCGGCTGCGTGCGCTACTTGACCTCGATGCGCCGCGGCAGGCTCTGCTCCGACTTGGGCAGGGTCAGGGTCAGCACGCCGTCCTTGAGGGTGGCGCCGACGCCGTCGGGGTCCACGCCGCTGCCCAGACGGAAGGTGCGGGTGAAGCCCACGTTGCCCGAGCGCTCGCGCCGGCGCGGCTCGAAGCCCTCGGGAACTTCGATCTTGCGCTCGGCCTTGATGGACAGCCCCTGGTTCTCGACGCTGATCTCCAGGTCCGACGCGGTGATGCCCGGCAGATCCATCACGATGCGGAATTCCTTCTCGCCCTCGAGGATGTCGGCCCGGGGCGTGGACGCGGCGGGTGCCGTCCAGTCGGCGGTGTCGAGGTTGCTCAGCGCGGCGTCCAGCATCCGGGTCATGGGGATGAGGGTATTCATCGTTGGTCCTCCTTCTGCTCCTGTGGTATGTCTTGGGCCGCTCCGGCGGCCGCGGTTTCACGTTGCGCACCGGTCCTCATACAATGGGCGTGCCGATTTCTGCGGCGAGGTGTTGAGAATCTTCAACTCATCTGGATATAGAGAGTTGCATCGATATCCGGCGCCGCCTGGTCCCGCCCGTCGCGTCGGCGGCCGTTGGGGCGTGGCAGTCAATGTGTGCCATTGTGGCATATCTGCCGCGAATGTCGGACGTCTTGTCCTGACACTGCTGCTCCTGACGGCGGCCGCGGCCCTCGCCCGGGAGGCCGCGCCGACCGCGGATCCATCCCTGCGCTTCGGCCGCGTGCGGTTCGTCACCCACCCCATCTTCTCCCGGGCCGAGGTGGACGGGGCCGCCGGCCCGGTGCGCGCCCTGCGCAAGGTGATGAACGGCCTGCACGTCACCACCCGGGAGCGGGTCCTGCGCCGGGAGATGCTCTTCAGGGAAGGCCAGCCCTACGACCCGCAACTCCTGGAAGAGACCGCCCGGAACCTGCGCGGCCTGGGTTACCTGAACGACGTCGACGTGGTGGCGGCCGACACCACCGCCGACGGCCGCGTCGACGTGCTGGTCACCACCCGCGAGTCCTGGTCCCTGTCCACGTCCTTCGGCTACAGCCTGGCCTCGGGCGGCGAGCAGCGCTGGAACCTGAAGGTGGCCGACACCAACTTCCTGGGCTACGGCCTGACCGTGGGCGGCGGCGTGGGCGCGGACGAGGATCGCTCCTGGTGGAACCTGTGGTACCGCAAGCGCCGGATCTTCGACCGTGCCCTGTGGCTGGCCATCGACTGGTCCGAGACCGGGGACGGCCACGTGCGCGGTGTCCTGCTGAGCCGACCCCTCTTCGCCCTCGACGACGCCCGGGGCATCGACGCCGGCGTCTGGGACCGGGAGGCCCGGTTGCGCTGGTACTTCTCCAACGCCGGCCCGCTGGGCCGCGACCCCGCCGCGGACGCCAGCCTCCACGGCCGCATCCACCACCGCGAGCGGGGCGCCCGGCTGCGCGGCGTGTGGCGCCTGACCGCCCGCGGCGCGCCGCGCATCTGGCGCCTGGGCGGCGGCGTGCGGGTCACCGACGTCCGCTGGCGCCCCAGCGCGGCCGACGAACTCTCGGACGGGCGTCTGGCCGACCTGACGGGCCTGGACGCGCCGGGCGGCCCCATGGCCCGGGAGAACGGCGTGGGCGTGTTCCCCTTCGTCTGGCTGCAGACGGTGGGGCGGCGCTGGGTCACCGATCGCTTCGTGCTCCAGTACGGCCCCCAGGAGGACATCCCCCTGGACGCCACCCTCGACCTGAAGGTGGGGCCGGTCGGGGGCATGCTGGGCTCCACCAACGCCGGCGGCGAGGGGGCCCTGCGCGCGGAGGGCACGGTCGAGAAGTGGCTGGGCTGGGGGCGCAGCTACCTGCTGCTCCGGGCCAAGGGCGAGGCCCAGGCCGGGGGTGCCGCCGTGCGCACCCACGCGGTGGAGGGCCTGGCCGGCTGGTTCGCCCGGGCCGGCGGCGCCGACGCGCCCTGGCTGACCCGCGTGGTGGTGGAAGGAGGCCACGGTTCGCGTCTCGGGGGCGGGGACGCGCTGCTGCTGGGCCTGGACCGGGGCCTGCGCACGCTGGACTTCGACGGCATGGCAGGCGATCGTCTGGTGCGGTGGAACGTGGAGGAGGGCAAGGTCGTGCCCGGCGAGGTGCTGGGGCTGGCCCGCCTGGGCGGCGCCGTCTTCTACGGCGGCGGCTGCGCCTGGTGGCGGGACGAATCGCGCGGCCTGGGCGACGCCCGCCACGAGGCCGGTTTCGGCCTGCGCATCGGCCCCACGCGCTCGGCCAACACCACCGTCGCCCGCATCGATCTGACCTGGAACCTGGCGGGATCCGGCAGCCCCGTGCTCACGGCCGTCACCAGCGGACTGTTCTAGGTCCGCAGAAGGAGCCGCCTTGGCTGGAGCCACGCGCACCGTCGCCAAGAACACCGTCCTGCTGACGGCGGGCGTGCTGTTCGGCCGCGCGTTGAGCGCCCTGTTGATCCGCTTCATGACCCCGGAGCTGGGCACCGGGGGCATCGGCATCTGGGGAACGGCCACCGACCTGACGGCCATCCTGCTGGTGACCACCAACTGGGGCCTGGGCACGCTGCTGACCCGCGAGATCACCCGCAGCCGGGGCATGACCGGGGCGCTGCTGTGGGCCACGCTGCGGATCCGCTGGGTCCTGGGCGCCGTCTGCTACGGCTTGATGTGGGCGTTCGTGCGGGCGTCGGGCTACCCGGCCCTGGACACGGCCGCGGTGCTGGTGACGGGCCTGGCCATCTTCATCGAGTCCACGGCCATGGCCTGCGACGCGGTGCTGCAGGCCCACGAGAAGGTGGAGCACCAGTCCTCCAGCCAGATCGTCTCGGCGGTGGTGTACTTCGGTCTGGGCTGGCTGTGGCTGCACCAGGGCCACGGCCTGATGGGCGTGGTCTGGGCCAACGTGGTCAGCCGGGTGGCGCGGCTGGCGGTGATCGCGCCCCTGATGCTGCGCAGCTGCGGCCCCTGGCGCCGCGACCCCGACGCCCCCCCGGCCCCCGGCATGCTGTGGATGCTGCGGCTGGGCCTGCCCATGTTCATGGCCACCACCTTCGGCATCATCTACAACAAGGTCGACACGGTGATGCTCAAGAACATCCTGGGCAACGATCCGGCCGGCCTCTACGTGCTGGGGCACCGGGCCCTGGACATCATGATCCTGATCCCCAGCCTCTTCGGCTTCGCCGTGTTCCCGGCCATGGCCCGCTACGGCATGGAGAGCCCCGCCGCCGCCGTGCGGCTGGGGGAGCGCGCCCTGCGCTTCATGCTGGTGGCGGTGGTGCCCCTGACCCTGTTCCTGACCTTCACCGCCGGGCCGATCATCGGCTTCTTCGACCAGGACGGACAGTTCCCCGACTCGGTCAAGGTGCTGATGATCGTCATCTGGGCCCTGCCCGTGCAGGCGGCCAACACCATCTTCGGGCGGCTGCTGATCACCGCGAATCGGGAGCGGGCCTTCGTCAGCATCGGGTTGGTGGCCATGCTCACCAACGTGGTGCTGAACTCCCTGTGGATTCCCCGGCACTCCTACTTCGGCGCCTCCTGGGCCACCTTCATCAGCGTGGGCATGAGCATGGCCATGCACCTGGGCTGGCTCCAGCGGACGGACTACCGCCTGCCCCTGCTGCGGGCCCTGGCGGGGCCGGCGGGCGCCACGGCCCTGGCCTGGGGGGCCACGGCGGGCCTGCTGAAGCTGGCGGCGCCCGGCTGGGGCGTGCGCTGGACGGGTCTGCCCCTGCAGGCCTGGGGGCCCTTCCTGGGCACGACCGCCCTCATGACCGTGATCTACGTCACGATCCTGGCGCTCCTGCGGGTGCTCCGCCGCGGCGACCTGGACCTGCTGCGGGAACTGGTGCCTTCGCGTTCCCCGACGCCTCCCGAATAGAGAGATTTCTTTAAGCACCTACTAGAGAAACACTCAAGGACTCCGCCCGCGTGCCGATTCCGTACCCTGGAAACGGGCGTGCGCTGCGGATTCCCGCGTGCGTCGTGTCTACTGGAAGGGTTAGGGAGGAGCCGCCATGTTGTCCCATTGGAGCCTCGGCCGGAAGATCGGCGCGGGATTCGGCGTCGTGCTGGTGCTGCTGGCGGGTGTGGCCGCCTGGTCGCTGCTGGGTGTCGGGGGCATCGTCCGCGATGCGGGCGAGGTGATCCACGGCAACGAGCTGAAGGCCATGATGGTGGAGCGCGAGCTGGACCACCTGCACTGGGCCCAGCAGGTCGATGCCTTCATCAACGACCCGACCGTGACCGAGCTGACCGCCAAGACCGACCCCCACCAGTGCAAGCTGGGCAAGTGGCTGGACAGTGATGACCGGCGCGGGCCGTGGCCGCGGTGCCCGCCCTGGCGAGCGTGGTGGACAAGCTGGCCGAGCCCCACCGGCGCGTCCACGCGTCGGCGGCGGCCATCGCCCAGGTGTACGAGCCGGCCGACCCGGCGCTGGGCGCCTTCCTGCGCGAGGCCAAGGTGGCCCACCTGTCGTGGGCCGCCCGGGTGAAGGACGTGTTCTTCGACCCCTCGGTCACGAAGCTGGACGTGGTCACCGATCCCCACCAATGCAGCTTCGGCAAGTGGCTCTACAGCGACGAGACCAAGGCCCTGGCCAAGAGCGACGCCGCCTTCGGCGAGATCTGGAAGGACGTGGACTGGGAGCACCAGTCCATGCACGGCGGCGCCATCCACGTGGACGAACTGCTGGCCGCGGGGCAGCGCGACGAG
Organism: Candidatus Krumholzibacteriia bacterium; assembly: GCA_963825035.1. Classification (GTDB taxonomy): domain Bacteria; phylum Krumholzibacteriota; class Krumholzibacteriia; order LZORAL124-64-63; family LZORAL124-64-63; genus JACZKN01. The sequence continues at coordinate 299,994 of CAWGRT010000005.1, read as the reverse complement.
GCGGCCGCCTACGTGCTGACCGAGATCGTGCCGGCCAGCCGCCGGGTGATCGCCGGCATCGACCGGCTGATCGCCTGGGACGCCAAGCGGCTGGAGGGCTCGCGCGAGGCGCGGCGCATCTACAACGAGCAGACCCAGCCGGCCCTCGCGGAGGTGGCGGGCCTGTTGCAGCAGGCGGTCGCGGACGTGGGTGACCACATGATGACCGACGAGGAGATGCTGTCCGCGGCGCGGCACACCCGCGCGGGCGTCTTCATCCTGTCGGTGGTGGCCGGCGCGCTGGGCGTGGTCCTCGGCGGTTGGATCACCGTGTCGGTCGTGCGCGCCCTGACCCGCGTGATGCACGACCTGGCCGCCGGCGCCGAGCACGTGGCCGCGGCCAGCGGCCAGGTGGCCGGCGCCAGTACGGACATGGCCGAGGGAGCCAGCAGCCAGGCCTCCAGCCTGGAAGAGACGGCGGCGACCCTGGAGGAGCTGGCGGCCATGACGCGGCCAATTCGGCCAGCGCCGCCGAGGCCGACGCGCTGGCGAACGGCCTGCGCGGGACGGCCAAGACCGGCCAGGAGGCCATGCGGCGGATGACCGGGGCCATCGAGCAGATCAAGGCCTCGGCCGACGAGACGGCCAACATCATCAAGACCATCGACGAGATCGCCTTCCAGACCAACCTGCTGGCCCTGAACGCCGCGGTCGAGGCGGCCCGCGCCGGCGACGCGGGCAAGGGCTTCGCGGTGGTGGCGGAAGAGGTGCGCAACCTGGCCCAACGCTCGGCCGTGGCCGCCCGCTCCACCGCCGAACTGATCCAGCGCTCCCAGGAGGACGCCGGCAGCGGCGTCGCCGTGACCCGCGAGGTGGACGCCGTCCTGGCGGAGATCGTCGAGGGCGTCGGCCGGGTCGGCGAGCTGATCGCCACGGTCACCAAGGCCAGCGGCGAACAGGCCGACGGCGTGGAGGTCATCAACGGCGCCATCGGCCGCCTGGACCAGGTCACCCAGAGCAACGCCGCCAGCGCCGAGGAGTCGGCGTCGGCCAGCGAGGAACTGTCGGCCCAGGCCCGCAACCTGAACAAGGTGGTCAAGGTGCTCGAGGCCATCGTGCGCGGCGGTTCCTCCGCGGACGCGGCCGCCTACGACGGCGCCACCGCGGTGCGCAGCCCGTCGGGGCTGGGCTCCCGGGCGCCGGTGCCCGACGACTTCGCCTCGGCTTTCGACGGCCTGGGGAATTACCGCGACTCGGACGACCTGCTGGAGGTCTGACGCCGTCCTCCTGCGGCCTCATCGAGCCCGCCGTCCCCGCCGGGGCGGCGGGCTTCGCGTCGTGCCCGAATCCGGGGTTGATCGGCTTCCCGCGTCGTGTATTGAGTAGGTCCGCCGCCCGGGTTCCGGCCGGCTCCGATGACGATGGGAACCCACCAGCCGACGGCCGCCCCCGCGCGGCTCCCCGGAAGGACCTCATGGCCAAGAGCACCGTGAAGAAGCAGCGCGCCCGCCAGGACCGCGAGGGCGACGGGCTACGTCCGCGACCGCATGGAGGACCTGGCCGACGCCGGCCGCCTCACCGCCCGCAACGCCGACCGCCACTGGCTCTACGAGAAGTCGGTGCAGAACCCCGACACCGAGGTGCCGTTCGTCACCCGCGTCTTCAAGCGCGAGTACGGCCGCAAGCCCCGCGCCCTGCGCGAGGACTTCTGCGGCACCGCCCTGCTGAGCGCCGCCTGGGTCAGGCGCACCCGCGAAACACGGCGCTGGGCGTGGACCTGGACGGGCCGACCCTGGCCTGGGGCCGGGCCAACAACCTGGCGCCCCTGGGCGAGGTCGGCCGACGCGCGTCACCCTGGTCGAGGCCGACGTGCGCGACGTGCGCAAGCCCCGCTGCGACGTGCTCATGGCCACCAACTTCTCCTGGTGGGGCCTGAAGACCCGCGCCGAGCTGGCGCGCCTACTTCCGCAACTGCCGCGACAGCCTGCGCGACGAGGGCATGCTGATGCTGGACTGCTACGGCGGCCCCGAGGCCCAGCAGGCCCAGATCGAGGAGCGGGAGCTGGACGGGCTTCGACTACCTCTGGGACCAGGACGAGTTCAACCCCATCACCGGCGGCACCCGCTGCTACATCCACTTCCGCTTCCCCGACGGCAGCCGGATGGAGAAGGCCTTCAGCTACGACTGGCGCCTGTGGTCGCTGCCCGAGACCTGCGACCTGCTGGAGGAGTGCGGCTTCCGCAAGGTGGTCGTCTACTGGGAGGGCACCGACGAAGGACGGCGAGCCCAACGGGGTGTTCCGCGCCCAGCCGCACGGGCGACCTGGCGCCGGCCTGGGTGGCCTACATCCTGGCCTTCCGCTGAGCCGCGGCGGGTCCGGCGGCCCGCGTTTTTCACTTGCAATCGTCCGGCGGGGTTCGCTTCAATCGGGTGCAGCACGGCGCGGGGGGCGGGTCCCGCGCCGGGACCATCCGAGCGCGATTCCGCGGCGGCGACCGGCCGCCGCGCCGGTCAGCCGGGGAGTGCAGAGCCGATGAAACCGATGATCTGCACCCAGTGCGGCATCGAGATCGAGGGCAGGCCCGTCGTCCTACCACCGGACGGATGTTCTGCAGCGACGACTGCTGCGAGGACTTCGACGAGGACTTCGCCGTCAAGGGCGGTCCCGGCGACCGACGACCTCGACGACGATCTCGATGCCGAGCCTCGACGACGAGCTCGACGAGGACGACTTCGACGACGACCTGGGCTACAAGGACGACGACGACGACGATTTCGACCTCGACGACGACGACATCATGATCGACGATCGGCGCCGCCGCCCGCCCGGCACAAGGAAAGGAGCCCCCGGCGGGGGCTCCTTCGGTCGGGTCCGGGTCCGTCGGGCCGGGATCAGCTGCAGCCGCCGTCGCTGCTGCAGCTGCCGCAGCCGCCGCCGGTCGCGCCCAGCTGCAGCATGTAGCCGCGCCGGTAGGCCTCATCGATGTAGTCGATGGTCAGGCCGCCGCTCTGCCGCAGGATGTCCGCCGTCTGGTTGTCCATGACGAACTTGATGCCGTTGTTGTCCATGACGTCGTCGTCGTCCTTTGGCTCATCCAGAGCCATGCCGATACTCGGCCCGCCTCAGCCGAAGCCCTGGACGAAGAGCCGGACGCCCTTGCCCTCGTGCTCGTTCCAGTCGAACGTGGCGAAGGCCTCGTTCGCGCTGTCCGAGATGCTGATCAGTTGCAGGTTCTCCACGTCGGCCCGTCCTCGCTGGGGGTCGCACTCCAAGAAATCCGGGTGTGCGGCCGCGGCCGGCCACCCGTCGCTCGTACGGTATCAAAAGAAGCACTTTGCGCGGAGTTTCGCAACTATCGCCCGTCGCCGCCGGCCGGTTCCGCGGGGGGCTGCCGGTCGTAGACCAGGCGCAGGGTCACCGCGTCCTTGCTGCCAGGCATCTGAACCTGCTCCAGGACAACGAGTTGTGCCCCGTCCCCCTCCAGCGCATACCGCGTGACGCGCCCGGGGCCGCGCCGGCCCTGCCAGCGGACCTCCAGCACGCCGTCCATCCAGGCGGCGGTGGCCTGCTGCTCGCCGTGCTCGGTCCAGACCGTCTCGGTGCGGCCGTCCGTGTGCAGGACGCGGGTGATGTCCAGGCCGTCGGTCACGTCGAACTCGGGGCCGTCGCTGAAGATCGCCAGCCGGGCGATGCGTCGCTGCATGGTGCGGTCGCGGTCCTGGCCGCCGCCCTCCGACGAGCCGAACTGGCCGCGGCCCTGCAGGGCGTCGGGCCGCTCGTCGCCGCCCATGCCCTGCCGGTCGCCCCGGCCGCCGCGCCGGCCCATGCCGCCGCGGCCCATGCCGCCCTGCTCCCGGTTCCGCCGCATGACCGCGGCCGGATCGTCGCTCGCCTTCTCGTTCAGGATCCAGACGCCGCTCAGGTCCCCGTGGTCCGCAGTGGGCGCCGCGGCGGTGTCGGCGAGCGCGGGGGCCGGCGGAGTGTCGGCGGCCGCGGCGGGACCCGCCGCCAGCGCCAGCAGCGACAGGCCGATCGTCCACGCCATGGGCATGCGCATCGTTCGTCTCCTCGATTCTTGGGGTTCGACTGCCCGGATTCACGGCGACGCCGCGGGGGCGGGGTCGGGCCGCCGGCCGCGACGCCGCGCAGGATATCCACCCAACGCGCGGTCGGGACCGGACCAGCGGACGAAAGCGCCGCGGCCCCCGCCGGCCGCGGGGGGCCGCAGGGACGGATACCCCCTCCCCGCGTCAGGACACCTCGTCCTCCACCAACCGCTCGCCCAGGCCCAGCCGCTCCTTGATGTCCGCCAGCAGGGTGTAGGACACGGGGACCAGGATCAGGGTGATGAAGGTGGAGAACATGCACGCCGAAGCCCAGGCTGGTGGCCATGGGCACCAGGAACGGGCCTGCAGGCTCTTCTCCAGCAGCAGGGGCGTCAGGCCCGCGAAGGTGGTCACCGAGGTCAGCATGATGGGCCGGAAGCGCCGCAGCCCCGAGTCCGACGACGGCCGTGCGGACGGTCCTGCCCTCGCGGCGGGCGCGGTTGATGAAGTCGATCATGATCAGCGAGTCGTTCACCACCACGCCGGTCAGGGCCACCACGCCGAACATGGAGATCAGGTCAGGTCCAGCCCATCAGGATGTGGCCCCAGATCGCGCCCACCAGGCCGAAGGGGATGGCGGTCATGATGATCAGCGGCTGGCTGTAGGAGCGGAACTGCACCGCCAGCAGCACGAAGATCATCAGGATGGCCAGCACGAAGCCCCGCTTGAGGCTGCCCAGGGACTCGGCCTGCTCCTTCTGCTCGCCCTCCATGGTCCAGCGCAGGCCCGGGTGGGAGGCCATGAGCCGGGGCAGGACCTCGGCGCGCAGGACGCCGTTGACCTCGTCGGCGTTGGTCACGTCCTGGTCCACGTCGCCGGTCACCGCCACCACCCGCTGGCGGTCGGCCCGCTCGATGGTGGCGAAGCCGCGGCCGATCTCGCACCGTGGCCACGCGGCCGAAAGGCACCTCGTCGCCCGCCGGGGTGCGGATGCGCATGGACTCGATGTTGCCCAGGGAGCGCCGTTCGTCCTCGGGGTAGCGGACCATCACCTTGACCTCGTCGCGGCCGCGCTGGATGCGCATGGCCTCGGCGCCGTAGAAGCCGGCCCGCACCTGGCGCGCCAGGTCGGCCAGGGTGATGCCCAGGGTCCGCGCCTCGGGCCGCAGCCCCAGCTTCATCTCGACCTTGCCCTCGCGGAAGCTGTCGGCGATGTCGATGACGCCGGGGAACTCGGCCAGCTGGGCCTTCAGTTCGCGGGCCGCGGCCAGCAGGTCGTCGGTGCTGCGGCGAGGAGAGCTGCACGTACGATGGGCGCGCCGCCGCGGAAGAGGTTGGCGCTGAAGGTGAGCGACACCGCGCCGGTGATGGGGCCGCACAGCTCGCGCCAGCGCCGGGCCATGTCGGGGCTGGGCACGTCGCGGTACTCGGCCTTCAGCAGCTCGGCGTTGACCTCCACCAGGTGGGCGCCGCCGGCGCTGCCGCCGCCGCCGCTGCCGGCGTGGGACTGGGACGACCGCGGCTGGGAGCCGACGGCGGCTGGCCACGTGCATGATCACCGACGGGGCCGCCGGGTCGCGCTCGGCGTCGAACTCCTCGCGCACCCGCTCCAGCGAGGCCTCCAGCTGCGTCGACCGCCCGCTCGGCCTCCTCCACGGTCGTGCCCTGGGGCAGGGTCAGCGCGGCCACCAGGTTGTCGGCGTCCACCTTGGGCATGAAGGTGAACTTGATGTGCCCGCCGGCCACGAAGCCGACGGTCACCAGCAGGGTGGCGACGGCCAGGGCGATCACGACCGGCCGGTGGACCAGGGCGAAGTCCAGGGTCGGCCGGTAGACGCCGCTCGACGAAGTCGGCCAGGGCCGCGTCGATGCGGTCCTTGGCCTGCCGTACCAGCGGCGCGTGCGGTCGGCCTCCTGCGCGTCCACGGACTTCATGGTGGCCAGGTGCGCCGGCAGGATCAGCAGCGACTCCACCAGGGAGAACAGCAGGATGGAGATCACCACCACCGGCATGTTGAACATGAACTTGCCCATCGTGCCCTCGACGAAGGCCAGGGGCAGGAAGGCCACCACGGTGGTCAGCACGGCCAGGATCACCGGCACGCCCACCTCGAGGGTGCCCCGGGTGGCGGCCGCCTGGGGGTCTTGCCCCGCTCCCGCCAGGCGTAGACGTTCTCGCCCACGACGATGGCGTCGTCCACCACGATGCCCAGCGAGACGATGAACGCGAACATGCGAGATCATGTTGAGCGATACGCCGAACTGGGGGATGGCCCAGAAGGCGCCCAGGAAGCTGATGACGATGCCCAGGCTGACCCAGAGGGCCAGCCGGAACTGCAGGGTCAGGGCCAGGCACGAGGAAGACCAGGACCAGGCCCCATGAGCCGTTGCGCAGCAGCAGGTCCATGCGGCTCTTGTAGATGAGCGGAGCGGTCGTTGAAGGTGGCGATCTCGATGCCCGGGGGCAGCGTCGTTGCTCACCTGCGCCACGTACTGCTTGGCCGCGTCGGTCACCTCGCAGCACGCCCTGCTCGCCGGTGCGGTAGACCTGGACGATGGCCGAGCGGCTTGCCGTCCAGGAACGAGCGCCGTGTCCACGTCCTCGAAGCCGTCGCGGATCGTGGCGATGCGGTCCAGGGTCACCTCGGTGCCGTCGGGCGCGGTGATCACCACGATGCGCCCGAACTCCTGGCCCGTGTAGCGCTGGCCCTTGGTGCGCACCAGGATCTCGCCGCCGTCGGTCTTCACGCTAGCCGCCGGGCAGGTCCAGGCTGTTGGCCTGCACCGCCCGGCTCACCTGGTCCAGGGTCAGGCCGTAGGCCTGCAGGTCGCGTTCGCCGACCTCGATGGAGATCTCGAAGGGCCGCGTGCCCGAGACCGCGACGTAGGTGATGTCCGGCAGCGCCAGCAGGTCGTCGCGGACCTTCTCGGCCAGCATCTTCAGGGAGCGCTCGGAGGCGTCGCCGTAGACCACCACGTCGATGACCTGCTGCCGCGGCTCCACCAGGCGTGACGATGGGCTTCTCGGTCTCCGCGGGGAAGGTGATGATGCGGTCCACCTCGGCCTTGACGTCGTCCAGGGCCTTGCGCTTGTCGGTGCCGCGGTCCAGTTCGATGGTCACCATGCCCATGCCCTCGGACGAGGCCGAGGTGATCTTCTTGATGCCGTCGACGCCCTGCACCGCCTCCTCGACGCGCATGCAGACGGCCTCCTCGACCTCGGCGGGGGTGGCGCCCAGGTAGGGCACGCGTGACGGTGATCATGTCCATGGTCGATCTCGGGAAACACCTCCTGCTTGATGGTCGACGCGCTCATCAGGCCCGCGGCGCAGATCACCACCATCAGCAGGTTGGCCGCCACGTGGTTGGTCGGAGAACCAGCGGATCAGGCCGTTCATCGCCCACCGTCCTTGGCGGCGCCGCGCCGGCACCCTCGCCGGCGGCGCCTGCGGCCACCGCCGCGGGACCGGCGGGTTCGCCCTCGACGCGCACGGGCATGCCGTCGGTGACGTACTGCAGGTTGCTGATGCAGACCCGGTCGCCGGCGGCCAGGCCGGCGGTGATCACCGCCTGGTCGATGCCCGCCCGGGCCACCTGCACGTCGCGCAGGCGGAGCCGGCCCTCGTCATCCACGAGCCAGACCAGGTCGCCGGGGCGCAGGGCGGGGCGGGGGATGACCACGGCGCCGGCCGGCGCCGGGGCGGTGAACTCCACCTCCACGAACATGCCCTCGATCAGGGCCGGGCGATCGCCTTCGCGGCGGTACGGATGGGGGATCTCCACGACCACCGGCACCAGCCGGCTGCGGTCGTCCACGGCGCCGCCCAGGCGCACGGCCCGGCCCTGCCAATGGTGGCGGGCGCCGGCGAATTCGGCGCTCACGTCCACGGGCACGCCCGCGGCGTCGCGGCCGCCGACCGTGATCCAGGCCAGGTCGGCATCGGCCACCGGGACGGTGACCTCGGCCATGTCCGTGGCGTAGACGCTGCCCACGGCGACGCCCGCGGCCAGGAAGTCGCCCTCGTCCACGTCGGCCTTGAGCACGCGGCCGTCGAAGGGGGCGCGCATGGTGCAGCGCTCCAGGTTGACCTCGGCCTGGCGGCGGGCGGCCTTGGCCGCCTCCAGGTTGGCCTCGGCCAGCTTCAGCTGGGGCAGGCGCAGGACCAGGGGCGTGGGCTCGGCGTCGCCGGTGCCGCCCAGGCTGCCGGCCTCCATCCGGTCCCACTCGCGGCGGGCCACCTGGACCTCCTCCTGGGCCTGGGCCAGGTTGACCTCGGCCTGGGCCACGTTGGCGCGGGCCTGTTCGGCGGCCAGCACGTAGTTGGTGTCGTCCAGGCGCAGCAGCAATTCGCCGGCGTCGATGTAAGCGCCGGGCTCCAGGTGCGGCGACTTCTCCAGGACGCGGCCGCTGACCTCGGGCACCAGATCCACCGAGCGTTTGGCCTTCACCGAGCCGAAGCCGCGGATGCGCACCGGCACGTCGTCGGCCAGCACCCGGTGCACGGCCACCACCGGGCGCGACGCGGGCGGCTCCTGGCGCTCGGGCCGCTTGGCGGTCTTGACGAGCACGGCGGTGACCACGAGCCCCAGCACCAGGACGGCGGTCGCGGACAGCATGTTGCGCAGGGTCTTGGCACTCACGGGCGCACTCCTTCGGCGTCGCCGTTGCCGGCGTTCAGGTTCATGGTCTCGTCGGCGGGCGCCGCCTCCCAGGGCCCGCCCAGGGCCTGGATCAGGTCGACGCGCGCGGCGCGGCGGTCGCGCTGGGTGGTCAGGAGGCTGCTCTCGGCGGTGAACAGCCGCCGCTGGGCCTCGAGGGTGGTCAGCAGCGTGTCCAGGCCGCGACGGTAGCGCTCCCCGGCCAGTTGCACGGCCCGGCGGGCGTGGTCCACCGACTGGGCGAGGCGCTGCTCGCGCTCCCGCTGGTGGAGGTCCTGGTCCAGGGCGTTCTCCACCTCGGCGAAGGCCTGCAGCACGGCGGCGCGGTAGGCCGCGGTGGCCCCCCGGGCCCGGGCCTCGGCCGCCGCCGCCTGGGCCTTGGTGGCGCCCCGGTTGATCAGGGGCATCAGCAGGTTGCCCACCAGGCTCCAGGCGTCGCTGCCGGTGGTGAAGAGGTCGCCCAGCTCGCGGGTGCTGGTGCCGCCGCTGGCGGTGAGGCTGATGCGGGGGTAGAGGGCCGCCTTGGCCTCGCCGATGCGCGCCACCGACGCCGCCAGGTCGGCCTCGGCCGCCAGCAGGTCCGGGCGCCGGTCCAGCAGCTCCGAGGGCAGGCCGGCGGGAACCGGGGCCAGGGGCGCGGGCATGACGGTCACGGTCAGCCGGCCGTCGGCGCCCTCGAGGTCCGAGGCCGTGATGGTCCCGGCGGGGTAGCGTCCCACCAGGATCTCCAGGGTGCGCCGGGCCGCCGCCAGTTGCTGGCGGAACAGGGGCAGCTGGGCCTGGGCGGAGGCCAGGTTCTGTCCGGCCAGGTGCAGGTCCAGGGGGCCGACCAGGCCGCGGCGGTAGCGCTCCTGCACCGTGTCCAGGCTCTGGGCGAAGCTGGCGACGGTGCGCTCGGTCAAGGCCACCTGCAGCTCCAGTTCGCGGATGGTCAGCCAGGTGCGCACCACGTCGGCGATCAGACCCTGGGCCACGGCCCGGCGGTTCTGCTCGCCGGCCAGCAGGGTGGCCAGCGCGGCTTCCTTGCCCCGGGACAGCCGTCCCCACAGGTCCAGCTCCCAGCGGGCGGTGGCGGTGACCGAGTAGGCGTTGCTGTAGAGGGGGCCGAAGCGGATCACCGTCTCGCTGGTCTTGTTGCGCGCGGCCTGGCCGCCCACCTCGACCGCGGGCCAGCGGGCGGACTCGGCGCCACCGACGGCCGCGCGGGCTTCCAGCACCCGGGCCGCCGCCTGTTCGAGCTGGTTGTTGTGGGCCAGGGCGGTCTCCACCAGGCCGTCGAGGGTGGTGTCGCCGAAGGCCTCCCACCAGCGCCAGGCCGCGCCGGCACCCGCGGCGGGCAGCACCGCGGCCAGGGTCGGCGCGGACGTGTGCGCGGCGGCCGGGTTCACCCAGGCGGTGGGCACGTCGGTCGCCAGGCCGGGGCGCACGAAGTCGGGGCCCGCGGCGCAGCCTGCCAGCAGGGCCAGGGCGCCGGCGAGGGCGGCGAACCGGGTCATGACGTCACCTCCGGATGCAGCCCCTGGACCGCGGCCGCGGAGAAGCGGGTGATGTGGTCGGTGGTCTGGGTGATGTACTCGTCCAGGGGCGCCGCCAGCACCGGGAAGGCGCGGGCCATGAACTCGCGCGCCTCGTCCTCGGCGGGCAGGCCGTCGTACTTCAGCCGGCGCATGATGAAGTGGTGGACCTGGCCGATGACGCTGGCGATGAGCCAGTTCACCTGCTCCTGCTGCAGGTGCGGCTTGGCCCGCAGCATGGCCGCGGAGAACGCCCCGAACACCGGTGCGATCATGTCGCGGAACATGAAGGCGTGGTGGGCGTCGCCGCTGGCGTGCATCTCCCGGGCGATGAGGGCCATCACCCGCGCGCCGCCCGTGGCCAGCGCTCCGTCCAGGTAGGGGCCGACGATGGCGCGGATGATGGCATCGACCGCCGGCCGATCCCCGCCCGCGGCCACCGCCTCGGCCAGGGACGCCAGCGTGCGGTCGCGCTGGGCGATGAAGCGCCGCCGGATCACCTCGTGGAAGAGGTTCTCCTTGCCCTGGAAGTGGTAGTTGACCGCGGCGACGTTGACGTCGGCGGCGGCCGCCAGCTCGCGCACCGACACCTCGCCGAATCCCTTCTCGGCAAACAGGCGCTCGGCCGCGTCCAGCAGGCGGTCCTGGGTGGAGTGGCGTTCGTCGGTCACGGGGCCCCCCGGCGTGTTGAACGGATGGAATCAGGATTCAAGCGAACGTTTGAATCGAGATATTAAAACAAATGTTTGAAACTGTCAAACGGGAATGGCCAGCCGGGGGACCGGCGCCGGTGGACGTGGATCACCCCGGGGGGTGATTTCCATGTCATCACTTGCGGCGTTTGCGATTGCGGCGGCTACAGGTACAACGCCTCCGGCAGCACCTCGGCCCACCCCTACGACGGATCCGCCACCCGTCCCAGGAACAGCACCGCGCCCGAGTCCCGGTGGCGGATGGCCAGCAGGAAGGGCCGGTCGGCCACGAACACCTTGGGGTTGACCGGGCGGGCGGAGGTCAGGCGCATCTCCACGCCCGTGGCGGCGGCGGCCTCGGTGCCCTTCTCGTCCACGTCCAGGTAGGCCTTGTGGACCACGTCGTCGATGGACAGGCCGCCGTCGGGGGCCATGCCCGTGAAGTCGGCGGCGTTGGTGAAGGCGGTGCGCATGCCCATCGCCTGCAGGGCGGCCCCCAATTCGAACTCGGTCTCCAGGTGCAGCTTCGGCATGGCCACGAGCACGTCGTCGGGCTGGGGTGCCTTCAGCCACTCGGCGAAGAGCCGGGCGTCCAGGCGCGATTCCACGTCGGCCAGGGTGGTGCCCTCGGGGGGCAGCACCAGCACCATGTCCAGGTCGCCGCCCTTGTAGGGCAGGGAGAGGATCTGGACCCGGTCCTTGACCGCGTAGCCGAACGGGCCCTCCACCTCCATGAACGGCACCTCGACATCGCCGCCCGCGGCCCGGTGGAAGGGGCGGTCGCCGGTGGCATCGACGGGGAAGGGCTTCTGCCACGAACCCAGGAAGTAGATGGCGTTGACCAGCACCAGGCGTGTGGAGGCGTCGATGGTGCCCTCGGCCAGCAGGTCCTTGATCTTGTCCTCGGTCTGCTTCTCCACCCAGGCGTTGATGGCGCGGCGGACCCCGTCGGGATCCTGGGCGAAGTCCACCTGTTCGAGGGCGGCGTCGAAGTCGGCCTCCAGGCCGGCCAGGAAGTCGGGCGCGAAGCCGAAGTCCCGCTGCCCGTACAGGCGGTTGGCCAGCCGCAGGACGGCGTCCTCCTGGTCGGCGGTGAGCTGGTCCATGAGGTGGCCGAAGGACACGGCCAACCGGGGATCGTCGGGGACGAAGTGCAGCACCTTGTCCATCTCGGCGGCCGTCTTGCCGCGGGCGCCGGTGCGGGTCATGGCCAGGGCGTAGGCCACGCTGGCGGGGGAGAAGAACAGGTTGCCGCCGTCGTCACCCAGGCGGGAGTAGAGATCGACGCCGAAGGCGTTGACGGCGGCGGCCGGATCGGTGCCGGCCCCGGAGCCGGCCGCGTAGGCGGGAAACAGGAAAGGCAGCAGGGCCAGGCCCAGGATCCTCGTCTTCATGGTCGTTCCTCCGGCGGCCGGGGTCGCGAGGCGTCACGTCGAGGGGAAACCGCGCGGCGACGCTGGCGGTTCCCGCCCCCTCGGGGTTAGCTTGGACCATCATCGCCGCGACCGCAACCGCCTGCGAGGAATCCCATGCCCGAGCGCCACTTCACCCCCGCGCTGTTCGCGTTCCTGCGCGACCTGAAGGCCAACAACGACCGCGAGTGGTTCACCGAGCACAAGGACCGCTACCTGGCCGACCTGCGCGATCCGTGTCTGCGCTTCATCACCGACTTCGGCGCGCCCCTGATGACCGTCAGCCCCCACTTCCGGGCCGACCCGCGGCCCAACGGCGGCTCGCTGTTCCGCATCTACCGGGACATCCGCTTCAGCAGGGACCAGAGCCCCTACAAGACGGCCGCCGGCCTGCACTTCCGCCACGAGAACGGCAAGGACGCCCACACCCCGGGCTTCTACCTGCACCTGGAACCGGGCGGCTGCTTCATGGGCGTGGGGCTGTGGCACCCGGACACCGCGACCCTGCGGCCCATCCGCGACCGGCTCGTGGCCGATCCCGAGAGCTGGCGGGCGGCGGTGGGCGGGCGGGCGTTCCGCAAGCGGTTCTCCGTCTCGGGCGAGGAGCTGAAGCGGGTGCCCCGCGGCTACGATCCGGATCATCCCCTGGCCGACGTGCTGCGGCTGAAGGACATCACCGCGTTCACCACGCTGACCCAGAAGCAGGTCACGGCGGCCGGGTTCAGCGACGAGTTCGCGGAGCTGTGCCGGACCGGCGGCGCGCTCGTGAAGTGGATCTGCGGGGCGCTGGGGCAGCCGTACTAGCGCCGCCGCACCAGGACGCGAAACGGCCCCGGACCGGAGTCCGGGGCCGTTCTTTCGCCCCTGCGTGAGGGCAGCGGAGTCCGCGGACTACGCTACTTCACCAGCGACATCTTGCGGACCTGCATCACTTCGCTGCCGATGCGCAGGCGCGCGAAGTAGGTGCCGCTGGCCAGGCTCTGGCCGGTGTCGTCCTTGCCGTCGAAGGTGAAGCTGTAGCTGTTGGCGGGCAGGCGGTCCTGAACCAGGGTGCGCACCTTCTCGCCGCGGATGTTGTAGACGTTCAACTGCACGAGGTTGTCGCGGTTGACCACGAACTTGATCTCGGCCGTGGGGTTGAACGGGTTCGGGGAGATCGACTCGTAGCCGCCGGCGGCCTCGATGGTCGGCGTGCCGTCGGGCACGGCGGTGGCGGCGGAGGCCACGATGAACTCGTCGCTGATGGGCACCAGGTTGAAGGCGCCGTAGGCGTAGTCCATGTAGCCCTCGACGGTCAGCACGTCGCCCAGGCTGGGCAGGTAGGCCAACACGTTGGCCGGGGAGACGATCAGGCTGTCGGCGCGGCTGTCCTTGTCGGCGATCATGAACTCGCCGTACTGGGCCGAACCCACGGTGTCGATCACGGCGGAGGTGAAGGTCTTCACCCACACGCTCTCCCAGGCCTCGCCCAGGGCGCCGTTGCCGTCGGTGCCGACCACGTCGTCAGCCAGCACGTGGGTCGGCATGCGCGTGGCCGGGGGCAGGGTCTGGCCGAAGTCCACCAGGTAGATGGCCCCCGCGTCCTGGGGCAGGTACTCGGTCAGGCCGAAGTAGTCGCTCACCCGACCGGCGATCTGCACGAGGTCGCCGCGGAACCAGTTGTTGGGATCCAGGCCCGCGCCGTAGTACACCAGCACGCCGCCGTAGGCGTAGGTGCCCGCGTAGTCGCCGGTGATCGGGGTGATGATCGAGGACGGGTTCTGCTCCTGCACCGTCATGCGGCTGACGGCGCCGGCCTCGCCCGGGGCGGCCGTGATCACGCCCTGGATGTTGACGTACTGGCCGTTGTACGGGCTCAGCTGGTTGGTGCTGTCCGGGCTCACGTACTGCACGCTGTAGATGGACGTCAGGCCCACCGCGGCGGTGAAGTAGGCGGCCGGCGCGCTGCCCGGGTTCCGGGTCACCTGGGCGCCCGTGTCCGTGGCCTCGATGTAGAACTCGACCACATCCGACGCATGCGGCGCCGGGATGGAGCCGGCGTACGTCGCGCCGCTCTGCAACGACATCGCCACGGACGCCCACGAGCCGGGGCTCGAGCCGTCACGGGCGTTGTCCCGGTAGTAGAGCAGGGCCGAGGAGACACCGAAGTCGTCGGTGATGTCGGCGGTGATCTCGAAGGGCTCGTTGGCCATCTGCACCCAGTCCGTGCAGTTGACGTTCTCGACCAGGGGCACGGTGTCGCCGCCCGGGTTCTCGACGAGGTCGGACTGGCGCCGCGGCTTGAACTCGATCAGGCCGTTGTAGTTCACGCAGGGGGAGGCCACCTGGTAGAGATCGCCCACCTGGATGGCGCCCATGTCGATCTGCGTGTCCTTGTCGACGAACACCAGCAGCGAGTCGGTGCCGTCGAAGATGGTGAACTGGCCGTTGGCGACGCCCGGCGTGCCGGCGCTCACCGAGGCCACCGTGCCGATGGTGCGGATGAAGTCGCCGACCTGCTCGTAGTCGGCGAGGACCGTCGCCAGCGGCAGGTCCTTGGGCGTGGCCTCGGGACCGCTGGAGATGAGCGAGAAGCTCGGGGTGTTGATCTGCAGCTCGCCGCTGTAGGCGCCGACGGTGCCGGTCAACTCGATGACGTCGCCGAGGGCGAGGCCCGAGCTGTTGTAGAAGAACTGGATACCACCCGTACCGTCGGTGATGTAGTGGGTACCCGAGTTGTAGGTGCCGGCGACGACGTACACGGTACCGGTCACCGTGACCGTCTGGCCGTTGTACGGGCTGGCCGGCGCACCGCCGGCGTCGTACACCTGGATATCATCAATAGTCTGGGCGGACGCCAGACCGGCAAGCAGCATGACGCTGACGGTCAGTGCCATACCAAAAAGATGCTTCTTCATCCTTTCGGCCTCCTTCGCGCAGGGGTCCAAGACATTAGCTCTCACTCGAAAATCCGGCGTCAAGTGAATGGACTTCGTGAGCGGAAGCGGGCGTCTCGACACGATAGCGATGTTGACCGGCTCTGCGGCGGCGGCGAGCTGGCCGCCGCGTCTCACCTCCCTCCCCGTGGGACACCATAACTCATCGAACCGGCGCTGTGGGCACCAATCCGTTTTTGCACCCAAGTATTGTAGCACAAGGTAAAACCTGTCGGGCCAAATCGTTGTCAATAAATGGTCAATTTATGTGATTGTCAAAATTATTTTATGATGGATTGTCCTGTCATGGCGTCCGGCTGGGTGATCCCCAGGAGCTTGAGGATGGTGGGCGCGATGTCGGCGAGCCCGAAATCGCCGTCGGCCAGGGCGTCGTCGCGTCCGGCGAAGTCCCGCCCGGCCACCACGAAGGGCACCGGGTTGAGGGAGTGCTGGGTCACCACGTTGCCCTCGGCGTCCAGCATCTCGTCGCAGTTGCCGTGGTCGGCGGTCACCAGCCAGACGGCGCCCCGCTCGATGCTGGGGGGCATGACCTGGGCCAGCAGGCCGTCCAGGGCCTTGATCGCCGCGACGGCGGCGTCGAACACCCCGGTGTGGCCCACCATGTCGCCGTTGGCGAAGTTGACCACGATCACGTCGTAGTCACCGGAGGCGCAGGCCTCCTTCAGGATGTCGGCCACCTGCGGCGCGCTCATCTGCGGCTGCAGGTCGTAGGTGGCCACCTTGGGCGAGGGGACCAGGCGCCGGTCCTCGCCGGGCCAGGGCTCCTCGCGGCCGGCGTTGAAGAAGTAGGTCACGTGGGCGTACTTCTCGGTCTCGGCGGTGCGCAGGTTGCGGATGCCCTCGCGGGCGA
Organism: Candidatus Krumholzibacteriia bacterium; assembly: GCA_963825035.1. Lineage (GTDB taxonomy): Bacteria > Krumholzibacteriota > Krumholzibacteriia > LZORAL124-64-63 > LZORAL124-64-63 > JACZKN01. The sequence continues at coordinate 283,903 of CAWGRT010000005.1, read as the reverse complement.
AGATCTCCGCCAGGCCCTCGCTCACCTTCACCGGGTGGAAGAGCACCGGCAGGTCCATGGTCTCGTCGTAGGGGGTCATGCAGAGGTAGGCCACGTCCGGGCGGCGGTCCGGGCGTGAACCCGTCGAAATCGTCCTGCATGAAGGCCCAGGTCAGCTCGCGGGCCCGGTCGGCCCGGAAGTTCCAGAAGAAGACCCCGTCGCCGTCGCGCACGGTGCCGTCGACGCCGTCGATGGTCGTGGGCTCGATGAACTCGTCGGTGGTGTCGTCGTCGTAGGAGGACTTCGCGGCGGTCACCGCGTCGGGCGCCGTGCGGGCGCCGTCGCCGTCCACGATGGCCTTCCAGGCGCGCTCCACCCGGTCCCAGCGCTTGTCCCGGTCCATGCCCCAGTAGCGGCCCATGACCGTGGCCACCCGGCCGCCGCCGATCTCGTCCAACTGCTCCTGCAGGGCGGCCAGATAGCCGGCGCCGCTGCGCGGATCGGTGTCCCGGCCGTCCATCAGGGCGTGGATCACGATGTCGTCGATGCCGGCGTCCTGGGCCGCGGCGACGATGCCGTACAGGTGGTCGGTGTGGCTGTGCACGCCGCCGGGGGAGACCAGCCCGATCAGGTGCAGGCGCCCGGTGCCCCGCTTCACCCGGACGACGAGGTCGGTCCAGGACTTGCGCCCCTTGAACTCGCCGCTCTTGATGCTCTTGCCGATGCGCACCAGCTCCTGGTCGATGATCCGGCCCGCGCCGATGGTCAGGTGCCCCACCTCGCTGTTGCCCATCTGGCCCTCGGGCAGGCCCACGGCCGGCCCGCAGGCGGTGAGCGTGGTCCAGGGGTAGTCGCGGAACAGGCTCTCGTAGTAGGCCGGATGGGCGGCCATGACGGCGTTGCCGCGCTCCCGGTCCGGCCCGCTGCGGTAGCCCACTCCGTCGAGGATGCAGAGGACGACGCGGGGGGCGGGCTGGTTGCTCATCGGGGGGCTCCTCGGTTCTTCAGATGTTCAGGGCGTCCGGCGGCAGCCGCCAGAGCTCGGCCTCGCCCAGGGCCATCAGCACGATGTCGTGCAGAATATAGACGTCGTCCGCGGGATCGGCATCCCGGCCCGGTGCGGCCGTGGCCAGCACCGCGCCGGCCTGCAGCACCGCCCGGGTGATCTCGCGCCCGTCGGGCAGGAACTGGGACACACGCAGCTTGCCCAGGCGCACCACGTAGGTGGCGGGCACGTCCGGATGCAGCAGCTGGTCGGGGGCCAGTTGCACCGCCTGCCGCGCCTTCTCCAGGCGCTCCATGCGGTCCGGATCAGCGTTGAAGACGTTGGCGCCGCGCACCAGGGCCAGGGTGGGGGCGGGGTCGGGCATGGGGCGGGAATCCTCCGGGATGGTGCCACGGGGAACGTAGCGCAAGGGGGCGGCGGGAGCCAGCAGAGGTTGGCCGGACCGGTACCCGGGGAGGGGGTTGATATGGATGCATGACCTGTGGTAACATCCTCTCATCCCGCGCGATATCGACATCCTGCCCGGGGGGGTAACCTGCCATGCGTTCCGCTCTCGCCGTTCTTGCCGTCTTGATCCTTGTCAATCCCGCCCTGGCCCATGAGTGCGTCGACTACGGTCCGGGTGGCGACCCGGCCGGGCCGGCGCCGATTTCGATCGGGTACGTCCCGCTGGGAGGCTCTGCGCAGGTCCAAGACGGCCTGCTCTTCCTGCAGTTGCTACCCGACTACGGGTCCTATACGACGCCGGCCGGGGCGATCCTCGCCCTCGACCCTTCCCTCGATTGGTCCTACGAGTACCATGCCGGGGGCTCCTTCATCGGCGAACTGCTCTGGGACTTCCTGGTTGTCGGGGACTACGTGTACGCCGTTGACGGGAACGTCAACGGCGTTCGTCCGTACGACTGGCGGACCAACACCCGGTACGACGCGGTCGCCGTGGACAAGCCTCTCGTCGCTGCGGATGGCGTGCTCTACGCGAGCTCGGGACAGGATGTGGCGATCCTGGATCTGGCGACGCCGTCGGCGCCGGTGGTGACGGGCACGTTCCTCGATGACGCCGGCGTCCACGCGGCCTGCGTCGTCGGCAACAAGGCGATCTTCCTCGGTTCGGACCATCTCTACGTCGTCGAAGTGTCTTCGCCCCTGGCTCCGGTGGTGGTGGGCTCGTGCCCCTACGGCAACGCGCCGACCGCGGGCCTGGCGCCGGTCCTGCTCGGCGACGTGTGCCTGGTGGGCACCGCGGCCGGACTGGGCGTCTATCTGCTCGGCGATCCGGCGGTTCCCAGCCTTGTCGGCACTGCCGTGACCGCAGGCGCCGTCCGAGCCCTGGCGGCCACCGGCAATCACGCCTACGTCCTGGCGGGAAGCGTCGAAACGTCGGTGTTCCAGGTCGTCGATTTCGTGGCCCCCGCCGCGCCGGCGGTGATCGGCGGGTTCGATCCGGCCATCGGTATGCTGTTCGATCTGGATATCCTCAGCGACACCGTGATCATCACCGGGCGCGACAACGTGCTGCAGTTTCCCCTGCAGTGCGAGTCCGCCGTGTCCGTCCTGATCCCCGAGATCACGACCACCTGGCGCGACGGTGTCTGCCAGGTCTCCTGGGAGCAGAGCGACGCCCTGGCGTTGGTCCGGCTGCAGGCGACCTGCGGCGACCGCACCTGGACCGTCGACACCAGGCACTCGGGCCGCGCCTTCGCCGCGGACGACGCGACGTGGGCCGGCGACCCCGGCGACGAGGTCGTGTACGTCGTCCAGGTGTCCTCCGGCGACAGCTGGACCACGGTGGCCGAGGCCCGGACTCGGATTCCGGCGTTCGCCCTGACCATGGCCGATCCGGCGCCGAACCCGTTCAACCCCGCCACTGAGTTGTCCTTCACCATGGGCCGCGCGGGCGTGGCCGAGTTGACCGTCTTCGACGTGGCCGGACGCAAGGTACGGACCCTGGAGTCCGGCAGTTTCGGCGCCGGTCCCCACACGGTGACCTGGCACGGCCGTGACGACGCCGGCCAGGTCGTACCGGCGGGCGTGTACTTCGCCCGGCTGGTCACCGCCGGCGGCGTGCGGTCGGTGAAGCTGATGCTGGTGAAGTGACAGGCAGCCGCCCGGCGTTCAGCGAGAAGGCCCCAGGCAAGCCGCCCGGGGCCTTCATCCTGTGGCCGATTCTCAATGCCCGATGACCAGCCCCACCTTCTCCAGCTTCTTGATCACGATCTTCCCCAACGACGACGCCAGCTGCGCCGGGTCCGTGGGGTTGTAGGTGTCCGAGGTGGCCGTCCAGACCAGCTTGTGGTCCGAGGTGCGGTACAGGGAGCTCTGGACGACGAAGGTCTTGGACTTTTCCCAGTAGGCGGGAGTCGTGACCACCTGCTCGGCGGGGTACCAGTAGCCCCAGTAGTGGTAGGGGTAGGGGTTGAAGTAGCCCCAGTAGTGGTCGGCCCACCAGGCGTCGTCGGACAGGTCCAGCGGGGTCACGTAGGTTGTGGGCGGCACGTAGTGCGCCGACTTGTCCACCGCGATCACCTTGAAGATCAGGATGCCCTCGGCGCCCGTGCCGGCGACGCGCTTCTCCATCTCCGCCTTGGAGACGTTCTTCTTGTCGCCCATGAAGGTGAACCCGGGGACGGCCTGCACGCCGTGGTCCGCGAACACCTGGGTCATGCTGCTCTCGAAGGTCGTGTTCTCCTTCTGGTGCTGCATGATCCCGACGACGGCGAGCTTCGTGAAGTCCTCGCCAGCGGCGCCGGGCAGCGCCCAGTTGGTCACCAGTTCCGTCTGCGCAGCGCAGGCCCCGATGGCCGCCACCAGGGGCAGCAGGAGCAGGAACCAAGCCGGTCGAATGCGTTTCATGTCGTACCCGTCCTAACTACTCCCCCTCCGTTGTGATCCCGACGATCCTCGACACGGTCGAACGGCGACAGCATATCCCCGATCGGCGATTCCGCCACGGGCACCGTCGGGAAAGGCCCCGGACCGGAGCCCGGGGCCTTCCTCGCCCGGCCGGAGGCCCGCGGGCCGGCTAGGAACCCGCCGTCTCCTTGGGTGCCAGCTCCCGCGGCGGCGCGTTCTTCACGTACTGCTCCAGCCAGCGGTCGGTCTCCCACATCAGGTGCATGATGGACTCGCGGGCGCGGTAGCCGTGGCTCTCGGCCGGCAGCATCACCAGGCGCGCGGTGCCGCCCAGGCCCTTGATGGCGTCGTACAGGCGCTCGCTCTGCATGGGGAAGGTGCCCGAGTTGTTGTCGGCCTGGCCGTGCACGATCAGGATGGGCTCGTCGATCTTGTCCGCGTGCATGAAGGGCGACATGGTGAAGTAGACCTGCGGGCGCCTCCCACAGGGTGCGCTCCTCGGCCTGGAAGCCGAAGGGCGTGAGCGTGCGGTTGTAGGCGCCGCTGCGGGGCAGGCCGGCGCGGAACAGGTCGCTGTGGGCCAACAGGTTGGCGGTCATGAAGGCGCCGTAGCTGTGGCCGCCGACGGCCATGCGGTCGCGGTCGCCCACGCCGCGGCGCACCAGCTCGTCCACGGCGGCCTGGGCGCTGGCCACCAGCTGCTCGACGAAGGTGTCGTTGGGCTCGGCGTCGCCCTCGCCGATGATGGGCATGGACGGGTCGTCCAGCACCGCGTAACCGCGCACCAGGAACATCATGGGCGACCACCAGCCCACGCGGGTGAAGCGGTAGGGGCTGTCGGTGACCTGGCCGGCGTCCTTGGCGCTCTTGAACTCGGTGGGATAGGCCCACATGAGCACGGGCAGGGGACCGTCCCGGTCCTTGTCGTAGCCCGCCGGCAGGTAGAGGGTGCCGGTCAGGGGCACGCCGTCGGCCCGCCGGTAGGTGATCATCTCCTTGCTGATGCCCGCGAGCTGGGGCGTGGGGTCGGGGAAGAAGGTCTTCTGGGCGAGCTTGCCCTTCTTCAGGTCGCGGACGAAGTAGTTGGGCGGCTCGGTCTGGGACTCGCGGCGGGTCAGCAGCTGGCGGTTCCTCGCGTCGATCATCTCCACGGGGCTCTCGTAGTGGGGGGCCTCGGAGCGGAACAGGCGCTCCTTGTCGCCGCTGTCCACGTTCCAGGCGTCCACGAAGGGCCGGTCGCCCTCGGGGGACGCGCCGTCGCCCTGCAGGAAGACGGTGCGGCCGTCGGCGGCGGTCAGCAGCACCTGGCGGCCGTAGGGGCCCTGGTGCATGAAGGGGCGGCCCGGGTCGTTGTAGCGGTCCTGGTAGGAGCGCTCCTCCACCTTGACCGGCGCCTTGGCGCGGTCGCCCGGCCACACCCGCCAGGTCTGCAGGGTGCGGGTCTTCCACCACCAGTTCGCCACGAAGGCCAGGTTCGTCGTTGCCCCACATGACGCCGCCGTAGCGCAGGGGCAGGGTCATCAGCTCCACCGGCTCGCCGGCGAAGGGGGCGGCCAGGGTGACGACGCGGTCGCGCAGTTCGGCCTCGGCGCCGCCGTCGCCGCCGTCCAGGGCCTCGGTCCAGACCAGCTCGGCGGGGGCGTCGTCGCGCCACGCCACCCGGCGCGGGCCCGTGGGCACCGACCCGAAGGCCATGGGCACCTGGTCCTGCAAGGGCTGGTCGGCGACCAGATGGGCCAGTTCGCCGTCCAGGGTCCAGACCTCGACGCTGTGGGGGAAGCTGTCCTCCTGCAGGGAGTAGCTGTAGGGGTGCTTGACCCGCTCGACCAGCAGCCACGTGCCGTCCGGGGATGGCGTGACGTCGCGGAACACCGCGGGCTCGGCCAGGGCGCGGACCTCGCCGTCGAGGCCGACCACGGCCACCTGGCTGGTGGCGTAGTGGTCGAAGAGGCTCTCGTCGTAGGGGTTCTGCAGCAGGTCCTGCAGGGTGCGCGCCGGGGCCTTCTTGCCCAGGTTCTCCTGCACCACGGGACCGGCCGGGACGTACGACTCCTCCGGCGCCGGGCCGCGGCCGGCGGGCACCGTCAGGGCCACCAGGGCGTCGCTGCCGGCCAGCCAGGAGTAGGCGCGGCCGTAGACGCCGTTGAGCGCCGTGCCGGCGGGGGTCAGGCGCCGGGCCTTGCCGTCCCGGACCGCGGCGGTCCACAGGGACAGATCCGTCGTCGCCCGCGACCGTGAAGGCGATGCGCTCGCCGTCGGGCGCCCAGGTCACGCCGGTGATGCGCGCGCCCTCGGGCAGGCCGGTCACCCGCACCTGGTCGTCGTTCTTCAGGCGCTGGAAGACCAGGCCGACGCCCGGATTGTCGCGGCTGGGGCCGTTGTTGCGCGGGTTGATGCGCAGGCCGGCCAGGCGCAGCTCGGGGGCGGCCACCTCGGCGATGGAGGGGTAGCCGGGCCGCTCGACCTGCAGCAGCCATTCGTTGTGCGGGCCCACCGACACCCAGGGCGTGGGCGGGCGCGTCGATCATGGCGGCCAGCACCGGGTCGGGCATCTGGTAGGTGACGGCGGTGTCCTGGGCGGCGGCGGGGCAGCCGAGCGGCCAGCAGCAGGCCGACGACGAGCAGCAAACGGTTCATGCGGTCGATCTCCCGGTCGGTGTGGCGGGGTGGACATCGGGGCGAGTCTAGCGGCCCGGCGGGCCGCTGCCCACATACGATTCCGGCCGGCGGCCGGGTTGCGCCGGCGCCGGCGTGTGACGGCGTCGCGGGCCGCGCGTTCCCCATGGCGAGGGTCCATCGCGTCACGCGGCCGGCCGGCCGCCGTCGGGGGAGTCATGCCATGGAACGCCTGCCACGCCGTCTCGTCACAATCACGCTCGCGCTGCTCTGCCTGATCGCCGGCTGGCCGGGCCCGCCCGGGCCCAGGACGCCGGCACGGGAGACCACCTGGGCCTGCTGGGCACACTGGGGCTACGGATCCTGCTGGGCCGTGGCGGTCGCCGGGCAACCGCGTGCTGGTGGGCAACGGCGCCGTGCTCGAGGTCTGCCATCACGGCACCGCCGGCGACTCTGGAGGTGCTGGGCCGGGTCACCCTGCCGTCGCCCGTCGAGGGCATCGCCGTGGTCGGCGACCCTGGCCTACGTGGCCAGCCGCGACGCCGGCCTGCGCATCGTCGACCTGGCGCGACCCGTTCCGGCCGGTGGAGGTGGGCGCGGCCGCGGTGCCGGACGACGCCCGCGACGTGGCGGTCGCCGGCGGCTACGCCTACGTGGCGGCCGAGGAGCGCCGGCGCTGCGGGTCATCGACGTGAGCGATCCGACCGCGCCCGTGGCGGCCGGCGCGTGGACACCGACGGCTTCGCCCTGAAGCTGGCCGTGGCCGGCGGCCACGTCTACCTGGCGGACGGTTCGGCCGGGCCGTCCGGCTACGGCACCATGCGGGTCATCGACGTGGCCGACCCGGCGGCGCCCTTCGAGGCCGGATTCGTTCCAGTTCACGGATTCCTCCTACCTGTACGCCTGGTGCCTGGACGTGGTGGGTGACCGGGTCATGTGGGCTACGACATGGGTTACCTGGCGGTCGTCGACGTGTCGGACCCGACGGCGCCGGCCGCCGTCGGCGTCTTCGACCAGGGCCTGGACAACATCCAGGACATGCAGATCGTCGACGGACTCATGTACGTGGCCTACTCCTGGATGGGCCTGGGCGTGTTCGACCTGGCCGATCCCGATCGGCCGCTGCCGGTGGCGCAGGTGGACACGCCCGCGCAACGCGCGGCGCCTGGCCGTGGCCGGCGGCGCGGGCCTACGTGGCCGACCAGGAAGGCGGGCTGCAGATCTTCAGCCTGGCCGATCCCCGCGCGCCGGTGCTCGAATCCGCCCACGCCACGCCCGGCAACAGCCATGACCTGCGGGTGGTCGGGGACGACGGCCTACGTGGCGGACGAGATGTTCGGCCTGCGCATCCTCGACCTGTCCAACCGGCGCTTCCCGCGGCAGGTGGGCGCGCTGGAACTGCCGGGCACGGCCGTCACCGTGGACGTCATGGACGGCTACGCCTACGTGGCGGCGGCGTCGGCGGGGCTGCGCGTCGTCGACGTGCGCGACCCGGCGGCCCCGGTCGAGGTGGGCTCCTGGGATCTGGGCGGGGCCTTCGAGAGCGTGCTGGCCGAGCGGCGGCCTGGTCTACGCCACGGAATCGAGCGGCCCGCTGCGCGTCTTCGACGTGTCCGATCCCACCGCCCCGACCCAGATCGGCGGCTATGGCGGCACCTTCCGGGTACGGCACGCGGCCCTGAAGGACGGCTACCTGCTGTGCGCCCAGCGGGTCACCTACAGCAGCCTCTGGGTGCTGGACGTGTCCGACCCCACGGCGGTGGGCTCGGTGCGGACCGTCGACCTGTCCGGTACGTCCTGGGACATCGCGGTGAACGGGAACGTCGCCTACCTGTCGGCCGGCAGCTACGGCGTCCATATCTTGGACGTGACCGACCCCGCCGGCTCCCGCCTCCCTGGGCGGCTACGACCCCGTCCGACGGCGCCAACGGGCTGGCGCTGGCCGGCGATTTCCTCTGCGTCGCCGGCGGCGGCCGGGTCTGGCTGCTGGACGTGAGCACCCCGGCGGCCCCCGTCTGGAGCGGCTGGTACGACAACGGGGGCGTCAGCTGGGAGATCGACATCCTGGACGGCGACCTGGTGGTCGCCGACCATGACGACGGCGTGCTGGTGCTGGACAACGAGCGCCTGTTGCCCTCGGGCGTCGCCGCCGCGGCCGGGTGTCGGGGTGTCGTGCTGGCCGAACCCGTGCAACCCCGCCACGACCATCGGCTTCGTCGTGCCGCAGGCCGGCCCCGTCCGCCTGGAAGTCCTGGACGCCCGCGGGCGGCGCGTCGCCCGCCTGGTGGACCGGATCCTGCCGGCGGGGCCGGCACAGGTGGTCTGGCGGGGGCGGGACGACGCCGGCCGCGACGCGCCTTCGGGCGTCTATCTGGTGCGGGTCACGGGAGCTGCGGGGCCGGCACGAGGCAGGGTGACGCTCGTTCGCTGACGCCGCAGGGCCCGCCGCGCTCCGGGGACCTGTTCATCTCCTGCCCGTGCCGGGAATCCGCGCAGGCCGGGCGATCGCCGCTGGCGGTCCGCCGCGATCGGCCTATATCTGTGCGGCATTGGCCCACGAAAGGAGAATCCCGATGAACGCAATCGATCACGATCGACGACGGTTCCTGGCGAGAGCCTCCCTGTTCGGCGCCGGCGCCGTGCTTTTGCTCTGCGGCTGCGGCGGCGGCGGCGACAAGAAGGAGTCGGCCCAGGCGTCCGGCGGCGACCAGGCCGCGGGCGGGGCGAAGGCGGCCCAGCCCACGGCCTGCGACGACCTGTCCGGCCTGACGCCGGCCCAGATCCAGGTGCGCCAGGCCTTCGAATACAAGGAGAAGGCCGACAATCCCGCGGAATCCTGCCACCTCTGCGAATTCTACAAGCAGCCGGAGGCGGGGCAGTTCTGCGGCGGCTGCAAGCTGTTCGTGGGCCCGGTCAATCCCGGCGGCCACTGCAATTCCTTCTCGGCGGCCTGAACGCACGGAGTGGCGGCGCCCGGCTGCGGCCGGGCCCCGCCAAACCCCATCCGATAAAAAAGATCCATTTTGTCGTTGCATATCAATATCAGAGTTGATTACTATGTTTTCCGGCGTTGGGACGATCCGCTATCGGGGCGCGGGGACGATGCGGGTTTCCGGAGGGATGCGGTCGGTCCGCGCCGCACGTGTTCTCGATGCACCAGCCTGAACCGGCCCAGTCCGGCCGCGCATGGAACCCGCAGCGCGCGGCCTTGGGAGAATCATGTCTTCCGAATTGCGAACTCTCGGCCTCCGGGGCGTTCTGGCTCTTGCTGCGCTGTTGTGTTTGGCGGCGCCCGCGGCCAGGGCCCAGGAGTCGGCCACCGCGGTCGATTTCGAGGAGCACCTGGGTTCGATCGTGCCCGGGGACATCACCCTGATCGACGAGGACGGCAACCCCGTCCAGGTGGCCGACCTGGTGGACCGGCCGACGATCCTCAACTTCGTCTACTTCGAATGCCCGGGCATCTGCACGCCGCTGCTGACGGAGATCGCCGACGTGCTGGGCAAGAGCAACCTCGACCCCGCCAAGCAGCCCTTCCGCATCCTGAGCGTCAGCTTCAACCCCGACGACAACTACAAGACGGCCACGGAGAAGCGCGAGACCTACCTCTCGCAGCTGAGCCGGCCCCTGCCGGCGGACACCTGGCGCTTCCTGACGGGGGACAAGGACCAGATCGAGCGGCTGACCGGCGCGGCGGGCTTCCACTACAAGCGGGTGGGCACCCAGTACGTGCACCCGGGCGGGCTGGTGCTGCTGGCGCCCGACCGCAAGGTGGTCCGCTACCTCTACGGCACCGAGTATCTGCCCTTCGACTTCCAGATGGGCATCTACGAGGCGGCCCAGGGCAAGGTCGAGCCCACCACGGCGCGGCTGCTGAACTTCTGCTTCAGCTACGACCCCGAGGGGCGCACCTACGTGTTCAACCTGGCCAAGGTGGTGGCCACGGTGATGATCACCTCGGTGGTGTTCTTCCTCATCTTCCTCGTTTTCAGCACGCGCAACCTGCGTCGCCACAAGAAGGAGAGCTGAGCCGATGGCAGCTGACGCCAGTGCCGCCGCCGCGACGGCGACCATCCACACGGGGCCGGGCTACACCGGCACCTATTTCGATCCGCCCCTCGGCGGACGCACCGGCCTGTGGTCGTGGCTCACGACCACGGATCACAAGCGCATCGGCCTGATGTACCTGGCGGCCATGGGCACCTTCTTCGCCGTCGGCGTCTGCCTGGGCCTGATGATGCGGCTGGAGCTGCTGAACCCGGGCATGCAGTTCGTCGACCAGAAGCACTACAACGAGATGTTCACGCTGCACGGCGTGATCATGATCTTCCTGTTCATCGTCCCGGGCATCCCCGCCATCCTCGGCAACTTCATCCTGCCCCTGCAGCTGGGCGCCGAGGACGTGGCCTTCCCGCGCCTGAACCTCCTGAGCTGGTACATCTATATGCTCGGCGCGGCCATGGCCGTCACCTCGCTCTTCACCGGCGGGGGCGCCCCGGACACGGGCTGGACCTTCTACGCGCCGTACTCGCTGCGGGCCGGGACCAACGTCTCGATGGCGGTGATGGCGGCGTTCGTGCTGGGCTTCAGCTCGATCCTCACGGGCATGAACTTCATCACCACCATCCACCGCCTGCGGGCCAAGGGCATGGGCTTCTTCCAGATGCCCCTGTTCTGCTGGGGCCTGTACGCCACGGCCTGGATCCAGGTCATCGCCACGCCGGTGGTGGGCATCACCCTGGTGCTGCTGTTCCTGGAGCGGGTCGTCGGCATCGGCTTCTTCGACCCGGCGCGGGGCGGCGATCCGGTGCTGTACCAGCACCTGTTCTGGATCTACTCGCACCCGGTGGTGTACGTGATGGTCCTGCCCGCCATGGGCATCATCTCGGATATCCTGCCGGTGTTCGCGCGGCGGACCATCTTCGGCTACAAGGCCATCGCCATGTCGTCCATGGCCATCGCCGGCGTGGGCTACCTGGTGTGGGGCCACCACATGTTCACCGTGGGCATGAGCGACACCGCCCGCTGGGTGTTCTCGCTGCTGACCTTCCTGGTGGCCATCCCCACGGGCATCAAGATCTTCAACTGGGTGGCCACCCTCTACAAGGGGTCCATCGCCCTGGAGGTGCCGCTGTTGTACGCGGTGACCTTCATCTTCCTGTTCTCCATCGGGGGGCTGACGGGCCTGGTCAACGGCGCGCTGTCCACGGACATCCACGTGCACGACACGGCCTTCATCGTGGGGCACTTCCACTACACCATGTTCGGCGGTGCGGGCATGGGGCTCTTCGCCGGCCTGCACTACTGGTTCCCCAAGATCTGGGGCCGGATGTTCAACAAGAAGGTGGCCGTGGTCGCCTGGGGCCTGATCTTCGTCGGCTTCAACACCCTGTACTTCCCGATGCTGGTGCTGGGCATCATGGGCATGCCCCGCCGCTACGCCGACTACCTGCCCCGCTTCCACACCCCGCACATGATCTCGACCTTCGGCTCGTGGATCCTGGTGGCCGGGCTGATCGTGATGGTCGTCAACCTCTTCCGCTCGGCGCGCCACGGCGCGAAGGCCCCGGACAACCCGTGGGGGGGCACCACCCTCGAGTGGCAGACCACCTCGCCGCCGCCGCAGCTGAACTTCGCCAAGGTCCCCGAGAATCCGGGTGACCCCTACGACTTCACCCAGATCATCGCCGAGCGCGGGCAGGGGGCGTGACCATGGAGACCCGGGCCATCGCCGCCGCCGGCCACGTGGAGCACCGCGACCCGGACGGGGCCAAGACCGGCATGTGGCTGTTCCTGTTCACGGAGCTGCTGCTCTTCGGCGGCCTCTTCGTGATCTACGCCGTGATGCGGCACCTGCACGAGCCCGACTTCCACGAGGCGGCCGAGGAGCTCAACAAGGCCATGGGCACCACCAACACGGTGGTGCTGCTGACCAGCAGCCTGACCATGGTGCTGGCGGTGGGCTCGCTGCAGCGGGCGCAGACGGCGCGCGCGCTGCGCTGGCTGGCGGCCACCTTCGGGCTGGCCGGCACCTTCCTGGTGATCAAGTTCTTCGAGTGGAGCGCCAAGTACCACCACCACATCTTCCCCGGCAACCCCGCACCTGAAGGAGCTGCCCCACGGCGAGGACCTCTTCTTCAACCTGTACTTCATGATGACGGGCCTGCACGGCCTGCACGTGATCATCGGCATGGTGGTGATGACCGTGGTGTTCTTCAAGATCCGCTCGGGGTCGGTGAGTCCGGAGCGCTACGGGACGCTCGAGTACACGGGCCTGTACTGGCATCTGGTGGACCTGATCTGGATCTTCCTGCTGCCGCTGTTCTACCTGACCAACTGAGGACGCCCGGCGGGGCGAGGGGAGCCGCGATGAACGAGACGACCGCAGTTGCGCACCACGAGGACGAACCGCACATCGTGCCGGACGGCGAACTGGTCCTGATCTGGGTCGCCCTGCTGATCCTGACGGCGGCCACCGTCGCCGGTTCGGTGTTCTTCCCCGGACGCATAGGCATCGGCGTGGCCATGGTGGTCACGCCCGCCAAGGCCGCGCTCATCCTGATGTTCTTCATGCACCTGAAGTACGAGAAGCCCGTCTTCCGGTGGATGTTCCTGACGGCGGTCTCGATCCTGGCCATCGTCATCGGCCTGACCTTGATCGACTACACCCACTGGTGAGGACGACGATGTCTGGTGCTTCGAGCTACGCGGGAATGGTGGACAACACCTTCTGGTTCATCCTGGTCTCATCGGTGATCCTGCTGCTGGGCGTGACCGGGACCATGGTGTACTTCATCGTGAAGTACCGCCGGTCGCGCAACCCGAACCCGGCGCAGATCGAGGGCAACGTGACCCTCGAGGCCGTCTGGACCATCCTGCCCACCATCCTGGTGCTGGTGATGTTCTACTACGGCTGGGCGGGTTTCAAGGTGATGCGCGACCATCCCGGACGGGGCCTTCCCGGTGACGGTGCACGCCCAGATGTGGTCCTGGAGCTTCGAATATCCCGACGGCCGCGTGATGTCGGAACTGGTGGTGCCGGTGGGCAAGCCCATCAAGCTGAAGCTGGAATCGGCGGACGTGATCCACAGCTTCTTCGTGCCGGCCTTCCGGCTGAAGGAGGACTGCATGCCCGGCCGCCACAACCACGCCTGGTTCCAGGCCGACCGCGTCGGCACCTACGACGTGCTCTGCGCCGAGTACTGCGGCGACAAGCACAGCGCCATGCTCTCGGACGTCAGGGTGGTCACCCGCGAGGAATTCGATACAATGATGGGAGGCACCTGGGAGCGGCCCACCGGCCAGGACCTGCTGAAGGTCAAGGGCTGCGTGGCCTGCCACACCACCGACGGCAGCAAGCTGATCGGCCCGTCGTTCAAGGGCGTGTGGGGCCACCCGGTGACGGTGATCACCGACGGCCAGGAGCGGCAGCTGACCGTGGACGAGGAGTACGTGCGGCGCTCGATCCTCGAGCCGGCCCACGACGTCGTCAAGGGCTACAAGAACCTGATGCCGCCGCAGGCGGCGACCATGGACAGCACGGACATCGAGAACGTGATCGAGTTCCTGAAGGGGCTGAAGTAGCGTGGCACGCGTCTGGTGGGAACTGGTCAAGCCCCGCATCACCCTGGCCTCCATGGTGACCACCGCGGTGGGCTACCTGGTGTTCCGCGGGCGCTTCGACCTGGCCATGGTCCCGGTGCTCGTGGGCATCCTGCTGCAGGCCTGCGGCGCGGCGGCGCTGAACCAGGTGCAGGACGCGCAGCTGGACCGGCGCATGGGGCGCACCCGGCGGCGGCCCATCCCCGACGGGCGCATCTCCCGCGGCGGCGCCCTGGCCGGCTCGTTGGCCCTGCTCGCGGGGGGCACGGCCCTGTCCTGGCTGGCCTACGGCCCGGTGCCGGCCCTGCTGGGCGTGGCCGCGGCGGTGGTCTACAACGGCATCTACACGCCCCTGAAGCGGGTCACGCCCTTCGCGGCCCTGCCGGGCGCCCTGGTGGGCGCCCTGCCCCCGGCCGCGGGCTGGGCGGCCGCCGGCGGCTACCTGGCCGACCCGGCCATCCACGAGATCGCCTTCTTCTTCTTCCTCTGGCAGATGCCCCACTTCTGGCTCCTGCTGCTCCACTACGAGAAGGACTACGTGGCCGCGGGCCTGCCGTCCCTGTTCGACCGCTTCGACCGGCGGCAGATCGGGCAGCTGACCTTCGTCTGGATCGCGGCGGTGGCCGTGGCCAGCGTCACGATGCCCCTGTTCTCGCTGTTCCACGCGGCGCTGCCCCGCTACCTGGTGGCGGCGGGCGGCCTGGTGGTGGTGTTGCGGTCCCTGAGCCTGCTGCGGCCGCAGACCGTGCAGGCGGCCGGCCAGGCCGTGGGCGCGCCGGCGCTCTCCGCTTCCCTGGGCCGGGTCTACAAGCTGCGCTTCATGGAGATCAACACCTTCGTGCTGCTGGTTTCGGCGGCCCTGGTGGCGGATCGGCTGGTCTGACGGCCCGGCGTTTGCTACTCTCCCACCCCTCCTGAACCGCCTTGCCGCGCGGACGATTCACCGAACGAGAAGTCGCGCTCGTGAAGGTCCTGAAGATCCTCGCCCCGGCAGCCTTCTGCACCCTGACCGCCGCGCCGGCCTCCGTCGCGAGCGGCGTCACCCGACCAAAATGACGACCTTGTGACAATTGAGAAAGAACATCAATAATGGCCTTGACCATTATCACAGGGTCGCGATAGGATCTTCCATCCTCGCTCGACGGGGTCTCGCCACACCCTAACCCGATATAGGGGGTCCGTCGCATGAATCACATCCGCACGCGCCTGTCCACGTTCCTGGTGATCGCAGGGCTCATGGCCTTGCTGGTCGGCTTCCAGGGCTGCTCCAACGAAGACACCGCACCCACCACGCCCATCGCCCAGGCGCCCCAGGACAACGGTCCGGACCTGCACGCCACCATGGCCATCCAGGACCTGCACACGCCGGCCCTGATGGCCTCGCCCGACGTCATCGGCACCGCCACCACCATCGGCCCCGACGGCCAGCCCGCCATCCTGGTGCTGGTCACCAGCGACAAGGCCGTCACCAAGATGCCCAGCAACCTGGACGGCGTGGCCGTGCAGGTGCTGCTGACCGACCGCATCGTCGCCATGAAGGGCAAGCCCGGCGGCGGCGGCGGCGGCGGCGGCGTCAGCCACACCGCCAAGCAGAGCACGCCCATCCAGCTGGGCACCTCCGGCGGCTGGAGCTACGACCTGGCCAACGGCTACTGCTGCGGCGGCACCCTGGGTTCGCTGATCCAGGTGGGCGGCCAGAAGCGGATCCTCAGCAACTACCACGTGTTCGAGGCCGACATCGTCAACGGCGGCAACAGCCGCACGGCCCAGACCGGCGATCCCATCATCCAGCCGGGCCTGATCGACGTGAACTGCAACGCCGGCAGCGCCCAGCAGGTGGCCACGCTGGTGGTCTCCGAGCTCGCTGCCCTCGTCCAACGTGGACTGCTCCTCCGCCACCATCATCAGCGGCATGGTGGACCCGAGCGGCGCCATCCTGGAGATCGGCACCCTCAGCAGCCAGACCGTGGCGGCGTCGTGAACCAGGCCGTCAAGAAGAGCGGCCGCACCACCGGCCTGACCCGCAGCTCCGTCAGCGGCCTGAACGCGACGGTCAGCGTGTCCTACGAGGACGAGTGCGCCGGCAGCACCGCCTTCACCAAGACCTACACCGGCCAGATCATCATCGCCAACCGCCGCAGCAAGTTCCTGGGCAGCGGCGACTCGGGCTCGCTGATGGTCGAGGACGTGAGCACCAACCCCCGCGCCGTGGGCCTGCTGTTCGCCGGTTCCAGCCAGACGGCCGTGGCCAACCCCATCGACGACGTGCTGAACTTCTTCGGCGCCACGATGGTGGGCAACTAGAAAGTCCGGATTACGTCCGGGAATCCGGGCGCGGCGCCGCGGCGCCGCACGATCGGGCCGGCCTCCGCATCCGCGGGGGCCGGCCCTTGCATGGGGAGGGCCGGGCATGGATCATCGCGGAACGGCGGCGGTGGCGCTGCTGCTGCTGACGCTGACGGCGGCGTCCTGCGGGACGCCGCGGCAGGAGGAGACCGTGGACAAGCCGGACATCATGGCGGTGGTGGACGCCCACGCGCCGGAGCTGATCAAGGTGCCGGGGGTGACGGCCATCGCGGTCGGGGCCCTGGACTCGGGTGAGCCCTGCGTGCGCATCTACGTGGACAAGCTCACCGACGCGCTGCGGGCGAAGCTGCCGACGACCCTGGACGGCTGGCCGGTGGACGTGGAGGAGAGCGGGGAGATCAAGCCCCTGGACGGCGCCGGCTAGCGGTCGGGGCCGCCCCGGCCGAACCACTTGTGCATCTGGGCGCGGGCCACCCGGTTGACGCCGTCCGACCACAGGGCCACCGGGTTGCGGTCGTCGGTCAGGACAGGCGCGTCCGCCCGCGGCGCGAAGCGGTTGTCCCAGGCGTGGTTGAGGTTGTAGCCGCCGCTCCAGCGGTCGCTGACCGACGGGAGCGCCTGCAGCACGACCTGGGGCTGGTCCGAAGCCAGCATGACCACGTTGCCCAACTCGGTAGGCGGCTCGGCGATGGGCAGCACCTGCACGTGGGGGAAGACCTGGGCCGCGGTGTTGCCGACGGCTTCCACCAGGTCCGTGTGCCAGCCCACCGACTCGATGTTCATGGCCAGCAGGCCGCCCGGCGCCAGCCGCGAACGGATCAGCGCGAACACCTCCTCGGTGACCAGGTGGAAGGGGATGGCGCTGCTGCCGAAGGCGTCCATGACGATCAGATCGTAGGACGCGGGCGGCTGCGCGGCCAGGTAGCGCCGGCCGTCGTCGTCGTGCACCACGGCCTCGTCCGCGCGTCAGGCCGAACCACCGATGGGCCATGCGCGTCACCACCGGATCGATCTCCACCGCGTCCACCGTCCAGCCGTCGGCGGCGTAGGACTTGGCCACCGAGCCGCCCCCCAGCCCCACCAGCAGCAGGTGTCCCGGCGCCGGGTGGAGCCACTTGGCGATCTCCAGCACGTCCACGTAGGGGTAGGCCGAGCGCCAGGTCGTCGGGTCCACGATGGTGTGGGGGGCGCCGTCGATGAGCATCAGGCGCTGGCCGTCCTTCTCCACCACCCGGATCTCGGCATAGGGGCTGGGCGCCACCGCCAGCAGGCCGTGGGCGGGATCGGCGCGCTCGACCGGCGCCACCTTCACCGCGCCGGCCGCCAGCAGCGGCAGCAGCAGCACCGCCAGGGCGGCCGCCCGCACCCGCCGCGCCAGCAGCCAGCCCAGCAGGCCGGTGCCCAGCAGCAGCGCGCCGGTGACGAACAGCAGCCGCACCACCCCCAGCCGGGGAATCAGCACGAAGCCGACGGCCACGGCCGCCACCACCGAGGCCAGGGTGGACAGGGCGTAGAGGTTGCCCGCGGTGGTGCCCACCTCCTCCAGGCGCTCGGCCTTCAGGCGGATGGCGTAGGGGCTGACCATGCCCAGCACCAGCAGGGGCGGGAAGAACAGCACGCCGGCGGCCACCAGCACGGCCGCCCGCAGGCCCAGGGGTTCGCCGGCCGCCAGCACCGGGTGCTTGAGCCAGGGGATGGCCAGGGTCCAGGCCCCCGCCACGGCGAACATCAGGCTGAAGCGCCGCAGGTCCGGGCCGCGGTCGGCCCAGCGTCCGCCCAGGGCGTAGCCGGCGGCCAGGGCGGCCAGGGTCACGCCGATCAGCGCGGACCAGAGGTAGAGGCTGACCCCGTACCAGGGGCCGATGACGCGGGTGCCGAGGATCTCCATGGCCAGGATCGAGGCGCCGGAGACGATGACGGCGAGGGGCAGGAAGAATCTGGGCATGGGGGATTCCCGGGGTTCGAGGGCCGTGGTTCTTGGCGGTGTCGCGTGGTATGATATCCTAGCACAACACCGGGTTCGATGCCGCCCCCTTTGCCCCGCCGGGCCCCGCGGCCGCCCCCAACCGGGAGACCGCCGCGTGAACGAACTGGCCACCCCCGTGACCCTGGCCGTGATCGCCGTCACCGTGGTCATGTCCATCTACGCCTTCGGCAAGCCGTCCTTCCTGCACCGGTGGCTGTTCGCCGTGGGCCCGGTGCTGGAACAGCGCCAGTGGGGGCGGCTGCTGTCGGCCGGATTCCTGCACGGCGGCTACGCCCACCTCTTCTTCAACATGTACACCCTGTGGTCGTTCGGCCGGGTGCTGGAGTTCGTGGACGGTGCCGCGGGCCTTCCTGGTGATCTACTTCACGGCCATCGTCGGCGGCAACCTGGTGTCCCTGTACCTGCACCGGCACGAGCCGGGCTACCGGGCCCTGGGAGCTTCGGGCGGCGTCAGCGGGGTCATGTTCTCGGTCATCTTCCTGTTCCCCCACGGCAGCATCCAGCTCATGTTCATCCCCATCCCGATCCCCTCGTGGCTGTTCGCCATCGCGTTCGTGGTGGGCTCGTACATCGCCCTGCGCGGCCGCGTGGGCAACATCGGCCACGACGCCCACATCGGGGGCGCCCTGTGCGGCCTGGCCGCGGCGGTGAGCCTGTTCCCCGACATCCCGGTCCGCCAGCCGCTGCTGTTCGTGGCGGTGGTGGTCATCTCGCTGGGGCTGATCTGGCACGCCAAGACCCATCCCCTGGGCACGCCGGCCTTCGGTCGCCGACCCGGACCGCGGCGAGGACGTGGTGGACCGCCTGCGCCGCGCCGCCGGCAACCTGCGACGAGCGCGACCGCGAGCGCCTGGACGAGCTGCTGGCGAAGGTGGCCGAGGTGGGCCTGGCCGGGCTCAGCGACGAGGAGCGCGCGGAGCTGAAGAAGATCGCCGACCGGCGGGGGCGCTGAGTCCGCCCGCCCGGCGACTACGCCAACGAAAGGGATCCGTCATGCGCCGCCTCCTGTCCGCCCTGCCTGCTGCTGGTCCTGTCCGCCCCGGCGGCCCGCGCCGTCCTGCCCACCTACGACGAGCCGGTGCGCAACGTCTGGCTGATCCGCCACGGCGAGTACGAGCACGGGGTCGACACCCCCGACGAGGGCGGCCTGGTGGCCCTGGGCCGCCAGCAGGCGCGGCTGACGGCGGCGCGGCTGGACGGCTACCCGGTGGCGTTCACGTCGATGCAGGCCAGCACCATGGCCCGGGCGCGGGAGACGGCGGAGATCATCGCCGCGCACTTCCCCGGCCTGGAACTGCAGCTGTTCGACGACATCCGCGAGTGCACGCCGCCACCACGCGCCGGGCGGACATCATGGCCGACCTGGCGCCGGGCGAGGCGGAGGCCTGCGAGGCGGCGCTGGCCGCGGCCTGGGAGCGCATCTTCACGCCCGCCGGCGGCGATGCCGACGCCAACGACCTCGTCGTCTGCCACGGTGACGTGATCCGCTGGTTCGTGACGCGGGCCCTGGACGTGGATCCGACCGCCTGGCTGGGCATGAGCATCGCCAACTGCTCGGTGACGGTGATCCAGGTGCGGGCCGACGGGTCGTGCAAGCTGGTGGCGTTCGCCGACAGCGGACATGTGCCGTGGGGGATGACCACGTATCCCGGGACGGAAGTGGAGCAGTAGCGGACGAACGCCGGGCCCCGCGAGGGGGCCCGGCGTTCGCTTCCGATCCGGCGCGCGCGCTATTTCAGCAACGTCATCCGCACCGCCCGCACGCTCGTCCCCGCCTCCAGGCGGCAGACGTAGGCGCCGCTGGCGGCGTTGCGCCCGGCGTCGTCGCGGCCGTCCCAGAAGGCGGTGTGGCTGCCCGCGGGCCGGACCCCGTCCACGAGGGTGCGCACCAGGCGCCCGGCGGCGTCGTAGATGCGCAGGCGCACCGCGGTGGGCCGGTCCAGGGCGAAGGCCACCGGGTGCCGGCATTGAAGGGATTGGGCCGGTTCTGGGCCAGCTCCAGCGCTGGCGGCCACGGTGACCGCCAGCTCGGGCGACAGCATCTCGCTGCCGTCCGGGCGCACCGCCGCCACCGTGTAGCGCAGCGAGGCGCCGGCCGGCGGGGTCGGATCGGTGAAGGCCTGGGCCATGGCGCCCAGGTCCGCGGCGCCGGTCAGCAGCTCGCGGTCCGGCCTTGCCGTCCCGGATCCGGTACACCCGGAAGCCCGCCACGGGCTCGTCAACCACGCAGCGCCAGGTCACCTGCACCACGCCGTCGGCGCAGACCGCGGCCAGGTCCTGCCACGTCACCGGCACGCTGGCGTCCACGGGCCAGCCGATGTCCAGCATCAGGTACTTCGCCAGGCCCGGGTCGTGGCGCGGGCTGGTGAGCACCGGCTCCATCACCTCGTTGGGCGTGACGGCGGTGGACCAGTGGGCCACCGACGAGCCGGGCTGCAACGGGTCGGGGGCGTGCATGCGCACCCGCTCGCCGTTCATGCCCCCGGTCAGCGGCACCTGGGCGGCCATGTACGAGACGGCGGTGCCGGTCCAGCGTAGGGCGGGGTCCGACGTGGCTGCGGCGGCGCGCTGGCCGTCGGTCATGTCGGTCCAGGCCGCGGGGACGGCCAGGGCGCGTTCGAGGAGGGCCATGAACATGTCGTCGTGGTCCAGGAAGCGCACGCCGCTGGGCAGGTCGACGTAGGTCTGGAAGCCCAGGCCGTGGCCCAGCTCGTGCATGACCACGGTGACGAAGTCCATGTCGCCCGTCGGCGGGCGGGCGTCGTAGCCGTAGTACCACGAGGCGCCGCCCAGGCAGCCCGCGTCCCCGTTGATGGTGCTGTTGAACACCGCGCGCGATGTCGGGGTGCTGGGCCCCTGGTCGCTGCCGGTGATGGCGTTGGCCAGGGCCTGGGGGTACCAGGTGCCCGCCCGGGGCGCCCCGGCGAAGTCGCGGAACACGCTGGTGGTGCCCGCCTGGCCCAACACGGCGCTGGTGGACGTGCAGGTCAGCGGGTCCATGTTGGCCTGGACGCGGATGGTCACGCTGCTCTGGAGCAGGCCGCCCCACAGGTCGGCGGCGTACTGGAAGGCGTTCAGGCGGGCCTGGCCCACGGAGGTGGCGGGGTTGCCGCCGGCGGGCGTGATGGGCGTGGGGTCGTTGAAGCCCTCGCCCGGGTCGTCGGCGTTGACGATGATGAAGGTGGCGGTGGCGTGGGCCGCGGTCGCGCTCCCGAGGGCGACCAGCAGGCCGGCCAGGACGAGCGCCGCGGACCGGCGCAGAACGGGCCCGTTCATCGGCCACCCCCGCCGGCCGAGTCGGGCACGCACTGCACCACGACGCTGTCGCTGTCACCGACGGTGGCGACGACGGCCTGCCGGAAGCGGCCCTGCAGATCCACCATGACGCCGCCGGCGGAACCGGGGCTGGCCTGCTCGGTCAGGCCCTCGGACGAGGTATTGGCGGCCGGCACGGCGGCATTCTTTGCCGCATCCGGAGCATTCGGATCGCCGGTGACGCCGATCAGGCCGGCGCCGCCGGGCGCCGTGACGGCGGTGTCGTCGCCGGTGGCGACCTCGTTCTCGTGCAGCATGGCCCAGCCGCCGAGGCTGACCAGCGCGATCACGGCGACGACGAGGAGCTTGTGCCTGGACATGGGGACTCCTTCGACCGGGGCGGGGCAGGGGGTTGATGGCGGCAGGCCCGCTGGATCACTGCGAAGGGGCCCGGCGCCGGATACCCCTCAATGTAGCAAATCGCGGGCCTGCCGTTCCGCCCGGTCAGCGGGAGTACAGCGCCAGGTTGGTCAGGATGCGGCTCGTGTTGGCGTCCCAGATGTCCGGGCCCTCGTAGGCACCGGCCATGTTCCAGTGCAGGATGTGGCCGCTGCCGTAGGCGCCGACCGCCAGCGCGGGACCGCTGTCCTGGCCCGTCAGCAGCACCTGGATGCCGCTGCTGGTCGAGGCGGCGTTCACCTTGCAGTAGCTGTAGGTGTAGTCCGGCGGCGTGGCGAACGTGGCCGGCAGCCCCTCGGTGATGGTGTTGCGGACGTCCACCGTGAGGGTGTCGATACAATCGCCGCCCCCGGTGTCGCAGTAGCCGCCGTCGTAGGCCAGCGGGAGGGCCGGATCCAGCAGGTCCAGGTTCCCCGAGTAGGTGATCCACTCGGTGGTCACCAGCGTGCCGCCGCCCGAGACGTAGTCCAGCAGGGCCTGCTGCACCGAATCGGCCAGGTCCCAGCCGTACTCGTAGCCCGAGAGCATGAACACGAGGTCGTAGCCGCCGAGGTCGGCGCCCGCGTAGTCGTAGTAGCTGCCGAGGTTGGTCACGTCGTGCCCGGCGGTTGTGAGGATGGCGCCCAGCATGGTGCCGGTGCTGTCGTCGTCGAGGATGGCGATCTTCGCGTGCCAGGTGTCGGGCGCGGTCGAGTCCTTCTTGCAGCCGTGGATGAACAACAGGGACACGGCCAGGGCCGCGGCCAGCAGGGGTAGACGGCGCATGATTCTCCCTCCGGGGTGTGGTTGACATGGAACAGCGAGACTGATTCTCATTGTTAAAGGCGGCCAAGACAAGTTCTAATTGGCCCACAAACGTGATTCCAGTCCGGTCTTCTGGGGTTGTTGTGGTATGATGCGCAACATGACCGGGCACTTTCGATGACTGCGACGGCATCCGCCCGCCAACCGGGATCGGGATTCCATGAGCATGGTGACGCGAACCTGCGTGGCGGCGATGCTGCTGGCGTGCGCCCTGGCGGGGGGCGGGTGCCGCGACGACGATGACGGCGTCATCAAGGACGACATGCGACTCTACCCCGTCGCCGAGACGCCCACGCAGCTCATGCTGAACTTCCGGGACCTGCATCGCCGCATGGACTTCACCGAACTCCTGACCAGCTTGTCCGGGGATTGTACCTTCGCGCTGAACCAGACAGCCGTGAACCTCTACCATCTGCCGGGTGCGGAATGGAATCGTGACCGGCTGTGACCGGCATGGAGATCCCGACGTTCCAGCAGGAGGCGGCCTGGGCCGACACCACCGTGGGCGATCCCGCCGTGCCGGCGCAGTGGGCGCCTTACCGGGTGAATGTCATCGTGCACCGGACCGCGGACGATCTCTTCATGCTCGGGTACATCCGCGTATTCGCAACCGAGGTCGAGCCCCCGACCGACAGCGGCCTCTCCCCGTGGTGGACCCTGGTCCGTATCGAGGACGACACCATGCCGAGCGGTGCGAAGCGGGTGCTGGAATACACGTCCTGGAGCGAACTGCTGGCCATGTACGCCACGATGCCGGATCCGCTGGCGGCCGTGGAGGTCGGACCATGAAGGCGCTGTTCGCCATCGCCGCCGCCGCATCCTCGGCGAACATCGCGGTTCATTTGACATCCCCGCGCCCATCCGTTAGCGTGGTCCGCGACCGTTAGGGGTGGCGCCGGTTCCCGCAGGGACGCCGGCCGCCTGAGAAAGACCCTCCGAACCTGAACCGGATCATGCCGGCGTAGGGAAACGGGCCTCACTCGGCACCCACATTGCGGGGTGCCGATTTCTGTCCCCGTCCCAGAGCTTCCGGCGTGGCCACCACCAAGAGGTGTGTGCCATGCGTTCGCTTCCCCTTGTGATTCTGCTCGCCCTGACGGCCGGGTCCGCGGCCGCGGAGACCACCGCGGCCGTGGCCGACACCGCCAAGGCCTGGCGCGCCCAGGACATCACCGTCACCGCCTCGCGCTACGACGCCCAGCACGCCCTGAACGTGACCAACATCACGGCCGCGGAGCTGAGGGACCGCGAGCCCGACCTGGCCCTGCCCCTGCTGCTGCAGGGCGTTCCGGGGGTGTTCGCCTACAGCGACGCCGGCGCGGGCATGGGCTACACCTACCTGAAGATCCGCGGGTTCGACCAGCGGCGCGTGGGCGTGCTGTTCAACGGCATCCCCTTCAACGACCCCGAGGACCACCAGGTGTGGTGGGTGGACCTGCCGGACCTGGCCGCCAGCATCGGCGACATCCAGGTGCAGCGGGGCGTCACCAACTCGGTGGGCGGGATGACGGCCATCGGCGGCACGGTGAACATCGTCTCGGCGCCGCTGGCGGAGAAGGCCGGCGGCCTGTTCTCGGTGAACCGGGGCAGCTACGGCACGCAGCGCCAGATGATCCGCTACGAGACGGGGAATCTGCACGGCTCGGGCCTGAAGTCGTCGCTGCGCCTGACCCACCAGCAGAGCGACGGCTACCGCGACCGCTCGGGCTACGAGGGTTGGGCCGTGTTCTGGTCGGGCCAGTACGACACCGACAACACCACGACGCGCGTGAACATCACCACGGGCCACGAGCTGACCCACCACGCCTGGGACGCGGCGCCCGAGTCGCTGCTGAAGCAGAATCGCCGGGCCAACGTGGAAACCTATCCCAACGCCGTGGACGACTTCGGCCAGCCCCACTACGAGCTGCACAACACCGTGTGGCTGAACGACGACCTCGAGCTGGTCAGCCACCTCTACTACATCCAGGGCGAGGGCTACTACGAGAACTACGAGGAGGGGGCGTCGGCCCACGACTACTCCCTGGACACCCTGCCCGGCGTGACCGACTCCACCAGCCTGGACCTGATCCGCCGCAAGTGGGTGCGCAAGGACCACGTGGGCTGGGTGCCGCACCTGGCCTGGCACCAGGACCGGGGCCGGCTGCTGGTGGGCGGCGACTGGTACACCTTCCACTCGAGCCACTGGGGCGACGTGCTGTGGGCCGACGGCTTCGTGCCCGGCGACTTCAACCAGGAGTTCAAGTACCACCACTACACCGGTGCCAAGGACGCCTGGTCCCTGTACGCCAGCGAGCGCTACGACGTGGGGGCCGGCCTGACCCTGACCGGCGACCTGCATTATCAGCACAAGCGCTACGCCTTCAAGCAGCACCAGGTGAAGAACTTCACCGGCGACCTGCTGAACGAGTACGCCGTGGACTACGACTTCTTCAACCCCAAGGGTTCGTTTGTCTGGCGGGCGCCCGGGCGGCCCCTGGGCGGCGGGCTGCAGGTGTACGGCTCGGTGGGCGTGAACCACCGCGAGCCCACCGACGGCGAGCTGTTCGACACCTGGCAGAGCGGCAGCGACCTGGGGGTGCGCCCTCTCTTCGGCCGCAGCCGCACGGTGAACGCCCCCGACGGCAGCGTCGCCTTCATCGACTGGACCGATCCCTACGTCAAGCCCGAGAAGGTGGTGGACTGGGAGGCCGGCTGCGGCTGGCAGAACGCCCGCCTGAGCCTGACCCTGGGCGGCTACTGGATGGACTTCACCGACGAGATCGTGCCCTACGGCGGCGTGGGCGAGGACGGCAGCTCCATCCGCGGCAACGCCGGCAAGACCCTGCACCGCGGTCTGGAGCTGGGCCTGCGCGCGAGGGTGGCCCCGCGCCACGAGCTGTCGGTGGCCGCCAGCCGCAGCTGGGACGAGTTCGACACGTTCGTCTTCCACGACTGGGACGGCAGCGTCCACGACTACTCGGGCAACCCCATCGCCAACTTCCCCGACCGCCTGGCCCAGATGGACTGGACCGCCCGCTGGGGCCGGGGCGCCCGCACGCGGGTGCGGCTGAGGCACACGGGCCGGCAGTACCTGGACAACACGGGCGAGGCGGACCACGTCATCGATCCCTGGACGTCCGTCGACGTCTCCCTGTGGCTGGACCTGGCCGGCGCCGGCTGGCAGGCCCTGGACGGGGCCACCGCCTTCGTGCACGTACGGAATCTTGGTGACACGAAGTACGAAACATGGGGATACTGGTACGGTGAGAAATGGCTGACGCCCGCCGCCGGGCGCAACTACGTGATCGGAATGGACTACAGCTTCTGATGAACGACTACCAGGCGGAGTTGGGCGGTGCCGGCTGCCCCGTGTTCCCCAAGCAGGGCCCGCGGGCCGTCGTGCTGTGCGACGGTCCGCCCCCCGATCCCCAGCTCCTGTTCTACTGGCTGACGGGTGCGGACATCTTCGTCTGCGCCGACGCCGCCGGCCACCCCTACGACGACCTGCCGCGCATGCCCGACCTGGTCATCGGCGATTTCGATTCCCTGGCCGGCCGCATCATCGACGGGCGCGACGGTCCGCGTTACCTCCGGGTCGACTCCCAGGACACCACCGACAGCGAGAAGGCCCTGATCTACCTGGCCGAGCGCGGCATCGAGGAGGCCGTGCTGCTGGGCGCGACGGGCTGGCGGCTGGACCACACCCTCTACAACTGCCAGCTCCTGGAGCGGTTCGCCGCCGACCTCCGCATCTGCTTGGCCGGCCCCTACGCCGACACGGTGCGCATCGGCGGCGGCGAGTCGGTGTCGTGGTCGCTGCCCGTGGACACGCGCTTCAGCCTGCTGCCCCTGGCCGGCACCGTCCGCGGCGTCACCCTGGAGGGGGCCGAGTTCCCCCTGCTGGGCGACACCCTGGAGACGGGCGGCTTCGCCACCGTCAGCAACCGGGTGGCCGTGACGCCGCTGCTCATCACCGTGGGCGAGGGCTCCCTGCTGGCCTCCGTTGACCGGGAGGCCGAACTCCAGCTCGGCGGGTCCTTCGGGGGGCCGTAGCCGTGTCGGCGGCGGCCGTCGTCGCGTACGTCCTGTTCCTGCTCTTCGTGGTGGCGCGCCTGTTCCGCGGGCGCACCGAGGGCGCGGCCGACTACATCGTCGCCGGCCGCCGCCTCACCCTGCCCGCCTTCACCGCCACCCTGGTGACCACCTGGTACGGCGGCATCCTGGGCGTGGGCGAGTACACCTGGCGCTACGGCGTCTCCAACTGGCTCGTCTTCGGGGTGCCCTACTACCTGTACGCCGGCGTGTTCGCCTTCTGGCTGGCGGGCCGCGCCCGCCGCGCCGAGGTGCTGACCGTCCCCGACATGCTGGAACGCCGCTACGGCCGCCCCGCCGCCCTGGTGGGCGCGGCCGTCATGTTCGTGATGACCGCGCCCGCGGCCTACGTGCTGATGCTGGGCGTGATGGTGCAGTTGGCCACCGGCTGGCCCCTGTGGGCGGGCGTGGCGGTGGGCACCGCCCTGTCGGTGGGCTACGTGTTCCGGGGCGGCCTGCGCGCGGTGGTGCTGACGGACATGGTGCAGTTCGTGCTGATGTTCACGGGCTTCCTGGTGCTGGTGCCGGTGTGCGTGCGCGAGTTCGGCGGGCTGGACTTCCTGCGCGCCTCGGTCCCGGCGGACCATTTCCGCTGGGACGGCGGCCTGGGCGCCCAGGCGGTGGGCGTGTGGTACGTGCTGGCCATGGCCACCCTCGTCGAACCGGCCTTCTACCAGCGCTGCTACGCGGCGCGCACCGAGTCGGTGGCGAAGCGGGGCATCGGGGCGGCCATCGGCTTCTGGATCGTCTTCGACTTCCTGACCACCACCGCCGGGCTGTACGCCCGCGCCGTGCTGCCCGACCTGGCCGACCCGGTGCAGGCGTTCCCGGCCCTCGCGGCGAAGGTGCTGCCCGGGTTCTGGCAGGGCGTGTTCACCGTGGGCCTGCTGGCCACCATCATGTCGACGGTGGACAGCTACGCCTTCCTGGCCGCGGTCACCCTCGGGCGCGACCTGGTGGGCCGGGCGCGGGGGGCGACCGAGGAGGTGTCGCTGCGCTGGACGCGCTGGTCGTTGCTGGCGGTGGCGGTGCTGGCGGCGGTGATGGCCCTGGCCGCCCAGTCGGTGGTGACCATCTGGAAGATGCTGGGCTCGGTGGGCACGCCGGTGCTGCTGGTGCCGCTGGCGGCGGCGCACACGTCGTCGGTGCGGTTGCGGGGGCGGCCGGTGGCCGTGATGATGGCGGTCTCGGGCGCCGTGTCGCTGGCCTGGCTGGCGCTGGGGCGCGGGGGGCCTTGGCTGGGGATCGAAGCGGTGTTCCCGGGGATGGTGGTGTCGTTGGCGGTCTTGGGGTTCCGGGTGCGCACGGGGGAGGATGGGCGATGACGAATCGGGCGGGGGTGACGCTGGCGGCGCTGCTGCTGGCGGGCACGGCGGCGGCCCAGGACGACGTGATGGACCTGTCGCGGCTGCGGACGGTGGCGTTGCCGGATGCGCCGCCCGCGGAGGTGGACGTCGTGCTTCACGCCCGCTGGACCCTGGACTGCGGCGACGACCCCGCCTTCATGCTGGGCGTGGTGGACCAGGCCGCGGCGGGGCCGGACAGTACGGTGCTGCTGGTGGACCGGGGCCTGGATCAGGTGCTGGTGATCGGTGCGGACGGCGCGTGCCTGGCGGTGCGGGGGCGGACCGGGGAGGGGCCCGGCGAGTTGAGCGGCCTGTTCTGTGCCGCGCCCCTTGGCGGCGGGAGGCTGGTCCTGGCCCAGGGCATGCCGCCGGAGACCTACGGCGTGACGGCGGGCAAGGTCGTCATCCTCGACGCGGCGGGACATCCCGCCGGCGGCTTCGACTTCCGCGATCCGGCGGCTTCGGGCAGCGACTGGCCCACCCTGCGCGGCCTGCGCACCGCGGGCGACCGCATGCTGGTGGGGCTGTTCATCGCCCACGTCGAGCCGCCGAACGTGACCGCCATCAACCGCCTGCTGCTCTGCGACGACACCGGCGCCGTGCAGGCCGTGCTGGGCGACCACCGGGTCACGACCTCGTTCCTGGACGCGGACCTGCGCGAGGAGAACATCTTCGAGCCCTACACCCTGGACCGCTTCGACCTCGCCGCCGACGGGCGCGTCGTCTTCCTGCCCACGCGCGACACCTACGAGGTGTGCGTGGTCGATGCGGCCACGGGCGAGGGCCTGCGGGTGACGGCGGACCGCGCGGGGCGGTCGCGGACGCGGGCCGAGCGTGAGGACGTCGCCGCGCGCAACGGCGGTGAGGGGGGCACCTTCGCGACCCTGCCCGCGGAGCCGGCGTTGCGCGGGGTGCGCTTCCGGCCCGACGGCGCCGTGTGGGTGGCCCTGGGGCGCGATCCCGGGGCGGCGGCCGCTGACTTCGGGACCTTTGACGAGATCGGGCCCGACGGTGCGTGGCGGCGCCGGGTGCATCTGCACGCGCCGGGCGACGCGGCGGCCGACAGGCTGATCATGCTGAGCGATGGGCGCTTCGTGCTGGTGCGCGGGCTGGAGGCGGTGGACACGGGGGACGAGGGGATCGCGGTGACGCTGGTGACGGAATAGCCGTCGCTTCTTGTTTTTCTGCTTGCGGTTGGCTATGTTTTTCGCTATATTTACGCCATAGCTTTCCTCCCGGAAATCGAGATAGTCATGCTCACTTCGTTTGCCCCCGGCCGTCCGGCCCGCGAGGCCGATGCCGCGTTGAAGGCGGCGGTCGCCGCCGAGTCCGCGGCACGGAAGTGTGCCGTGTTGTGGTTCGGTGAGATGCGCGGGCGCGGGCTGTACCGCGATCTGGGTTACTCCTCCATGCAGCAGTACGCGCGCGTCGAGCTGGGCTTCTCCGAGACCCGCATCGGCGACTTCATGCGGCTGGCGCGGAAGCTGGATCAGCTGCCCGAGGTGCGCGCCGCGCTGCCGGAGATCGGCTACACCAAGGCGCGCGAGATCGTGCGGGTGGCGTCGCCGCGTACCCAGGACAAATGGGTGGCGACCGCGCGGACTTCGACGCGCGAGGAGCTGGTCCGCAAGGTCAAGCGGGTGAAGGCGCGGTCGCGGCAGCCGGCGGCGGAGCTGTTCGCGGCGACGGACGAGCCCGAGTTGGCCGCCGAAGTGCCGGTGCGGGTGAACATCGAGTTCACGCCCGAGCAGCACGCGCGGTGGGAGGCCTTGTGGGAGCAGCTGCGCAAGCGCGGCGCGACCGGCGATCGGGCCGAGGTGCTGCTGGCGGCGTTACATGACGCCGTCGCAAGTGCAAGTGGGGAAAGCAATAATACGAAAACCACCCCCGGGGGGATGACCGCGCCACCGGTCCAGTTGCACATCCACCAGTGCCCCGACTGCGCCAAGACCGAGATCAACGGCCGCCAGCTGGGCCGCGCCGACGCCGAGCGCGCCCAATGCGACGCCGTCATCGACGAACCGGGCAAACGCGCCACATCGACGATTCCGCCAAGCGTACGCCGACAGATTCTCACGCGCGACAACCACTGCTGCCAGGCCCCCGGCTGCGGCCGTCGGCACTTCCTGGAGATCCACCATCGAAAACCGCGGGCCCGGGGCGGCACCCACGAACCTGCGAATCTCATCACCTTGTGCGCGGCCTGCCATCGCCTGCGGCACGAGCGCCGGAGCGGCGTCAGTCCTCCGTCGCCAGGATCCACCGGTCCACATCCGGTGCGTTGAGGATCTCCAGGTGCGAGAGGCGACCGGGGTCCAGCTCGTAGGTGTCGGCCACGTCCGACGTGCCGAACTTCTTGCGGTCCACGCCGTGGACGTAGAGCAGGAGGACCTGCCGCGCGCCGGGCGGGACGTTGTAGTCCGCCGTGTGGTTCTGCAGCTCGTAGTTCTTGCCCGCCGCCGACCGGATGCGGCCCACGCCGGACTTGTAGCCCCACGGCCTGGTGGCGATATCCTTGTTGGCCAGGTCGGACGATTCCAGCAGGACGAACAGCTGCGCGAAGCCGTTCTCGCCGTTGCCGCCGCCCAGGACGCGGACGGTGTACAGGGCTTCGCCGTCGTCGTCGAGGCCTTGGAAGATCTGGTCGGTGCCCACGGCGAAGAAGGCGTCGCGTTCGAAGAAGGCCACCCGCTGGCCCAGGGTGGGGTGGGTGGCCCCGTGGCCCGCCTTCGCGTGGGGCAGGGCCTCGTTGGCGAACTGGAGTTTGCGCAGGATGGATAGGGATGCCTGGGACCCTTCGTCCCCGTAAAGGCGGGCCACGGTCCGGGCGGCCAGCACGTCGGCGATGGTCTCGCGCCAGCGGTCGATCGCGGCCGGGTCCCCGTACGGCGCCGTGCTCCCGGGCAGGGTCAGCCCCGGCACGGGCGCCGGCGGCAGGAACAGTTCGCAGTGGGCCACCTCGTGGGCCAGCACGAAGGCCAGTTCGGCCTCCGACTCCACGGCGTCCATCAGGCGGTCGGTGACGAAGACGAAGCCCGTGGCGAAGCTGACCGCCTGCATGAGATTGGAGTGGACCACGACGAACTGGTAGTCCAGGCCCAGGGGATCCATGGGCAGGGTGCCGACCACCGCCTCCCCGCAGGCGGCGACGCGGTCCTGCACGGCCGGGTCGTCCAGCGGGGGGAAGGCCAGCAGGAAGAGGCGGGCCTGCTCGGTGGCCTCGGTGCGCGCGGGCATGTAGCCGTCGTAGGGCAAAGGAGGGTCGGCGGGGAAGCACGCGGGGCAGGGGCGCAGGCCGTCGAGGGAGGCGGCCGACCGGCGGTTCTCCGGCGGCGGCAGATGATTGCACGAGCCCCGGTGGGCCAGGCCGCTGACGGTGTTGACCACGATGCGCGGCACCGTCGGCGCCTCGCCGAAGACGAAGACGTCGGCCAGGAAGCGCGGGAACACCTGGTCCAGCAGCTCCTGGCTCACCTTCTCACCCGCGTCGAAGAGCGTCAGGCGAATGCGGGCGCCGCCGCCGCTCTCCACCTCCACCCGGTATTCGCGGCCCTTGCGCTTGAGCTTGCGGATGCGGAAGGTCTCCCCGGCGAGGGCCAAGCGCTCGAAGCGGCGAGGCAGGTGGTAACCGTAGCTGGCGCCGTTCACCTCGAGGTAGTTCAACGGCAGCAGCAGGTGGTCGGCCCGGACCATGCGCGGCGCGGTGTTGAAGTCGTCCCGGGTCTGCTTGGCGAGGTCTTCGGACGGGCCGGCGTGGGCGGTGGCGGCCAGCAGGCAGCAGGCCGCGACGGCGAGCAGCGATCGGGTCATGGCGTTCCCTCGCGATGGGTCCGGTGATCAAGGTCGAGATGACCGCAGGATACCGCGGGAGCGCGGCCAGGACAAGGGGGCGACGGCTAGCTGCGCAGCGGCCGATCGAACGCCCGCATCGCCGCTTTCCTCACCACCTCGGACAGCGTCGGGCATGCGTGGCACGCCCGCCCGATATCTTCGGCAGACGCGACGAATGCCATGGCGGCGGTCGCCTCGGCGATGAGGCCGCCTGCGCGCGGGCCGATGATGTGCACGCGCAGGACGCGATAGGTGGCCTTGTGGGCTAGCAGCGGGCCGCCTGTCATCGACCTCATCATCAGCGTTGTTGACCGTGCCCGGCGGTCTCTCCGAGCAGCGGCCCGAGGCTGGTCGCCAGCGCGGCCTTCATCCGGCGGAGCGACGCCCCCGCCAGCATCTCCTGGTTCAGCTCCAACTCGATGCCGGCGTAGACGTCGTCGCCGAACCGGTGCCGCAGCCAGGTGGGCAGGCCGTCCGCGACGCCGCGGTAGGGGTAGTTGCGCCGGACGCGCAGGGCGGGGTCGACGCCGTGCAGGATCTCCTGCCAGCGGCGGCACAGGGCGGCCTCGCCGGGGCGCGCGGGATCGTAGAGCAGGCCCACGTCCGCTTTGCGCACCTCGTCGCCCAGGGTGCCGGTGAAGCTGTGGACGGCCACGTGCACCACGCGGCGGCCGTCGTCGGCGCCGGCGCGCACCATCGCCTCGACGGCGCTGCGGTGGGGCCACCAGTAGCGCTCGAGGATGCGGTCGCGCTCGTCGGCCGGCAGGGAGGCGGTGAACCGCGACCAGATGCGCGGGTTGGCGGGAGCCCGGTTCGATTCCACCAGGAGCCGGCTCCAGGTCACGATCGGCAGGGGCAGGCCGAAGGCCCGGGCCAGGTGGCGGGCCACCGCCAGGGCGCCCGGATCCCAGCCGCGGTGCGAGGCCAGCAGCGCCTCGGCGCCCCGGAACAGCGCCCGGTACTCGGCGGGGATCCGGTGACCCGCGTGCTCGCAGGTGAGGATGAGCCGGTCGGTGCGCGGCGCCATGACGATCCCGTCCGCTAGCTGTGCAGCGGCTTGTCGAAGGCCCCCAGCGCCGCCTCCTTCACCACCTCGGACAGCGTCGGATGCGCGTGGCAGACCCGCCCGATGTCCTCGGCCGACGCCCCGAACGCCATGGCGGCCGTGGCCTCGGCGATGAGGTCGCCGGCCCGCGGGCCGATGATGTGCACGCCCAGCACGCGGTCGGTCTCCTTGTGGGCCAGCACCTTGACCCGGCCCTCGACCGAGTCCAGGGCCATGGCGCGGCCGTTGCTGCGGAAGGTGTAGACGCCCTTGTTGTAGGGCACGCCGTCGTCCTTGAGCTGCTCCTCGGTGCGGCCCACGCCGGCGATCTCCGGATCGGTGTAGCAGACCGCGGGGATGATGTCGGGGTCGAAGTGGCCGGCCTTGCCCGCCATCCGTTCGGCCACGGCCACGCCCTCCTCGGTGGCCTTGTGGGCCAGCAGCAGGCCGCCCACCACGTCGCCGATGGCCCAGATGCCGGGCGCGGCCTGGTGGTGGTCGTCCACCTTGATGAACCCGCGCTGGTCCAGGGCGACGCCGGCCGACTCCAGGCCCAGGCCTTCGGTCAGGGGCTTGCGGCCCACGGCCACCAGCACGCGGTCGGCGTTGAACGGGTCCGCCCCCTCCACCTCGACCACGGCCTGCTTGCCCTCGACCCGCGCGCCGGTCACCCGCGCGCCCATCTCGAAGGCGAGGCCCTGCTTCTTGTAGAGCTGCAGCGCGACGCGGGCGATCTCGCCGTCGGTGCCGGGCATGATGCGTTTGAGGTACTCCAGCACCGTGACCTCGGCGCCCAGGCGCGACCAGACCGAGCCCAGCTCCAGGCCGATGTACCCCGCGCCGATGACGATCAGCTTCCCGGGCACCTCGGGCCAGGCCAGGGCGGCGGTGGAGTCGCCGATGCGGTCGCCGTCCAGCGCCACGCCGGGCAGGGTGGCCGCGGTGCTGCCGGTGGCGATGATGATGCGCTCGGCCTCGATCACCTGGTCGCCCACGACCACGCGGCCGGGGCCGTCCAGCCGGGCCGTGCCCTCGTAGCGGGTGACCTTGTTGCCCTTGAACAGGCCGGCGATGCCGTCGGTGAGCGCGGTGACGATGCCGTCCTTGCGCGCCATCATGGCGGCCAGGTCCAGCTTGGCGCCGTTGACCTTCACGCCGTGGACGGCCAGGCCATGCCGGGCCTCGGCGAACTTCTCGCTCGACTCGAGCAGCGCCTTCGAGGGGATGCAGCCCACCCGCAGGCAGGTGCCGCCCAGGCGCGCTTCCTTCTCCACGCAGGCCGACGTCCAGGCCCAGCTGGGCCGCGCGGATGGCCGCCGCGTAGCCGCCGGGGCCGGCGCCGATCACCACCAGGTCGTGCTTGCTCGTCGTCGCCATCGTCGTCACACCTTCAGCAGCAGCCGCTCGGGCTGCTCGACGCATTCCTTGATGTGCTTGAGGAAGGTCACCGCCTCGCGGCCGTCGACCATGCGGTGGTCGTAGGTCAGGGCCACGTACATCATGGGCCGGATCTCGATCTTCCCGTCGATCACCACGGGCCGGTCCTGGATGGCGTGCAGGCCCAGCACCCCGCTCTGGGGCGGGTTGACGATGGGCGTGGACAGCAGCGAGCCGTAGACGCCGCCGTTGCTGATGGTGAAGGTGCCGCCCTGCAGCTCCTCCAGGTCGAGCTTGTTGGCCTGGGCGCGGTGGGCGAAGTCGCCGATGGCCAGCTCCAGCTCGCCGAAGCCCAGCATCTCGGCGTTGCGGATCACCGGCACCACCAGGCCCTTGCCGCCGCCCACGGCGATGCCGATGTCGCAGTAGTCGTGGTAGACGATGTCCTCGCCGCGGATCTGCGGCGTTCAGCTCGGGCACCGTCTGCAGGGCCTCCACCGCCGCCTTCACGAAGAAGCTCATGAAGCCCAGCTTCACGCCGTAGCGGGCCAGGAAGGCCTCCTGGTGCCGGGCGCGCAGGGCCTTCACGCGGGTCATGTCGATCTCGTTGAAGGTGGTCAGCAGCGCGGCGTTCTGCTGGGACTGCACCAGCCGCTCGGCGATCTTCTTGCGGATGGGGCTCATGCGCACGGCCCGCTCGTTGCGCTCGCCGGTGGGGCGCGGGGGCGGGCGGCGGCGCGGCGGGCCGGGGCGCGGCGGCCTTGGCCGGAGCCGGCGCGGGCGCCACGGGTTGCCTGGCCTCGGCCTTCTGCGCGTCCTCCTTCAGCACGCGGCCGCCGGGGCCGGTGCCGGTGACCTGGTCGGCGGACAGGCCGCGCTCGTCATCACGCGCTGGGCGGCGGGCATGACGCGCTGCTCGCCGGCGGGGGCCGGCGCGGGCTCTCGCGCCGGCGGGCGCCGCCGGCTCCGGCTTCGCCTCGGCGCGCCGCTCGGCGCCTTCCTCGATCGCGCGCCAGCAGGTCGCCCACCTTCAGGACCGCGCCCACCTCGGCCACGATCTCGGTCACGACGCCGGCGGCGGGGGCCGGCACCTCGACCGTGGCCTTGTCCGACTCCAGCTCGATGATCGGCTCGTCCAGGGCCACGGCTTCGCCGGGCTGCTTCGAGCCAGGCGCTCACCTGCACTTCGGTGATGGATTCCCCGAGGGCGGGAACGGTCACGTCGACCGGCATGGATCCCATCTCCTTGTGTGTCTAGGCGCCCCAGGCGCCCGTGATCAGGCCCGAACCGTTGACCGGGCCGAACACCCGGTCCAGGAGGCGGGCCAGTTCGATCTTGTGGGCGGCCGCCGAGCCGGTGGCCGGGCTGGCGGCCTCCGGGCGGCAGGCGCCCCGCAGCGGGCGGCCCAGCAGGCGCTCGCCGAACCGGTAGCGCAGGTAGGGCCACACGCCCATGTTGGCCGGCTCCTCCTGCACCCAGAGGAAGTCGCTCGTGTCCGTGTAGCGGCGCACCGCGTGGATGAAGGCGCTGCCCGGCAGGGGATAGGGCTGCTCCAGGCGCAGGATGGCCACGTCGTCGCGGCCGCGCTCGTCGCGCTCGTGCACCAGGTCGTAGTAGACCTTGCCGCTGCACACGAGCACGCGCGACACCTTGGCCGGGATCGGGCTCGGCGGGGTCGGCCAGCACCGGCTCGAAGGCGCCCTCGGTCAGCTCGTCCAGGGGCGAGACGCACTCGGGGTGCCGCAGCAGGCTCTTGGGGGTGAGGATGACCAGGGGCTTGCGCCAGTGGCGCCACACCTGGCGGCGCAGCAGGTGGAAGAGCTGGGCCGGCGTGGTGGGGTAGGCGATCTGGATGTTGTCCTCGGCGGCCAGGCTCAGGAAGCGCTCCAGGCGGGCGCTGGAGTGCTCGGGGCCCATGCCCTCCATGCCGTGGGGCAGCATCATCACCAGGCCCGACAGCATGCCCCACTTGCTCTCGCCGCTGGTGATGAACTGGTCGATGATGGCCTGGGCCACGTTGGCGAAGTCGCCGAACTGGGCCTCCCACATGACCAGGGCCTCGGGGTAGGTCAGGCTGTAGCCGTACTCGAAGCCCAGCACGCCCACCTCGGACAGGGGGCTGTTGATGGTCACGACCGGGGCCTGGTCCTTGGCCAGGTGCTGCAGGGGAGCGTGTTCGGCGCCGGTCTCCACGTCGTGCAGCACCGAGTGGCGGTGGCTGAAGGTGCCGCGCTGGCTGTCCTGGCCGCTCAGGCGCACCGGATGCCCCTCCCGGGCCAGGGTGCCGAAGGCCAGCTGCTCGGCCGCGGCCCAGTCCACCGGGTGCTCGCCCCGGGCGATGGCCCGGCCGCTGCTCCAGCAGGCGCTCGATCTTGCGGTGGGGCGTGAAGCCGCTCGGGCACGGTGGCGATGGATTCGAGGATGGCGGTCAGCCGCTCCCGGGGCACGCCCGTCAGCACCGCGGGGCCGCCCGGCTCGGGGCCGCCCTGGTACTCCTTCCACACCGGACCCAGCACGCGGCGGCGCTTGACCGGCGCGGCGGGCGCGGCCTTGCGTCTCGCGCACCTCGTCCAGGATCTCCTGCAGGCGCTGGCGCCGCTCGACGGCCATCCGCTCGGCCATCTCCTCGGTGATGTGGCCCGACTTGATCAGGCGGTCCACGTAGCCGGCGCGCACGGTCTCGCGCTTGCGGATGGCCTCGTACATCAGCGGCTGGGTGAAGGCGGGCTCGTCGGCCTCGTTGTGGCCGCGGCGGCGGTAGCAGTACATGTCGATGATCACGTCGCGCCGCCACTCGCGGCGGAAGTCCAGGGCCAGGCTGATGACCTGGGCCACCGCCTCGGGATCCTCGCCGTTGACGTGGAACACCGGGGCCTGGAGCATCTTGGCCACGTCGGTGCAGTAGCGCGAGGAGCGGGCGTCGGCCGGGGTCGGTGGTGAAGCCGATCTGGTTGTTGACGACCACGTGCAGCGCGCCGCCGCGACTCGTAGCCCGTCAGCTGCGAGAGGTTCAGCGTCTCCTGCGTGACGCCCTCGCCGATGAACGAGGCGTCGCCGTGGATGAGGATGGCCATGGACTGCGCGCGCGCTCGTGGTCGCCGATGCGGTCCTGGCGCGCGCGCACGCGGCCCAGGGCCACCGGGCCGACGAACTCCAGGTGGCTGGGGTTGAAGCACAGGGACAGGTGCACCACCTCGCCCTCGCGCGTGGTCCAGTCCGAGTGGTGGCCCAGGTGGTACTTCACGTCGCCGTGGCCCAGGAACTGCTCGGGGTCGGTGTCCTCGAACTCGGCGAAGATCTTGCGCGGGTTCTTGTCCATGATGTTGGCCAGCACGTTCAGCCGGCCGCGGTGGGCCATGCCGATGACGATCTTGTCCAGGCCCTGCTGGCCCGCGTGCTCGATGGCCAGGTCCAGCAGCGGGATCACCGTCTCGCCGCCCTCGAGGCTGAAGCGCTTGGCGCCGAGGTACTTGTCCTGGATGAACTCCTCGAAGATCTCCGCGTCGATCAGCCGCTGCAGGATGCGCTTCTGCACCTCCGGGTGCAGCTCGATGCGGTTCTCGCACCGGCTCCATGCGGTTCTGCAGCCACTCGCGCACCTGCAGGTCGTCGATGTGCATGTACTGGACGCCGATGAACCGCGAGTAGGTGGCCTGCAGCCGCCGCAGGATCTCCCGCAGCGGCAGCATGTCGCCGGGACTGAGGGTCCCGGCGGAGAAGACGCGGTCCAGGTCGGCCTCGGTGAAGCCGTAGTACTCCAGGGTCAGTTCCGGAGGGGCCGCGGGCGGCTCCTGCAGCGGGATTCAGCCGCGCGATGCGGTGGCCGCGCACCCGGTAGTTGCGCACCAGCTGGTCGACCTTGTTCTGGTCGGCCAGGGCCCGTTCGCCCGCGTGGCCGGAGGTGTGGTAGCCGGCCGTCGGCGGGGGCGGCGCCGCCCTGGGCGGCGAACCAGTCGCGCCAGGCCGGGGGCACGCTGGTCCGGATCCTCGCGCCAGGACTGCCAGAGGCGGTCGGCGTAGGACAGGCTCAACGTGTTGGGATTGCTCAAGTTGTCGGCGCTCATGGTCCCTGCCGCCCGGCGGCCGTGTTGCGGCGGCCGGTCGTCGGCCCCCCGGGTGGCGGAAATACATACTTTTTTTATCAAGTATATGCAAGCCCGTTGAAAATGATAGTCTTGAACGGGAGGATGGCCAATGTTCACCGGACCCGGCCGGGACCGTCCGCGCATCGTGGTGGTGGGCGGCGGCTTCGGCGGCGCATTCGCCGTGCAGCGCCTGCTGGCGCGTTTGCGCCCCCTGGAGGCCGATGTCCTGCTCGTCGACCGCAACAACTTCTTCGTCTTCCACCCCTTCCTCATCGAGGCCGGCACCGGCAGCCTGCCCCCGCAGCACGCGGTGGTGGGCCTGCGCGCGTTCACCGGTGCCCGGGGCCTGTTGATGGGCGAGTTCACCGGCGCCGACCTCGGCCGCAAGGTCATCACGGTGCGGCCGGTGGGGCGCGACGACCAGCGCGAGGTGCCCTACGACCACCTGGTGCTGGCCGTGGGCAGCGTCACCAGCCTGCCGCCGGTGCCGGGGCTGCGGGAGCACGGCCTGCAGGTCAAGGGCGTGGCCGACGCCATCGCCCTGCGCGACCGGGCCATCCGCCTGCTGGAGCAGGCCGACCAGTGCGACGATCCCGCGCGCCGCCGCGCCCTGCTGCACTTCGTCGTCGTGGGCAGCAGCTTCACGGGCGTGGAGGTGGCGGGCGAGTTCGACATGTTCCTGCGCCGGGCCGCGCGCCGCTACGACAACATCCGCACCACGGACGTGGCCATCACCGTGGTGGACAAGGCCGACCGCATCCTGCCCAACCTGGATGCGGGGCTGGCCGCGTTCGCCGCCCGCAAGCTGCGGGCGCGGAGCATCGACCTGCGCCTGGGCCGCACGGTGGCGCAGGTGGGGCCGGGCCGCGTGGCCCTGGATGACGACACCTGGCTGGCGGCCGAGACGGTGATCTGGTGCGCGGGCATCGCGCCCAACCCGGTGCTGGGCGCAGCTGGACCTGCCGGCCGACGAGCACGGCTGGGTGCTGTGCGAGCCCGACCTGCGGGTGCGCGGCCGCGACGACGTGTGGGCCATCGGCGACTGCGCCGTCAACCCGGGACCCGACGGCAGGCCCTACCCGGCCACCGCCCAGGCGGCGGTGCAGCAGGGCGCGGCCGTGGCCGACAACCTGGTGCGTGTGCTGCGGGGCGAGGAGACGCAGCCCTGCGTGGTGAAGGACCGGGGCTCGCTGGTGGCCCTGGGCTGCCGCACGGGTGTGGCGAAGGTGGGTCCGGTGAAGCTGGCCGGGTTCCCCGCCTGGTTCCTGTGGCGCAGCGTGTACCTGATGAAGATGCCCGGCTGGGGCCGCCGCCTGCGGGTGGCGCTGGAGTGGAGCATCGACCTGTTCTTCGGGCGGGACGACGTGCAGCTGGGGGTGCATCCGGCGCCGGGGCGGGGGCGGGCGGCCCTGCCGGACGAACAGAAGCAGGGCGCGGCGTCCGGTTGACGGGGCGGCGCGCGCTGGCGTAGCGTGGCGTGCGGATCGACGAGACCCGTACCCGCGAAAGGACGCCCATGCTCCGCGACCAGTTCCTCCTGCGCGACGACGTCACCTTCCTGAACCACGGCTCCTTCGGCGCCTGCCCGCGGCCCGTGTTCGAGCGCTACCAGGCGCCTGCAGCGGGAGCTGGAGGCCGAGCCCGTCGACTTCCTCAGCACCCGCCGCACCCTGCCCGACCGCCTGGCCGCCGCCCGCGCCGAGCTGGCGGCCTTCCTGGGCGCCGAGCGCGACGAGATCGTCTTCGTCACCAACGCCACCACCGGCCTGAACGTGGCCGCGCGCTCGCTGCGCCTGGAGCCGGGCGACGAGGTCCTGTCCACCGACCACGAGTACGGCGCCATGGACCGCATGTGGCGCTTCCTCTGCGGCAAGCAGGGCGCGCGCTACGTGCGGCGGGAGCTGCCCCTGCCCCTGGACGATCCCGAGGCGGTGGTCGAGGCCGTCTGGGCCGGCGTCACGCCGCGCACGAAGGTGCTGTTCCTCAGCCACATCACCTCGCCCTCGGGGGTCGTGCTGCCGGTCGCGCCGCTGGTGGCGCGGGCCCGGGAGCGGGGCATCCTCACCATGGTCGACGGCGCCCACGTGCCGGGGCAACTGGACTGCGACCTGCACGCCCTGGGCTGCGACGTCTGGGCGGGCAACTGCCACAAGTGGCTGATGGCGCCCAAGGGCGCGGCGGCCCTGTACGTGCGGCGCGAGGTGCAGGACCGCATCGAGCCCCTGGTGGTCAGCTGGGGCTGGGAGAGCGACCATCCCGGGCCCAACCGCTTCATCGACGAGCAGGAGTGGACCGGCACCCGCGACCCGTCGGCGTTCCTGGCGGTGC
The DNA here is from genome assembly GCA_963825035.1 of Candidatus Krumholzibacteriia bacterium. Classification (GTDB taxonomy): domain Bacteria; phylum Krumholzibacteriota; class Krumholzibacteriia; order LZORAL124-64-63; family LZORAL124-64-63; genus JACZKN01. The sequence goes on along the minus strand of CAWGRT010000005.1, from coordinate 242,950 downwards.
CGGCGGCGCTGGCCTTCTTGCGCGAGCACGACTGGCCGGCGGTGCGCGCGCGCTGCCGCGAGCTGCTGCTGCGCGGGCGCGAGGCGCTGCTGGACGTGACGGGCCTGCCGCCGCTGTGTCCGCCCGACCCCTGGCTGGCCCAGATGTGCGCCGTGCCGCTGCCCGGCGGCATCGACGGCGACGCCCTGCACCGCCGCCTGCGCGAGGAGTTCGCCGTGGAGGTGCCGGTGCCCGTGTTCGCGGGGCGGCCGTGGCTGCGGTTCTCGGTGCAGGGCTACAACACGGACGCGGACATCGACCGGCTGGTGGCGGCGGTGCGTGCGATCCTGGGTTGAGGAACGATGCGAAAAGTGCCACCCGGGTGGCAGGTTGCTGAAGATTCCGCAAAGGGGAGGCGGCCGATGCGCCGGACCACCCTGACGTTGATCGCCTGCGGGTGGGCCCTGGGGGGCGCGCCGCTGTTCGCCGCGTCCGCGGAACCGGCCGGCGCGGGACGCGATCCCGACGACTTCGCCGTGGGGGTCGCGCTACGCCCGCGACGATCGACTGGCGGTCGTGCAGCCGGAACTCGTGCTCACCTTGGACCTGGTGCCGGAGCGGCTCGTCGTGGACATCAATCCCCTGGCGGTGTGGGACGTGGCCACCCGCCCCCCGGGGGGCGCCGAGACGCGCCTGACCGGCAACTTCGTGCCGGTCATGGCCGCAGGCCTGTGGTACCTGGGTGCGGCCGCCATCCTGGGCGAGGACTCGCCGGCCCTGGACGCGGCCAAGTCGCCGGCCATGGCTCTGGCGGCCACGGTCGTGCAGCCCCGGTTGCGCTGGCATCCGGTGCGGGCTGGCGGCCTGGAGATCGGCTGGGGCGGTGACTTGCTCCTCTTCCACGACGAGCCCGGCTACGAGTGGCGCCCCGGCGCGGGCATCGTCATCCGCCCGGTGGGCACGCTGGTGCTCGACATGGGCGTGCAGCGCAGTCTCTGGTGGAGCTTCGAGGGCCGCTCGGACGACTGGGGCTGGGGCTGGTACGCGGGGGCGCGGGTGAGGCCGGATCTCCGCTGAGGCGGGTCGCGCCCGCGTGATGGATCATGCCGCCCAGGCATTCTGGAACACGTGGGCGGCACGATCGATCAAGGCGGATCGCGACCCCGCGATCACCCGGCCCGCCCCGTCAGGTGGCTGACCAGGATCTGCACCCCGATCCCCACCAGCAGCAGGCCGCCCAGCACCTCGGCGCGGCTGCCCCAGCGGGCGCTCACCACGCGGCCCAGGAACAGGCCCGACAGGGACATGGCCGCGGTGATCACGCCGATCAGGGCGATCGGCACCCAGATGGCCGCGTCCAGCATGGCCAGGCCCAGCCCGACGGCGAAGGCGTCGATGCTGGTGGCGATCGACAGGGCGATCAGGGTCCAGCCCTTGGAGATGTCGCGGCGCGCGGCGTTCTTCTCGCTGCCCTCCTGGTCCGGATATAGCCCACCCCACACCATGCGTCCGCCCACGATCGCCAGCAGGCCGAAGGCCACCCAGTGGTCCACCTCGGTCAGCAAGCCGGCCAAGGCAGCGGCCGGCCAGCCAGCCCAGCAGCGGCATCAGCGCCTGGAAGAGCCCGAAGTGGAAGGCGAGGCGGAAGGCGGCGCGGTGCCCCGGCGCGCGGCCGCTGGCGCCGGCGCCCAGGGACACGGCCGTGGCGTCCATGGCCAGGCCGATGGCGATGACGATGACGGGCAGGAGGCCCACGGCGGCTCCTACGGCCTGTCTTCAGTATCCGGCGCGAACAACCGCCGCAGCGTCTCCAGGTCCCGCTCCCGCTCGGCGCGCGACTCGGTGTTCTTCAGCGTGGCCATCGAACGCCCCAGCACCTTCTTGATGAACTGCTGCAGGCTGGCCTCGACGGCGGCGGCCACCTCGTCCGACTGCTTCTTGCGCACGAAGCCCACCTGCTTGTCCTTCAGTTCCTCCAGGTAGGCCTTGAACTCGGCCACGGTGGGGCGCAGGTCCACGTCGTCGAGCCACTTCCGGAACTCCTCCAGTTCCTGCTCGATGATGTGCTCGGCGCGGGGGATCTGCTTGCGGCGCGCGGCCAGGTTGCCCTGGACGATCTCGTCCAGATCCTCCAGGCCGAAGACGAAGGTGCCCTTCACCTTGGCCACGTCCGGGTGGATGTCCCGGGGCACGGCGATGTCCAGCAGGAACAGGGGCTTGCCGCGGCGCTTGGCCACGGCGGCCGCCACCATGTCGGGCAGGATCACCGGATCGACGGCGCCGGTGGTGGACAGCACCACGTCGGCCTCCACCAGGGCGGCGCCCAGGTCGGACCAGGGGCGGGCGTCACGTGGCCGCAGCCGGCGGCGGCCAGCTCGCGGGGGTGGACCTGCGGCGCGGGCGGCCTCCACGGTGGCCATGCGCTCGGCGTTCAGGGTCACGGCCAGCTCCTGGGCGCGCTCCAGGGTGCGGTTGATCACCGTCAGGTGGCCGATGTCGTGCTGCAGGAAGTGGCGCGCCGCCAGGGCGCCCGTCTCGCCGGCGCCCACCAGCACGGCCCGCTGGTCGCAGAGGTGGTCGAAGAACTTCCGCGCCAGCTCCACCGCGGCGAAGGCCACGCTCACCGCGCCCTGGCTGATCCTGGTCTCGGTGCGCACCCGCTTGCCCGCGCGGAACGCCCCCTGGAACGCCCGCAGCAGGCCCGGCCCCGGCTCCTGGTTGGCCCGGGCCAGGCGGTAGGCATCCTTGAGCTGGCTGGTGATCTGGGGCTCGCCGATCATCATGCTCTCGAGGCCCGAGGACACCCGGTACAGGTGGCCGATGGCGTCGATGCCGTGCAGGTGCCGCGCGTGGTGGCTGAAGAAGAGGTCGGCCTCGGCGCCCACCTGCTCCAGGGCCGTCGCGCAGCATGGCGTCGAGGTGTGGCCCGGCGCCACCTCCACGTAGACCTCGGTGCGGTTGCAGGTGGAGACGGGGATGGCCGCGACGCAGCCGTCGATGTCGGCCAGGGCCTGCATCAGGGCCACCGCCCGTTCCTCCTCCAGGTGGGCCCGCTCGCGCACCTCGGTGGGGGCGTTGCGGTGGTTGATGGTCACCGCGAACAGGGTGTCGGGGCGGCTCATCGATCACCTCCGGCCGGGTCGGCGTGCTCGGCGCAGGTGCAGGGCGAGGCCGCGGCCAGGGGCCACATCAGCGACACGTGCTGCGGCGTGCTGGTGCTGCCGGAAGTCGTGGAAGCTGGGCACGAAGTGCTGCACCACGCCCATGGCCACGATGATGGCCAGGTACGCCGTCACCGCCAGCACGTTCATGCGCTTGCCCCGCCAGCCCAGGAAGCGGTAGCCCGCCAGGCCCGCCGAGTAGCCCAGCAGGATCACCCAGGAGATGAGGATCTTCGGGTCCCAGGGCGACAGGCGCGCGGCCAGGGCCGGGTCGACGCGGTCGGCCAGGCTGTACATCCACAGGTGGCCCAGCGCCAGGGCCAGGAACAGCAGGGGCACGCCCAGCTCCACCGCGCCCACGCTCATGCGCTCGAGCACGTCCAGCGAGGGCAGCCGCCGGAACAGCAGGCCGAACTGGCGGCGGCCCAGCTGCCGGGCCAACACCAGGTAGAGGATGGCGTAGAGGAAGCTGACCGTCAGCGCCGTGTAGGCCAGCAGCACCAGCACCACGTGGCCGGCGAAGCCGGGATCCTGCAGCAGGGGGCTGGCGTCGGGCACCGAGGTGGAGAAGGCGCTGGAGATGAACTGCAGCAGGAAGGCCAGGCCCGTGACCATGAAGCCCGGTCTGCTTCACGCGCCGGCGCCGCTCGATGTACAGGTAGGTGGCCAGCAGGGCCACGGCCAGGCCCGAGGCGAACTCCAGGCCCGAGCCCAGGGGCAGCCGCCCGTACAGCTTGCCCTTGACCACCAGCACGCCCACGTGCAGCAGCACCACCGCCGCGGTGAAGCGCGAGGCCACCCGGCGCGGGAAGCTGGTTGTCCGAGCGGAAGATCCAGATGTACAGCACCCAGATCACCAGGTACAGCAGCGGCAGCAGGACGTTGGACACGGAGACGATCAGATTCATCACACGGCCTCCAGCGAGGCGTCGCCCGCGCTCGGCGGCCAGGTGGGCCACCACGCGGTCGGCGATCGCTCTCGGCTTCCTTGGCGCAGGAATTCACCGAGATGCCCTTGTACGAGCTGCCCGTCAGGAACAGCCCAGGGTGGTTCTCGAGTTCGCGATCGACGGCGGCCAGGCGGGCCAGGTGGCCCGGCACGTACTGGGCGATGGCCCGCTTGTGGCGGATGATGCGCACCATCTCCGGCGCGCCCTTGATGCCCAGCAGCGGGCGCAGCTCGGCCATGGTCAGGCTCAGCAGCGCCTCGTCGTCCAGTTCCAGCACGCCGGGGTTGTCGGCGCCGCCGGCCATGCACCGGAGCAGCACCTTCCCCTCGGGCGCCCGGCGCGGGAAGATGCTGCTGGTCCACAGCACGCCCAGCAGCTCGCGCTTCTCGCGGCTGGGGATCAGCAGGCCGAAGCCCTGCAGGTCGTGCTTCACCGCGGCGCGGTCGAAGCCCAGGGCGATGACGGCCATGGGGGCGAAGGGGATCCTCACCAGATTCTCGTGCAGCACCGGTGAGACCTCGCGCAGCTGCACCGCCGCCGCGTGGGCGGGCGCGGCGTCCACCACCGCGTCGAAGGGGCCGCAGGTCGAAGTCGTGGCCGGCCACGTGCCAGGCGCCGGCCGTGAAGGCCACCCGCGAGACCGCCGCGCCGGTGACGCAGTTCCGCGCGCGGATCGGCGTCCAGCGACCTGCGCCAGGCCGTCCACGAGCTGGCCCATGCCCCCGTTGAACGAGGTCAGGCGCCCGCTGGGCCCGGCGTCGGTGGAGGCCTTGCCCTGCTTCTTGCGCTGACGGCCCAGGGCGATCATGGCCTTGAACAGGCCGCCGTGGTCCCGCTCCAGCTCCACCATGCGGGGGAAGGCGGCGGCCAGGCTCAGCTTGCGCGAGTTGCCCCCGAACACGCCCTTGACCATGGGGTCGAGCATGACCTCGGCGAACTCGCCGCCCAGGCGCCGGCGGCCGAAGGCGTCGACGGTCTCGTCGGTGGCCGGATCCTCGGCGGCGCGGCCCAGGTCGCGGCGCGGCGGCACGAACAGCTCGCCCGCCATGCGCAGCTTGGCGCGCAGGGGCATGCAGCTTCGACTTCAGGAAGGCGCCGGGCGCGGTGGGGATCTCCTGCAGGCGGCCGTCCACCAGCAGGAAGCGGTGACGCGGTGGCGTCGCTGCTGGGCAGCAGCTCGCCGTCCACGCCGGCGCGCTCGGCCAGGCGCAGGGTGGCCGGCTCGCTGTCCAGGAACCCGTTGGGGCCCCACTCCAGCTGCCAGCCGTCCTCGCGCAGGGTCTGCAGGTTGCCGCCGGGGTCGGCGCCCTTCTCCAGCACCGTCACCTGCAGGTCCAGCCCCGCGGCCGCGGCCCGGTCCAGCAGGTCCACGGCCACCGCCAGGCCGGCGACGCCGCCGGCCACCACGGCCACGCGGCGGGGGGTGCGCTCAGCCATGGGCTCGCACCTCCGCGCCGAAGGCCCGGTCGGCCAGCTCGTCGGCCATGGACCGCAGCCAGGTCTCGTCCAGGTTCAGGGCGGCGCCCCGCCGGAAATCCTCGATGCCCGCCTTCTGCGGCGTCCTCGCGCAGCTCGATGTCCAGCTCCATCAGGGTCTCGATGTGCTCGCAGGTGAAGCTGACCGGCTGCACGCACAGGTGCCGGCAGCCGCCGGGCGGCCAGGTCCTTGACCGTGGACACCAGCTCGGGGCCCAGCCACTTGATGGGGCCGACCCGGCTCTGGAAGGCCAGCCGCGGCGCGGCGCCGCCGGGCGCCGTCCGCCAGCCACGTCGGCGTGGCCCAGGGCGGCCAGGCGCTCGCGGACCAGGGCGTGCACCGCGTCCACGCGTGGCGGTGATCTGGTCCAGGTAGGGATCGCCGCCGTCCACCATCTTCTGGGGCAGGGAGTGGGCGGCGTAGACCAGGGCGCAGCCGGCGGGATCGACGCCCGCCGTCGGCCCAGCCCTGCAGCGTGGCCGCCGCCGGGGCGGCCAGGGCGGCCAGGAAGCCCGGCTGGAGGTGCCACTCGGGCACCACGTGCACCGGCCGGTCGGGGGCGACCTGCCTTCAGGCCCTCCAGCACGTAGCCCAGGGTGGCGCCGTTGGTGGCGCACGAGTACTGGGGGTAGGTGGGCACGACCAGGTACTGCTCGGCGCCCCGGTTCTCCAGGTCGGTGAAGGCGGCCTCGGGGAAGGGGTGCCAGTAGCGCATGGCCATGCCGGGCAGCGTCGGCAGGCCCGCGCTCGCCCAGGCGCCGGGCCAGGTCCTCGGCCTGGCGCAGGGTGGTGCCCAGCTGGGGCGTGCAGCCGTCGGGGCTGATGGTCAGGTAGCGCTTGCGCACCGCCGGGGTGCGCACCTTGGCGATGAACCTCCCCAGCAGCGGCCCGAAGGGCTTGCGGCACCGGGAAGATCATGGGGTCGCCGAACAGGTTCAGCAGGAACGGCTCCACCGCCTCGGGCCCGTCCGGACCGCCCATGCCGCACAGCACCAGGCCGGTGGTCCGGGCCGGGTCCAGGCGGTCCTTGGGGTAGGGGCAGGGCTGCTGCTGCATCGAGCGCGCGCCTCCCTCAGACGGTCCGCGAGAAGATGGGGCGGTCCTTGTCCTGGCCCAGGTAGGCGTCCAGGATCATCGCCACGTTGCGCACGAAGTAGCGGCCCTTCTCGGTGATGCGCAGGCCGCGGTCGTCGCGCTCCACCAGGCCGTCGTCGATCAGCGGCGGCAGCTGCTCCAGGCTGTCGGCGAAGAGCGACGTCGGCGCGCTCGCCCCAGCGCCGGCACCGTCAGGTCCCAGGGCAGCTCCAGGTTGCACATGATGTTCAGGATGGCCAGGCGGCGCAGCTTGTCGTCGTCGCTCAGCTTGTGGCCCTTGACGACGGGCAGGCCGCCCGCGTCCACCGCTCGCACCAGCCCTGGTAGGTGGCGTCGTTCTGGACGAAGCGGTCGCAGACGTCGCCGATGCCGCTCATGCCGAAGGCCAGCATGTGGGGCGCCGGCTTGGTGGCGTAGCCCATGAAGTTGCGGTGCAGGGCGCGCTTGCGCAGGGCCACCGACAGCTCGTCGTCGGCCTTGGCGAAGTGGTCGATGCCGATCCACTCGTAGCCGCGCCTCGCGGAACCTGTCCACCGTCAGCTGGAAGAGGGCGAACTTGTCGTAGCCCGTCAGCATGATGGTGGTGTCCACCTGCTCCTGGTTGGGCCGCACCCAGGGCACGTGGGCGTAGCTGAAGCAGGCCACCCGGTCCGGCGCCAGGTCGATGACCCCGGCCAGGGTGTCGGCGAAGCTCTCGGGGGTCTGGCCCGGCAGGCCGTAGACCAGGTCCAGGTTCACGCCCGCGAAGCCCGGCGTCGCGGCAGCCCCGGTACACGTCCAGGGTCTTGTCCCGGGACTGGCGGCGGCCGATGGCCTTCTGCACCCGCGGCTCGAAGTCCTGCACGCCCAGGCTGATGCGGTTGAAGCCGGCCTCCTTGAGGAAGGCCGCCTGCTCGGGCGAGCCGATGCGCGGGTCGATCTCCAGGGAGACCTCGGCCTCGGGCACGATGGCGAAGGCGCCGCGGAACATGGCCAGCACCCGCTCCACCTGGTCGTTCTTCAGGTAGTTGGGGGTGCCGCCGCCCCAGTGGAACTGCTTCACGCGGCGGCCGGTGCCGATGAGGTCGGTGACCCGGCCGAGCTCGGTCTCCAGGCGGTCCAGGTAGGCGGTGACCTCGTCCTTGTCGTGGGTCACCAGCATGTTGCAGCCGCAGTAGTGGCAGGCCTTGGCGCAGAAGGGCACGTGCAGGTAGATGGCCAGCTCGTCGTCCGGGCGGCCCTTCAGCTCGTCCAGGGCCTCGCGGTACTCGGCCTCGCCGAAGTTCTGCTTCCAGGCCGGCACCGTGGGGTAGCTGGTGTACCGCGGTCCCGGCTTGTTGTACTTCTCGACGAAGTCTTCGCTGATGTGCACGGCCATGCGGCCCTCCTTCGATCTATCGGCGAAAGCCCTGGACGGTCTCGACCAGGGTCTCGACGGCGGCGATGGGCGTGGGCGGCGTGATGCCGTGCCCCAGGTTGAAGACGTGGCCGCGCGCCTTGGCGCCGGCCGCGCAGATCTCCAACGCGCGCCGCCTGATCTCGTCCTCGCTGCCGAAGAGCACCAGGGGGTCCAGGTTGCCCTGCACCGCGAAGCCCTGCATCAGCGGCAGGGTCCGCGCCAGGTCCAGGGTCCAGTCCAGGCCCAGCGCCTCCACGTCCAGCGTGGTGACCGAGGTCCAGGTAGGGCGCGCTGCCCTTCAGGAAATAGATGCGCGGGACGCCCGTGTCCTTCAGGCCGTCCATGATGCGCCTCACGCAGGGCAGGACCACCGTCGCGTAGTCCGCCGGGTGCAGGATCCCGCCCCAGGTGTCGAAGAGCTGCACCGCGTCGACGCCCGCGTCCACCTGCATGCGCAGGTAGGCCAGGGTCTGGTCGGTCAGCTTGTCCATCAGCTTCTGCAGCAGCTCGGGCCGGCTGTAGAGCATGGTCTTGAGGACGGCGAAGTCCTTGGAGCCGCCGCCCTCGATCAGGTAGGTGGCCAGGGTGAACGGGCTGCCGGCGAAGCCGATCAGCGGCGTCGTGTCGCCCAGGCCCTCCTTCATCAGCTTGATGGCGTCGGCCACGAAGCCGGTGCCCTCCAGCGGGGCGTAGGTGTGCAGGGCGTCGATCTCCGCCTCGGTGCGCACCGGCCGCTCCAGCTTGGGCCCGCCCTGGCTGAAATCGAAGGGCGCGCCCATGGCCTCCAGCGGCGTCAGGATGTCACTGAACATGATCGCCGCGTCGAATCCGAACCGCCGGATGGGCTGCAGGGTGACCTCGCAGGCCGCCTCCGGCGTGCGGCACAACTCGTTGAAGGTGTACTGCTTGCGGACTTCCTGGTACTCGGGCAGGTAGCGCCCGGCCTGGCGCATGACCCAGATGGGGGTGCGCTCGCAGGGCTCGCCCCGCAGGTTCTTCAGGAAGATGCTGTTCTTGACGTCGGCCATGCGGTTCAGCTCCAGGACTTGAAGGTGTCGGCCACGGCGGCACAGGTGGTGTCGATGTCGTCGTCGGTGTGGGCGGCGCTCAGGAAGCCCACTTCCCAGCCCGATGGCGCCAGGTAGACGCCGCGCTCGATCAGGCCCCGGTGCAGGCGGCCGTAGATGTCCATCTTCGACCCGTCCACGGCCTCGACGGCGCGGGGCGCCTCGGGCTGGAACACGGTCCAGAACAGCGAGCCCTGGCGCACCACCGTGGCGGTGACGCCCGGCGTCGGCCGCGGCCTGCTCCAGGCCCGCCTGCAGGCGCCGCGCCCTTGCGCTCGAGCTCCTCGTAGAAGCCGGGCTGGCCGGTCTTCTCGAGGGTGGCCAGGCCCGCGGCCATGGCCACGGGGTTGCCGCTGAGGGTGCCGGCCTGGTACACGCCGCCCAGGGGCGAGACGTGGGCCATGATGTCGGCGCGGGTGGCGTAGGCGCCCACGGGGAAGCCGCCGCCGATGATCTTGCCGTAGGTCCCCATGTCCGGCGTGATCCCCAGCACCGGCGCGGCGCCCGCCGGGCCCACGCGGAAGCCGGTGATGACCTCGTCGAAGATCAGCAGGGCGCCGTGCTTCGTCGTCAGGTCGCGGCAGGCCTGGAGGAACTCCGCCCGCTGGATCAGCAGGCCGCTGTTGGCGGGCACGGGCTCGATGATGATGGCGGCCACCTCGTCGCCGCGCTCGGCGAAGAAGGCCTCCAGCTTCGCCACGTCGTCCAGGGGCAGCACGGCGGTGGTGTCGGTGAAGCCCTTGGGCACGCCGGCGCTGCTGGGGGTGCCGAAGGTGATCAGGCCGCTGCCGGCCTCCACCAGCAGGCTGTCGGCGTGGCCGTGGTAGCAGCCGCTGAACTTGACCGTCACGTCGCGGCCGGTGAAGCCCCGGGCCAGGCGGATGGCGCTCATCACGGCCTCGGTGCCGCTGCTGACGAAGCGCACCTGGTCGAAGTGGGGCATGCGCTGCAGGAAGGCCTCGGCCAGCAGCACCTCGCGGCGGCTGGGGGCGCCGAAGCTGGCGCCCTCGTCCATGGCCTCGCGCGCGGCGGCGTGCACGTCCGGGTCGGCGTGGCCCAGGATCAGCGGGCCCCAGCTCAGGCACCAGTCGATGTAGCTCTTGCCGTCCTCGTCGGTGAACCGGCTGCCGGCCGCCTCCCTGAAGAACAGGGGCTCGCCGGGCACGGACTTGAACGACCGCACCGGGCTGTTCACCCCGCCGGGCATGACCTTCTGCGCGCGCTCCCACCAGCTCGCGTTGCTCATCTCAGATCCACCCCTTCTGCAGGGCGTCGCGCCCGTGGTAGGTGATGATCAGGTCGCTGCCGGCGCGGCGCATGGCCAGCAGGTTCTCGCGCACGATGGCGCCTTCGTCCACCAGGCCCGCCTTGGCGGCGGCCTTCACCATGGAGTACTCGCCGCTGACGTTGTAGCAGACCACCGGGCTGAGGGCCTCCTCGCGCACGCGGCGGATGATGTCCAGATAGGCGAGGGCCGGCTTGACCATGACCATGTCGGCGCCCTCCTGCAGGTCCAGCAGGGTCTCGACGATGGCCTCGCGGCCGTTGCGCGGGTCCATCTGGTAGCTCTTGCGGTCGCCCTGGGGCGCGCTGTCGCAGGCGTCGCGGAAGGGCCCGTAGTAGGCGCTGGCGAACTTGGCGCTGTAGGCCAGGATGCTGGTGTTGGTGAAGCCGTTCTCGTCCAGCAGGTCGCGGATGGCGCCCACGCGGCCGTCCATCATGTCGCTGGGGCTGACGATGTCCGCGCCCGCCTGGGCGTGGGCCAGGGCCATCTTGGCCAGCTGCTCCACCGACGGGTCGTTGACGATGACGCCGTCCTTCACGAAGCCGCAGTGCCCGTGGTCGGTGTAGGCGCACAGGCAGACGTCGGTGACGGTGATGATGTCGGCGCCGAACTTGTCCTTCAGCCTGCGCAGGGCGTCGCTGACCAGGCCGTTCTCGTCCACGGCGGCCGTCGCGGTGGCGTCCTTGTGCTCGGGCACGCCGAACAGCAGGTGGGTCTTCAGGCCCAGCTCCAGGTCCGCGGCCACCTCGTCCACCAGCGTGTCGGGCGAGACGTGGAACACGCCGGGCATGGCGCCGATCTCGTGGCGCACGCCGCTGCCCTCGACGACGAAGTGGGGGGTGATCAGGTGGCGGGGCGCGACGTCGGTCTCGGCGACGAGCTCGCGCATGACGGGGTTGACGCGCAGGCGGCGCGGCCGGTCCAGCAGGTTCATGATCCGCTCCTCGGGTCGGCGGTGATGGCGGGGATCGGGTCCAGGCCCGCGGCCAGGACCATCGCCTCCAGGTCGGGCGACGCGGCCACCGTCGTGGGGAAGCCCGCCTCGCGGGCGGCCCGGGCGGTGGTCTCGCCGATGGACACGCAGTCCGGCCGCACGGTCCAGGCGCCGGCGAAGGCGCGCACCGCGGACGGGCTGGCGAAGAACACGATGTCGTCGGCGGCCGGCGCCGCGGCGGGCAGATCCGCCGGGGGCACGGCCTCGGTCTCGTACAGGGCCAACTCGGTCACGTTGAACCCCGCCGCCTCCAGGGAGTGCCGCGGCTCGGCCAGGCGCCGTGCCGAGCCCGGCAGCAGCAGCAGCCCCGGGCGCCGCCACGCAGGACACGAAGGCCGCGGCGAACTCGGCACCGTCGCGGCAGTCCAGGTCCAGCACCCGGTCCGTGACCGCCCGCGCGCAGGGCCCGGGCGGTGCCCGGCCCCAGGCAGGCCAGGCGGGCGCGGCCCACCGACACGCCCAGGCCGCAGAAGGCGTCGGCGGCGTGGGGCGAGGTGAACAGGATCCAGTCGTAGCCCGCGGCGTGCGACCTCGGTCCGCCGTCGCCAGCGGCCGGTAGCGCAGCAGGGGCAGCTCGCCGCACGTCGTGGCCCGCCGCCCGCAGACGCTCGGCCCAGGGCCGGTTCTGCTGCGCTTCGCGGGTCAACACGATGCGTCGGCGCGGCATCACGAACGCGAGGCCTCCCGATGGGGGCGCAGCCGCTCCCAGGCCTCGTCGGCCAGGGCCGCGGGGTCGGCGCCCTCGAGGGTGAAACGCACCGGCCGCGGATCGTCGGGCGCCGCGGCCAGGAAGGCTTCCAGCTTCCAGCCGCCGCCCGCCGGCTGCACGTTCACGCCGAAGGGCAGCTGGCAGCCGCCGTCCAGGCGCTCCAGCAGGGTGCGCTCGGCGGCCACGCCGCGGGCGGCTTCGGCGGAGTGCAGGCCGGCCAGCACCTCGGCCCAGGGATCGTCGCGCCGGCACTGGATGCCCAGCATGCCCTGGGCGGGCGCGGGCACGAAATCGGCCACCTCCAGGGGCATGGCCCACAGCTCGGCCAGGTCCAGCTCCAGCCGCACCAGGCCCGCCCGTGCCAGCATGATGGCGTCGTAGCGGCCCTCGCGCAGCCGGTTCACCCGGGTGGGCACGTTGCCCCGCAGGTCCTTGATCTCCAGGTCCGGCCGCAGGGAGTGCACCTGGGCCTGGCGCCGCGCGGCGCTGGTGCCCAGGGTGGCGCCGCTGACCAGGGGCAGGGGCTCGCCCTTTTCCTGGCGTTCGAGGTCGATGGCCTCGGGCCGCGCCAGCAGCATCTCCCGCGGGATCCTCGCGGCCCACCATGGCCACCAGTTGCAGGCCGGCGGGCATCTCGCGTGGCCAGGTCCTTCAGGGAGTGCACGGCGAAGTCGACGCGCCCCTCCAGCTGGGCGTCCTCCAGCTCCTTGGTGAAGAAGCCCTTGCCCTCCAGCTTGGAGAAGGGGACGTTGTCGATGGCGTCGCCCTTGGTGGTGATGGTGACGATCTCGGTGGCGACACCGCGTTCCTTCAGCATGCCGGCGATGGTGTGGGCCTGCCACATGGCCAGAGCGCTGCCGCGCGTGCCGAGACGGCACACGCCGGCGGCGGGCCCGTTGCTGGACGTATCGGCCAAGTCATTCCTCCCCAGTGAAGTCGTGCAGCAGCGTCAGGTTACCGTGGCTCGCGGCGCCGTGTGTCACGATCGCGTCACGTTCTGTTAGAAAATTAACTATTATTTTCCGAAGTCAAAGTCGCGCGGAAATGATAGGCAATAAGTCCTGATTTGGGAAACGATTCCGGCACGGATGTCGCCTGCGAAGCCCGCCGCTTCCCGCGCGGGGGGAGCGCCGCCGGCCGCGAGACGACCGGCGGTGACGCGGCGCGTGGTGACGAAGCCGCGGGCCGTCCGCGCCCGGCCCCCGACGCTGGGCCGACCGGCCCCCTGTGCTAGGCTGGCCCGCTCATCCCGACACCCCTGCCCGCCGAGGTCCGCAGACCCATGCCCCGTCGCCTGCTCGCCGTCCCCTTCGCCGACGATCCCCTGGCCCGCCTGGCCGACGCGCTGCTGGCGGAACTGCCCGGTGCCGCCGACGGCGACCTGTCCGACGCCCTGGTGCTGCTGCCCTCGTCCCGGGCCTGCCGCGACCTGGAGCACGCCCTGCTGGAGCACAGCGGCCGCGACGCCCTGCTGCTGCCGCGCCTGCTGACGGACACCCAGTGGGCCGACGAGCTGGCCGCCGGCCTGGGCCTGGATCGGCGACGCCGGCCTGCCCGACGACCGCGATCCGCGGCCTGCTGCTGGCCCGCCGCCTGGCCTCCGCCGCCTGGCTGGAGGGCGGCCCGGCCGCGGCCCCCGGCCTGGCCGACGCCTTCCTGGCCTTCTTCGATGAGGTGCGGCAGCACCGCCTGGACGGCCCGTCTGCTGGACGGCCGGCGACCCCGAGCCCCTGCTGCGCCTGGCCCGGACCGCCGACGCCGAGGTGGTGGCCGCGGGAGGCGGCGCGCATCCGCGAGGTGTGGGCCCTGTACCGCCGCGACGTGCCCCGCGACCGCATCGACCGCCTGGCCGACGTGGCCGCCGCGCTGGAGCGGGGCGAAGGCCTGCCGCCGGTGCGACCGGCGCTGGCGGTGGTGGCCGGCTTCGGGAGGGTGGAGCCCCTGCGCGCGGCGGTGCTGGACGCCGCCCTCGACCTGGGCCGCGCCCACCTGCTGGTGGTGCCCGACGGCCGCCGCGCCCCTGGACCGTCGCCTGGCCGCCACCTGGGGCGCCGCCGACGAGGCCCTCGACCCCCTGGCGCCCACCCGGCGCCTGCTGGCGGCCCTGGGCGCACCCGCCGCCCCGCCGCCCGCCGCCGATCCGCCCCTGGGGGCGCGCCTGGCGGCTCTGGACGTCGCGGGCGTCCTGCCGCCGGACCCGGGTCCGCGCCTGCTGGTGGCCGAGGATCCCGAGCACGAAGCCACGGCGGTGGCCGGTCTGGTGGCCCGCCACCTGCAGGACCACGGGGCGCCCGCGAGGGGCATCACCGTGGCCGTCAACGACCCCGCTCTGGCCGCCCGCATCACCGCCCGCCTGCGCGACGCCGGCCTGGACGCCGACAACACCGTGGGCGAGCCCTTGTCCGCCCTGCCGGCGGGGCTGCTGCTGCGCTTCATGCTGCGCGCGGCCCTGACCGACCTGCGGGCCGAGCCCTTGCTGGAGGTGCTGGGCCATCCCTACACCCGGCTGACGGTGGACGAGACCGGCGCCGGCACCTGGGCCCTGCGCCTGGAGCGCATGGTGCGCCGCGAAACGGGGCCCCAGACCGGCCTGGCCGGCCTGCACCGCCGCGCCCGGGACCACGACGCCGCGGCCCTGGCCCTCTTCAAGCGCCAGCAGCCGGGCATGGACCGCTTCGTCGCCCGGGTGGCCGAGGCCTTCGCGCCCCTGCTCGGCGATGGCCGACGGCCGAGCCCGGTCCTGGACCGAGCTGCTGGACGCCGCCGAATCGACCTGGGCCGACCTGGCACCGGCGCGTCCCCTGGCCGAGCATCCCGAGTGGACCGACCTGACCGCCCTGGCCGACCTGCTGGCGGAGCTGCGTGAGCACGGGGCGCGCCTGCCGCCGCACCGATCTGGCCGGGTTCACCGCCGACCTGGGCCGGCTGCTGGCCGCCGAGAAGGTGACCGCCCACCGGCCCCGGGGCATCCCCGTGGTGGTGACCGGCTCTGGTGGAGGCGCGGCTGGCCCGCAGCGACCTGCTGGTGGTGGCCGGCCTCAACGACGGCGTCTTCCCCGCGGCGGCGGCCACGCCGGTGGTGCTGCCGGGCCGGGTGCGCCGGGCGCTGGGGTTGCCCACCTGGCGCGAGGCCCGGGCCCGGGACGCCGAGCTGTTCCAGCGCCTGCTCCACGGGGCGCCGACCGTGGCGCTGACCTGGTCCCGCTGGCGGGACCAGCAGCCGGCCCTGCCCTCGCCCCTGATCGAAGGGCTGCAGCTGGCTCTGGGCGGACGCGCGCCCGAGGTCGCCGACGCCACCCCCTGGCGTCGCGAGGAATCGCCGCACCGGGTCATCGCCGCGGGCCAGGCCGCCTTCGTCGCCGAGCCCCTGCCCATCGCACGGTACGCCGCGGCGCGCCCGCTGATCGCGTTGTCCTGGAGCGTCCTCTCCCGCTGGCGCGACTGCCCCTACCGGGTGCTGCTGGAGCGCGGCTTCGCCCTGCGCGCCGAGGAGGAGGTGCGCGAGGAGTTCGGCCGCAAGGAGTACGGCAGCGTGGTGCACGCGGTGCTGCGGGAGGCCCTGGCACCGGACGCGGCCTGCCACGCCGCCCTGGCCGCCGGCCGGCTGCGACGATGCCGCGGC
This sequence comes from Candidatus Krumholzibacteriia bacterium, assembly GCA_963825035.1. Lineage (GTDB taxonomy): Bacteria > Krumholzibacteriota > Krumholzibacteriia > LZORAL124-64-63 > LZORAL124-64-63 > JACZKN01. The sequence goes on along the minus strand of CAWGRT010000005.1, from coordinate 227,233 downwards.
CGCCCTGGCCGACACGGCCCGCGCCCACTTCCTGCCCGGCGCCGCCGAGCTGCCCGAGCGGCGCCTCTGGCTGGATGCCTTCACCGCCCTGGTGCCCGGCATCGTGGCCGCCGAACTGGAGCGCTTCGCCGCCTGGCGACCCGTCGCCCTGGAGGCGGAGTTCATCCTGCCCCTGGCGGACCTGCACGCCTGGACCGCGGCCACGGCCCGCGCCGCCGGCGCCGCGCCGCTCGCCGGACCTGCCGGCCCACGCGGCCGACGTCGTCCTGACGCGGCACCATCGACCGGGTGGACCGGGCCGCCGCCGGCGACGGCCGGCTGGCGGTGGTCGACTACAAGACCGGCACGGCGCCCACCTTCAAGAGCGTGCGCGAGCTGGAGGATCTGCAGCTGGCCCTCTACGCCCTGGCCCTGGAACTGGGGGCCGTGCCGGGGGCGACGCGGCACGCCCGTACGCGGCCGCCTTCTACGAGCTGTCGGACACGCGCTGCGGCCCGGTGCTGCGCAGGCGGGCGGCGGGCATCCCCTGGACCGCGATCCCGGCGATCCGGGCCTGCTCGCTGGACGCGGCCCGCGCCCTGCTGGAGCTGGCGACGGCGGCATCCGATCCCGCCGCGCCCCTGGCCCTGCTGCCCCGCTTCCGCGCCGGCGAGGCCGCCGGTACCCTGCCCTGCCGCTGGTGCGACCACCGGGGCGTGTGCCGGGTGGAGGAGCGCGCCATGCCGCCGGCGGTGACCGCCGGCCTGGACAAGGTGGTCAACGCCCGGGAGCAGGGCACATGAGCGGCCGCGATCCCATCCGCGAGGCCACGACCATCCAGCGCGAGGCGGCGCGCCCCGACCGCTCGGTGGCGGTGCGCGCCTCGGCCGGTTCGGGCAAGACCCGCGTGCTGGTGGACCGCTTCGTGCGCCTGTGCGTGGAGGGCGAGCACAACGACGTGCATCCCGCGGGCCATCCTGGCCATCACCTTCACCCGCAAGGCGGCCACCGAGATCCGCGAGCGCCTGCTGGCGCGGGCCCGCGAGCTGGCCCTGGCCACGGACGCCGAGCGGGAGGCCCTGCTGGGGGCGCTCTTTGCCGGCCGCGACGAGCCCACCCCGCGGGCCGAGGAGGCGCGACCGCGCCGCCCGCCTCTACGAGCGGCTGCTGGAGGATCCGTCGGGGCTGCAGGTGGGCACCATCCACTCGTTCTGCCAGCGGATCCTGGCGCGCTTCGCCGCCGACGCGGGGCTCGATCCCCACGCGAAGCCTGCTCGAGGACCGGGAGGACCTGCTGGACGAGGCTCTGGACCGGCTGACGGTCGAGGCGGCGGCCGACCCGGTCCTGGCCACCCTGGCGCCTGGACCTGGGCGGCACCCCGGGGTCGATCCGGCTGAGCGCCTGCGGGCCGTCTTCCGGCGAGCAGATGCGTCTGGACCGTTGGCTGCGGCGGACGGCCGCGGCCGCGGGCACGCCGGCGCGGCCCCGTGCACCCTTGGCGCCGGCCCTGCTGGCGGAGCTGCGCACGGCCCTCTTCGCCGACGCCGGCCCTGGGCGACGACGTGCGCGAGGCGGATCTGCAACCCGCCCTGGCCGCGGCGCTGGCCGACTTCGCCGGCCCGGGGCTGGACGCGGTGGCAGGCGGCGCTGGAACCGGCCGAGCGGGGCAAGCTGGACAAGAACGTGGCCTCCCTGCGGGACAAGCCGCGACCGCGGCCGCGGACCCGGCGGCCATGCGCGAGGTGCTGCTGACCAAGGCCGGCAAGGTGCGCTCGTTCACCGCCGTGCGCGACGCCGATCTCAAGGCTCGCTTCACCGCCCTCGTCCTGGACGCCGCCGCCCCGGTCCTGGCGTCCCTGCGTCGCCTGGACCTGGTCGCCCTCTACCGGCTGAACCGCGCCGTGCTGGTGCTGGGACTGCGGGCCCTGGACATCCTCGACGAGTTGAAGCAACGGGACCGGGTCATCGACTTCGGCGATCTGGAGGACCTGGCCTGCGTGCTGATGGGCGACCAGGCCCGCGCCCTGTCCCTGCTGTTCCGCCTGGAGGACTCCCTGCGCCACGTGCTGGTGGACGAGTTCCAGGACACCAACTTCAACCAGCGCGACATCCTGCTGCCCTTCGTGGAAGAGTTCCTCGGCGGCGGCTCCGGGGACGGCGGGCCGCGGCCGACCGTGTTCTTCGTGGGGGATCTGAAGCAGTCCATCTACGGCTTCCGCGGGGCCGAGCCCGACATCTTCGCCGACATGATCGCCCGCCTGCGCCGCTTCGAGCAGGACGTCCACTCCCTGCCCACCAACTTCCGCAGCCTGCCGGCGGTGGTGGACGGCGTGGGCTCGCTGTTCCGGGCCGAGCCCCTGGTGTCGCGCCTGCCCACGGGGGAGGCCGACCGGACGTGCACCAGCTCACCGCCCGCACCGAGGCGCCGGGCGAGGTCACGCTGATCGACCCCTACGAGGACGACGACGCCAGCGGCCGCTCGGGCGACCAGCTCGCCGCCGTGGCCGCGGCGCGGCTGGCCCGCCGGCTGGTCGATGGGGGCGACCGTCACCTGGGACGACGACGGCCCCCGGCCCCTGCGCTGGTCCGACGTGCTGGTGCTGTACCGTCGCGCACCGGCGTCAGCCTCTACGAGCAGGCGTTCCGCGAGGCGGACATCCCCATCGAGCCGGCGGGCCGGGGCATGCTCGCCGCCAGCCGCGAGGTCCAGGACGTGCTGGCCCTGCTGCGCTGGCTGGTCTTCCCGGACGACGACGTCGCCCTGGCCGCGGTGCTGCGCTCGCCCATCGCCCGCCTGTCCGAGGCCTCCTTCCAGCGGCTGCTGGCCGCCCGGGGCCTGTTCCGGCCCGGCGCCCGACGGCCGCCTGCTGCCGCCGGCGGGCCTGTGGCCGACCCTGCGCGCCGAAGCGGCGCGCCGACCCGGACCTGGCGGTGATCGCCGCTCGCCTGCGAGGCCTGGCGCGCCGACACGGGCTTCGTGGGCTGCCACGAGCTGCTGCGGCGCATCTGCCGCGAGGGCGACCTGCCGGACGCGCTACGCCGCGGCCCTCGGTCCCCAGGCCCGCCGCAACCTGGAGCGCCTCTACGACCTGGCCCTGGCCCCGGAGCTGGCGGTGCGCCCCCACCGTGCGCCGCTTCATCGACCTGGTGGACAAGGCCGGCCGCCGCGGCGGCCAGGAGGAGGGCACGCCCGGCGCCGGCCGGCGACGGCGGGCGCGTGCGCTTCCTGACCATCCACGGGGCCAAGGGCCTGGAGGCGCCGGTGGTGCTGCTGGTGGACGCGGATCGCGCCCTCAACGACCGGAACACCGAGGTGCGGCTGGCTCCGAACGACAGCGCCACCGGCCCTGGTCTTCGGGGCCCGCAAGGCCGCGCGCCTGGGCCTCGCCCGGCGCCGACGGGGTCGCTGCCGCCGGATCCCCTGCAGCAGGCCGGCGAGGCGCCGCCGCCCGGGCGGCCGAGGTCGAGGAGACCAACCTCCTGTACGTGGCCATGACCCGCGCCCGCGACCGGCTCTACGTGCTGGGGGGCAAGGGCCGCGCCAAGGACGACGGCGAGGCCCGCAGGCCCTGCGCCGCCTGCGCGAGGCCGCCGTCGCAGCGCCCGGGCGCGCCGGTGGACCTGGACGACCCGCCCGGGCTGGCGCGGCCGCCGGAGCCGCCGGCGGCGCGGAACCGCGACCGCGGCCGGGGCGGCAGTCGCCGGGCGATCGTCTGGGACCCGCCGCCCTGGCCGCGCGGGCCCGCGGTGGTGACGCCCTCGGCGGCCGCCGACGAGAATGCCGCCGCCGCGGACGGGAGCCCGCCCGCCGGCGTCCACCGCCAGGCCGCCGCCGCACGGCCGCGCGGTGCACCTGCTGCTGCAGCTGGCCGCCGAGCGGGGCGCCCTGCCGCCCGGCGCGGGCGAGGCCCACGCCGAGGCCGCGGCCGTCCTCGCCGACCCGGCCCTGGCCTGGATCTTCCGGCCCGAGGGCGGGGCGGCCGCGGCCTGAGCGAGGTGCCGGTGGTGCTGGCCCGCACCGACGCCCAGGGCCGTCCCGAGCGGGTCACCGGCATCATCGACCGCCTGGTGGTGCGGCCGGACCGGGTGGACGTCATCGACTACAAGACCAACCGCTGGAACGGCGATCCCGCAGCGGCGGGCCTGGTTGGCGGACCACTACCGGCCCCAGCTGGCGGCCTACGCCGAGGCGGCGGCGGCCCTGTTCCCGGGCCGCATCGTGCGCGCCTGGCTGCTGCTGACCGATCCGGCGGGGCGCGGCGGCCGACCGAGTCGCCCCTGGTGGAGGTGGAGCTGTCGTGAAGGACTTCCTGCGGAGTTTCGTCCATGCCTGGCGCGGCGTTGCCGCCGGCGCCCGCGGCCGCAACTTCCGGGTGATGCTGGGGCTGGGGGCGCGGCGGGCCTGGCCTGGGCGCGTGCCGTGGGGCTGAGCCGCGGCGAATGGGCGCTGCTGGCCCTGGCCGTCGGGCTGGTGCTGGCCGTCGAGCTGGTCAACAGCGCCGGCGAGGCACTGGTGGACCTGCTGCACCCCGCAGCGCGATCCGCGGGCCGGCCGGGTCAAGGACCTGCTGGCCGGGGCGTCGCTGGTGCGGCCCTGGCCGCGGCGGCGGTCGGCCTGCTGGTGTTCCTGCCCCACCTGCTGCGCTAGGCCGAAGAAAGGTTCGGGCGCCGGATTCCAAGGGGGAAGGAACCCGGCGCCGCTTCGGCGGACCGCGCGGACGGTCCGCTTCGGATCGTCCACGCGTCTACTTCTTCTGCAGCTCGTCCCGCAACTTGTCCAGCTCCTGCGCGCAGCTGGTCCAGTTCCTTGCGCATCTGCTTCATGTCGCCCTGGGCCTCGTCCTCGTCCCGGATGATCTCGATGCGGCGCTGGGGTCGGCGATCATCCGCCACGTCCGGTCGCCCGCCGGGCGCCATGTGCCGAACATCATCTTCGGGGCCCGGCCGGGATGCGTCGTCGTCGCCGAAGAAGCGCAGCGTCCGGCAGCGTCGCCCTCGGGCATCGTCGCCCAGGGTGGCCTCGGCGCTCTTGCTCCTTGCCCTTGCGCAGGTACTCGATCTTGACCTTCTGGTCGGCCTCGGTGCCGGCCAGGGTCTCGTGCAGGTCGCCGGTGTCCTCGACCTCGTCGCCGCCCACCTTGACGATGACGTCGCCCGCCTTCAGGCCGGCCTTGGCCGCGGGGCCGTCCTCCACGACCGCGGTCACCAGCACGCCGTCGCCGTCCTCCACGCCGAAGTAGTCGCCCAGCTGGGGGTTCAGGTCGTCGATGTTCACGCCCAGCCAGCCGCCCTCGGCCGGACATGGCCTGGAACTCGACGTCGCCGTCGTCGTCATCTCGTCCTTGTCGCCGTGCAGCATCTGGATCCACTTCATGGCGTCGTCGCCGTCACCGTTCTTCTTCGTGTGCCAGACGGACGTCGTCGTCCTCGCGCTCGCCGAGCTCCACTTTGATGGTCTTCTTCTTGCCGTCGCGCAGCACGGTGACGTCCACCTTCTCGCCGGGCTTGGCCGCGCGGACGGCCGCGGTCAGGGAGTCGTAGTCGGACAGGGGCTTGCCGGCGAAGGCGACGATCACGTCGCCGTCCTGCAGGCCGGCCTTCGCGGCGGGGCTGTCGTCCACCACGTCGCTGACCAGGACGCCGGACTGGTCGCCCAGCTGCAGGGCCTTGGCCATGGCGGGGCTCAGGTCCTGGAGCATGACGCCCAGGTAGCCGGAGTCGGCGTGCCAGGGCGGGGGCGGCAAGTCACCAGGGCGCCGAGGAGCAGGGGTGACGAGGGCGCGTTTGGCAGCCGTAAACGCATTCATGGCAGGGTCCTTTCCCTTACGGGGATGTCGGGGGTGTGCCTTGCGGGCCCCCCGGAAACCCCGGACGCGGGCTCGCGGTTCCCGGTTCGGACGCCGTTCCGGGCGGGTGCGCGTTGCCGCGGGCAGGGCGAAAAGCGTGGCGGCCGACCCCTGCCAGGGCCGGCCGCCGTTCGGTCCGACTCTCCGTTTCAGACCAGGTGCTGCGTGTCCTCCAGCATGATGCTCAGCTGGGCCAGGACCAGGTCCGACGCGCCCAGCATCACGGCCTCGTCGGTGGCGTCCAGGCGGATGGACGGGTCCTGGTCCAGGCCGATGCCCAGCTGCACGCAGGCCTTGTCGGCCAGGGCCACCAGGTTGATGACGGTGCCGGCCTCGGCCAGGTCCTCCGCGGTGATGGTCGCGCACCACCTCGCAGTAGATGTCCGGCAGGTTCCAGTGGCGGACCAGGTCGTAGCCGTGGCGGGTGTGGCCCGGTGTCGATGAGCTCCACCAGCACCGCCGGCGGCAGGGCCACCTCCAGGTCGCCGGCCGCGATCAGGTCGTCGACGATGCGCACCAGCATCAGGCTGCCCACGTCGTGGAGCAGGCCGCCGATGAAGGCCTCGTTCTCCAGGTCGGCGTAGCCCAGCTTCCGGGCCAGCCAGCGCGCGCCCATGGCCGTGGCCACGGCGTGGCTGCCACAGGGGCGGGATCATCTCGCGCAGCTGGGGCGAGTGGGCCCGGTAGGCCGCCTTCTCGGTCGAGAGCATGGCCAGGCGCACGATCTCCGGCGCGCCCAGCCGCACCACCGCGTCGCGCACGGCTGCGCACGCTGGACAGGCCGCCGTAGAAGGAGCTGTTGGCCACCCGCAGCACCTCGGTGGTCAGGGCCTGGTCCGAGCTGATGATGTCCACGACCTCGCCCATCTCGAAGTCCGGGTCCGTGGTCACCGCCTGCAGCCGGGCGGTGATCTGGTTCGCGGGCGGCAGCTCGACCCGCCCCTCGGCGATGCGCTGCTCGATCAGCTCCATGAGGGAGAACTGGGTGGCTCATCACTTCACTCCTTGCAGGCGATGGAGTTCCGGCCAGCGGCCGCGGCTTGGCCAGCCGGGGCAGCGTGCGGATGATCTCCTCGAAGGTGGTCAGGCCGGCTTCGGCCTTGAGGATGCCGTCCTCCAGCAGGGACACCAGCCCGGTGCTCTCGGTGCTGATGCGGCGGATCTCGTAGCTGGTGCGGCGCTGGATCAGCGCGTCCTTCACCGGCTCGTTGAGGATCAGCAGCTCGTACACCGCCGCGCGTCCGGCGTAGCCCAGGTGGCGGCACATGCGGCAGCCGCTGCCGCGCCGGAAGACGATGGGTCCGGACTCCTTGGGGTTGTAGCCCAGGCGGCGGATCTCGTCGGGGGTCAGCTCGTGCTGTCTCGCCGCAGTGGGGGCAGACCTGCGCGCACCAGGCGCTGGGCCACCACGCTGACCACGGTCGAGGAGATCAGGAAGGCCTCGATGTCCATGTGCAGCAGGCGCAGCAGGCCGCCGATGGAGTCCTCGGTGTGGAAGGTGGTCAGCACCTTGTGGCCGGTCAGCGCCGCCTGGATGGCGGTGTCGGCGGAGAAGCGGTCGCGCACCTCGCCGATGACGATCACGTCCGGATCCTGGCGCACGATGTGGCGCAGGGTCTCCTCGTAGGTGATGCCGATCTTGGCGTTGATGGAGCACTGGCTGATGCCGTCGATGACGTACTCCACCGGGTCCTCGGCGGTGATGATGCTGGTGTTGATGTCGTTGAGGTAGTTGATGGCCCCGTACAGGGTGGTGGTCTTGCCCGAGCCGGTGGGCCCGGTGATCAGCACCACGCCGCTGGGCACGTCCAGCACGTCGTTGCGGAAGCGCTCCAGCACCCGCGGCGCCATGCCCAGCTCGTGGATGTCCAGCAGGTGGCTGCGGTTGTTGAGCAGGCGCATGCACGATCTTCTCGCCGTGGATGGTCGAGTAGAACGACACCCGCAGGTCGATCTTGGCGCCTTCGTGCTCGAAGAGCAGGCGCCCGTCCTGGTGGCGCCGCTTCTCGGCGATGTCCGCGCCGGCCATGATCTTGATGCGGCTGGTCAGGGGCCGCGCCGCCTCCGTCGGCAGGTCCAGGGTCTGCACCAGCACCCCGTCCAGGCGCATGCGGATGCGCAGCTTGTCCTTCATGGGCTCGATGTGGATGTCGCTGGCGCCGGCGGCGCCGCGTCGCGCAGGATCTCGTTGACCGTGCGGACGACGCCGCTCTCGGTGGCGTCCGCCTCCGGGGGCTGGGTCAGGGCGCGGATGGCCGACTCGATGGCGAAGCGGCGGGCCAGCGCCGGGTGGGGCGCCTCGCCCAGCAGCGCGCTCGGCCTCGCGCCAGCACCTTGGTGTTCAGGGGATCGACCAGCGCCAGCAGCAGCGCGCCGTCCTCGCCCCGCACCGGGAAGCAGCCGTGCTGTCTCCAGCCAGGCCGGGGCGCACCTTGGCCAGCAGCCGCTTGTCCCGGGGCAGGCGGTCGGTCTCCAGGTAGGGGAATCCCAGCTGCACCGACAGGACGTTCAGCAGCTCGTCCTCGGTCAGGAAGTGGTTCTCGATGAGGATCTCGCCCAGCTTGCGGCCGCCGGACTCCTTCTGCAGGCCGATGGCCGCCTGCAGGTCGGCCTCGCCCAGCACGCCCAGCTCCAGCAGCAGGGTGCCGATGCGGATGTTCAGCCGGTTGGCGCGCAGGGTGTCGCGCAGCTTGCTGCTCGTCGATCAGCTCCAGCTCCTGCAGGATGCTGACCAGGGGGCGCCGGTCCGCCCAGCTTCTCGCGCACGCGCAGGGCGTACTCCAGCTCCTCGCGGGTCAGATGACCCGCGTCCACGAGCATGCCCGCGATCTCGAGGGCGGACTCGACGGTCGGCGACTTGACCTCGGTCATGCCGGGTTGGGTCCTTCCGGCTGGATGTTCCCCGTGTCCTTGCCGGATCGGCCCTCCGGTGCTCTTTTCGGTCCGGGTCGCGCCGCGCTGTAGGCCCATGTTGACCCGGCAGTTACGGGATTTTGGGGTCAACCGGCGGTGCCGGCCGCCGATAAAGGATCAATGCGTACCGAAGAATCCGCAGCGGAGCCCCGGGGCTTCCCGACCGGAGGACGCCGCGAGCCATGACCGCCATTGCCTGGAGCGACCGGTACAGCGTCGGCGTCGAGGCCTCGACGACCAGCACCGCAACCTCTTCGAGGTGCTCAACAGGCTGGACGAGGCCATCGAGAAGAACCGCGGGCAGCGGGAGATGGCGGCGGTCCTGCGCGAGATGGTGGGCTACACCCAGGAGCACTTCGCCTTCGAGGAGAAGCTGATGGCCGAGGCCGACTACCCCGGCCTGCGGCGCACCAGGCCAAGCACCGCCGCATCATCCAGAAGGTGGAGCGCTTCGACTACGAGCTGAGCGTGGAGGGCCGCCGCATCAGCCGCGAGGTGCGCGACTTCCTGCAGCAGTGGCTGGCGACGCACATCGCCGAGGAGGACAAGGCCTACGCCGGGGCCCTCGCCGGAGTCCGGGCGGGCTGACGGCCGGGGCGGGCTTCCCGGCTCGCCGTCCGGAGCCTAGGCGGTGCGCCGCCGCACGCCCGACCAGGCGAGGCTGGCCAGCAGCGCCGCCATCCCCACCACCAGCAGGCCCCGTCCCGGGCCCGAACCGTTCCCGAGCCGATAGCTGAACCAGGCCGCCGGGCTGCCCGTGCGGAAGGACGAGCGCAGGCCGCCGGCCGGCGCCAGGTAGGGCGGCACCGGCGTGATGAGCACCCGGAATCGCGTGTTCCCCGGCAGGGGCAGGCCCGCGGGCACCGCCGCCCGGGGTTCCCTGGTCTCGGTGGTCCAGCGGAAGGCGCCGTCCACCGACTCCAGGAGCACGTCGTAGCGGGTGGCGTCCGGGACGGGGGTCCAGCGCAGGACCGGCTGCCGCGTGGTCACCACCTCGTCCGGTACCGGGCGCTCGATGACCGGCCCCTCCTCGCCCCGCAGGGTGAGGCCGGCCCGGCGGCCCTGCGGCGGGGTCAGCATCACCAGGGCCAGCCCGGCGGCCAGGGCGGCGGTGCCCAGCCAGGCGGTGCGGCGCGCCCAGGGTGATCGGGCCGCCGACGCCGCGGCGGACAGGCTGCCGTCGGCCAGGCCGACGCCGACGCTCCGGTTCACCGCCAGCCGCAGGCGGCAGCCGGCGCAGTGGGCCACATGGACCGTCAGCCGTTCCCGCAGTTCCGGCGGGCACCCCGGGTCGTCCAGGCGCCAGAGATCGTTGCCCAGACCGGATTCGATGCACTCATCCTCGAACCGGCCGCTGTCAGATGCCTGTGCGTTCATTGGTCCGCATCTCCTGTCGTGCGGGCACGTCCGCGTGCCGACGCTCCCCCTGAACCGAAACGCAACCGCCTTTGCAAGGCAATTCTCGCGTGCTCCAGGCAGACGGAGCGGCGATAATAGATGCCCTGCACCGTGCCGAGGCCGCTGGCGGCCCGCACCTGCTCCGGGGTCAGGCCGTCGAAATAGAGTTGGCGCAGGAGTCGGCGGCACTTGGACGAGAGCTCGTCCAGGGCCTCCTGCAGCAGGCTGCGGCGCTGGCTGTCCTCCAGGTCGTCCAGGGCCGAGCGGGCGCTGTCGGCCAGCCAGTGCTCGACCGGCTCGAGGGGCACCAGGGGCGGCGGCTCCGCTTGCGCAGGAGATCGCGGCAGCGGTTGCGGGCGATGGTCACGAGCAGCCGGACGGGATCGCCCTCGAATCCCGCCTCCGCCCGCAGGTAGCCCAGGCCCACGATCAGGGCGTCCTGGAGCACGTCGTCCAGGTCGGTGTCGTCGTCGCCGAGCATCCGGGCGACCTCGCGGCGCACCACGGGCGTCACCGCCGAGACGATGGACGCGGCCGCCTGCTCGTCGCCGGATCGGTAGGAGAGGATGGCCGGGGCCAGATGGTCCGGCTTGATGTGGCCTGGTTGACCGGTCACGTGCCTGATCCCTGGTGGATCCGGAAGAGGGAGCACCGGATCGTCCGATCCGGCTCGTAGACAGTGCAAGCCGTTTCCGGCAGGCTTGGTGTCCGGTCATTATAGGACGGCATTCCGTGGGCGTCTAGCGACGCCTCGAAGCAGGTGGACGACTTTGCGGAACCGCGGCTTCCTGTTCCTGGTCCTGTTGGCGGCGGCGCCCTGGCTGCCGGCGTGCGGCCGGCACGACGCCGTGCCGCCCGGCCCGCTGGACAGCGCCTCGCCGGCCGTGGCCGCCGCCGTCGCGGTGCAGGAGTCGCTGCTGGCGGCCCTGCCCGTCGCGGCGCCCGAGGCGGCCCGGATGGAGCGCTATCTGCACATCATGAACGGACTCGATGATCCCCGGCGGCGGGATGCGGTACGGCGGGAGTTCTTCGACGCCTGGTCGGCCGAACCGGCGGACCCGCTCCTGATCGAGATTTCCGTGATGAACGCCGCACAACTGGGCCACAAGGCGCGGAAAGACTCCCTGCTTGCGGTGGCCGCGGGGCCCGACACCAGTGCCGCGATCCACCGATTCGTGGCGGGCCGCCTCGCCTGGGGGCATGGGCCGGGCGCGGGTCGGGCGTTCGCGGACGCGCGGGACCGGGCCGAACCCGGTTCCCTGCTGGCGATCTGGGCGGGATTCCGCGCCGCGAGCCTGGAGGCGGAGAACTGCCACACCGACGCGGCCGTGCACGACTTCACCGCCACCGTGGCCCCGGCCTGGAACTGCGGGGGGCCGGCCCTGGCTGTCCTGGTCTGGTCGGACCTGTCCCGCGAGGCGCGGCGTGCCCAGCACCTGGACGACGCCCTGGCCGCGGCGCGCATGGCCAGCGCCTGCGCCGCCGTGCAGCCCGACGGCTACCTGCGCGTCCGCACGCGGCTGAGCCTGGCGATGGCCCACAAGGAACGGGGCCGGATCGACCGGGCATCCGCCCTGTTCGAGGAAGCGTACGAGGCGGCGCGCGACAGCGGCTACGTGCGGCTCCGCTCCGTCGCGACGGGATTCATGGCCATCGCAGCCCACGCGACCGGCGACCTCGATCGGGAGATCGGTGCGCTCCAGCACATGGAAGAACTCACGGCGGCGGCCGGCGATACCAACGGGCTGCTCCGGGCCGGCCTGGCCCTGGCGGACGCAATGCGGCGGCGCGGCGACACGCAGGCGGCGGGGGAGCACCTGGACCGAATGGCGTGGGTCAACCGCGCGTGGAGCAGCGGCGACATGTCCTCGACCTTCGCCCAGGTCCGCGCCAACCTCTACAACCAGGAAGGGCACTACGCCGAAGCGGAGTCCCTGTGGAGCGTGGCCGCAGCAGGTGGTGATGTGCTGGGTGGTCTGGCGGCCGCGATCACGACCCAGGTCAACCTCGTGGGGCAGGCCCTGGAGACCCATCGTCCGGCCCTGGCGTACGCGGCCCTGACGCGCGCCCGCGAGATGCGGGCCGTCAATCCCGTGGCGGCGCGACTGTCCTTCGCCTCGCTCCACCTGGAACTGGCGGCGGCACGCCTCTACGCCAACCAGGGCGAGTACGAACTGGCGGCCGCGGCCATGGACAGCGCGTCCGTGGAGGCTCGGCACATGGATGCGCAATCGGCCTGGTTCGTGCATGAAGCGGCGGGCGAGGTGGCCCGCCTTTCGGGCGACCCCACCACCGCGGCCCGCCGGTTCTCCCTGGCCCTGGCCGTGGCCGACAGTCTGGGCGTGCCGGACCGGGTTCAGCGCAGCCGCATCAACCTTGCCTCCGTCCTCTTGGCGGAAGGCCGCTGGCAGGAAGCCGACGATCTGGTCCAGGACGAACTCAACGTGCGCTCCTACTGGCCCCGCCTGCACGCGCGCCTGGTCCGAGCCATGGCGCTGGCCAGGGGTGGCCACGCCGTCGAGGCCCAGGCCGCGTTCGCCGCCGCGGATACGGCTCTGGGCGACGACGCTCCGGCGGATCTCGCCGCGCGCCTGCTGCTGGAACGCGGGCGCAACCAGCTGGCCCTGGGCCATCCCCGGACGGCCTACGCCCTCGTGGATTCGGCGCGGTCCCGCCTGGACGGTTCCGCCGTCCTGAATACCGAGATGGGGCGGACCTTCCGCCGGGGAATCCGCCGGGACGTGGCGGAGCTCACCCTGGACCTTCTGCGGGATCACGGGGCGGTCCTGCCGGTCGACGATCCGGTGGCAGTCGGCCGCGCCGTCGTCGCCTGGGTCCGGCACGACCAACCGGCGGCGGCGGTGGGGCCGCGCGTGGAGTACTTCGTGGGATCCCGGCGCAGCTTTGCCTGGGCCACCGGCGGCGCGGGTCGGCCCTGGCGCTGGACGGAACTGGCACCGAGCGCCGACCTGAAGGCCTTGGCCAACGCCGTCGCCACGGACATGGCCTACCCGGACCGGGAGGTGGACCGAGCGGCGGCGACTCGCCTCGGCTCCATGCTGTACGCACCCGTACTCGGCGACTGGCCCCCCGAGGCCGAGCTGGACATCGCCCCGGACCGGTTCCTGGACGGCCTGCCATGGGCTGCCCTGCCGTGCGCGACGGACGGCCCGCCGGCCATCGATCGCGGACCGCTGGTCATCGTCGTCGGCGCTCCCCGTCCGCCCAGTCAGGACACCGGAACCGGTGATCTCATGGTCATCGGCGACAACGGCTCCCCCGGCCGGGGTGTCGCTTCCCTGGTCGATGCGGAAGCCGAGGCCCGGGCCATAGCCCAGGTCTGGCGGGGCGGCGCGGTGGATCTGCGGCTGGGCGCGCAGGGACGCCTGGACCAACTCCTCGACCGCGGCCTGCGCGGGTTCCGGGCGGTGCACATTTCGACCCACGCGGACGTGTACCAGGGGCCGGAAGGCGAGACGACCGTGCGCCTGGGGGGCCAACAGGGCGTGCCCCTGACCCTGGACCGCATCGCGGCCGACCGGCTGGACGCCCAGCTGGTCTTCCTGTCCAACTGCGAAGGGGCCCGCCGCTACCGCAACCGCGGACAGGGCGTGGACAGCCTTGCCGAGGCGTTCCTGGAGGCGGGCGCCGGCCGCGTGATCGCTTCGTCCCTGGCCGTGGAAGACGCGTCGGCACGGACCCTGGCCGAGTCGTTCTACCGCCGCTGGCTCGCGGGCGTCGGCACGGCGGCCGCGTTGAGGGCCGCCGTGCGTGAACTGCGTGACCACGATCCCGACCGGGCCCACCCCTTCTACTGGGGATTCATCGGCCTCTACGAGCGGCCGACCTCCTGAATCAGATGCTGTTCCCGGCCGCATCGGGATCGACGACCTGATCGGACACCGGGTTGGTCTCGTCCTTGTCCGGCCGCGCGGCCAGGGTCAGGCACAGCGATCCGTACGAACCCTCGTCGGGCCAACGGGCCGAATCCACGGACGTGTCCGGACCGGACGACCATCCGGCGGCCGCGTCTTCCAGGCGATACACGGTGAACCGTCCGTCCCATCCCAAGGTGTCGTGCCAGGGCATGACCGGCAGGTGGATCTCGACGCTGGTCGAACCGGCGGCGGGGAGGTTCCGCGTGCGGAACACGACGCACCCGTTCGGCGCGCGCTGCTCCGAGGCGTTGCGCGGAGGGGCCGGCAGCCACAGGGTGCCGCGATCGGCCGTCGCGGCACCGGCCGCGGTACGATGGACGACGATGCTCACCGGGCGCGACGCGGGGTACCCCTTCGGCACGACGGTGACCACGCTGTCGGGACCGGTCGGGTAGGCGAAGTCGACCTCGATCCATTCGCAGGAATCCATGTAGTCACGGAGCGCCGCGGTGAGGGCGCCGTCGCCGCGGGCGGGCGGCGCGAGGAGCCCGAGGGTCGAGGCGGGGTCGGTGGCCGCGAGATCGTGACTGCACCCGGCGGTGCAGACGGTGAGGATCCCGATGGCGATGATGATCAGCATGTGACGACGCATGGTCGCTCCCTTCGGCAGTTTCGCGGTGGAAGGCGCGGGGCGTCGCGGGGGCCCCACCGCCGCTCAGTGCTGAACGTACCGCAAATCGGGGTTGCAAGACTGCGCTCAGGCGATGCGCCCGCCGGTCGCCGTCCGCGCGGCGGCGCGACGTGATTTCTCTTTCAAGCCACCCGCCCCGGGCGTTCCCCGGAAAGATCCCCGGCCTGCGTTCGCCGCCGCAGCCGGTGCCCTCCCCGTGCGGGGCGGCTACAGCCGGCTTCCGACCCCCCCCGGATCGGACCGGCAGTTCAGCGGCGCCGCCCGGGGGGGCCGTTCCGATGTACGCCCGCTGCTCCAGCTCTCTTGCACACGCGCGCCGCAGGCTTCGGCCCGCCGTCGCGGGGCTGGCAGTGTCCTGGCTGGTCGCAACGGTCGTGGCGGCGCCGCCACCGGCTTGGGCCGGTGGGATCCATGTTCGCTACGAGCTCACACCCGTGGTGGCCGGCGGCGTCGGCGCGCCGGTCCTGCACCGGCCCGCCGACCTGGTGGCCCTGCCGGGAGGCGGTCTGGCCGTGCTGGACGCGGAGGCCTGCCGCGTGACGCTGTTCTCGCCGGCGGCGGCCGTGACCGGAGGCTTCGGCCGGTGCGGGGACGGTCCGGGCGAACTGAGCGGCGCCACCGACCTGGCCTTCGCGGGCGAGACGTTCTTCGTGTTCAGGCCCGGGCGCGTCGACTGGTTCGATGCGGCCGGCACCTACCTGGCCACGGACAGCCTGGGCGGGGCCGGGCTCACCCGTCCGATCTTCCGGAACGGCGTCTTCGTGGGCTGCGCCACGGACGATCCGGGGACGGTCCGGACATGGGATCCCGCCACGGGGGAGAGCCGGGAGCTCGGCCGCGACTGGGGGCGCTGCCGGGTCCAGCCGTGGCACGCCGGGCGGATCCTCGTCGCCGACCTGATGACCGGACAGATGAGGGTGATCGCCACCGGGGGCACGGTGCTCGCCGCCTGGGGCCTGGGCCTGGCCCGGGGCGCGGTGGTGGGGGCCATGGTCCGGCGCCGCGAGCCGGTCCTGGACGGCGCCTGGTGGAGTCCGGACACCGGGTTGCTGGTGGCTGTCCGGGAGGACGCCGAGCGCGAGGGGCGGATGGCGCTGCGCTGGTACCGGGGCGACGATCCCGCCGCCTGGGACCTGGTGCTGCTGCCCCGGGACCTGCACCCGGCGCGGCTGGTGGCGGGAGGGCGGCACCGCCTGTTCGCCCTGCCGCGCGAGGGGAACCGCGTCGACGAGTTCCTGCTCCCCGACCGCGGGGACAAGGCCGGAGAGGGCTGAGGCCGCCTAGGGGGCCGGCGGGAAGTCGCCGCAGGCGGCCAGATCCCCGGGCGCCAACCCGAAGTGGCGGCAGATCACCGCGCCGATCCGGGCTGCCGCGTGCCCGTCCCCGTAGGGATTGACCGCGCGCGCCATGCGCTGGTAGGCCTCCGGATCGTCCAGCAGGCGACGGGCCTGGTCCGCGATGTTCTCCGGGTCGCTGCCCACCACCCGGACCGTCCCCGCAGCCACGGCCTCGGGCCGCTCCGTGCACTCCCGCAGCACCAGCACCGGGCGGCCCAGGCTGGGCGCCTCCTCCTGGACCCCGCCCGAGTCGCTGAGGATCAGCACGGCGTCGTGCATCAGGCGCACGAAGGCGGTGTAGTCGACGGGTTCGATCAGCCGCACCCCGGGCACGTTCCCCAGCAGCCGGCCCACCGGCCCCTTGATGTTCGGGTTGGGGTGCACCGGGTAGACGAACTCCAGGTCCGGACGCTCCGCGGCCAGGGTGCGGATGGCCCGGCAGATGCCCTCGATGCCCGCGCCGAAGTTCTCGCGGCGGTGGGCGGTGACCAGGACGCCCCGCCGGCCCGGCGAGAAGCGCGGGGCTCCGTCGTCCTCGTCGTCGGCGGCCAGCACCAGCTGCAGGGCGTCGATGGCCGTGTTGCCGGTCACGGTGACGGCATCGTCCGCCACGCCCTCGGCCAGCAGGTTCTCGCGGTTGCGGGGCGTGGGGGCGAAGTGGAGGCTGGCCAGGGACGTGGTCAGCTTCCGGTTCATCTCCTCGGGGAAGGGGCTGTAGCGGCGGCCGGTGCGCAGCCCCGCCTCCACGTGCCCCACGGGGATGCGCAGGTAGAAGCCCGCCAGGGCGGCGGCCAGGGTGGTGGTGGTGTCGCCGTGGACCAGGATCAGGTCGGGCCGCCGTTCCTGCAGGTACCCGCGCAGCCCGGCCAGGACCCGCGCGGTCACGTCGAACAGGTCCTGGTCCGCCCGCATGATATCCAGGTCCTCGTCCGCGACGATGCCGAACACGTCCAGGATCCGGTCCAGCATCTCGCGGTGCTGGGCCGTCAGGCACACGCGGCAGTCCAGCCCGGGCACGCCGGCCAGGACACGGTGGACAGGGGCCATCTTGATGGCTTCGGGACGGGTTCCGAAGATCAGGCAGACCGAAGGCATGGGTACCTCGAAGGCGGTGGCGGCGGCGGGTGCGGGTCGGGAACCGGCGCCCGGGTCGTGGGCACGCAAACGCATGGGCGCGTCCCATGATAACGGATGGCCCCGTCCGGCGTAAGGGCCGATTGCCGCGGCGCCCCGGGCTACTCGACCCTGACGGTGACGGGCTGCAGGTCCAGGAAGGTCCGCCCGGGCAGGGGCACGTCCACCAGGACGTCGCCGTTGTCGTCGGCGTGCAGGGTGGTCCCCTCCGGCGCTTCCCGCAGCGCGGTGGTCTCGCTCCACGGCGTGCCCACCAGGTGCAGACGCACCGCCCCGCCGCCCGACAGGTCCACGGACCAGCTGCCGCCGTCGCGCCGGGCCCGCACCGAGACGTAGCCCTGCGGTCCGAGCAGGTTGTCCGCCTCCATCCGGTCCAGCCCGACCGGCAGGCGCACCCAGAGATTGGCGGCGGCGTCGTCCGGATCGAGCTCGACCATGGTGGGGAGCATCATCATGGCGGTCCCCTCGGTGAAGAGGTTGCCGGGATCCACCCACGCGCTCTCGTCGGGGTAGAGGCCGTAGCCGGGATAGTCGGGCCGGCCGCCGTCGGCGTCCCAGCGGGCCCAGTTGATGTGCTCGGGCACCAGGAAGGTGCGCGTGTCGATGAGGTCGACGAAGCTGTCCAGCCAGCGGCCGGCCTCGGCCAGGTCTCCCGTGCGCAGGAAGTGGCAGATGATCATGCCGTGGCCCCACTGGCCGAGCCAGGGACCGTTGCCCGTGGGCGTCGTCATGGAGAAGGGTTCCAGCGCCAGCATGCGGCCGTCCTCGGCCACCTGGTCGGCCATCACGCGGTCGATGGTGGCGGTCAGGACCGGGTCGTGGGGATTCCAGACGTCCCAGTAGGTGAACAGGAAGTAGGCCGCCCAGAACTGGTTGCCGTCGTCCACGGTCTTGTAGACGAAGCGCGTGCCGTCGGGCGTGGTCAGGTGGTCGACGATCCCCTGGCGGATCGTCCCCTCGAGCTCGCGCCAGTGCGCCGCGTCCCCGGGCTCGCCCAGGCCGTCGGCGATGCGGGCGGCGGCGCGGAAGCCCGCGATCGAGATCAGCTGGTGGTAGATGTTGAAGCCCTGCTCGAACTCGGGCGTCTCCATGGTGCCGGCGGTGCTGCCCAGCAGCCCCGTGTCCCGATCCTGGCTCTTCTCCAGGAAACGCATGGCCTTGCGGACGTCCTGCCAGTGGTCGCGGACGAAGGCCTCGTCCCCGCCGAAGCGCAGGTAGGCCGCGGTCGCCCACACCACGTACGAGCCGCCGTCCTCCTCCCGCACGCCCATGCCCTTGCCGTCGGATGTCCGGTAGAAGTTGGCGAAGGAGCCGTCCTTCTGCCGGTGGTCGTACATGAACGCCAGGTAGTCGTGCACCGCGTCCAGGTAGCCGCACCGCGCCAGCAGCATGGGCCACATGGCGCGGGGGAAGATGTGGGGGTACAGGTTGGACTCGGGACCGGACTCGATCAGCGCGCCGCTGGGCAGCTCGCGTTCCAGGATCTCGGGGAAGGCCTCGGCGACGATGTGGTTGAACTTCCAGTTGTCCGTGTGGAACGAGGCGTGCAGGGACCGGGCCGAGGGCACGAAGGGCTCGGGGCGCTGCGCCGGATGTTCGGCCCGCGCCGGCAGGGCGCACGCCGCCGCCAGCAGGGCGACCAGCGGCAGCAGCCGGCGCAACGGCCCGGGAACGGAGGAGCGGCGGCGGCGGGGGGCGGTGGTCGGGCTCATGGGCTACTCCCGGGGGTCCGAGTGACAGGGCCGGCGGGCGGTCCGGCAACCGGCGCCGCGGCGCTCGCGGCACGGCCCGGGGACGTCGCCATCCTGGGTGGCCGCGGCATCGTACGACGAACCGTCCCCGGGACGGAAGGCCGGATCGCGGGCTGTCGTGTTGTCCCTTGTGGCTGGGGAAGTTGCGCCGACGGCGCCGCGCGCTTACAGGACCTGGAAGGTCGAATAGGGCTTGACCCTCCCCAGGGTGCTACCCATAATGCCCCCTGGACAAACGCCAGACCTCCCCGTTGTCCGGCCGCGAGGGGCCGAATCTCATGCATGTCGGTTTCGACGCCAGGAAACTGCACGATTTCGGTATCGGGAGGTACATCCGTGAACTCCTGGCCGCGATCGTCGAACTCGATGAAGGCGTGCGGATTACGGCGATCGTCCAGCCCGGGGACGAGGACACCCCGGACCTGCCGGCGAGCATCCGCCGCGTCCCCTGTCCCGCGGGCCTGTACAGCCTGAGCGAGTTGGTCGAGCTGTCGCTGCTGGCCCGCCTCGAGGAATTCGACGTCTACCACGCCGCCCACTACGTCGTGCCCATCGGGCTGCCGTGCCCCGCGGTGGTGACGATCCACGACCTGATCCACCTGCGCCTGGCCCACCTCTTCGGCCGGATCAAGCCCCTGGTGGCGCGCCTGCTCATCCAGCACGCGGCCCGCAGCGAGGCGATCCTGACCGTTTCCAACGTTTCCGCGCAGGACCTGGTGACCATCGGCGGCATCGATCCGGACCGCATCCACGTCACGCCCAACGCGGTGAACGAGCGGTTCTTCCGGGCGCCCGACCCCGGCCTGCGCCGGGAGATCCGCGAGCGCCTGGGCTTCGCCGACCCCTTCCTCCTGTGCGTCAGCACCCACCGGCCCCACAAGAACCTGGCCCTGCTGGTGCAGGCCCTGGCCGAGGTGCAACCGGATCACCACCTGGTCATCACCACGCCGCACGCGGAGGAACTGGCCGCCCTGGCCCGGGAGCGGGGCGTGGCGGACCGGCTGCACATGATCGGCTTCGTCGGCGAGGACGAGCTGCCGGCCCTCTACCACGAGGCGTCGGTGTTCGTGTTCCCGTCGCTGTACGAGGGCTTCGGGCTGCCTCCCCTGGAGGCGGCGGCGTCGGGTGTGCCGGTGGTGGCGGCGCGGGCGCCCTACCTGGCCGAGTTGCTGGACGACGCGGCCCTCTACGCGGACGCCACGGACGCCCATGAGTTCGCCGTGTGCATCAATGCCATCTTGGGGGATACGGAACTGCGCGCGCGGCTCAGCGCCGACGGCCTGCGCCAGGCGCGCAAGTTCAGCTGGGCCGACACGGCCCGCAAGACGCTGGATGTCTATGAGAGTGTGGTGACCGGCTCCTGGTGTTCCGGTTACGGTGAGCAGGCGCGGATCGTCTAGGGCGCAAGCCACGGACCGGCGCCGGCAACGGAGGGGGGCCGTTCCACGCCCCGGCCGATTGGGCAGAATCGACCACGAAAGGAAGATCTGAAAATGAAGAAATGCCTGACGTTCCTTGCGCTGACCATGGTGATTGCCATGGTGGCCCCGACGGCCTGGGCCCAGGAGGCCAACACGGTCGTCATCAACCACTTCGTCAGCTCTCCGAACATGCACAACTACGTCTACATCACCGATGTCGAAGGCTACGGGCCGCCGGTGATCGTCTCCTTCTACTCGATGGAAGGCGAACTGCTGAAGCAGAAGAGCACCCTGGTGCCCGAGTGGGGCACCGAGTGGATCGAGATCTATCCGCTGCTGAACGCCCGGACCGAGGGCAACGTCGTCATCGAGTCGTCGGGGGGGCGGATCGCCGGCCAGTACTGGCAGCTCGGCTACAACGAGCCTGATGTGAACCGGAAGGTCTCCGTGGCGCTGCCGGCCCAGGAAGTGGGGGAGTCCAAGGCCCTGGTGATCCAGCACTACGTGTCGGACAACACCCTCGACGCGACGATCTACGTCACCGACGGGGTCGGCGCCGGCGGTGCCGGGACCGTGATCGACCTGGAGTTCTTCGACGAGAGCAGCAACCTGCTGCTCAAGACCCGCCACCTGATCCCGTCCCACGGGACCGTGGCCTTCTCCCCCTGGAACTTCCTGACGCCCAAGAAGACCACCGGCACGGTCTACATCAGCTCCCGGGGTGTGCCCATCACCGGCGAGTACTGGCAGATCGCGCACCAGGAGATCAATGGGGAGAAGATCGACTACGCGGTGGCGGTGCCGGCCACGGCCACGGCCAAGGCCGTGTCCTCGAAATAGCCGTCCGCCAATGCTGCTTGCGTCCGGCGCCAGGAGGAGCGTGATTGCCCTCACGCTCCTCCTGGCCTGTGTCGATTGGGCCCGGGCCGCGACGTCGATCGTGGCCCTGGGCGACTCCAACACCGAGGGGCGGATCGGGGGCGTCAGCCAACCGGCCGCCGCCTTCCCGGCGCGCCTGCAGGAGCTGCTGGGCCCCTCCTTCACCGTGGTCAACCGCGGCGTGGGGGGCGACACGTCGCGGGACGGCCTGCGGATCTTCCCGGGTGTCGTGCCCGCGCTCGCGCCGGCGACGCTGATCGTGGCCTACGGGGTCAACGACCTGCGCCTGGACGACGCGGGGCGGCCCTTCCTGACGGTCGCCGAGTACGCGGGGAACCTGCTGGCCCTGGCCGAGGCGGGCCACGCCTACGGGGCCCGGGTGATGATCGTGGCGCCGGTGCCCATCGACACGCTGCGGTTCCGGGGGCCGCCGGTGCCCGCTGCCTATGCGCCCCTGGGGGGGCTGCCGGCCCACGAGGCCGAGTACGTGGCCGCGGCGCGGAACGCCTGCCTGCTGGGCGGGGCGCAGTTCGTGGACACGGCGGCGATCCTGGCCGGGCAACAGGAGACGGCGCTCGGATCGGACGGGGTGCATCTGACCCCGGCCGGGCACGTCCTGCTGGCGCAGGCCCTGGCGGACTCGCTGGCGGTCGCCTGGCCGCAGCAGCCCAAGACGCTGCCCGGCGACGCGTTCCTGATCCGGACGAGTCCCAACCCGGTGTCGGTGCGGGGGGATCGCAACGTGGTCGTGAGCTTCCGCATCCCCGGGGACGCGGGGGTGGGGCTCGACGTCTTCGGCGTCGACGGCCGCCGGGTGCGCGGCGACCTGGCCGGCGGCGTGCGGCCGACGGGAACCTATTTCGCGACCTGGGATCTGAGGGACGACGGCGGCCGGGCGGTCGCGGCGGGCCTCTACATCATGCGCTTGCGGGTGCGGCCCAGGGGTGGTTCCCTGCAGGAGTCCGTCGCCAAGATCACGGTCCTGCACTGAGCGCAGGCGACATCGCCCGTCACGGGCGCGGCCATCGAGGGGAGACGCCAGGCGTGTCACGGAGTTCGCGGGATGTGATGCTGGTGATGGGTGGCGAAGGGGCGGCGCGCGGTCTCGCGTTCCTGGCCTCGCTGCTCATCGTCAAGCTCGCGACCACCGAGGAGATGGGGCTCTTCTCCTTCTTCTTCTCGGCGCTGGCCATCCTGGTGCCGCTCTCGGAGCTGGGCCTGAACGTGGCCCTGGTGCGCTTCATCGCCGGCGCCGAGGGCAAGGGCGAGGTCGAGGTCCGCCGGAGCATCCTGCGCACGGCCCTGTTCCTGCGCGCCACGCTGCTGGCGGTCGTGGTGGGGCTGGCCTTCACCGTGGCCGTGTGGGCGATGGGCGCCCTCTTCCACCATCCTCTCTACGTTCTGCCCTTGCGCCTGGCCTGCTTCGCCACCATCGGCCTGTCCATCCAGTCCCTGGCCACCTCCTACTTCCAGGCGGACCAGCGGTTCCTGGGCATGTTCCTGCTGCGGGCCAGCGAGAGCGTGCTGCGGGTGCTGCTGATCGTGGGCATGATCGCCGCGGTGGGCCTGCACATCGACTGGGTGATGGTGTTCTTCGGCATCGCCCCCCTGGTGGTGGGCGTGGTCGGGCTGACCGGGCTGCTGCGCGAGGTGCACGGGGCCGAGATGCACCGGGGCTACGTGAAGCAGCTCCTGGGCTACTCCCGCTGGATCATGGTCTCGACCGTGGCCACGTCCCTGGCCCTGCAGGTGGACGTGATGATGCTGGCGGGCATGGTCACCCCGGAGAAGCTGGGCGAGTACGGGGCGGCCCTGCGCCTGATCATCCCGGTGCAGGTGGTGGGCAACGCGGTGGTGACGGTGCTCTTCCCCCGCTTCAGCAAGGAGCGCACGCGGGCCGGCCTGCGCATCCTCTACTACCGCTTCCTGCGCATCGCCATCCCCACCTCCATCGTGCTGGCCGCCGGCTGCCTGGTGGGCGGCCCGGTGCTGGTGCGGTTCTTCCCCCAGTACGGCGCCTTCGCGCCCCTGGTGCAGATCCTGGGCGTGACCTACTCGGTGGCGGTGGCCCTGAACCTGGGCGGCCTCGTCCTGTACTCCCTGGACCAGCCCCAGGTGGTGGCGTTCGTGAACATCGGGCAGCTGGTGGTGAGCGTCACGGCCAACCTGCTGCTGATCCCGGCCCTGGGGCCGACCGGCGCCGCCATCAGCGCGGCCATCGTCTGGACGGGCGGCGGCCTGGCGACGAACTACCTGGCCATCCGCCAGCTGCGCATGGACAAGCCGTGACGGGCGCGGAGGGGGCGAAACGGGAACCATGAGGCTCGGGGACTGGATCCTGTCGGTGCTCCTGTTCGGGGGCCGGAAGGCGCGGCGGCTGGCCCACGGCTGCTGGCTGCGGATGACCCTGGCGGACCTGCGCCGGCGCGGCTGCACCGTCGGGCGCGGCGTCTCCCTGGGTTCGGGCACGCGGGTCCACGTGGGCCGGGGCGGCACCATCGTCCTGGGGGACGGGGTGGACGTGGGCGACGGCTGCTGGCTGATCGTCCACCCGGGCGACCGGCTGGTGCTGGGGGACCGGGTCTACCTGTCCGAGCGCTGCACCGTCAGCGGCAACGTGACCATCGGCGCCGACTCCATGCTGGCCGCCGACGTGCTGGTCATCGACAGCGACCACGCCCACGGCGACCTGGAGCGGCCCATGCGGGAGCAGGGCGCGGTGCGCGGCCCCGTCACCATCGGCCAGGACGTCTGGCTGGGCGCGGGCGCGGTGGTGCTGCGCGGCACCACCGTGGGGGCGCACGCCATCATCGGGGCCCGGGCCGTGGCCAGGGGCGAGATCGAGCCCTACGCCATCGTGACCTGCGCGCCGCCGGTGGTGCGCTCGCGCCGGCGCAACTAGCGGAGGAGCCTTCCCGTGCGCGTGCTGATGCTGGCGCCGTCCTACGAACCGGCCTACGGCGGCGTCGAACGCCACGTGGCCGGCCTGGGGCGCGCCCTGACCGCACGCGGACACGAGGTGGTGATCGTGACGCCCCGGGTGGCGCCGGGGTCGCCGCTGGACGGGGCCACCGCCGCCGGGCGCGTGCTGCGCGTGCCGCCGGGGAGCGGCCGCAGCCGGCCGAGCAACGCCGATGTGCGCCGCTGGCTGGGCCGGCGGCGCGGCGCCCTGGGCCGGTTCGACGCGGTGCACGCCCACGACTACGTGACCTGCGCCAGCTGGCTGCTGCCCAACCGCTGGCGGTTCCGCGGCGTGCCCTGCTACGTGACCTTCCATGGCTACGAGCGCTACCCCGTCGGCCTGAGGGATCGGCTGCTGCGCCGCTTCTGTCTGCGCGCGGTCCGCGGCAGCATCGCCGTGGGCGGGTTCATCGAGCGCTGGTACGGCACCGCCTGCGACGTGATCAGCTACGGCGCGGTCGCCGGATCCGCCGCCGCGCCCGTCGCCGTCCCGCCCGCCGCCGGCGCGCCCGAGCTGGTGTTCCTGGGCCGGCTGGCCCCGGACAC
Source organism: Candidatus Krumholzibacteriia bacterium (assembly GCA_963825035.1). GTDB lineage: Bacteria > Krumholzibacteriota > Krumholzibacteriia > LZORAL124-64-63 > LZORAL124-64-63 > JACZKN01. Next base: position 202,498 of record CAWGRT010000005.1, on the reverse strand, counting down.
GGGCCTGGCCAACGCCCTGCGCGGCCTGGCCATCCTCGCGCCCGACGACCGCCCCGCCCTGACGGTGCTGGGCGAGGGGCCGCTGCGGGCCGACCTGGAAGCGTTGGCCCGGGACCTGGGCGTGGCCGCGCGTTTTTCGGGCTGGCAGGCCGATCCCTGGGCCCACGTGCCGGCGGGCGCCGTGGTGGCGGTCACCGGCTACCTTTCGGTCCTGGAGGCGTGGTCCCGCGGCCATCCCGCGATCGCCTCCTACGACAATCCGCTGCGGGAGGACTACTATCGCTCCCTGCCCCACGCCGCCGAGGCGCTGGTGCTGGCCCGCGATCCCGCCGAGTTCGCCGCCGGGCTACGGCGGCTGCGGGAGGATCCCGCCGCGCGGGCGGCCGTCACGGCCGCGGCCGCTCCCTGGGCGCGGCGGCAGACCTGGGACGCCCTGGCCGAGACCTACCTGGACCTCTGGAGCCGACGCCCATGAGCCTTGCCGTCGTGGTCACCACCCGGAACGAGCGCGCGGCCCTGGACGGGCTGCTGGCGGCGCTCCGGGCCCAGACCCTGGCGCCGGACGAGGTCGTGATCGTGGACGGCGGCTCGGACGACGGGACGCTGGAGGCCCTCCAGGCGGCGGCGGTGGCGTGGCCGCTCCTGCGGGTGATCGAGGATCCCGGCAGCAGCATCGGCCGGGGCCGCAACCGCGGCATCGCCGCGGCGCGGAGCGACCGGATCGCCGTCACCGACGCCGGTTGCCGCCCCGAACCCGGCTGGCTGGCCGCGCTGGCCGCGACGCTGGCCGCCGGCGCCGACGTGGCGGCCGGCGTCTTCGTGCCCTGTCCGGCGACGCGCCTGGAGCGGGCCGTGACCGCCCTGCTGACCCGCCCGCCGGAGGAACTGGACGACGACTGGAACCCGTCCAGCCGCTCCATGGCCTTCACCCGGGACGCCTGGGCCCGGGTGGGCGGCTATCCGGAGGAGGTGCCGACCGGCGAGGACACCAAGTACTGCCTCGCCCTGCGCGAGGCGGGCTACGCCATGCGGCTGGCGCGGGAGGCGGTCGTCGCCTGGCAGCCGCGCACCGGCTATCGGGCCTTCGTGCGCCAGTACCACCGCTACGCCTACGGCGACGGCCTGCTGGGCACGGCGACGTTCTACTACGGGGCCAAGACGGCGCTGTACCTGGTCTTCCTGGCCGGACTGGGGAGCGCGGCCGCCGCCCTGGCGGGCGTCGGCTGGGCGGGACCGGCGGCCGCGGTCGCCGTCGCCCCCTGGCTGGCCTACCACCTCCGCTGCGCCGGCAAGATGATCCGTCGGGGCGCGGCGGACCTGGTGCCGACCCACGAGCTGCCGGTCATGATCTCCTACGACCTGGCCGAGATCACCGGCTTCGCCCGGGGCGTCGGTGCGCGGGGGCGGGGCCATGGCGCGGGTTGACGGCCGCCGGGACGCCTCCCTGGGCGTGCTGATGATCGCGCGCGACGAGGCGGCGCGTCTGCCGCGGGCCCTGGCCTCGGCGGCGTGGGCCGACGACATCCTGGTGGTGGACTCGGGCAGCACCGACGACACCGTCGCCGTCGCCCGGTCCCACGGCGCCCGGGTGCTGGAGCGGCCGTTCACCGACTACGCCGACCAGCGCAACTTCGCCCTGGACCACCTGGACACCGACTGGGTCCTCTGGCTCGACGCGGACGAGGCGGTCACCCCCGAGCTGGCCGCCGAGATCGCCGCGGTGCTGGCCGCCCCCGCCGGGCCGGCCGTGCCGGTGGCCTACGAGATGCCGTTCCGCAACCACCTGGGCGACCGCTGGCTGCGGCACGGCGGGCTGTATCCGGACCACCACCTGCGGCTGTTCCGGCGCACCGCCGGCCGCTTCGTGGGTGCGGTGCACGAGGTGTTCACCGTCGCCGGGCCCGTGGGCCGGTTGGCGGGGGCGGTGGACCATCGGACCTACCGGGACACGGCGGACCTCTTCGCCAAGGTGGACCGCTACGCGCCCCTGGAGGGCCGGCACCTGCGGCGGGACGAGCCGCTGGCCAGGCTGGTGGCCCGCGTGCCCTGGCGCTTCGTGCGGACCTACGTGGTGCAGCAGGGGTTCCGCGACGGCCGGGTGGGCCTGATCCATGCCTGGGCCCAGGCCCGCTACGGCTGGCTGGTGCTGAGGGCGGCCCGGCGGGCCCGGCGGCGGTCCGCAGCAGGGGAGGCCTGACGTGCGCATCGCCCACCTGAGTTACCGCTGCGAACCGGCCCTGGGGGGTGCCGAGGCCTACATCGCCCAGCTGGCCGGGGCCCTGGCCGACGTGGCGCCCGACCAGCGCTTCTACCAGGCGACGCCGCCCACGGAGCGGGCGATCCAGGTGCCGTCGCCGCGGCTGACGCCGTTCAAGCTCCTCAACTTCAACCTGGGCCTGCTGGGGCTGCGGCGCGAGCTGGCGGGGTGCGACCGCATCATCGTCCACAATCCCGAGCACGACGTGCCCTGGCTGCCGGCGGCCAGGACCGTGCTGGTGTCCCACGGCGCCACCTGGACCCACGAGAGCGGGCTGCGGCGCTGGCTGCGGCGCCGGGCCACCCTGTCGGCGGCGCGGCGCGTGGGGACCCTGGTGGCCAACGACAGCTACGTGCTGCGCGAGCTGGGCTACCCGGTGGAGCCGGGCACGCGGTTCCACGAGGAGATCGCGCCCGGCGTGTGGTTCGTGCCCAACGGCATCGACATGGATCTGTTCAGCGGCGCGGCGCCGGCCGGGCCGCGGCACCCGGGCCTGCCGGCCGCGCCCTTCGTGCTGGTGCCCCGCAACCTGACCCGGCCGCGGGGGGTGGATCTGGCCGTCCGGGCCTTCGCGTCCAGCCGGGTGCTGCCGCCCGAGGCACGCCTGGTGGTGGCCGGGGCGGCGCTGCGGGACAACGCGGGGTCCGTGGCCTTCGCCGCCGAGGTGCGCGCGCTGGTGGGTGCGCTGGGCCTGACGGAGCGCGTGGTGTTCCTGGGCTCGGTGGCGCGGGCGGACATGCCCGGCGTGTACGCGGCCGCCGACCTGACGGTGGTGCCCACCCGCTGCAGCGAGGGCACTTCCCTGGCCGCCCTGGAGAGCATGGGCAGCGGCGTGGCCACGGTCTGCACCGCGGTGGAGGGCCTGCGCGACCTGCCGGCGCGCCACTGTGCGCCCGAAGCGGCGGCCATCGCCGCGGCCATCGACGCCGCCTGGCCGGAGCGCCGGGAGTTGGGCCGCCGGCAGCGCGCCGCGGTGGAGCGGGACTTCGGTCTGGAGCGCTGGAGCGCGAGCTGGCGGCGGGCGGTGGGCGGCGGCTCCTGACGGGAGGCGGAATCCGTGCTAGTGTCCCGCCGATCGCCACGTGGCGGTGTGGAAGGAGGAAGAGGATGGTGCGGCATCACGAGAGAATGATCAGCGGCCTGGCCGGTGGTCTCCTGCTGGCGGCCCTGTTGTCGGGCCTGGCCGGCTGCGGCGACGACGGCGACGGCACGACCACGCCGCCGCCGCCCGAAGGCAACCGGGTCGCCGGCATCGTCCGCGATGACGCCGGGCGGCCCCTGGCCGGCATCGACGTGGTGGCGCGGCCTTCCCTGGACCGCGCGGTCACCGACGCGGCGGGCGCGTTCCGCCTGGGGCCCTTCGCCGACACGGACACGATCTCGCTGCAGACCGAGTCCCCGGACACGGTCTCGGCCCCGGGCGCCGACGACGCCTGGTTCGACTACCGCACCGAGCCGTTCGCCGTCGTCGGCGCGCCGCCCGCGAACCTGGTGCTGATGACCCGCTACGGCATCGACTGCTCCGCGGTGGACACCTATCCGGCGTTCTACTACGAAGCCAACCGCGGCTGGTTCACCGCCAACGAGCCGCGGAACTGGCGCTGGCCCGACGACGCCTATCCCCTGCGGGTGTACGCCCCGGTCGACTCGGTCGACTACGAGGGCTACGTCTCCTATCCCCACGAGCTGGCCCGCGAGGCGGCGGCCCGCTGGAACGACGCCCTGGGCTGGACCACGCCGGCGCTGCGCATGGTGGACGATCCGGACAGCGCCGACATCTGGTTCGAGTACGACTTCTCCACGCGGACCGGTTGCTTCACGAGCCCCGAACCGGGCACCGGCTTCCGCACGGCGCCCCCGCAGGGCGTGTTGATCGTCGTGACCAACCGCACCGGCTACTGGTGGCCGAACAACGCGGAACTCATCCAGGGTGTCTTCGTCCACGAAATGGGGCACGCCCTGGGCATCCACCATGCACCCGACGTGTGGCAGGACGGCCAGGACTTCGACATCGTCATGGACCTGAGCGCCTACGCGCCGGGATACCCGACCGTCTGGGACATCCGCCTGGTGCAGACCAAGGCTACGCTGCCGCCCGGCGCCCTGCTGGACCACTTCGAGTGCTGGAACGCGCCGTCGCCGATCGGGGATTTTCCGCCGCTGGGGGAGTGAGGGAGCGGGGAACGGGCAGGTTGCCGCCACCCGCGGGGCACGACGGCCGCATGGCGCGGCGGGATGCCGGGTCGGCCCGGCGGTCAGGGAAGTTCGAGCGGCAGGGTCATGGTGAACGTGGTGCCGACGCCGACCTGGCTCTCGACCTCGATCCTGCCGCCGTGCCGTTCGACGATGGAATGGGCGATGTGCAGGCCGAGACCCGTGCCCTTGCCCACTTCCTTGGTGGTGAAGAACGGGTCGAAGACATGGTTGAGGTCGGAGGGCCGGATCCCCGTGCCGTCGTCGCTGACGGAGATCGCGATGGAGCTTTCGTCCACCCGCGCGGCGGCGATCCGGATCGTGCCCTTCTCCGGAATCGCATGGGCCGCGTTGACCAGGAGATTCATCAGGACCTGCTCGATCTGGTGCGGGAAGCAGGTCAGATCCGGCAGGTCGTCGGCCAGGTCGCAGATCACCTCGCAGTGGTACTTCAGCTCGTTGCGGGTGACCATCAGGGCCGATGCGACCAGTTCCTTGACCCGCGCCGGGTTGGGCCGGGACTCGTCGGCCCGCACGAATCCCCGGAGGTTGTTCGACGATCGCGCGGATGCGCTCCGCCCCTTCGGTGCTCTCGGCGACCAGGTCGCGCGCGTCCTGGGCCGTGAGGTCCACGTCGACCGCGGTCAGCGCGGCGCGCAGATCGGCGAGGGCGGCGCCGGCCTCCCCGCCGGGGTCGCCGTCCACGAGCTTCAGGTAGGCTTCCGTCTTCTCGGCGAGCCCGGCGAACTCGTCCATGTACCCGGCGAGGCTGGAGAAGTTGCCCAGGATGTAGGTGAGGGGGTTGTTGATCTCGTGGGCGACGCCCGCGGCCAGCTGGCCCAACGACGCCAGCTTCTCCGACTGGAAGAGCATGTCCTGCTGGCGGGCAAGCTGGGCCGCCAGGGCCTTGGTCTCGGCGAGCACCCGCTGCAGTTCCTGCTCGGCTTTCTTGCGTTCGCTGATGTCCCGGCAGACGCACAGGATCAGCTTCCCCTCCGGGATCACGACCGCGTTGGTGCAGATCTCCACCGCGTAGGTCGATCCGTCGCGGCGCCGGTGGACGGTCTCGAAGTGGTCGCCGGCAACATCGACGGCCGCCAGCATCTCTTCGACCCGGTCGGCGGGAAAGCTGTCTTCCCAGTCCAGGACCGTGAGGGCGGCGGCCTCCTCCCGGGTGCAGCCGAGCATCGTCGCGAACATGTCGTTCAACCAGAAGACCTTGCCGAGCGCGTCGACCACGACGATGCCGTCACGCGACTGCTCGACCAGCTGGCGCCAGATGACCCGCTCGTCGGTCTCCCGACCGGCGCTCCGCGCGGGCGCCGTGCAGATCCGATCCGTCGACTGGGGCATCTTCGCCGCCTTCCCATCCCCCGCAGGGTAATCCGATCCTCTTCCACCGTTGTCGATATCGACCGGGTTTCCGGGAAGCTGAGAGGATCGCCGCCGGGCGCGGCGGAGGACCCGCGAGGGGTGGGCGCCGCCGCCGCGCGCCCCTTGCCAGGCCTCGCGCACCGACGTACCATCCTCCGGTGACGCCCGAACCGCCGCATCCGCCGCGGCCAAGCAACGACAGGAGTCCTCCCCATGCGCACCCGCCTTGTCCGGATCGCGGTCCTCGTCCTGGCCCTGGCCGCGGTCGCGGCCCTGACCGGCTGCGGCAAGAAGGAGCAGGCCCACACCCGCAAGCTGCTGGTCATCGGCATGGATTCGGCCGACTGGCGGCTGTGGAATCCCATGCTCCAGGAAGGGAAGCTGCCCCACCTGAAGGCCTTCATGGCGCAGTCGGCCCACGGGCCCATGAAGACCTTCGTGCCCCTGGAGAAGTCGCCCCTGCTGTGGGCCAGCATCTGCACCGGCGTGACGCCCGACGTGCACGGCGTGGCCAACTTCGTCAAGGGCGCCGACCAGATGCCGGTGCGCGGCAGCGCCTGGCGGGCGCCGGCCCTGTGGGACATCCTGGGGGCGGCCGACCTCTCCACCTGCGTGGTCGGCATGTGGACCACCTACCCGGCGCGGCCCATCGACGGGGTGATGGTCAGCGACTACCTGCCCTACGGCCACGGGCGCGCGCATCCCCTGAAGGATCTGGTCTATCCCGACTCGCTGACCGACAAGGTGGTCGCCCTGCGGGTGGACGCCGCCGACATCACCGACGAGCAGCTGACCCGCTTCATCGACGCCGACAAGCTGCAGGAGGCCAAGGAGAAGTGGCCCGACATGGTCCAGGCCCTCAAGGACATCTGGGCCGCCGACCTGGGCTACGTCAACGTCAGCCGCATGCTGGCCAAGGACGACCGCTACGACCTGTTCTTCTTCTACCTGCGCGGCACCGACATGGTCAGCCACCGTTTCTACCACTACCTCAAGCCGGAGGAGTCGCGGCAGCTCATCCACCCGGGCGAGGGCGAGGCCTTCCACGACGTGGTGCCCCGCTACTACGAGTGGGCCGACGAGGTCATGGGCGAGGTGCTGAGCTGGTTCCCGCCCGACCGGCAGGCGGTGGTGGTCTCGGACCACGGCTTCTACGGGCCGCGCATGAGCGGCGACAAGGGCACCGCCGAGCACAGCGAGTGGGGCGTGTTCCTGGTGCGCAGCCCGCTGTACCAGGCCGGCGCGAGCTTCGACCGCATCGCCCTGCTGGACATCTGCCCCACCCTGCTGGCCCTGGTGGGGCTGCCGGCCGGCGGCGACATGCACGGCAGCGTGCTGGCCCAGGCGCTGACCCCCGCGGGCGAGGACGTGGTGCGGCGGCTGGAGGGTCACCGGGTGCCCTCCTACATGGCGCTGGCCCCCAAGGAAGGGCCGGCCGGCGAGGACGACGCCGCCGTGGACGAGGAGCTGCGCAAGCAGCTCAAGGCGCTGGGCTACATCAACTAGGCCCTACCGGCGGGTGCCGGCAAGGCATCCTGCGGGGCCGCCAAAACCACCCCGACGGAGGATGCCCATGTCCCGGCGCCCGCTGCTCCGCTCCCTGCTCGTGGTCCTGGTCGCCGCCGCCGGCTGCGCCGAGAAGGTGGCGCCGCCCGCGGCCGTCACCATCCCCCTGTTCACCGACACCACCGTCCACTTCACCCCCGACGAGCCCGGACGCTACGACTCCGCCGACGTCCACGCCCGCGACAACGGCCGCGTCATGGTGACCGAGCGCGAGCTGCCCGGGCGCATCGGCCCGCGCCGGCTGATCCTGCACCTGCACCTGCGGCCCATCCCCGCCGACGACCGCACCGTGGTGGACCGCTGGGACCGGGCCGGCTCGGTGCAGCTGGTCCAGGCCGACGGCGCGCCGGTGGAGCTGTGCCGCTTCATGACGTCCTACGGCGGCGCCACCGACCACGAGCTGGACGTCACCGACCTGGCGCCCCTGCTGGTGGGCCGCTGCACCTTCGCGGTCTTCATCGACACCTGGGTCTCGCCCGCGTGGAAGGTCAGCGCCGAGCTGGAGTCGGTGCCCGTGCCCAACGGGGGCATCGTTCCGCCCCGCTGGGCGGCCGGCGCGCTGTTCCCCGACGGCGGGCTGACCGCGAAGCAGCCCACGAGCGAGGCCCGCATCGTGGTGCCCGCGGGCGTGAGGCGGGTGGCCGTGGCCGCGGTCAGCACCGGCCACTGCACCGACGGCCGCGACGCCGACGAGTTCGTCGCCAAGGACAACGTCATCCTGCTGGACGGGGTCGAGGTGGTCCGCTGGCAGCCCTGGCGCGACGACTGCGGCGAGCTGCGCGCCCGCAACCCGTACTGCGCCAAGTGGACGGACGGCACCTGGAGCAGCGACTACTCCCGCAGCGGCTGGTGCCCCGGCGACATCGTGCCGCCCCGGTTCATCGAGCTGGGGGCCGTGCCGCCCGGACCCCACACCCTGACCTGGACGGTGGAGGACATCCGCCCCGAGGACGCCGAGGGCAACCACGGCTACTGGCGCGTCTCGGCGGCGGTGATCGGCTGGTAGGGGGGCGCCCGCCGCGCTGCCGCGGCTATGCCGGCGGCACGCCGCCGGCCCGGACGCCTACATGTGGCTCCACTTCACCTCGCGGATGCCCAGGTGCGCCATCTCCAGGGAGCTGATGATCCCGTGGGACAGCTTGTCGGTGATGCCCCTGTGGTAGAGCCGGATCGACAGGCGCATCACCGTGGTGCCGGTCACGTAGTTGCGCTGGATGTCGGAGTTGAGGATGGTCAAGTGCGGCCGCTTGATCAGGTCGATGACGTCCGACGGCATGGCCTCGTTGCCCATGGTCACCGTCAGCACCCGATACGAGTCCTTGGCGTAGAGCCGCTCGAAGGCCTTCAGCCCCACCAGGGCCAGCAGTGCCACGGCGGTGATCGCCACCGCCAGCACGTAGTAGCCGCCGCCGGCGGCCATGCCGATGCCGGCGGCCGTCCACAGGCAGGCGGCCGTGGTCAGGCCGCGCACGCTGTGCCCCGCCTTGAGGATGACGCCCGCGCCCAGGAAGCCGATGCCCGTGACGATCTGGGCGGCGATGCGGCCCGGGTCGGCGAAGTAGCCGGGCCCCTGGGACAGCTTCGACACGTGCACCGAGATCACCATGAAGGCAGCCGATCCCATGCTCACCAGCAGGTGGGTGCGCAGGCCGGCGGCGCGGCCGTGCTTGTCGCGCTCGAAGCCGATCGTGGCGCCGAGCAGGGCGGCGAAGAGCAGGCGGATCAGGGTGGCGGCGGTGTCGGGCAGCAGATTGGGATCCATCGATGGTCTCCAGGGCTTGGGCCTGCACAAACGGTGACGTATCATAGGACGCCGCGGCCGGGATGCCAAGTCCCGACCGCACCACCGTTCCGGGGACGCCGAAGGAGGTCCGTCATGACGCGCACCCTCGCCATCGCCCTGCTGCTGTTGTCGTTCGCCGCGCCGGCGTCGGCCCAGGTCCGGGCCCAGCTGGACACCGTGGGCTTCGCCGTCTCGCCCGCCGACTTCCAGGCGGTGCTGCACGCGGCCCTGGCCGCCGAGGACCTGCCCGCGCCCGGCGCCGCGGACGCCGCCGCCGCGCCCGCCCCGCCTGCGTGGCCGCCATCCTGCCCCACGACGACTACGTCTACGCCGGCCGCACCGCGGTGCACGCGCTGCCCTACCTGCAGGCGCCCGCGCTGGATCGTCTTCGGGGTGTGCCACGCCTGCCGCCGGGTGGGGGTGCGCGACCGCCTGCTGCTGGACGACAACACGACCTGGCGCGTGGCCGGCCAGTGGTTCGCGGTGGACACGGAGTTGCGCGCCGACCTGGCCGCGCGGCTGGGGGACCTGGCCGAGGTCGCGCACGAGCGCCAGGCCGCCGAGCACTCCATCGAGGCCCTGCTGCCCTGGCTGGGCGCCGCGGTGAAGGAACCGCGTCTTCGTGCCGGTGCTGGTCTCGGGCATGGAGCTGGACGACCTGCGGGCCAACGCCGCGGTGTTCGCCAAGGCCCTGGCCGCCATCTGCCGCGAGCGCGGCTGGGTGCCGGGCCGGGACATCGGCATCCTGATCTCGGCCGACGCCGTGCACTACGGCTGCGAGGGCTGGGGCGGCACCGGCTACGCGCCCTTCGGCTGCGACGAGCCGGGCCACGCCGCGGGCGTCGCCCAGGACGAGACCCTGGCCGAGGCCACCCTGGCCGGCCCGCTGGGCGACGACGGCATCGGCTCGTTCGTGCGCCTGGTCTGGGATCCCTCGCGCCCCGACTATCCCGAGTACCCCTACCGCATCACCTGGTGCGGCCTCTGGTCCATCCCGCTTCGGCCTGACCGTCGCGGAACGGCTGGAGGAGGAGCTTGGCGGCCCGTCGCTGGCGGGCACCCTGCTGCGTTACGGCGACAGCGTCAGCGACGGCCGCCTCGACGTCCCGGGCACGCGCCTGGGCGTGACCGCCCCCAACACCCTGGGTCACTGGGTGGGCTACGCGTCGGTGGTGTACCTGCCGGTGGCCGCGCGGCCCCTAGCGGATCACGCCTTCGGCTCCGGCCAGGCGCCGCAGCAGCCCGAGCTGCCCGACGTGGTAGGACTCGTGGAAGACCAGCATGATCAGCAGCGTGCCGATGGTCTCGTCGGCGTTGCCGGTGGGGCTGTAGGGCGCCGGCGCGGCGATGGCCTCGTCCGTCAGGGCGGCCAGCCCGGCGGCCAGGGCGTCGCCGGTGGCGGCGAAGTCGTGGCGGATCCGCTCCAGCGTCAGCGCGCCGTCGGCCGCGGTGAGCGGATCGCTGGACCGTTGGTAGCGCGCGTAGGGTGCCGGATCCACCGGCGGCTTCTGTCCCAGCAGCTTCAGGGTGCCCAGCCGCGAGTTGGTCAGGTGCCCGGCCACCCAGTTGGCGCAGTTGCCGGCGGGTTGGGGCTGGCGCAGGCCGTCCTCCTCGGTCAGGCCGTCGAGGCTCAGCTTGAAGAGGTTGGTGGTGTAGCGGAACTGGATGGTCAGGAAATGCGCGAGCTTTTTGGCGTCCATGGGCGGCCTCCGGGGCGGCGTCGGGCGACGCGGTCAGTGGATGTCGGATTCCCCGGGCGCGTTCGCGCCTTCGGTCCGGTTGTCGGCGAGCGGCGCGAGCACCGCGTCGATGGTGTGGATGACCCCGTTGGCGGCCGCGATGTCGCGCCGCACCACGTGGGCGTCGTCGATCTCCATCACGTCCCCGACCACGGCGATCCCCAGGAGGCCGCCGCTCTGGTTGGTCGCCCTGGTGCTGATCATGTGGGCGGAGTCCATCCGGCCGGCCACCACGTGATCTTTAACGAGCCCGACCAGCAGAGGTCGGTTGGCGGGACGCATCAGGTCGGCCAGCTTGCCCGCAGGCAGCTTGGCGAAGGCCTCGTCCGTCGGCGCGAAGATGGTGAAGGGGCCGTCGCCGGACAGCTCGTCGGTCAGGCCCGCGGCTTCGACCGCGCCCAGGAAGGTGGTCAGGTCGCCGGCCTCCCGGGCGGCCGTCAGCAGATCGCTCGCCGCGGCGGGCCCGTTGCGTCTCGGGGTGCTCCAGGGCGCGGGCCGACGGCGGCGCGGCCGCGACGGCGGCCAGGACAAGGGCCAGGAACAGGGCGTTGCGTTTCATCCATGGTCCTCCGGATCGGAAAGGGTCGATGGTCGGCTCGCCGGCCGGTTCCGGAAGGAGCGCATGACGACCCAAGCTAGGGGCATCCCGCCGGGGGCGCCAACGCGCGCGCAGGGCGGCGCCGTGCTCCGGCGCCGCCCCGCTCCCCCTCAGCGCACGATCACCGTCCGGGCCGTCCGGACCATCGTGGCCGCGCCCTGCCGGATGACCGCCCGCGCCAGGTAGACCCCGCTGGCCAGGTCGCGCCCGCCGCCGCGCAGCTCCAGCCGGTGCGGCCCGGCGGCCAACGGGCCGGAGGCCAGCGTCCCCACCAGCCGCCCGCGGAGGTCGAACACCTTCACCTCGGCCTCGGCCGCCCGGGGCAGATCCAGGGCGAAGGCCAGCAGGCCGCCGCCGGTGGCCCCGGCGGGTGCGAACCGCAGGGGCGGGGCGGCCTCGCCCGCCGAGCCGTCGCCGACCCCCGAGACGCCGCCCGGCACCGCGACGTACACCGTGTGCGCCCCATACGACACGTAAGCCTGGTCCGCCAGCGGGGCGCCGTTCCAGGTCACGGCGTCGAACGTGCCGTCCACCGAGCCGGCCGACAGCACCAGGAACAGGTCGCCGGCCTGCGGCGGATGGACGGGGTCCGGGGTGAGCGCCAGCGTACCGGCCAGGGTCGCCGTGCCGGCGACGTCCAGCGCGTCGCTGGCCAGCGAGTCGGGGTGGCTCAGGTCCACGTCGTAGGCGCCGCCGGCGTACTGCACGAAGTCGCCCTCGACCGCGAAGGTGCCGATCGCCGACTCGGCCAGGCCGGGCGAGACGACCCCGCCGTTCTGCAGCCAGGTGGCCAGGGAGCCGCGGCCGATCAGAAGGCCGCCGGAGGTCAGGGCCGTGTGCTGGGCGGCGACCCGGCCGTCGTCGAGGAGGACGATCCCGTCGCTCGTGACGCCGCCGGGGGTGGTGAGCGCGCCGCCGCCGAGCAGGTCCACCACGCCGCCGCCGAACACCTGGACCAGCGGCGGGTTGACGCCGCCGCTGGTGGTGACGGCGACCACGCCGTTCGAATCGACCGCAACGGTTCCCACGCCGCCCGCGCCGCCGATGCCCCCGCCCACGTAGAGGTGGTCCACCAGGGTCAGCAGCGAGTTGTCGTCCGCCACGTCGATGCGGCCGTCGCCTCCGGCCGCGAGACCTACTGCTCCGGAGGTGAACGACGCCGCTGCGCCCCCGCGCAGGCGCAGCGTGCCTCGTCCGCGCACGCCCACGTTCACCGGGCCGGCGCTGGCGATGGAGCCGGCCGAGTCGACGACCACGGTGCCGACGCCGCCGGCCGAGTCGGCCAGCGTGGTGGCGCCCGGGCCCAGGACCAGGACCGTGAACGGCTGCGTGACGCGCAGGGTGCCGCTGCCGCCCCGTCCCACAAAGAGCTGGGCGTCGGACGCCGGGGTGTCCGGCCCGGCGCAGAACGAACCGCCGCTGATGGTGAACTCGGGCGTCCCCGTCCGGCTGGAGATGGTCAGGAGCTTGCCGGCCGGCCAGGCGAACGTCCCCTGGCGCAGCAGCAGCTGGCCGCCGCGCAGATCCAGCGCCGGCCCCGCGGTGGGGGAGAAGGTCAGGTCCCCGTTCACGCGCATCACGGCGCCTTGCAGCAGCCGCAGCAGGCTGCCGGCGTCGTTGTCGGGATCGCCCACGTCGCAGCGGCCCCCGACGGTGACCAGGCCCTTGCTGGACACTTTCAGCTCGGCATGGCCCGCGTCGGTCACGGCGTCGTTGTTGCCGATGAGCAGGTTGCCGTGCACGTCCAGCTTCGAGGTCGGGTAGACGCTGGAGGCGGAACCGATGGTGGTGTAGGCGTGCGAACCGCTGCCGACGCCCATCCGCAGCTCCCCGGCCACGTCGATGGCGCCCCCGTTGTAGGCGAACACGTTGGCCGTGCCGCTCACGCCGATGACCATGCCCGTGCCCGATTCCGAGCCGACCACCCGCAGCGAACTGTAGTGGAACGTGCCGGTGCTGGCGCCGGCCACGCTCACGTTGCCGACGTCGCCCGCGGCGTTGCCGACCTTGAAGGCGTAGGCGCCGGCCTGGGACCGGTCGCAGACGTAGGCGGCGCCGCCGAACACCTGGAGGGTGGCGATGCCGCCGGCTCCCACGATGTCGCCCGAGGGCGTCACGCCGCTCTCGTAGGCCGAATTCGAGTGGAAGGTGGCGGCGCCCCCGAACAGCGTGCCGGTCAGGGTCAGCGTCGACTGGGATCCGGACTCGCCCAGCCGCAGGTAGTCGGCGTTGAAGGTCCCCGAGGGCATCGTCACCGACATCACGCCCGCCAGACTCCCGATCCACAGCCCGCCGGTCGTGTGGGGGCCGAGCGTGGCGAGATCGAACGTCACGTCGCCGGCGCCCGCGACCACACGCCGCGTCGTGGTCGGGCTCGCGGCAAACGAGACGGTGTAGGTGCCGATCTGGTCGAAGCGGGCGTAGTCGTCGAACCCCGGCACGCCCGCCGGAGACCAGCGGGTGATGTCGCCGAAATTGCCGCTGGACGCGGACTTCCAGTTGTAGATGACGAGGGCGCGGGCCGGGGACGCCGTGGTGACGCCGGCCAGGAGCGCCAGCGCCAGGGTCAGGACGCGCGGTGGAACCGGGCGGACGGCGGGCTGCCGGGGGCGGGTTGGGCGGGTCATGGTCCTCTCCGATCGGGGCGGTGTGGGCGATGCCGCGGCCGCGCTCCGACCCGCGCGGGCATAGGCGCAGGCGCGGACGCAACGGTCGCGGTGGGGACCGGCGGGTCCCGGGCTCTCGGAGGTTCCTACGCGGCAGGGATCCCGAACGAACAGGGTTGGTGACGGACGGGGACGAGGCCGGCGAGCCGGCGAGGTGAGTGATCAACCGGAGCGGGATCGGGCCGCCTGGCCCCGGGGAGCCGGGTCACCGCCCCGGGGACGTCGCCGGCCGCCCCGTGACCCACCGCACCGCGCGCCCCGCCATCCGTCCCATCCACCCGAAGATGTCCTCGGACAGCGCGGCGGTGGTGGGCAGCAGCACCGACGTCAGGAACGTGCTGACGGCCAGCCCGCCCATGATCACCAGCGCCATGGAGTAGTAGTAGACGCCGCCCAGCGACGGCTTCTGCACCACGATCGGCACCAGCCCGATCAGCGTCGTCAACGCCGTCATCAGGATGGGCCGCAGCCGCTCCCGCCCGCCCCGCAGCATGGCCTCGGTGCGCTCCATGCCGCCGCGGCGGTACTGGTTGATGTGCTCCAGCATGACGATGCCGTTGTTGACCACGATGCCGATCAGCAGCAGCAGCCCGATGGCCGCCGGCTGGTCGAAGCTGCGTGCCGGTCAGGTACATGGTCCACGCCGCGCCGGCCAGGGCGAAGGGCAGCGAGACCATCAGGGCCAGGGCCTGGCGCACCGACTCGAACAGGCCGGCCATGACCGCGAACACCAGCATCAGGGCCAGCAGCAGGTTCACCAGGAACTCGCGCGACTGCTCCTGCTGCCGCTGTTGCCAGGCGCCGAAGGTCCAGCGGTAGCCGTAGGGGAAGGTCATGCCGTCCAGGGCGGCCTGCACCCGGGGCATGTAGTCCTCGCGGGTGCCGTTCTCGTAGCGGGCGGTCACCCAGACGCTGGTCAGGCGGTTGTCCCGCTGGATCACCTCGCGGCCCGGACGCTCGGACAGGCGCGCCACCGCCGCCAGGGGCACGGTCTGGCCGTCGCCCGTACGCAGCTTCAGGTTCTCCAGCTGGTCCAGGCTCTCGTTCTGCTTCTCGTCCAGGGTCAGGCGCATCTCGCGCTCGCCGTCGGGGGTGCGGAAGCGCTGCAGGCGGCGGCCGCGGAAGGTCAGACCCACCACCTGGGACACCTGGTCCGGCGTGACGGCGTAGCGGGAGGCCAGGTCGCGGTCGGGCAGGATGTGCAGCTCCTGCTGGGCCTCGTCGTGCTGGGTCTGCACGTCCACCAGGCCCGGGATGGCCTGCAGGCGCTCGATGGCCCGGTCGGCCAGGCCCGTCAGCACCGCGGTGTCGTCGCCCACGAGCTGGAAGGCCACCACGTTGCGGCCCATGTGGCGGTTCCAGCCCTGGCCCGGCTCCTGCACCTGCAGCTTCACGCCGGGGATCTCCGGCAGGATGTCGCGCAGCCGCGCGCGCACCAGGGCGAAGTTGTCGTCGTTGGCCTGCCCCTCCTGCAGGTAGAGGCGGGTCATGACCCAGCGGTCGTTCCAGAAGCTGTAGACCGAGCGGGTCATCAGCTCGTCCCGGTGCTGATCCAGCACGCCCTCCACCTTGTCGACGAGCTGCTCCTTGCGCTCGAGGCTCATCTCCTCGCTGATGTCGTAGCTCACCTGCACGAACAGCTCGGGCCGGCTGGTGTCGAAGTTCAGGTCGATGTGCTTGAACGGGTACACCGCCGAGGCGATCACCGCCAGGCCGATGACCGGGCTCAGCCACCAGTGCCGCAGGCTGGTCGCCAGCACCCGCTGGTAGCGGCTCTCCAGGGCGATCATCGCCCGCCCCTTGGGCCGCGGCTGGGACTTGATGAACCAGCTGGTGGCCAGGGGGATCAGGGTCTGGCTGATGAACAGCGACGCCAGCAGCGTCAGGCAGACGGTGATGCCCAGCTCCTTCAGGTACAGGTTCATCTCGCTGGGCTTGTTGAAGATCAGCGGCACGAAGACGATGACCGAGGTCAGGGTGGCCGCCGTCACCGCCACCGCCACCTCCTTGGCGCCGTTCAGGGAGGCGGTCTTCCGGTCCTCGCCCTCCTCGCGGTGGCGGAAGATGTTCTCCATCACCACCACGGCGTTGTCCACGAGCATGCCGATGCCCACGATCAGGCCCAGCAGGGTCAGGGTGTTCAGCGAGCGCCCCTGGGCCCAGACGATGCCGCAGGTGACGATCAGCGAGAAGGGGATGCAGGCCACCGCCACCAGGGTGGTGGACATGCGCCGCAGGAACAGGAACAGCACCACCGCGGCCAGGATCGAGCCGAAGATGCCCGTGTTGGTGAGGTCGCCCAGGGTCTTGCGGATCTCGTCGCCCTGGCTGAACCAGACCAGGAAGTTGACGCCCTCCAGCTCGGGGTCGTCGGCCATGCCGGCCACGGTCTGGCGGAGCTGGTCGCACACCTCCACCGTGTTGGCCTTGCTCTCCTGGGAGACGCTGACGCCCACGGCGAAGTCGCCGTCCAGGTGGCGGCCGTACTCCAGGGGCGGCTCCTGGTAGACCACGTCGGCCACGGCGCTCAGCTTCAGGCCGTCGGCGCGGATGGGCAGGTTGCGGATCTGGTCCACCGAGGCCAGGGTGCCCACCGTGCGCAGGGTCCACTTGCTGTCGCCCTCGACGACGCGGCCCAGGGACTGGTCGAAGTTGCCGCCGCGCAGCACCCGCGACACGTCGCGCACGTCGATGCCGTGCAGTTCCAGGTCGGCCACCCGCAGGTTGATGCGCACCTCGCGGGGATTCACGCCGTCCAGGCGCACCTGGGCCACGCCCGGGATGCGCTCCAGGGGCCGGATGATCTTGCGGTCGATCAGGTCGTAGCTGGCCGACAGGTCCCGCGGCGAGCTGAGCCGCGCCTCCATCACCGGCGCGTCGGCCTCGCGGCTGTCCCAGTTGGTGGAGACCTGGATGTCGCCCAGGTCGTCGGGCAGGTCGCCGCGCACCCGGTCGATGCGCTCCCAGACCTCCACCCGCGCCAGGTGCATGTCCGTGTCCCAGCCGAAGCCCAGGCGGATGCGCCCGCCCTCGGAGCTGCAGCGCGACCACATGGTCTGCAGGCCCTTGACGCCGCCCAGGGCGTCCTCCGTGGGCCGCACCACCATGCGCTCCACCTGTTCCGGCGAGGCGTTCTCGTAGGGCAGGTCCACGAACAGCTCGGGCTCGACGATGTCGGGCATGAACGCCAGCGGCAGGCGCGTCAGGGCCACGCCTCCCAGCACGATGATGCTGACCAGCACCATCAGGGTGGTCACGGGCCGCTTGATGGCGATCTCGGGCAATGTCATGCCGCGTCCCTCGTCCTTCTATTCGGGGTCGATGCGCGACGGCACCGCCATGTACGCCGCCGGGATGACCACCAGGGTCAGCAGGGTGCTCAGGGCCAGGCCGCTGGCCACGGTGATGGCCAGGGGCGAGCGCAGCTCGGCGCCCTCGCCCCAGCTGATGGCCATGGGCAGCAGCCCCAGGATGGTGGTCAGGGTCGTCATCAGGATCGGCCGCAGGCGCAGGTGCCCGGCCTTGATCACGGCCTCGCGCTTCTCGACGCCCTCGCGCCGCAGCCGGTTGACCGTGTCGATGAGCACGATGGCGTTGTTCACCACGATCCCCACCAGCATCACCGTGCCGATCAGGACAATGACGGTGATGTTGGTGCCCGTCGCCAGCAGGCCCGCCACCACGCCCACCAGGGCCAGGGGGATGGTGAACAGCACCAGGAACGGGTGCAGGAAGCTCTCGAAGGTGGCCGCCATCACCAGGTAGACCAGGAAGATGGCCAGGGCGATGGCGAAGCGCAGGCTGCGGAAGCTGACCTGCATCTCCTGGTTCTGGCCGCCCAGCTCGGTGGTCAGGCCCGGTCCCGGGGGATCGTCGGCCAGCACCTGCTGCACCGCCGTCACCGCCGAGCCCAGGCTGCGCTTCTCGAGGTTGGCCGAGATCACGGCGGCCCGCTGCTGCTGCAGGCGGTGGATCTCCGCCGGGCCGCGGGCCTCGCTCACGTCCGCCACCGAGAGCAGGCGGATGGGCGTGCCGTCGGGGCCGGGCACCACCAGGTTGCGCACGTCGCGCACCGACTTGCGGTCCTCTTCGCGGTTGCGGATGCGGATGTCGATCTGCCGGTCCTGCTCCTTGAACCGGGTGGGCACCACGCCCAGCACGCGGCTGCGCAGGGTCTCCGAGAGGGTGCCCATGTCCAGGCCCAGGCTGGCCAGCCGGTCGCGGTCGAAGACCACCTGCAGCTCGGGGTTGCCCGCCTCCAGGGACGAGCGCACGTCCACCAGGCCGGGCACCGCGTCCAGGCGCTGCGCCAGGTCCAGGCTGTAGGTGCGCAGGGCGTCCAGGTCGTCCCCGTAGACGATGACCTCGATGGGCGTCTTCAGGGAGAAGTAGCTGGGGCGCCCGAACTTCACTTCCACGTCGGGCATGGCCGTGAACTGGGCGCGCAGGTCGTCGGCGGCCTTCAGCTCGGCCGCGTCGTCGCCCCGCTTCTTCATGACGATGTTGAGCTGGCCCAGGTTCTCGGCCTTGGTGTTCAGGGACACGCCGCCCGACACCAGGCGGCTGCCCACGGTGGCGTAGTAGCGGTCCACCCCGGGCTCCTGGGCCGCGGCGGCCTCCATGGCCTGGATGGTGCGGTCGGTGGCCGCCAGCGACGAGCCCTCGGGCAGCTTGACCTCGAAGAAGAACTCGCCCTCCGAGAGCTGGGGGATCAGCTCGGTGCCCAGCAGCCTCACGCTCCACAGGGACACCGCGAACAGGCCGAACGCGGTCACCAGCGTCACCCAGCGCAGGCGCAGGGCGCCCTTGAGCAGCCGGTCGTAGAGGCGGGAGAACCAGCCCAGGCTCAGCACCGGCTCGCCGGCGTCGATGTGCTCGGCCGCCTCCTCGTCGGCGGCGTGCTCGCCCTTGCGGGGCAGGCGGCTGCCGGCGGCGCTGAGCATGGGGATCATGGTCACGGCCACGGCCAGCGAGGCCAGCAGGCTGAAGGTCACGGTCAGGGCCTGGTCCCGGAACAGCTGCCCGGCCACGCCCTCGACGAACACGATGGGCAGGAACACCGCCACCGTGGTCAGGGTCGAGGCGATGACCGCGCCGCCCACCTCGCCGGTGCCCGCCACCGCCGCGGCGAACAGCGAGAAGCCCAGCTGCTTCTTCCGGTAGATGGACTCCAGCACCACGATGGAGTTGTCCACCAGCATGCCGATGCCCAGGGTCAGCCCGCCCAGGGACATGATGTTCAGGGAGATGTCCAGCTTGTACATGGCCACGAAGGTGGCCACCACCGAGATGGGGATGCTGGTGGCGATGATCAGGGTGCTGCGCAGGTCGCTTCAGGAACAGCATCAGCACGATCACCGCCAGCAGGCCGCCCAGCAGGGCGGCGTTGCGCACCTCGTCCACCGCCCGCTGGATGAAGTGGGACTGGTCGAAGAGCACGGTCATGGTGGTGCCGGGCGGCAGCTTGCCGTCCCTGCCACTCGGCGATGCGCTCCTGCAGGCGCCGCGCCACGGTCACGGTGTTGGCGTCGCCCTCCTTGTAGAGGGAGATCTCCACCGACTCGTGCCCGCCGGTGCGCGTGATCTCCTCGCGCTCCTTGGAGCCCCAGTGGACGTCCGCCACGTCGCCCAGCCGCACCACGGCGTTGCCGTTGCGGCCGATGATGAGGTCGGCGATCTCGTCCACGCTGCGGAACTCGTTCACCGTGCGGATCAGGTACTGGCTGTCGCGCCCGCGCAGGGCGCCGCCGGGCAGGTTGACGTTGCTGACGCCCACCACCTGCTGCACCTGGTCCATGGTGATGCCCAGGGCCGCCAGGCGGTCCTGGTCCACGTCGATCTGGACCTCCTCCTCGAGGCCGCCCTTGACCGTGGCCGCGGCCACGCCCTTGATGGTCTCGAAGTCCTGCTTGACCTGCTTGTCGGCCAGGCGGCGCAGGGCCGTCAGGTCGCCGTCGCCGGACAGGGCCAGGCGCACGATGGGGTCGAGGCTGGGGTCGAAGCGCAGCACCAACGGGTCCAGCGCCTCCTCGGGCAGGACCACCCGGTCCAGCTTCTCGCGCACCTCCATGGACAGCAGGTCCATGTCCGCGCCCCACTCGAACTCCAGGGTGACCTCGCTCACGCCGGGCCGCGACACCGAGTGGATGGTCTGCAGCCCGCGCAGCACGCCGACGGCCTCCTCCACCGGGCGCGTGACCAGGTTCTCCACCTCCTGCGGGGCGGTGTCGGGGAACTCGGTCTGCACGGTCAACGAGGGGTAGGTGATGTTGGGGAAGAGCTCCAGCGCCAGCCGTTGGTAGGCCACCACGCCGAAGACCACGATGGCCAGGGCCGTCATCACGACGCTGACCCGGCGGCGGACCGCCATTTCGACGAAGGATCGCATCAGCTGCCCGCTCCCGCCGCCGCCTCGTCGAGGAGCTTCAGGGGCATGCCGTGCTTGAGGGAGCGCTGGCCGCGGACGATCACCAGGTCGCCCGGCGCCAGGCCGGCGGTGATCTGGGCGTTGTCGTCGTCGGAGAAGCCCGTCTCCACGATGCGCCGCTCGGCCGTGGGCCGCTCGCCGTCGCCGTTGACCACGTAGACGATGGACTCGCCCTTGTCGGTCAGCACCGCGCCGCGGGGCACCAGGGTGGCGCCGTCGCGCCGCTCGGTGACGATCTGCACCTGGGCGAAGTCGCCGGGCCGCGTGCCGGCCGGGTACTCGGGCACCTCCACCGTCAGCTTGATGGTGCCGCTGGCGGGGTCGATGACCGGGCTGATGAGCTTGATGCGTCCGGACAGGCGCTGGCCGCTGCTGTCCAGCACCAGCTCCACCTGCTGGTCGCGCTGCAGCTTGTTGAACTCGCGGCTGGGCACGTGGACCCGGGCCAGCAGGGGGTGGAAGTCGGCCATGACGAACAGGGGATCGCCCACGGCCACGTTCTGGCCCACGTCCACCAGGCGCTGGGTCACGCGCCCGGCGAAGGGCGCCCGCACCGTGGTGTAGGAGAGGTTCAGCTTGGCCAGGCCCAGGTCGGCCTCGGCGGTGGCCAGGTCGCTCTTGGCCGTCTGGTACTCCTCCTCGGTGGCCAGCTGCTCCTTCATCATCTGCTCCAGGCGCTCGAACTTGGCCTTCAGGTTGGCGGCGTTCGCCTCGGCCTGCTCCACCCGGTAGCGGTACTCCCGGTTGTCGATGGTCAAGAGGGGCGCGCCCTCGGCCACCTCGTCGCCCTCCTCGGCCTCCAGCGTGCCCACCAGGCCGCCGACGCGGGCCAGCACCTGGGCCTCCTTCTCCGCCTCGAGGGTCGCCGTCGCCTTGTAGTAGCTGGAGATGGACCCGGTGAAGGCGGCGGTCGCGGCCACGGGGACGGCGGGTTCTTCGGGGCGCTGGCCGCCGCCGGGGGCGCCGGCCTGCTGGGCGCGGGCGCCGGGCACCGAGCCGTCGTTCTTGCCGCAGGCGGCCAGGATCAGGGGAAGCGCAACGAGGGCAACACAAAGGAGAGCCGGGGCCGGGCGGCGGCCGGACAGCAATCGGGGCATGGTGTCAGGATCCCTTCTCGATCGGGCTGTTGTCGGGTTGCCGCGCCGGGGCGCGCGGATCCCGCTTGTACGGATTCCCGAGAGCCAAGATTCATAAAAATCCCAGGAATCTCAAGGGCGGTGCGCCGACACGACGCTCGGGGCGATCGTTTCCAGCGGTCCGGAGGGTCTGCGGCGCGGGCCCGACCGGTCTAACCTCTCAAATCGGGGAATGTTGCATTTTTCCGTGAACCGCCGCACCGGTCGGGGCACTCATCCCCGGGGAGGGTAGCCTCCCGCGGTGCGACAGTGTACTTTCAGGACGTCGCAGCCCCGTCCCTGGACGAACCGGAGGGAGACCGTCGATGACCTGCCTGCCATGCCGTGCGCGATCCGCCCGCCCCGCCCTCGCCCTCGCCACCGTCCTGTTCCTGCCCGCCCTGGCCTTCGCCGCCGCGCCGCCGACCGGAGTCTACGACTTCGAGGCCGGCCTCGGCGTCGGCGACCACCAGTGGAACGGGGGGCCCGTGGCCACGGTCGCCGTCGACAGCGCCGTCGTCCACGGCGGGCACGCGGCCGGCCGCATCGTGCGCACCGCCGCTAGCGAGCGCGGCTTCTCCGCCATCTCCTTCCACCTGCCCGCGGACCGGGCGGGCCAGGCCATCGAGATGCGCGGCTGGCTGCGCAGCGACGCGGTGGAGGGCTGGTTCGGCCTCTGGTTCCGCCAGGACGGCGGCGCGGGCATGGTGGCCTTCGACAACATGCAGAGCCGGGGCCTGCACGGGACCACCGACTGGACCGAGTACCGCATCATCCTGCCCCTGAAGCCGGAGGCGCGGACCTTGGTGGTGGGTGCGCTGGTGGCGGGCACCGGCACCTTGTGGGCCGACGACTTCTCCCTCTGGGTGGACGGCAAGCCCCTGGCCGAGGCGCCCATACGCGAGCGGGAGAAGACGGTGCTGGACACCGATGTCACCTTCCAGGACACCTCGGGCCAGCGGGAGCTGGCGCCCACGGACCTGCAGGCCGACAACCTGGCCCTGCTGGGCCGGGTGTGGGGTTTCCTGAAGTACCACCATCCCGCCGTGACCGCGGGCCGCGTCCACTGGGACTTCGCGCTGTTCCGGGAGATGCCGAAGATCCTGGCGGCGGCCGACGCCGACGCCGCGCGGGCCGAACTCGTGGCGTGGATCGACGGCCTGGGGCCGATCGCGCCCTGCGCCCCCTGCGCCCAGGCCCCCGCCGACCCGGCCCAGCCGGCCGATGTTGCCTGGATCCACGATACGGCGCTGCTGGGGCCCGACCTGTCGGCCCGGCTGGAGGCGGTGGACGCCGCCCGGCCCGCCGACGGCGCCCAGTTCTACGTGGGCCTGGCCCCCCACGTGGGCAACCCGGTGTTCGACCACGAACCGACCTACGACGCCGAGCCCGACCGGGACGCGGGCTATCGCCTGCTGGCCCTGTTCCGCTTCTGGAACATCGTGGAGTACTGCTGCCCGAACCGGGACATCGCCGGCGAGGACTGGCCGGCGGTGCTGCGGGAGTTCGTCCCCCGGCTGGCCGCGGCCGAAGGGGAGGAGGCCTACGAGCGGGCGGTGTGGTCGCTGGTGGCGCGCCTCCACGACACCCACACCCAGCTCAACGCCTCCGGGGACGCCCGCCCGCCCGGCGCCGCCGGCCAGGTGCCCGTGACCGTCCGCTGGATCGAGGGGCACCCGGTGGTCACGGGCTACGCCAACGAGTCCCTGGGGAAGGCCACGGGCCTGGAGCCCGGCGACGCCATCCTCGCCGTGGACGGCACGCCCGTGGCCGATCTCTTCGCCGCCTGGCGCCCCTACTACTCGGCCTCCAACGAGGCGCGCCTGCTCAAGGATCTGGCCGAGGCCACCGTCCGCGGTCCGGTGGCGGAGACCCGGCTGGAGGTGCTGCGGGGCGGCGAGACCCTCGACCTGACGGTCCAGCGGGCGGCCATGGGCACCCTCGACCGGATGGTCGGCCGCTGGCACACCCTGGACGGACCCGGCTTCCGCCTGCTGGAGCCGGGCGTGGCCTACATGGCCCTGGAGGACATCAAGCGGGACTCGGTGCAGACCTGGATCGAGCGCGCCCTGGCGGCCGACGCCCAAGGGCTGGTCATCGACTGCCGGGCCTATCCCGGGGACTTCCCCATCTACCAGCTGGCGGGCCACCTGGTGGCCGAGCCCACGCGGTTCGTCACCTTCTCGCTGCTGGACCCGGCCAATCCGGGGGCGTTCCACTGGGGCGCCTCCATGCCCATCGCTCCCATCGCGCCACGCTTCGAGCGCCCGGTGGTGATCCTGGTGGACGAGGTCACCCTCAGCTCGGCCGAGTACCACGCCATGGCCTTCCGCGTCGCGCCCCAGGCCGTGGTCATGGGCTCGACCACCGCGGGCGCCGACGGCAACGTGTCCCAGTTCAGCCTGCCCGGCAAGCTGCGCACCATGATCAGCGGCATCGGCATCTACGATGCCGAGCGGCACAACGCGCAGCGGGTGGGGATCGTGCCGGACGTGGAGGTCAAGCCGACCATCGCCGGCATTCGTGCGGGGCGGGACGAGGTGCTGGAGGCGGCGGTGGCCAGGATCACGGGGACCGAGCCGACGACGGCGGAGACGGCCACCTGGTAGGCGGCAAAAAGAAACGCGGCGCGCCGGAATCCCCGGCGCGCCGCGTCGTCTTCTGCATCCGCGGAATCCCTATTTGATGAGGGTCATCTTGCGCTCGATCGCCCGCCCATCCGCCTCCAGCCGGTACAGATAGACCCCCGCCGCCGCGGTCTGCCCGCGGTCGTCGCGGCCGTTCCAGGCCACCAACTGCGGGCCGGCCTCGCGCGAGCCGTCCACCAGGGTGCGCACCAGCCGGCCGCGCGGGTCGAAGATCCGCAGCTTCACCGGGCCCGCGTGCTCCAGGGTGAAGGCGATGCGCGTCTCCGGGTTGAACGGGTTCGGGTAGTTCTGGTCCAGGGCCAGGGGCGAGGGCACGTCGCCCGCACCCGAGACGCCCGTGGGCGTGACCACCACGTTGTCCACGATCCAGCCCCAGCCGTGGACCGCGGCGTCGGCGAACAGCCGCCAGCGCAACAGGACCACGTCGCCCGCGCTGTACACGTCGTTCAGGTTCAGCACCATGCTGCGGTACATGGAGGCCGTGCCCGAGGCGCTGCTGTTGTAGGCGGTGAGCCAGGCGGGATCGGCCCGGCAGTCCCAGCCCGGCGCCAGCGGCGTCCAGTTGGCGCCGTCCAGCGAGCCCTCCACGATGCAGTAGTCCCAGAAGTTGCTGTCGCCGAACACCGAGCCGGCGTCGCCGGGCTCGACGATGGCCACCTGGTCGAAGCTCACCTCGGTCAGGGACGAGACCTTGATGGGCGTCAGCAGCATGGCCGTGTAGCCGGTGGCGTCGGCGTAGGGATGGGGCGAGTTCAGCGCGCCGTTGCCGAAGCCCGAGGGCTGCGCCCACTGCATGCCGTCCAGCTGGAAGTCGTTGGCGTCGCTGCTGTTGTCCAGGTTGTTGGCGTAGGCGTAGACCGGGGTGGCGTAGACCAGCACGTCCAGGGACTTGGTGATGGAGTCGTAGGGCACGCCGCCCGTCCAGCCGCGGGCGAACGCCGTGCGGGTGCCCGCGGCCAGCACCGGCACCGACGTGGCGTAGGCTTGCAGCGGCGTGTTGGCCGGGACCGTCTCGATCACCGCGCCGTCCAGGTAGATCTGGGTCGAGTCGTAGGCCGCCCGCAGGTTGAAGGTCAGGTCCAGGTTGCCGCCCGGCGCCTGGTTCATGGCCTCGAAGAGCGGCGTCAGGGCCTGGCCGTCGAGCAGCTCGGGCAGGGTCACGGTCCAGATGCCGCGGCCGTGGGTGCCCACCACGATCTGGTCCTCCACCGCGGTCAGGAACCAGATGCCCGCCGCCGGCAGCCCGTTGTCGGCCAGGGCCCAGGTGGCGCCGCCGTCGGTGGACTCCACCAGGCCGATCTCGGTGCCCACCCAGATGTGCTGGGGATCGTTGGGCCAGACCAGCAGGTCGTACACCGCCACGTCGGGGAAGCCGTTGGTGCTGACGTTGCCGGTGCCGAAGCCGCTGATGTCGGTCCAGGTGGCGCCCAGGTCGGTGGTCTTGAGGATCTTGGGCCGCTCCGCGAACGAGAACAGGGCGTAGGCGGTGTTGGAGTCGGACGGGTCGGTGGCCAGGCCGCTGATGCGGCCCATGGTCACGTCGGGCCAGATCGAGGTGGCGGCGAAGGTCTGCCCGTCGTCGGTGGAGACCACCAGCTGGCCGGAGGCGTCCATGCGGGAGCCGGCCCACACGATGTTCGGGCTGGCCTTCGAGACGCGCACGTCGTGGAACGAGCTGAGCGCGCCCCAGGCCGACGCCGGCGTGGTGGACAGGTTCCAGGTGCCGCCGAAGTCCGTGGAGCGCCACACGCCCGACGTGCCCACGGCGAAGATGTGGTCCGGCCGCGCCTGGCTCTTGCCGACCTTGGTGATGAACGGCGCGTTGCCGCTGCCCGTGTCGCCCAGGCCGTTGGTGGCCTGGGTCCAGGTGGCGCCCCCGTCCAGGGAGCGCATGAACCCGTTGTACTGGTAGCCGCCGATCATCTTCTGGGGATCGTCGAAGTGCCACGACGTCTCGTAGCCGTCGCCGCCGATGGCCGCGGTCCACGGGTCGCCCGCCGCCGGATCCAGCCGCCGAGAACCAGGTGCCGTTGTCCTGCATGCCGCCGAAGTAGGCGCTGGCGCCGGGCCGCTTGTCGATGCCGTAGAACTGGGTGGTGATCATGCCGTCGACGGGCATGGTGAAGCCCGCCGAACCCGACGCGGTGCGGGTGAGGCCGCCGTCGTTGGTGCCCAGCAGGAACCAGCCGCCCAGCCCGTCATCCACCACCTTGATGTCGTGGTGGTCCGGGTGGGGGAACGAGTAGCTGGCCAGGTGCACCGTGGTGCGCGAGGTCGAGCCCACCGCCGCCAGGGTGATCCGGTACAGCTCCGGCCCGCCCACGTAGACGATGGTCGGATCGGTGGGATGGCAGGCGATGGCGTTGTCGTACCAGCCCTGGGCGCCCAGCCAGTCGGGCTCGGTGCCGCTCTCGGCGGTCCGGTTCCAGGTGGCGCCGCCGTTCCACGACACCCACAGCTCGCTGTGGCTCGCGCCCTGGGCCGAGGCGTACAGGTACTGGTGGTTCACCGGCGAGATCGCCATCTCGAAGCGGCCGCTGAAGTCGGTGATGCCGTTGTTCGACGTCGTTCCAGGTGCGGCCCGCCGTCCGTGGACTTCAGGATGCCCGCGCCGAAGACCGTGGCGTACTGCACGTTGAAATCGGTGGGGTCGGCCACCAGCTGCAGGATGCGCGGGCCGCTGAAGCTGTCGGTGCCCGTCTCGGTGTGCACCGTCGGTCCAGCTCGCGCCGCCGTCCGCGGAGCGGAAGATGTGGGACGTGGGGTACAGGGTCGCCTTGTAGGTGCCCGTGGTGGTGGACGCCAGCACGATGCCCGACGTGTCCGGCGACACGATGATCCGCGACACGTTGTTGAAGGCGGGGTCGCCCTGGGTCGAGGCCAGCGGCGCCCAGGTCGCGCCGCGGTCCGTGGACTTGAGGATCCCGTTGCCGTTCATGGTGTCGATGTTGAAGAAGCTCTCGCCGGTGCCGGCGTAGAGGACGTCGTGGTCCAGCGGATCCATGGCCAGGGACTGCACCGCCAGCTCGGGCATGGCGTCGGTCAGGGGCGTCCAGGTGGCGCCGCCGTCGGCGGTGTGCCACACGCCGCCGCCCACCGACGCGATGAACCAGGTCAGGCCGGTGGGATCGTCCGGATCGACCACGATGCCGCGGGCGCGGCCGGCCACGTTGCCGGGGCCGCGGTTCTGCCAGATCAGGGCCTTGTCCGGTCGCACGGCCGTCCGCTTGGCCTTGGCCAGGGCGGTCACGCGGTAGCCGGGCGCGTACTCGGGGGTGGTGCGGTCGCTCGGGACCTTCATCTCCCAGAGGATGCGGGCGAACTGGTCCGGGGCGTCGGCCTCGGGCTCTTTCTCGGCGCGCTCGCGCAGGGTCTCCAGCTTCTGCCGGGCGGCCACGGCCACGCCGCTGCCGGGCAGGGCGTGGCGGAGCTGGGCTTCGAGACGGGCCTGTTCTTGGAGCAGCACGGGGTCGGGGGCGTCGCGGTCGGCGACCAGCAGCAACACGGCGGCGGCGGCGGCCGCGGCCAGGCCGATCAGGAGAGCGGAACGGGACATGCCAGGCACCTCGGGGGCTGGGGCGTGCGGATCCGGGTGAACGAAAACCCGGCGGGGCGCTGCGGGAGGGACGTCGGGAGGCGGGCGCGCCGTCGAGCCAATTGGACACCATGATACAGGAAATGCCATCATCCGACAATTGGGAGTGGACAACTCGGCTTGCCGCAACACGATGGCCAACGACAAGGCCGGGCCCCGCGGGGGCCCGGCCTTGTTCCGGTGCGGGCGCGTAAGGGACGCGCCTAGCCGTCCTTGCCGGTCTTGGCCTGTTCGAACTTGGCCAGCTGGTCCTTGTAGTAGTCGTTCTCCGGATCCAGCGACACGGCCTGCTTGATGTGCGCGATGGCCTCGTCGCAGTTGCCCAGGGCGTTGCACAGCTCGGCGGCCGTGTCCAGGATGGTGGCCCGCTGCTCGTCCGAATCGGCCAGTTCGACGCCCTTGAGGGCCAGGGCCTCGGCCTCCTGCAGGTTCACGCCGTTCTCGAAGCACCACCAGGCGAAGCTGTTGAGCCGGTTCGCGCTCTCCTGCCAGCCCGTCGGGCAGGGTGGCCTTCTTCAGGGCGATGGCCTTGTCGGTGTCATGCTCCACCAGCAGGGCGTAGTCGACGCCCACCCGTTTGACCAGCTTGGCCACGTCCTCGTCCTGGTTGTCGGTGGCCGCGCTCATGGCCTCCTTCAGGTAGGGCACGGCCTTCTCGGTCTGCCCGGCGGCGCGCGCCGTGCTGGTGACCATGCCGGCGATGGTCAGCTTGCCCGCGACCGTCTGGTCGGCACGATCGAAGGCCGGCCGGGCCACGGCCTCCAGGTCGTCCAGGCCGAAGGCCGGGTCGTCGCCCTGGGTGCCGTAGAAGGTGTACATGAAGATGTTCTCGTCCGACGCGGCCGCATGCTCCGGATCCAGGTCACGGGCGACCTTCAGGTAGTCCACCGCGCCCTTGAAGTCGTAGACCGTGGCCGCGGCGTTGCTCAGGGACATGGCCAGGGCGGCGGTGGGCTGCTCCTGGTAGGCGGCGGTCTTGGCTTCCAGCGTGCGCTGGTCCCCCACGCCCGCGGCCACCACGGACGCCCAGGCGTCGGGTCCGTCGTAGCCGATCCAGCGGTCCAGCTCCTGCCCCTTGGCGTCCACCATCTTGAAGGTGGGATAGCCGCGGATGCCGTAGCGCTCGGCCAGCTCGATGCCCTCGCCCTTCTCGCAATCGATCTGATAGAGGATGACGTCCTTGATGGCCGTCTGGACCGTGGCGTCCTCGTTCACCGCACGGGCGAACTGCTTGCAGCCCGGTCACCAGTCGGCGAAGAAGTCCAGGACGAGCGGCTTGTTCTCCTGGAGGGATTGCTGCAGGGCCGCATCGAACTGGGGGGTGGCCGCCGTGGCCGTCCCCGCCAGCCCGGCGGTCAGGACCAGCAGGAGCCCCGCCAGGGGCAGCCGGTCGCGCAGGTTGCGTGCGTGCATGTCGACCTCGTTTCGCAGGGATGCCGGACGGGCCGGCGGTGACGCTCCGGGCCGGGGCCCGGGTGGGAGCGAAGTGTCCCACATCAAGAGTAGGAAAATACGGCGAGACCGCGGGGGTGTTCCAGGGAAATCGACGGCCGAGGGGATCGCCGGAGGCCGCGGGCGCCGTGGGAGCGGCCCGGCCGCCGGCCGGATCTTCTTTCAGGATATCACGTTATGGCTAATTGTATACTCGACTGTAAAGATTGCCCGGGTTCTTGCCGATAAGGTGCGGGATTCCCTTAACCCAACCGATCTGGGAGGTCCGCATGAGTGCAGCGCAAGGATCGGTCGGCCCCCGCAGGCCGGACCGGGCAAGTACATGACGTTCTTTCTGGGCCAGGTGTGCTACGGCCTGGAGATCCTGCGGGTCCGCGAGCTGATCGGCATGATGGAGATCACCCAGCTGCCCCAGGCGCCCGCCTACGTCAAGGGCGTCATCAACCTGCGGGACAAGGTCATCCCCATCGTCGACCTGCGCGGCCGCTTCGGCATGGCGGAGATCGAGGCCACCGAGCAGAGCTGCATCATCGTGGTGCAGGTGCGCGAGCGCACCATCGGCGTGCTGGTGGACCGCGTGTCCGAGGTGCAGGACATCGGCGCCCAGGAGCTGGAAGGTCCGCCGGACCTGGAGGAGGGCAACCTCGAGGGCTTCATCCTGGGCATCAGCAAGGCCGGCGGTCGGGTGACCCTGCTGCTGGACGTGGACCGCATCGTGGGCGGCGCGGTCGAGACGGCGCTCGCCGAGGAGCCCGAGGCGCTGGCGGTCTGACCGTCGGAGACGCGCTTGGCAGGGAGCCGGGTCGACGGACCCGGCTCCGCGTCTTTCACGGCCGCCGGTACCGCACCTTCCCGTCGACGATCGTCATCACCACCGGCATGGTCAGCAGGTCCTGCGGATCGCAGGTGGTGGGATCGCCGCCCAGCACGGTGAGGTCGGCGCGGAAGCCCGCCTTCACCTTCCCCAGCTCATCCTCCATGAACGAGGCGTACGCGCCCTCGGTCGTGTACATGCGCAGGGCCGTCACCCCGTCCACCTTCTCCTGGGGCTGCCAGCCGCCGGCGGGGGTGCCGTCGGGGTGCTGCCGCGTGCGCGAGGCGTAGAGCCCGGCCAGGGCGCTGATCCGTTCGACCGGGAAGTCGGTGCCCGAGCACACGTGGGCTCCGCTGGCCAGCAGCGAGTGCCAGGCGTAGGCGCCGGCCAGGCGCTGCTCGCCCAGGCGGTCGCCGGCCCAGTCCATGTCGCTGGTGCAGTGCACCGGCTGCATGGCGGCGATCACCCCCAGTTCGGCGAAGCGGGGGATGTCGGCGGGATCCAGGATCTGGGCGTGCTCCACGCGCCAGCGGCGGTCGGCCGCCGGCAGGCCCTTGAAGGTCTCGGCGTAGATGTCCAGCACCTCGCGGTTGGCCGCGTCCCCGATGGCATGGGTGCCCACCTGGAAGCCGGCGGCGGCGGCGCGGCGGCAGACCTCGCGCAGGTGCTCCACCGGCGTCACCTGCAGGCCCCGGTGCCCCGGCTGGTCGCTGTAGTCGGCCAGCAGCAGGGCGCCGCGGCTGCCCAGGGCGCCGTCGGCGTACAGCTTCACCGCGCGCACGGTCAGCATGCCCCCGCCCGCGTGGATGGGGCCCCCGGCCAGCCCCTGGTCCAGGGTCCCGGGATCGTCGGCCAGCATGCCGTAGTAGCGGATGCGCAGCTCCCCCTCCTGGGCCAGGTTGCTGTAGATGGCCAGATCGTCCCAGGGCACGCCCGCGTCGTGCACCGCGGTCAGGCCGTTGGCCAGGCAGTGGTCCACCGCCAGCTCGATGCGCCGCCGCTTCTCGGCCACGCCCGGCTCGGGAATGACGCTCGCGCACCAGGCCCACGCCGTTGTCGATGAGCACGCCCGTGGGTTCGCCGTCGGCGTCCCGCAGGATCTCGCCGCCGGCGGGGTCGGGGGTGTCGCGGGTGATGCCGGCGGCCTTCAGGGCGGCGCTGTTGGCCCAGGCGGCGTGGCCGTCCACGCGCCGCAGCAGCACCGGCCGCGGCCCGGTGACCGCATCCAGCAGGCGGCGGTTCGGCCAGGACTGGTCGGGCCAGTCGTTCTGGTCCCAGCCGCGGCCCTGCAGCCAGCCGTCGCCGGGGGTGGCGGCCAGGGCGGCGCTGACCAGGGCCACGCAGGCGGCGGCCGAGTCGGTGTCCATGAGGTCGATCTCGGCCAGGGCCTTGCCCAGGCCGTACAGGTGGCAGTGGCTGTCGCAGAGGCCGGGGACGATCACCGCGCCCTTGAGGTCCACCACCCGCGTCTGCGGGCCGCGCAGGGCCAGGGCCGCGTCGTCGCTCCCCACCACCACGATGCGGCCGCCGCGCACCGCCACGGCGGTGGCGTCCGGGGGGCCGTCGTCGTCGAGGGTCACCACGCGGCCGCCGTGCAGGACGAGGTCGGCGGGGGGCTGCGAACCGCAGCCGGCCAGCAGGGCGCAGGCGGCGAACAGGACCAGGGGGCGGCGCATGGCATCCTCCGGGATTTGCGTCGGGACACGGGGCGGATGATCGCCTAGATTAGCGCAGATCCCCGCCACGTGGAACCGGAGAAGCGGAGGCCCGCCATGAGCTTGATCGCCCGCGCCGTCCTCGACCTGGAGGTGGCCCCGACCGCCGTGCCCGCTCTCGTGGCCGGCCTGGATCCCGCCGACCTGCGCGCCCGCCCCGCGCCGGAAGCCTGGTCCATGCTGGAGATCGTCCATCACCTGGCCGACGAGGAGCGCGAGGACTTCCCCCGGCGCCTGCGCCTGACCTTGGAGGATCCGGAGCAGCCCTGGCCGCCCATCGACCCGCCGGGCTGGGTCGAGGCCCGCGGCTACAACCGCCAGGATCCCGACGCGGTGCTCAAGATCTTCCTGGTTGCCCGCCGCGCCAACCTGGATTGGCTGCGCCGCCTGGAGGACCCCGCTTGGGACCGCACGCACCACCATCCCAGGTTGGGCCCCATGACCGCGGCCGGCCTGCTGCACGCCTGGTGCGCCCATGACCTCCTGCACCTGCGCCAGCTCCTGCAGCGGCGCTGGTGGCTGCGCGAGCAGGCGGCCGGTCCGGGCGAACTGGACTACGCGGGGAGCTGGTAGATGGCCCGCAGCAAGACCTTCGCCGACCGGGTGCTGGCCGCCGCCGCGGTGCTGCGGGACGAGGCCTCGGCCCTGCGCTTCGCCGAGCCGGTGACCCACGTGACCAACCCCCTGGACTACGCCTGGGACCTGCACGAGGCCTGGGTGCGCACCTGGGGCGCCTCGCCGCGGCGGGTGCTGTTCCTGGGCATGAATCCCGGCCCCTGGGGCATGGCCCAGACGGGCGTGCCCTTCGGCGAGGTGGCCGCGGTCCGCGACTGGCTGGGCCTGGAGGGGACGGTGCGGCGGCCCGCGGGAGAGCATCCCAAGCGCCCGGTCCAGGGCCTGGCCTGCCCCCGCAGCGAGGTGAGCGGCCGCCGCCTCTGGGGGTACTTCGCCGAACGCTTCGGCCGCCCCGAGGACTTCTTCGCCGAGCACTTCGTCCTGAACTACTGCCCCCTGGTCTTCATGGAGGAGAGCGGCCGCAACCGCACCCCCGACAAGCTGCCGGCGGCCGAGACGGCGCCCCTGTTCGCCGCCTGCGACCGGCGGCTGCGCGAGGTCATCGCCCTGTACGAACCCGCGTGGGTGGTGGGGGTGGGCGGCTTCGCGCGGGCCAAGCTGGAGGCGCTGCTGGCCGACGCGCCCGACGCCCCCCGCCTCGGCACGGTGCTGCACCCCAGCCCGGCCAGCCCCGCGGCCAACCGGGGCTGGGCGGCGGCGGCGGTGCGCCAGCTGGCCGCCCAGGGCATTTGGTGACGACAATCGTCCCGATCTCGTGATGGGGCTTGCTTTGCTGTGCAGATTTCCCGTAGGATGGACGCCAACGACCGTTCCCCTCCGCGTGAGAGGACGTCACCATGTCGGCCGGCGATATCCGCGACTATGATTTTCTGAGGGAACTGTTCGACAAGGCGCCCTTGCCCTACCAGTCCCTCGACGCCGACGGATGCCTGCTCCGCGTCAACCGCGCCTGGCTCGAGCTGCTGGGTTACACCGAGGACGAGGTCCTCGGCCACAGCATCACCGAGTTCCTCACGCCCT
Source organism: Candidatus Krumholzibacteriia bacterium (assembly GCA_963825035.1). GTDB lineage: Bacteria > Krumholzibacteriota > Krumholzibacteriia > LZORAL124-64-63 > LZORAL124-64-63 > JACZKN01. The sequence goes on along the minus strand of CAWGRT010000005.1, from coordinate 168,960 downwards.
CATCGCTGCAGATCCTCGATGAGCGTTTCTCCCGCTTCAAGCACACGGGCCACGTCTCCGAGGCGGAGTTCGAGCTGATCCGCAAGGACGGGTCGGTGGTGCCCATCGAGCTGAACGGCACCATCGCCAGCGACGCCGACGGCGACTTCCTGCGCACCCACTGCATCTTCATGGACGTCAGCGACCGGCGGGCCTCGCGGCAGCGGCTGCAGGAGAGCGAGCAGCGCTACCGCAGCCTCGTCGAACTGGCCCACGAGGGCATCTGGCAGCTGGACAAGGACGCCAACACCCTCTACGTGAACCCGGCCATGGCGGCCATGCTGGGCTACGGCCAGGACGAGATGGTGGGGCGCAGCTTCTTCGATTTCCTGGTGGAGGGGGACCGGGCGACGACGGCCGAGTACCTGGCCCAGCGCCACGAGGGCATCGCCCAGGAGCACGACGTCCACCTGGTGGCCCGGGACGGCCGGCGGGTGGAGGTGGCCATCGGCACGCGGCCCCTCCATGACCGGGAAGGCCGGTACCTGGGGGCCATCGCCGGGGTCATCGACATCTCGGGGCGGCGGCAGCTGGACCGGCGTCTGCTCCACGCCCAGAAGTTGGAGAGCCTGGAGCTGATGGCCGGGGGCATCGCCCACGACTTCAACAATTTGCTGCAGACCATCCTGGGCAACGCCGACCTGGCGCTGATGACCGGACCCCACGAATCGGACCTGCGGGTGGCGCTGGAGTCCATCGTCAAGGCCAGCCGCCAGGCGGCGGGGCTGTGCCGCCAGATGCTGGCGTACGCCGGCCACGGCGAGTACGCCATGGAGGAGCTGCGCCTGGACGAGGTGGTGCGGGACCTGGAGACGCTGCTGCGGGCCACCATCACCCGGAAGGCCGACCTGCGCCTGGAGCTGGCGCCCGAGGTGCCGCCGGTGGTGGCCGACCCGTCCCAGCTGCGGCAGGTGGCGGTGAACCTGGTGACCAACGCGGCCGAGGCCCTGCACGACCGGCCCGGCACCATCACCGTGACCGTCGGCTTGCGCAGCATCGACGCCGACGATATCCCGCAGCTGGGCACCGCCGAGGAGCTGAAGCCGGGGGACTACGTGGTCCTGGCGGTCCAGGACACCGGCTGCGGCATCGCCCACGAGGCCATCCCGTCCATCTTCGACCCCTTCTACTCCACCAAGTTCACCGGCCGCGGCCTGGGGTTGGCGGTGGTGCGGGGCGTGGCCCGGGCCCACGGCGGTGCGGTGGTGGTGGAAAGCCGGGAGAGCCGGGGCAGTTGCTTCGAGCTGTGGCTGCCGGTGGCCCCGGCGCCGGCCGCCGCCGCCGGGATCTCCGCGAGCGACGCGGCGGGTCCGCGCGCCAACGGCCGCACCGTCCTGGTGGCCGACGACGACGACGAGCTGCGGGAGCTGGTGCTGCGCATGATCCAGCGGCTGGGCTGGCACGCGGTGGGGGTGGCCGACGGCGCCGCCGCGGTGGACGCCCTGGCGTCGGAACCCGCGCGCTACGCCCTGGTGCTGCTGGACTGGTCCATGCCGGTGATGGACGGGCGCGAGGCCCTGGAGGCGATCCGGCACGCCGCCCCCGATCTGCCGGTGTTCATGAGCAGCGGCCACGCCGCCGACGCCCTGGCCGCCCAGGTGGAGCACCTGCGGCCCACGGGCTTCCTGGCCAAGCCCTACCGCCTGGCCGAGCTGCGCCGGGTGCTGTCCGCCTGGGACGGTCCGTCGACCTAGCCCCGGCCCGCCAGCTCCTGCAGGGAGACCACACCTTCGAGTCCCCGCCGCAGGGCCCGGATGCCGTCCACCGCCGCCCGCGCCCCCGACAGGGTGGTGATGCAGGGGATGTCCCGTGCCCGCGCCTCGCGCCGGATGGCCGACTCGTCGTAGCGGCTCTGCTTGCCCAGGGGCGTGTTGATGACCATCTGCACCCGTCCGTCGCGGATGGCCTGGCCGATGTGGGGCTCGCCCTCGCCCACCTTGGCGATGGTCGCGGCGGGCACCCCGAAGTGGGTCAGGAAGATGGCCGTGCCCGCGGTGGCCAGGACCGCGAAGCCCAGCGCGTGCAGGTCGCGGGCGATGGGCAGCACCGCCTCCTTGTCGTGGTCGTTGACCGAGACGAACACGGTGCCCGCCGCCGGCAGCCCCTGGCCCGTGGCCAGCTGGGCACGGGCGAAGGCCTCGCCGAAGTCGCGGCCGATGCCCATGACCTCGCCGGTGCTCTTCATCTCCGGGCCCAGCAGGTGGTCGGTGCGGGGGAAGCGCCGGAAGGGGAACACGGGCCCCTTGACGTAGGTGCGGCTCAGGGCCCCGTGCTCGGTCACGCCCTGCTGCTTCAACGCGATGCCCAGCATGCAGCGGGTGGCGATGCGCGCCAGGTCGCGGCCCGTGGCCTTCTCCAGGAAGGGCACGGTGCGCGAGGCGCGGGGGTTGATCTCCAGCACGTGCACCACGCCGCCCAGGCTGGCGAACTGGATGTTCACGAGGCCGACCACGCCCAGCTCCAGGGCGATGCGGCGGGTGGCGTCGCGCATGGCTGGCCACCTCGGCCGCGGTGGTCTTCCAGGCCGGCAGCACGGCGAAGCTGTCGCCGCTGTGGATGCCCGCCTCCTCGATGTGCTGCATCATGCCGCCGATGAGCACGTCCGTGCCGTCGCACACGGCGTCCACGTCGAACTCGACGGCGTCCTCCAGGAACTGGTCGATGAGCACCGGGTGCGCGCCGCTGACGATCGCCGCCTCGGCGAACCACCGGCGCAGGCTGCCCGCGTCGTAGACCACCCGCATGGCCCGGCCGCCCAGCACGTAGCTGGGGCGCACCATCACCGGGTAGCCGATGCGCTCGGCGGTGGCCAGGGCCTCGTCCAGGTTGCGGGCGCTGCCGGCCCGGGGCGCGGCGATGCCCAGCTTGGCCAGCAGCTCGCCGCAGCGGTCCCGGTCCTCGGCCCGGTCGATGGCCTCGACGCCGGTGCCCAGCAGGGGCACGCCCGCCGCGGCCAGGTCGCTCGGCCAGGTTCAGGGGCGTCTGGCCGCCCAGGGTCACGATGACGCCGTCGGGCCGTTCCCGCTCGACGATGTCCATGACCTCCTCGTAGCGCAGCGGCTCGAAGTAGAGCCGGTCCGACAGGTCGTAGTCGGTGCTGACGGTCTCGGGGTTGCAGTTGACCAGGATGGCCTCGACGCCCTCGGCCCTCAGCGCCTGCACCGCGTGGCAGCAGCACGTGTCGAACTCGATGCCCTGGCCGATGCGGTTGGGCCCGCCGCCCAGCACGATCACCTTGCGGCGGTCCGTGGGCCGCGCCTCGCACGCCCCGTCCTCCCAGGTGGAGTACAGGTACGGTGTCTCGCTGGCGAACTCGGCGGCGCAGGTGTCCACGCGGCGGAACACGGGCACCAGGCCCAGCTCCTTGCGCCGCGAGCGCACCTCCGCCCGCGTGGCGCCCCCCTGCAGCAGCCGGCCGATGCGGCTGTCGCTGAAGCCCTCGCGCTTGGCCTCGCGCAGCAGCTCGGGCGGCAGCTCGGCCAGGGTGTAGCCCCGCAGCCGGCCCTCCACCTCGGCCAGGCGGCCCAGGTTGTCCAGGAACCAGGGATCGATGCCCGTCAGCCGGTGCATCTCCTCCACGTCCAGGCCGCGGCGGAAGCCCTCGTGCAGGTCGGCCAGGCGGCCGGGGTGGGGCGTGACCAGGGCCTCGCGCAACTCGTGGGGCGTGCGGCCGGTGGCGCGGCTCTCCCACCCGTCGAAGCCCAGCTCCAGGGACCTGAGGGCCTTCTGCAGGGCCTCGCGGAAGGTGCGGCCGATGGCCATGACCTCGCCGACGGACTGCATGGACGTGCCCAGCCGGTCGGGCGTGCCCGGGAACTTCTCGAAGGACCAGCGCGGCACCTTGACCACGGTGTAGTCGATGCTGGGCTCGAAGCAGGCGCTGCTGGTGCCGGTGATCTCGTTGGGCAGCTCGGGCAGGGTGTAGCCCACCGCCAGCAGGGCCGCCACCTTGGCGATGGGGTAGCCGGTGGCCTTGCTGGCCAGGGCGCTGCTGCGGCTGACCCGCGGGTTCATCTCGATGACGATGGTGCGGCCGGTTTCGGGATCGACGGCGAACTGCACGTTGCTGCCGCCGGTGACCACGCCCACGGCGTCCAGCACGGCCAGGGCGTCGTCGCGCAGGCGCTGGTACTCGCGGTCGGTCAGGGTCTGGGCCGGCGCCACGGTGATGCTGTCGCCGGTGTGCACGCCCATGGCGTCCACGTTCTCGATGCTGCAGACCACGATCCCGTTGCCGTCGTGGTCGCGGATCACCTCCAGCTCGTACTCCTTCCAGCCCAGGACCGACTCCTCCACCAGCACGCTGCCCACGGGCGAGGCGGCCAGGCCCTCGCGCAGCAGCTCCACCAGCTCGATGCGGTCGTGGGCCACGCCGCTGCCGGCGCCGCCCAGGGTGAAGCTGGCCCGCAGGATCATGGGGAAGGGGAGAGCGGCGCAGCACGCCTCGGCCTGGGTCAGGCGGGTCACCAGGATGCTCTTGGGCGTCTCCAGCCCGATGGAGGCCATGGTGGCCTTGAAGGCCTCGCGGTCCTCGGCCAGGCGCACGGTGCGCACGTTGGCGCCGATCAGCTCCACGCCGTGGCGCTCCAGCACCCCGTGCTCCGCCAGCTCCACCGCCAGGTTCAGGCCCGTCTGGCCGCCGACGGTGGGCAGGATGGCGTCGGGCTGCTCGGCGGCGATCACCTTCTCGACCATCTGCCAGGTGAGCGGTTCGATGTAGGTGGCGTCGGCCTGCTCGGGATCGGTCATGATGGTGGCCGGGTTGCTGTTGACCAGCACCACCCGGTAGCCCTCGCGCTTGAGGGCCTTGACCGCCTGGGTGCCCGAGTAGTCGAACTCGCTGGCCTGGCCGATGACGATGGGGCCGGAGCCCAGGACGAGAATGGTGCCGAGATCATCCCTGCGCGGCACGGGTCACCTCCGGTCCGCCCGGTGGGCGGGCGGTCGTTGGATGAGGATGTTCAGGTCGAAAAAAAAGCCCGCTGCGGGGGACGCAGGGGCTGCCGTCGGACTCGGGGGCAAGGCGTTCAAGCCGGTTCCTTTCGGGCTCACGGGCTCCGCTTAAAGGACGGCCGCAGGATAGGAGCAGGGGGTGGCGATGTCAAGGAACCCGGACCGGCCGGCGCGGCGGCGCCTGCGTCATGGCCGCGTGACAGCGCGCTGCCGATCCCGTATCGTCAGTCATCCCCACCTGATGCGTATCCGCACCCCACCTTCCCGCGTGGACGATTGACCGAGGGGCATGGTCATGAGAACCGCCGTCTTCGTCGTTCTTTACCTTCTGGCCGGGGCGGCGGGGGCCGCGGCGGCCGAGCCGTCGTGGGCCGACGCGCGCCGGGACGTGGAGGAGGGCCGCTTTGCCGCGGCCGACACCATCGCCGTGGCGATCCTGCGCGACGCCCGGGAGCATGGCGATCCGCAGGATTGGACCCGGGCCCTCATCGAGCACGCCAACCTGCGGCTGGCCCTGGGCGAACCCGTGACGGCCCTGCGGGCGCTGAAGGCGACGCCGTGGCCCGACGATCCCTTCGCCCGCACCATGCTGGACCTGCACTACGCCCGGGCGCTGCAGAACTACTGCCGGCGCTACCGCGGCCAGATCTACGGACGGGCCGATGCCGCCGGCGCCGACTCCCTGGCCTTCGACGACTGGGGCCGCGAGCGGTTCATCACGGAGATCGACCGGGCGCTGGGGCGGGCGTGGGCGCGCCGCGACCGCTGGGACGAGGACGCCTGGGACTGGCACGACTACCTGACCGCCGGATCCTATCCCGACAGCATCCGCGCCACCCTCCGCGATGTGGTGGCCTACCTGGAGACGGCGTTCCTGGGCGACACCGCCCTCTGGCCGCCGCGCGTGGAGAACGCGGCCCGCACCCTGGACCTGGAGGCGCTGATGACCGCGCCCGTGGCCGGACCCGGCGCGGTCGCCGCCCCGCCCGACAGCGCGGTGCATCCCCTCCAGCGGATCGCCCGCCTGATGGCCGACCTGCGGGCCTGGCACCTGGCCGCCGGGCGGCCGGGCGCCGCCCTGGAGGCGGAGCTGGAGAACCTGCGGTGCCTGCACCGGGTGCGGCACGGCTCGGACGACCGCCGGCGGATCACGGTGTACCTGCAGACGCGGCTGGCCGAGGTGTCCGCCGGCGAGCCCTGGTGGTCCCTGGGCAAGTGGCAGCTGGCGACGTTTCTGCGGGATGACGCGGCCGCCGACGCGCTGGCCCGGGCACATCTGGCGGCGGTCCAGGGGGCGCGCCGGCACCCCGACTGCGTAGGCGGCCGCCTGTGCGCGGCGCTGCGCGAACAGATCGAGGCGCCATCGTTTTCCCTCGAGGCCCAATCCGTCGATGCGCCCAATCGGCGCACCATCCTCGTGCGGCACCGGAACACGGCGCGGCTGCATTTCCTGGCCTGGCGCTTCGACGTGCGCGAACGCTGGGACGCCCGCCACAACTCCGCGCCGGACGACCGGATCGACGCGCTGCCGTCGCGGCCGGCGGACCTGGCCTGGACCCTGGAGTTGCCGGCGACCGCCGACTACCGAGACCACGACACCTGGACCGGCTTGCCCGCCTGCCCGCCCGGCGACTACCTGGTGGCGGCGTCGCCGGCGCCGGATCCGACCGCGGCTGACGTGGACGTGCAGGCGGTGCGCGTGCTGATCAGCGGCCTGCTGGTGTCGGCGCTGCCCACGGAGGAGCAAGTCGAGGTCCAGGTCCGGTCCGGCCGCGACGGCGCGCCGGTGCCCGGTGCCGACGTCGTGCTGAGGCACTGGCCGTACGCGGGCGAACCGTCCGTTGCGACCGCGCGCAGCGACGCCGAGGGCCGGGCCCGGTTTGCGGCGCGCGGAGGCCGGGGCCTCGACGTCTTCGTGGGCCGGGGCGACCAGGCGGCCGTCCTGGACAATGTCGGCTCCTGGTGGAATCCGGATCGTCCGTTGCCCCGGCGCACGTTCGTCTTCACCGACCGGGCCGTGTACCGGCCCGGCCAGACCGTGCACTGGAAGGTGGTGGCCTACGACGGCAACGACGCGCGGACCGACCTGCACGTCGCCGCGGCCTGCAGCGTGACCGTCCGGCTGCAGGACGCCGACGGGAAGGCGGTGGCGGAGCAGGCGGTGCTGACCAACGACTTCGGCTCGGCCTCGGGGACCTTCGAGCTGCCATCGGACCGCCTTCGCGGCCGGTGGGCGGTGACCACCGAGCCCGACGGCCAGGCGGTCATCCGCGTGGAGGAGTACAAGCGCCCCACGTTCGAAGTGGGCCTGGCCGACCCCGAGCGTCCCCTGGTCCCGGCGGGATCGAACGAACTGAAAGGCCAGGCCGACTACCTGTTCGGCCTGCCGGTCTCGGGGGCGCCGGTGGTTTGGCGGGTGCGGCGCGACGTCCAGGCCTGGTGCGGCTGGGGCGCGCGGTACGGCGGCGGCGAGGTCATCGCCGAAGGCCGCACCGCGACCGACTCCGCGGGCGTCTTCACCGTGGCGTTCATCGCCGGCGCTTCGACGGACCCGGTCGGCGACGGGGTGCGGATCACCGCCTACTCCCTCGAGGTCGACGTGACCGACCAGGGAGGGGAGACCCGCACCGCACGCCGGACCTACCTGGTGGGCAGCGTGTCCATCGTCGCGTCGATCGAAGGAGGGCACGGCTTCCTGACCGCCGGCGTCGCCGACACCCTGGCGGCGGTCCGGACCGACCTGAACAGGGTGGCGCGCCCGGGCGAAGGCCGCTGGACCCTGTACGCGCTGACGCAGCCGGAGCGCACGCGGATGCCCAGCGAGGAGCCGAACCTGTCGGCGCCCCCGGCCGACCCTCTCTTCGCCACGCCGGGCGACAGCCTGCGTCCTCGCTGGCATCACGATGCCTTCGGCACGGCCCTGATGTCCTCGTGGCCCCTGGGGGCCACCGTCGATTCGGGCCTCGTCCGACACGGCGAGGACGGGCGCGCCGTCGTCGCGGTGACGGCGCCCGCGCCTGGCGCCTACCGGCTGGTCTACACCACGCGGGACGACCAGGGCCGGGCCTGTGTCGTGTCCCATGGGCTGATCGCCGGCGGTGCCGGCGGCAAGGGGCGCCTGGCGCTGCCCCTGGTGGTCCTGCCGGCCGCGTCCCGGGCGGAGGTCGGCGACACCGCGCGGATCCTGGTCCACAGCGGCCTGGCCGACTCGCCCGTCCGGCTGCGGGTGTACGTGGCCGGACAGGTCGTCCGCGACGAGTTCCTGCCTGCCGGGGTTCCGGGCGGCCGCGTGCTGGCCCTGCCGGTGACCGCGGCGATGCACCGCGGCCTGCAGGTCGCCGCCGACGTCGTGCAGGATCACGAGCTGCTGGCCACGAACGCCCGGGTGGCCGTGCCCTGGTCCGAGAAGGAGCTGCACGTGGAGTTCCTCTCGTTCCGGGACCGCATGCAGCCCGGCGCGCGGGACTCGTTCACCATCCGGGTCACGGGGCCCGACGCGCAGGCCGCGGCGGCCGAGGTGCTGGCGTTCATGTACGACCGCAGCCTGGAGGGCATCGTCGAACACCGTCTCCCCGATCCCCTGCAGGCCTACGCGCGGTACGCGCGGTCCAGCCGTTCGCAGGAGAGCCTGGCCCATGCGATGGCGATCCTGCGCCGCCGGACGCCGACGGTGTGGCGCGACCGGCCGTCGCTGTGGCCGGGCGGGCTGGTCGACTTCCCCGGTTCCCGGCCTCACCTGCGGGACGAACAGGGCCGGCTCACGGGACGGTACGGGATCAGCCCCAAGGTGAGGCGCCAGCTCGCGCAGGAGGGCGTCCCGCTGCTGCAGCCCTTCGAGGTCGAGGGCGCCGAATACATGGTCGAGATCAAGTCCGCGATCACCACGGGTGACACGTTCGAGAAGTACGCCATCGATTCCGTGGAGCAGGCGTTGTCCCGCCAGGCCGGCGTGGTGATGCGCGCCGGCGAGCTGGGGGGGCGGGGCGGGCGGGGCGTGGACTCCAGCATCGGGCTGCCGGCGCCCGGTCCGCCGGACCTGGACGCGGTCGCGGCGCGGCAGGACTTCGCGGAGACGGCCTTCTTCCTGCCCCACGTGATCCTGGACGACCAGGGCCGGGCGGTCATCACCTTCCAGGCGCCGGAATCGGCGACCGGGTGGCTGGTCCAGGTCCTGGCCCTGACGCCCGACCTGCGTGCCGGTTCGGCGCGGCGGACCCTGGAGACCGCCAAGGACCTGCTGGTGCGGGCCTATCTGCCCCGCTTCCTGCGCGAGGGCGACCGGGCCGACCTGCGCGTCGTGGTCAGCAACGCGGGCCGGACCGAGCTGTCCGGCCGGCTGCGGCTGCAGCTGACCGATCCGACCGACGGGCACGACCTGGCCGCGGACTTCGACCTGGTCGAAGCCGAGCGGGACTTCCGCGTGGCGCCGGGCGGCCTGGCTCACCGTCGCCTACCCGGTGCGGGCACCCGCCGGCGTGGGCGAGGTGGCCGTCCGCGTGGTGGGCGCGGCGGGCGACCTGTCCGACGGCGAGCAGCGGGCCCTGCCCATCCTGCCGGGACGGACGCACCTGGTGGAATCGCGCTTCGTCGCCCTGGCCGACAGTGCGCGCCGCACGCTCCGCTTCGCGGGCCTGGCCGCCGACGACACCACCCGCGCGGACGAGCGGCTGGTCGTGACCGTCGACACCCAGCTCCTGAACGGCGTGCTGCGGGCCATCCCGTACCTGCTGGACTACCCCTACGAGTGCACCGAGCAGACCCTGAACCGCTACCTGGCCGCGGGCATCCTGGCCGGGATCTACGCCGAGCATCCCAAGTTGGCCGAGTTGGCGAAGCAGTCGGCCGGGCGCGACACCCGGTGGGAGCGCTGGGACGGCGCCGACCCCAACCGCCGCCTCCTCCTGGAAGAGACGCCCTGGCTGCGGGAGGCGGCCGGCGGGGCCGCGGCACGGCCCCTGCTGAACATGCTGCGGCCCGAGGTGGCCGAGCGCCACCGCGCCCGCGCCCTGGAACGGCTGCGCACCCTGCAGAATGCCGACGGGGGATTCCCCTGGTTCCCGGGCGGGGACTCGACCCCGTACATGACCCTCTACCTGCTGATGGACCTGGCGCGGGCGGGCGAGTTCGGCCTGGAGGTGCCGGCCGACTTGGCCGGCGCGGCCTGGCGGTACTTGCAGGCCCGCTGCGTCATCCCCGCCGACGACGATGCCCTGCCGCTGCCCCTGCCCCAGACGGTGATGCTGTGCTACGTGCTGAGCGCCTACGGCGACGACGTCGTCTCAAGCGCGGGCTTCACCCGCGACGCGCGCGCCGACCTGCTGGACCGGGCCTGGCGGCACCGCCTGGAGGTGCCCCGCAACCTGAAGGCGCACCTGGCCCTGGCCCTGTTCCGGGCCGGCCGTCGCGACGATGCTCGGCAGGTCTGGGCGTCGTTGATGGACGCGGCGAAGTCGGACCCGGACCTGGGCGTCTTCTGGGCGCCCGAGGACCGCGCGTGGCTGTGGTACAACGACACCGTCGAGGGTCACGCCTTCGCCCTGCGCGCCGCGGCGGAGATCGCGCCGAACGATCCGCGCCGTGCGGGCCTGGCCCAGTGGCTGCTGCTGAACAAGCACCTGAACCAGTGGAAGTCGACCCGCGCCACGGCCGAGGCCCTGTACGCCCTGGTCCACCACCTGAGGAGCGAGGGCGCCCTGGGCGTTCGCCAGGCGGTGCGGGTGCAGGTGGCGGGGGAGGATCGGCGCTTCGTATCCGATCCCGCCGATCCGTCGGCCGGGCGGGACCGCCTGGTCCTGACCGGCGACGACCTGGCCGGGCGCGGGGCGGACACGATCGTCGCCACGCGCGAGGGCCCGGGTTTGGCCTTCGTCTCGGCCACCTGGCACTGCTCCACGGAGCAGCCGGTGGACGCCGCGGACGGCGACCTGCTGGGGGTGACGCGCCGCTTCTTCCTGGGCAGGGTCGAGGACGGACGGGACGTCCTGGTCCCGCTGCGCGAGGGCGATCCCGTGGCGGTGGGCGACCGGATCGAGGTCCAGCTCTCGGTCCGCGCGCACGCCGCCGCGGAGTACATCCACCTGCGCGATCCGCGGCCGGCCGGCTGCGAGCCCGAGGATGCGCTCTCGGGGTACCGTCGGAGCGGGGGGCTTGGCTACTACGAGGAGATCCGCGACTCGGCGGCCAACTTCTTCATCCCGTGGCTGCCGGCCGGCGAGTACACCCTGCGCCACCGCCTGCGCGCGGCCACGGCGGGCACCTTCCGCGTGCAGCCGGCGGTGCTCCAGTCCATGTACGCGCCCGAGTTCGCGGCCCACTCGGCCGGAGGCGCGTTGGAGATCACGGCCGGTCGACGCTGAACACGGGCGCGGGACCGTCCCGTGTCAGCGCCTCCCGGCCACTACGATGCCGCCTCCCGGCGGGCTCGCGGCAGCTCGTCGCGCCGGGCGCGCATGGCCTCGGTGAAGCGCTTGAACAGGTACAGGCTGTCGCTGGGGCCCGGCGCCGCCTCGGGGTGGTACTGCACCGAGTAGGCGGGGTAATCGATGGCTTCCAGGCCCTCGATGCTGCCGTCGTTCAGGCTCAGGTGCGTGACCCGCGTCGTGGCCGGATCGAGGCTCCCGGCGGGCACCGCGTAGTTGTGGTTCTGGCTGGTGATCTCCACCCGGCCGGTGGCCAGGTTGCGCACCGGATGGTTGGCGCCGTGGTGGCCGAAGGGCAGCTTCACGGTCCGGGCGCCCAGGGCGCGGGCCATGAGCTGGTGACCCAGGCAGATGCCGAACACCGGCAGGCCGCCGTCCAGCACCTCCCGCACGGTCGCCACCAGCGCCGGCTGCGTGGCGGGATCGCCGGGGCCGTTGCTCAGGAACACGCCCTCGGTGGGCGCGGCCACCAGCTCGGCGGCCGGCGTGTGGGCCGGGAAGACCCGCACCCGGCAGCCCTCGGCCACCAGGCGCTCCAGGATGCTGTCCTTGACCCCGCAGTCCAGCACGGCCACCTCGCAGGCGTCGTCGCCCTCGGGCGCGCGCCGGTAGCGGTAGGCCTGCGGCGTGGTCACCCGCGCCACCCAGTCCACGCTCTCGATGGGGGGCAGGGCCCGCGCCTGCTGCACCAGGGCGTCGGGATCGCCGGCGCCGATGATCCCCCGGCACACCCCACCGTCGCGCACGGCCACGGTCAAGGCCCGCGTGTCCACGTCGGCGATGGCCGGCACGCCGGCCCGGCGCAGCACCTCGTCCAGGGTGGTCTCGCGGCGGCGGTGGTAGCTGCGGCGGCAGAAGTCGCGGATCACCACGCCCGCCGGGTGCAGGCGGGTCGATTCGCTGTCCCCGGCGTGGATCCCGTAGTTGCCGATGTGGCTGGCGGTGAACACCACCACCTGTCCGGCGTAGCTGGGGTCGGTGAGGATCTCCTGGTAGCCGGTCATGCCGGTGTGGAAGACCACCTCGCCGCCGGCGCTCACCGGTGCGCCGAGCAGCCGGCCGGGGAAGACCCGGCCCGTCTCCAGGGCGATGCAGGCATCCATCAGGCGATCCCCGCTCCCGGCGCGGCCCCGGCGTCCTCGTCCTGGTCGCCGCCGGCGATGGCGAAGGTGGTGCGGTCCATGGGCTCGATGACCGCATCCTTGATGGAGTCCAGCCCCTGCAGGTACTGCAGCAGCCGCGCCACGCCCAGGGCGAAGCCCGCGCGGGGCAGGGGCCCGGCGCCCAGTTCGTCCAGGTAGGCGGCGTAGGCCCGGCGCACGGCCGCGCGGTTGCGCTTGGCCAGGATCTCGACATCCGGCTTGTCCTTGCCGCGGATGGCGGCGGCCTGGGCGGGGGCGAAGGCCGCCGCGCGCTCCTGCAGTCGGCGGTAGTGGTCCGAGGCCTCCAGCTGCTCGCGGACGACCGTGGGGTCGGGCTCGTGGACGGCGCCGTCCATGGTTTCGCCCGCGAAGGGGAGGATGCACTCCACGCTGATGCTGCGGGACGCGTCCGCGGGGTCGCGCCGCACGTTGAAGGGCTTCAACTCCGCCGGCAGCCCGGTCAGGAAGAAGGGGACGTCGCCGAACCAGCGGCACAGGGTGGCCTCGGCGTCCCGGTGCAGGTCCTCGCCGAAGGGCATGGCGAAGCCGCGGCGGTTCAGCACCGCCAGGGCCTCCCGGTAGTCGAGGCGGGGCAGCTCCCGCCGCAGCATGCGGTCCAGGCGGGTGACGGCGCGCCCGCCCAGCAGGTCGGCGCCCAGGTCCTCGGCCACGGTCTTCAGCAGCCGCTCCTGCAGGGCGCACAGGCCGTCCAGGTCCAAGCCGCGGGCTTCGGCCTCGATCAGCTTGAAGCCCGACAGGTGGCGCTCGTCCACCTTCCACTCCCGGCGCAGGCTCTCGCCCTCGCACCACACCGCGGGGAAGCCCTTGGCCAGCATGGCGTCCAGCACCAGCTGGCCGCTCTGGCGGGCGAAGGCCAGGTTGCCGTGATGGTCCACGGCGAAGCCGGCGTCCATGGGCTCGCCGGCGTCGCTGACCGGGGCCAGGGCGCCCACGGGCACCTCGTTGTAGCCCTCGTCCTCCAGGAAGCGGCGAAGGCGCCGCACCACCCGGTTGTGGATGGCCAGGCGGCGGGCCAGGGGCCGGGGGCGGCCCGGCGCGGTGAACAGGGCCGAGCGGAACGCGGCGTGGTGGTCGGCCATGGCGGAACTCCTTCCGGCGCTCACGGGCGCCGATTAAAGGGTCGCGAATGCAGCCCGGTCAGGGGGCGCGGCGGTCCCGGCGGGCAAAAAAAATTCCCCGAACGCCGCGGGGGCGCCGGGGGCCGGCCGGGGTGGCGGGGATGTCCACGTTGTGCTGCCGCGCAACCATCGGGGCTCCTTTCGGGCTCACGGGCTCCGGTTAAAGGATCGGGCGGAGGATAGTGCCGCGGCGGACCCGCGTCAAGATGGAAGGCGCGCCCGCCCGGCACGCGGCTTGCGAAAATCCCATAGAGACACCGCCAAATGGGCTGTTGTGGCCGGATTCCGGCCGGGAAGGCAGATTTCCATGCCCTCGCAGGACGCTGCGGGCCGCCCCGACGTGACCATCGTCATCCCCGTGTACGGCCGCCTGGAGCTGACCCGGGCCTGCCTGGACGCCCTGGAGCGGGCGCCGGCGGCCGCGTCGTTCGAGGTGGTCGTGGTGGACAACGCCTCGCCCGACGGCACCGCCGCCTGGCTGCGCGAGGCCGCGGCCGCCGGGCGTCTGCGCGCGGTGTCCAACGAGGCCAACGCCGGGTTCGCCGCCGCCTGCAACCAGGGCGCCGCCGCGGCCCGGGGCCGGCACCTGCTCTTCCTGAACAACGACACCGAGGTCACCGCGGGCTGGCTCGATCCCCTGGTGGACACCCTGGACCTGGACCCGCGGGTGGGCGCCGTGGGCGCGCGCCTGCTCTACCCCGACGGCACCATCCAGCATGGGGGCGTGGTCCTGGTGGAGCACCGCCGCGAGGACGGCGGCCGCCACCTGGCGGGCCTGCACATCGGCCACACGAAGCCCGCCGACGATCCGGCCTGCGCCCGGCCCCAGCGCCTGCAGGCGGTCACCGCCGCGGTCATGGCCGTGCGCCGCGAGGTGTTCGAGGCCCTGGGCGGCTTCGATCCCGCCTATTGGAACGGCAACGAGGACATCGACTTCTGCCTGCGCCTGGGCGAGGCGGGCGGTCTGGTGGTCTACCGGCCCGAGAGCGTGGTCGTCCACCACGAGTCCCAGAGCGGCCCGGAACGATGGGCGAAGGTGACCGAGAACGTGCGCCTGCTGAGCGAGCGCTGGCTGGACCGGGCGGCGCCCGACATCGTCCGCGACGCCGACGGCACCGTCCGCGCCGGCGCATCCGGCCGCCTGGGCGTGTACGCCAGCCCCACGGTGCGGCTGCCCGAACCGGCGCGGGGCCCCGGCTCGGTCACGGTGGTGGTGCTGACCTGGAACGCCCTGGACTACACGAAGCTCTGCGCCGCCTCCCTGCTGCGCCACACCGACCCGCGCCACGAGCTGATGTTCGTGGACAACGGCTCGCGCGCGGACATGCTGGCCTTCCTGGACGAGCTGGCCGCCGCCCACCCCGACCGCGTGACCGTGGTGAAGAACGGCCGCAACCTGGGCTTCGCCGGGGGCAACAACGTGGGCATCGCCCGGGCCGGGGGCGAGCATGTGTGCCTGCTCAACAGCGACACCGTGGTCACCGCCGGCTGGCTGGATGGCATGCTGGCGCCGCTTCGCCGACCCGTTCGTCGGCCTGGTGGGCCCGGTCACCAACAGCATCACCGGCAGCCAGAAGCTGCCCGCGGTGGCCTACGACCAGGACGGGCTCGAAGGCCTGGACGCCTTCGCCGCCCGCCGCGCCCGCGCCGAGGAAAATTGCACCGATCCCGCCCTCTGGCTGGTAGGATTCTGTATCTTGATGCGACGCGACCTGCTGGCCTGCCTCGGCGGCCTGGACGAGGGCTTCGGGCAGGGCAACTTCGAGGACACCGACTACGGGTTGCGCGCGTTTCTCGCCGGATGGCGCGCCGTGGTGGCCCGCGACAGCTTCGTTCACCACTTCGGCAGCCGCAGCTTCGCCGCCGGCAACGTGGACTACGCCAAGGCGCTGGACGACAAGTGGGAGATCTTCCGCCGCAAGTGGAATCTCCCCGCCGGGTCGCGGGAGCAGGGCTCCTTCGACCTGCCCAGCCTGGTGGTCGGGGGTTTCACGCCGGTCCTGCACACCGAACCGCTGACCTCGGACAGCGGTGCCGCGTGTCTCTCCCCGGCCACCTGGGTCATTCCCGCCTGGATGCTGGACGCCGCCGTCGCCCGCGGCGAATCGCTGTTCGCGGCCGGCCGCCCCGCCGACGCCGCCCGGACCTTCCGCGCCGTCCTGGCCCGTGATCCCGCCCACGCCCGCGCCGCCGGCGACCTGGCCGTGGCGGTGTGGCAGGCCGATCCCGCCGCCGGCGCCGCCGAGGCCGTCGCCCTGCTGGAAGGCCTGCTGGCCCGCGATCCCGCCGACGCCGACGCCCGCCACAACCTGGAGGCCATCCGCGCCGCCGCTTGTGCGGCCCCCTGAGGCGCCCTAGATTGGCCCCTGCGCAACCGGACCAGGAAAGGCACCCTTGGCATTGCAGCACGTCCACCCCGCCGCGCCCGCGTGCGCGGACCGCATCACCCGCGGCAAGACGGCCCCCAACCGTCTGCGGCGGGTGGACGCCTTCCTGGCCACCTACGACCCCGCCCTGCTCGGCCGCCGCGACGACGCGTATGCCTCCGCCCCGGTGGTGGACCTGGGCTACGGCGCCGAGCCGGTGACCACCCTGCAGATGGCCGCCCGCCTGCGCCGGGTGGCGTCCGACCTGCCGGTGGTGGGCGTGGAGATCGATCCCGAGCGCGTGGCCCGGGCGCAATCCTGCGCCGACGCGCGTACCCGCTTCGTCGAGGGCGGCTTCGACCTGCCCGTGCCGGCCGCCCGCCTGGTGCGCGCCTTCAACGTGCTGCGCCAGTACGAGGAGGCCGAGGCGCTGCCGGCCCTGGCCCGGGTGGCGGCCCGCGTCCTGCCGGGCGGCCTGGTGGTCGACGGCACCAGCGATCCCTTCGGCCGCGTCTGGACCGCGAACGTCCTGCGACGCGGCGACGACGGCGGCCTGGCCCTGGAGGCCCTGGTCCTGGGCACCAACTTCCGCGACGGCCTGGACCCCGAAGCCTTCCAGACCCGCCTGCCCAAGAGCTTCATCCACCGCGTGGTGCCCGGCGACCCGGTCGCCGCCTTCGTCGACGCCTGGAAGGCCGCCTGCCGCGACACCCGCGCCAGCGAGGTCTGGGGCCCCCGCGCCTGGTTCACCGCCGCCGCCGGCGCGCTCACGGCCCGCGGCTACGCGGTGATGCGCCCGGACGCGTGGCCCCGCCGGGGGTGGATCGCGGTGCGGGAGCCGGGGCTGGGGCTGGCGCGCTGAAGGTGCCGCGCCGGTGATGCAGCCGATGGCAGGCGGCGCACAGGGTGACCAGGTTCTCGAGCACGTCGGTGCCGCCGCGACACCGCGGCTTCTTGTGGTGGATCTCGAGGAAGTGCCGACGGCCGCAGCCGGGGGCCTGGCAACGGTGGCGGTCGCGGGACAGGACCGCGCGGCGGATGCGCGGCGGAATGGTGGACCTGGCCCGCTCGCCGGGTTCGTGGATGACGGCGTCGCACTGGACGCGCTCGGCGTCCGCGCGTCCGAGTTCGCGGCCATTCGTTTCCACCTTGGCGCAGTCGGGACACTGGTGGACGTGAATCTGGACCGGGGGCTCCGGTTTCCGCCGGCGGAAGTTTTTGCCGTTATCCGTTGCGGCACTTTGACTTGAAGCTAGAGTTCGTAATGCTTCCAGCAGCACTTCCGCGCGGTCGCCAGCCACGCCCGCCTTCCGCACCTGCTCCCCAAGCGCTTCCCATCGTGCGTGCTGTTCCGGGGTGAACTCCACCGAGACGCGCACCGGCACCTCGACCGGCGCCAGCTCCACCGCGAACAGCGAGGCCGCCGGCTTCCGCGCCTTCGCCCGCTTCACTCTGGTCCGCAGCTCGGCGCGCGTGCTCGTCTGGGCCGCTTCCAGCCAGGTGCGCTCGGTGCGGGGCGTGGCCACTTCGACGATCTCGCGGGCCTTCGTATACCCGATCACGGGCAGCGCCGCTTTCACGGCCGGCAACTGATCCAGCTTGCGGGCCAGCCGCATGAAGTCGCTGATCCGCGTCTCGGAGAACCCCAATTCGACGCGCGCGTAGGCTGGCATCGACGAGTACCCCAACTCGCAGTAGAGGCCGCGTCCGAGCATCTCGCCGAACCAAAGCACGGCGCACTTCCGCGCCGCGGACTCGGCGGTTGCCGCCGCCTTCAACGCGGCATCAGCCTCGCGCGCCGAACGTCCGGGGGTGTAGGGAGTGAGCATGACAGGACTCGATTTCCGGGAGGAAGTCTATGGCGAAAAGATAGCGATAAACTTTGACAAACGCAAGGGAAAAAACAAGAAACGCCCCGACAGGAAACCCGCTCAGGTCGACCAGCCTCCGTCCGCGAAGACCCTCGTGATTCCGCCGGATTCATCGAGACGATAGACCTCGTATCCCCATGCGCCCGACCCGGAATGACCATTCCGCAGGACGAGGTACCACACGCCGTCGATATCAAGGATGACATCCAGTACGCCCTTGATCGCCGCCGTGCGCGATCCGTCCGGCGCAAGCAGGAGGCAAAACGCTCCTTCCGGCCGCCCCGGCTGCGGGGTGCAGCGGAGAATCGTCGTCCGACCGGCCTTGTCGGCGGCGGCCCCCAGGAGCGCGACCGAGTTCGTCCGGATCAGGTAGGCGGCCAGCACCTCTGGTGTCGGCGGCTCTGCGAGCCCCTGCGCGGTCCGCGGACAGAGCTCGGGGAAGTCCCAGGGGTCGATGATGCGCCTGGTCGCCAGACCGCAGCACGCGGCGGCGAGGTCGAAGCCGGCCGGCAGCGGCATCGTGTCGGGCAGGACCACGGACACCGTGCGCCGTCCGATGACGTAGAGGTCGTATTCCGGCCAATCCCGGCGCGGAAAGATGTCTTCCTCGGCAGGAACGGCGGCGGTGACCGAGTCGGGCAGGCCGGCCGGCTTGAAGTAGGCGATGCGGTCGTCGCCGGCCCGAGGCCACCAGCCGCGGAGGATCTCGCCCACCTGGCCGGCCGCCAGGATCCGGCCGCCGCGGACCAGGAACAGCGGGTCGCCGGGGTGTGCCGACCAGTCGTTCCGGATCTCGGCCGCGGGCACCGGCCTGGGTGGATGCCGGCGCTCGGGATCGTCCTCGTATCCCGGCTCCGCTTCGTGCATCGTGCCCCAGAACGAGAACCGTGGTTCACCCGGCCCAAGCGGGCGAAAGGCGATCCTCGGCACCGGGCACGCCAACAGACGGGCGGCTTGGCCGATCGTCAGGTTGGTGATGATTCGTGCCTTCCCCTTGTGCTGCCGCAGGAGCCCATCGAGATCGTAGGGCTCGGGCGCGGACGGCGGCGCCCGCCACAGGAACCCAGAGGATTCGTAGAGCGGTCGGCCGTCATCGACCCCGTCACCATCAAGGAAGTAGACCGCGCGGATGCGGAAAAGCGCCCGGTCGTCGCGATCCGTAGCGGATCCCTGCAGGACCACCAACGCCACGTCACCCGGGGCGAACCACCAGCCGTCGGCCCGGCCGCGGGAAAGCCACGAACCGTCGGGCTGGCGCCAGAACGTGTTGGTGCCGAGGGCGACGACCGTATCGCCCGGCGCTCCCCGAAACGTCCGTTCCACGACGAGGGTGATCGCAGGTTCGAAATCACCGGGTTCCCCGCTGGGCAGGTTCTCCACGTGCACGACCCGGCCTACGACGACCGTGCGGTCCCAGGGGACGGCAGCCAGGACGTCTTCCGGCTCGGCATGGAAAGGCGGGCCGGCCCACGCCCCGGCATGCGCCAGGACCAGCCCCAGCGCCAGCAACCCGATCCTCACGTTGGCCATGCCGCGCCTCCTGCCGTCCTTCCCGCCAAGACGGAATCATACGGCAGGCGGCCGCACTCAGAAAGGATTCGTCGCAAACACCGAGAACTCGGGAATGAACCCCCGATCGTCGATTTCCAGCGCGCCCACCACCGCGTCGGCGATCTCTTGCGGCCGCAGCTTCTTCTCCGACCTCTCCTGCACCGACCCCACCTTGGCGAAGAAGCCGGTCTGCACCTCGGACGGGTTCACCAGCATCACGCGCACGTTGTGGGGGCGCAGCTCGGCGCGCCAGCACTCGGTCATGCCGCGCAGCGCGAACTTGCTGCTGGAATAGGCCGACGACCCCTTGCCGCCGGACAGCCCGCTGGTGGACGAGATGTTGACGATGGCGCCGCGGTCCTGCTTCACGAACACGCGCGCGGCGGCGCGCCCCATGAGCATGGCGCCGGTGACGTTGACCGCGAAGACCCGCTCGAACTGGGCCTGGTCCAGCTCCACCAGGGGGGCGAAGTAGCCGATGCCCGCGTTGTTGACCAGGAGGTCCAGGCCGCCGAACTCCTCGACCGTGCGGGCCACGGCGGCATCGGCGTCCTTGGCCTTGGCCACGTCGCCGGCCACGGCCAGGGCGCCGATCTCGTCGGCGGCCATGGCCAGCTTCTGCTCGTTGCGCGCCATGATGGCCACCTGGGCGCCCTTGGCCAGGAGGGCCTCGGCGATGCCGCGGCCGATGCCCTCGCTGCCGCCGGTGACCAACGCGCGCGCTCCCTTGATCTCCATGTCGTTCCCTTCCCGGGCTGAAAGTGAAAGGAGGCCCCATGACCGGAGCCTCCCTTCATGCTAGGTGAGCTGCGGAGCACCGCAAGCCCGCGGCTCACCCCTGCCAGCCGAACCGATCCAGGTCGATGCGGCCGGACTTCGAGAATACCACGCCCTCGTCCTCCAGGAGCAGGCGCTGTTCCTCCTCCGATGCGCCGTCGCCCCGGGGGCTGATGCGCCCGCCGGCGCCCACCACGCGGAACCAGGGGGCCGGGTGCCGGTCGGGCAGGTAGCCCAGCACGCGGCCCACCAGGCGCGAGCGCCCCGGCAGGCCCGCCAGTTCGGCCACCTGTCCGTAGGTGGCCACGCGGCCGCGGGGGATGGCCTCGACCACCCGGTAGATGCGTTCGTAGCGGCTCAGGTCGGGCACGGTGCGCTCACTCCACGATGCGGTAGCAGACCAGGGACATGGGCTCGGCCTCGGCGTCCTCGTCCGGGGCCACGCCGCCCCCGAACTGGGCGGCCACCGCGTCCGCGTAACCCCGGATGAGCAGGACCCGCTGCGCGTCCAGGAAGAACACCGCGTCCTTGCGGCCGTTGCCGTCGCAGGACACCTGCACCTGGCGGTCGAATCCGCCGTCGGGGGTGAAGACGTCGAAGGTGGCCAGGACGCCGTCGGGCTGGTCGCGGGTGCCCCGGCTGGGCAGCACCCACACGTTGCCGTCGTCGTCCACCTGCAGCCCGCGGGTCATCCACTGGATGTCGCTCTCATTGTCGGCCAGCTTCAGCTTCACGGGGAAGGGGATGTTGCGGAAGGCGCCCTCGAACAGGGCGTTCAGGTAGCGCCGGTCCTCGGCGTCGCGGGGCAGCGACCGGTAGTCGCGCTCGATCACCCGCTCCAGCGCGCCGTCGGGGGCGTAGACGTTGATGCGGTAGGCGTCGCGGTCGGGTGCGGCGTAGACGCGGCCGTCGGGCCCGACGGCGTTGGCATAGTAGAACGTGGGCAGGCTCACGGCTTCGTCGTAGGTGAAGTCGGTGAAGTCCCAATCGACGGTGCGCTCGATGTAACGGGCGCCCAGCAGGCCGTCGTCGCCCACGCGGGCCAGGTACATGGTGCGCACCTGGGTGCCGTCGCGTTCGCCGGCGCGGATGCGCACGCCCGCGGCCAGGAAGGTGCCGCCGCGGCACGCGGCCGAGGTCATGGCGAGGAACCCGCCGGCGGTGGCGTCCCCCACCCGCGGCGTGATGGAATCGGCGGGGTTGCCCTCGGCATCCACCCGCACCACGCGGCCCGGGAACTCCTGCACCACGCCGATGGTGCCGTCGTCCATCATCACCAGGTCGCGGGGGCTGAGCACCTCGCCGGGACCCTCGCCCTGGCGGAAGAGGGTGCGCACCAGGCTGCCCGCGTCGTCGTAGACGTCCACCTGGCAGAGCTGGCTGTCCAGCACGTAGATCAGCCCGCCCGGCCCCAGTTCGGCCCAGGTCACCAGGCCGAAGAAGTTCTCCTCGTCGTCGGCGCCGCCGGCGCGCCACATCTCCCGCAGCTGCAGGGTCTGCACGCCGTGGGCCGGCTTCGGCCCGTTGTGGACCACCTGGGGCGGCAGGTCGGCGAGGGCGGCCGCGGGCAGGACCGCGGCGGCCAGAGCGATCAGCGTCGGCAGGCGCATGGGGGACCTCCGGTTCGGAACGATGGGGGCTCCCCCATGACGCAGAAACCGAAGTGCGGGTTTCAGCGGCACTTTGCGGAATTCTTCAGGCAACCCGACGCGCAGGATGCCGTATATTGCCGTCTCACGCCATACGGAGGTCCCGACGATGAAGTATCCCGCCGCCGCCTAGGCATCCGGCCCCGCCGGACCCCAATCCCGAACATTCCGTGGCGCGCCGCCGCCGGCGCCCGCTCCAGGTTTCGCCGCCGGCCCGGCCGACGGCCCCGTGTCATCGTCAGGAGCTCCGTCATGTCATCGGTTGCCGCCCCCGCGCGCCGGGGAAACGTCTTCGCTTTCCTGAGAGAGGCGCTCGCCGGACGCGAGCGCGACTACACCGCCGAGACCGTGGGCCGGGCCGTGCTGCTGTTGGCCGTGCCGATGGTGCTGGAGATGCTCATGGAGTCGGTGTTCGCGGTCACCGACATGTGGTACGTGTCGCGGCTGGGGGTGGACGCGGTGGCCACCGTCGGCCTGACCGAGGCCGTGATCACCATCGTCTACGCCGTGGCCGTGGGGCTGAGCATGTCGGCCACCGCCATGGTGGCCCGCCGCATCGGCGAGAAGGACAAGGACGGTGCCGCCGAGGCCGCGGTGCAGGCCGCGGGCCTGGGCCTGGCGGTGTCCCTGCTGATCGCCGTGCCCGGCGCCGTGTACGCCGCCGACCTCCTGCGCCTGATGGGCGGCGCGCCCGGCCTGGTGGCCGCCGGCGCCGGCTACACCCGCTGGATGCTGGCGGGCAACGCCACCATCATGCTGCTCTTCCTGCTGAACGCGGCCTTCCGCGGGGCCGGCGACGCCGCCCTGTCCATGCGGGTGCTGTGGCTGGCCAACGGCCTGAACCTGGTGCTGGACCCGGCCCTGATCTTCGGCTGGGGCCCGTTGCCGGCGCTGGGCGTCCAGGGCGCGGCGGTGGCCACCAACATCGGCCGGGCCGTGGGCATCGCCTTCCAGGTGGTCCTGCTTGCGCGGGGGCGCGGCACGCTGCGCTTGGAGCGGCGGCACCTGCGCCTGCACGGCCCGGTGATGATGCGGCTGCTGCGGGTGTCCCTGGGCGGCATCGGCCAGCACCTGATCTCCACCTCCAGCTGGGTGGTGCTGGTGAAGCTGGTCAGCGGCTTCGGGGCGGCGGCGGTGGCGGGCTACACCATCGCCATCCGCATCATCCTCTTCGTGCTGATGCCCAGCTGGGGGGTGGCCAACGCCGCGGCCACCCTGGTGGGCCAGAACCTGGGGGCGGGCCGGCCGGACCGGGCCGCGGCCTCGGTGTGGCGCACCGGCTGGTACAACGCCGGGATCCTGATGGTGGTGGCCGTGGTGTTCATCGCCTGGCCGCGGGCGCTGGTGGGGCTGTTCACCGCCGAGCCGGAGGTGCTGCGGCTGGGGGCCTCCTGCCTGCGCCTGGTGGCCTACGGCTACGGGTTCTATGCCTTCGGGATGGTGGTGACCCAGGCCTTCAACGGGGCGGGCGACACCACCACGCCCACGCTCATCAACCTGGGTTGTTACTGGTGCTTCCAGTTGCCGCTGGCCTGGACCGTGGTGCGGCACACGGGGTTCGGGGCGCCTGGGGTGTACGCGACCATCACCATCGCCGAGGTGGTGATGGCCGTGGTCGCCATCCTGCTGTTCCGGCAGGGGCGGTGGCAGCGGCAGGAGATCTGACGGCGCGGGCGGGGGGTCGCGGTTGAGGCCCCCCGCCCCCCGTGTTATCTTCTGCGCTTCCCGGCGTCCGGCAACCCGTTCCCCGAAGGATCCGACATGGCCCATCACATGATTTCCCACCTCCTGGCCGGCCGGGTGCCCGCGGGCACCGAGGTCACGGTCAAGGGCTGGGTGCGCACCCGCCGCGACTCGAAGGCCGGCCTCAGCTTCGTCCAGGTGCACGACGGCACCTGCTTCGACCCCATCCAGGTGGTGGCCCCCGGCAGCCTGGCCAACTACGCGGACCAGGTGCAGCGCCTGACCGCGGGCTGCTCGGTGATCTGCACCGGCGCCCTGGCCGAGAGCATGGGCAAGGGCCAGGCGGTGGAGATCCAGGCCACGAGCATCGAGGTGGTCGGCTGGGTGGAGGATCCCGAGACCTACCCCATGCAGCCCAAGCGCCACACCATCGAGTACCTGCGCGAGGTGGCCCACCTCCGGCCGCGCACCAACACCTTCGGCGCCGTCACCCGCGTGCGCAACTGCCTGGCGCAGGCCACCCATCGCTTCTTCCACGAGCGCGGGTTCTTCTGGATCCACACGCCCATCATCACCGCCAGCGACGCCGAGGGCGCCGGCGAGATGTTCCGCGTCTCCACCCTGGACCTGGCCAACCTGCCCCGCACCGAGGACGGCAGGGTGGACTTCAGCGAGGACTTCTTCGGGCGCGAGGCCTTCCTCACCGTGTCGGGCCAGCTCAACGTGGAGACCTACTGCTGCGCCATGTCGCGGGTCTACACCTTCGGGCCCACCTTCCGCGCCGAGAACAGCAACACCAGCCGGCACCTGGCGGAGTTCTGGATGATCGAGCCGGAGATCGCCTTCGCCGACCTGAACGACGACGCGGACCTGGCCGAGGACTTCCTGCGGTCCATCTTCAAGGCGGTGCTGGACGAGCGTGCCGACGACATGGCCTTCTTCGCCCAGCACGTGCAGAAGGACGCGGTCACCCGGCTGGAGGCCTTCGTCGCCAGCAGCTTCGAGCGCATGGACTACACCGACGCGGTCAAGGCGCTGGAGAAAGGCGTCGAACAAGTTCGAGTTCCCCGTGTCCTGGGGCATGGACCTGCAGTCCGAGCACGAGCGCTACCTCTGCGAGGAGCTGTGCAAGCGCCCGGTGGTGGTCATGAACTACCCCAAGGAGATCAAGGCGTTCTACATGCGCCTGAACGACGACGGGAAGACCGTGGCCGCCATGGACGTGCTGGCCCCGGGCATCGGCGAGATCATCGGCGGCAGCCAGCGCGAGGAGCGCCTGGACGTGCTGGACGCGCGCATCGACGCGATGGGACTGCCGAAGGAGACCTACTGGTGGTATCGTGACCTGCGGAAGTACGGCACCGTGCCCCACGCGGGCTTCGGGCTGGGCTTCGAGCGGGCGGTGAACTACGCCACGGGCATCGCCAACATCCGCGACGTGATCCCCTTCCCGCGGGCCCCCAAGTCCGCGGAGTTCTAGGGCAGGAGGCCCGACCATGGAGTGGAGCAAGGGAGACTACCGGCTGACCGACGACAAGGCCGAGCTGGATCTGTACTACATCGTGCCGGCGTTGCAGCACACGTACTGGGCGTCGGGGCGGCCCAAGGACGTCATCGCCCGGTCCATCGAGAACTCGCTCTGCTTCGGCCTCTTCCACGGGGACCGGCAGGTGGGCTTCGCGCGGGTGGTCACCGACACGTGCACCTTCGCCTGGATCTGCGACGTCATCGTGCACCCGGACCACCGCAGCATCGGCCTGGGCAAGTGGATGATGGCCTGCCTGGACGAGCACCCGGACGTGGGCGCGGTGCCCCAGCAGCTCCTGCGCACCAAGGACGCCCACGGCCTGTACGAGCAGTTCGGCTACACCATCTGCGACGCCATGGTCCGGCGGCCGGGGGGCGAGCCGGACAAGTTCTGACGGCGCGGCCGCGCCACGATCGGTTGTTCCTCCGGCGTTTTGGCGTTTCCTTGTCGGCGACCATTGCCGCCGCCACGACCAGGAACCGGGGGAGGAAGCCCATGGGTTCGGCCAAGGACCTCGACCAGCTGACCATCGCCACCATCCGCACCTTGGCCATCGACGCCATCGAAAAGGCCGACTCCGGGCACCCGGGCACGCCCCTGGACGCCGCGCCCCTGGCCTACACCCTGTGGCAGGAGTTCCTGCGCTACGATCCCGCCGATCCGGACTGGTTCAACCGCGACCGCTTCGTGCTGTCGGCCGGGCACGCGTCCATGCTCCTGTACGCGCTGATCCACCTGGCCGGCGTCAGGGCCACGGCGCCGAGCTACGGCGACCGCGTGGGCGGTCCCGCGCTCACCCTCGACGACCTGAAGGCATTCCGCCAGCTCCACAGCCGCTGCCCCGGCCATCCCGAGTACGGCTGGACCTCCGGGGTCGAGGCCACCACCGGACCCCTGGCCCAGGGTGCGGCCATGAGCGTGGGCATGGCCATCGCCCAGCGCTGGCTGGCCGCGCGCTACAACCGCCCCGGCTTCGACCTGGTCGATTTCCAGGTCTACGCCCTGGCCGGGGACGGCTGCATGATGGAGGGGCTCAGCAGCGAAGCGGCGTCCCTGGCCGGCCACCTCGAGCTGTCCAACCTGTGCTGGATCTACGACCGCAACCGGATCACCATCGAGGGTTCCACGGACCTGGCCTTCAGCGAGGACGTGGCCGCCCGCTTCGCGGCCTACCGCTGGCAGGTGCTGCACGTCGCGGACGCCAACGACCTGGCCCGGATCCGGCAGGCCCTGACGGCGGCGCGGGCGACCAACGACCGGCCGACCCTGATCATCAGCGACAGCCACATCGGTTACGGTTCGCCCCACAAGCAGGACACCGCCGCGGCCCACGGCGAGCCCCTGGGCAAGGACGAGGCGCGGCTGACCAAGCAGTTCTACGGCTGGGATCCCGACGCCCGCTTCCTGGTGCCGGACGGGGTCCGGGAACACCTCCGCGACGGCCTGGGCGCCCGCGGCGCGGACGCGCGGGGGCAATGGCTGACCCTGCTGGAGGCCTACCGCCGGGAGCACCCGGAGCTGGCGGTGGAGTTCGACACCCTGCTGGCGGGCGGCCTGCCGGCCGGCTGGGACCAGGACCTGCCGGTCTATCCGGCCGACGCCAAGGGCAAGGCGACGCGGGAGGTCTCCGGCGCGGTGCTCAACGCCCTGGCGCCCCGGGTGCCCTGGCTGATCGGCGGCGCCGCCGACCTGGCGCCGTCGACCAAGACCATGCTGAAGTTCGACGGCGCGGGCGTGTTCCAGGCCGGCAGCTACGGCGGCCGCAACTTCCACTTCGGCGTCCGCGAGCACGCCATGGCCGCCATCGGCAACGGGATGGCGTTGACGAAGGTGCGGCCCTTCGTCGCCGGGTTCTACGTCTTCACCGACTACTGCCGGCCGGCCCTGCGCCTGTCCGCCCTGATGGAACTGCCGGTGCTCGGGGTCTGGACCCACGACTCCATCGGCGTGGGCGAGGACGGCCCCACCCACCAGCCCGTCGAGCACCTCGCCTCCTTTCGCGCCATGCCCGGCATGCGCGTCATCCGTCCGGGGGACGCCAACGAGACGGTCGAAGCCTACCGATACGTGCTGGGCCACCCGGACCGGCCCGCCTGCCTCGTCCTGTCCCGCCAGGCCATGCCCACCCTGGACCGCGCCAGGTACGGGGCGGCGGCGGGTCTGGCCAGGGGCGCCTACGTTGTGGCCGACGCGGCCGACGGCAAGCCCGAGGTCATCCTCATCGGCACCGGCACCGAGGTGGCCCTGTGCGTGGGAGCTTACGAGCAACTGACCGCCGCGGGCGTCAAGGTCCGGGTGGTCAGCCTGCCCTCCTGGGACCTGTTCGAGGCCCAGGACCAGGCGTACCGTGACCGCGTCCTGCCCCCGCAGGTGACGGCCCGGGTGGCCGTCGAAGCGGGATCGACCCTCGGCTGGGAGCGCTACGTGGGCATGACCGGCGCCGTGCTGGGGATGCGGAGCTTCGGCGCCTCGGCTCCGGGGCCGGCCGTGGAGGAGTTCTTCGGCTTCACTGTGGACAAGGTGGTCGCCGCCGCCAAGGCGCAGTTGGAAAGGGATCGCTAGCCGAAAGAGGGCAGCCATGCGCATCGGGATGATCGGGTTGGGCCGCATGGGCGCGAACATGGTGCGCCGCCTGATGAAGCAGGGGCACGAGTGCGTCGTCTACGACCGCGACGCCGGGGCCGTGCGCACCCTGGCGGCCGAGGGCGCCGTCGGCTGCGAGACCCTGGAGGCGTTCGTCGCCGCCCTGAAGCCGCCCCGCGCGGTCTGGCTGATGGTGCCCGCCGCGGTGGTGGACACGGCCCTGGCCGACCTGACGGGCCGGCTGGACCGCGGCGACGTGGTCATCGACGGGGGCAACTCCTCCTACATCGACGACATCCGCCGGGCCGGGGAACTGGCCGCCGCGGGGCTGCACTACCTGGACGTGGGCACCAGCGGCGGCGTCTGGGGGCTGGAGCGGGGCTACTGCCTGATGATCGGCGGCCCCGCCGAGGCCGTCGAACGCCTCGACCCGGTCTTCGAAGGCCCTGGCGCCCGGCCGTGGCGACATCCCGCGCACACCCGGCCGCGACAAGGCCGGCGGCACCGCGGAAGAAGGCTACCTGCACTGCGGCCCCGCCGGCGCCGGCCACTTCGTGAAGATGGTCCACAACGGCATCGAGTACGGCCTGATGGCGGCCTACGCCGAGGGCCTGAACATCCTCAAGCACGCCGACGTGGGCAAGGCGGGCCGGGGCGCCGACGCCGAGACCGCGCCCCTGCGCAACCCCGAACACCACCAGTACGACCTGCCCCTGGCCGATGTGGCCGAGGTGTGGCGGCGCGGCAGCGTGGTCGCCTCCTGGCTGCTGGACCTGACCGCCATCGCCCTGCTGGAGGATCCGGCGCTGGCGGACTTCTCCGGCCGGGTCTCCGACTCGGGCGAGGGGCGCTGGACCCTGGCCGCGGCCATCGAGCAGGGCACTCCGGCGCCGGTCCTCAGTTCGGCTCTCTACGCGCGCTTCAGCTCGCGCGGCGAAAGCGAATTCGCCGACAAGCTGCTCTCGGCCATGCGCTTCCAGTTCGGCGGGCACCACGAGAAGAGGGGCGGCTGATGCGGACCAAGGCGGACGCCTTCGTGTTCTTCGGGGCCACGGGCGACCTGGCCTACAAGAAGATCTTCCCGGCCCTGCAGGCGATGGTCCAGCGCGGCAACCTGGACGTGCCGGTGATCGGCGTGGCCCGCGGCGGCCACGGCATCGCCAAGCTGCGCGAGCGGGCCCGGCAGAGCATCGCCGAGCACGGCACCCTCGACGAGACCGCCTTCGCCAAGCTGACGGAGCTGATGCAGTACATCGACGGCGACTACGGCGACGCCGACACCTTCGAGCGCCTGCGCGCGGCCCTGGGCGACGCCAAGCATCCCCTGCACTACCTGGCCATCCCGCCCAGCATGTTCGGCACGGTGGTGACCCATCTGGGCGCCTCGGGCTGCGCGGCCGGCGGCCGGGTGGTGAACGAGAAGCCCTTCGGCCGCGACCTGGCCGGGGCGCAGAAGCTGAACGAGACCCTGCACGCGGTGTTCCCCGAGGACGTCGATCTTCCGCATCGACCACTTCCTGGGCAAGAGCGCGGTGCAGAACATCCTGCACTTCCGCTTCGCCAACACCTTCCTGGAGCCCATCTGGAACCGCAACTACGTGGAGAGCGTCCAGATCACCATGGCCGAGGACTTCGGCGTGCAGGGGCGCGGCAAGTTCTACGACGAGACCGGGGCCGTGCGCGACGTGGTGCAGAACCACCTGCTGCAGGTGGTGGCCTACCTGGCCATGGAGGCGCCGGTGCTGCAGTACGCCGAGGGCATCCGCGACGAGACCGCCAAGGTGCTGCGGGTGATCAAGCCGCTCGACCCCCACAACCTGGTCCGCGGCCAGTTCCAGGGCTACCGGGACGAGGCGGGGGTGAAGCCGGATTCCCGCGTGGAGACCTACGCCGCCGTGCGGCTGAACATCGACTCCTGGCGCTGGGCCGGCGTGCCCTTCCTGATCCGCACCGGCAAGTGCATGCCGGTGACCGCGACCGAGGTGCAGGTGACCCTCAAGCGGCCGCCCCTCGCCCAACTGGCGCCGGGCCAGGGCAACCGCATCCGCTTCCGCCTCAGCCCGCCCATCATGCTGGGCATCGAGGCGCGGGTGATGGCCGGAGGCGACGGCGCAGGCCTCGCGCGAACAGGAACTGACCGCCGAGTACCAGCCCGGGCGGCGCCGCCCTGGGCGACTACGAGCGGCTGCTGACCGACGCCATGCACGGCGAGGCCACCCTGTTCGCCCGCCAGGACGCGGTGGAGGCGGCCTGGGCCATCGTCGACCCGATCCTGGACGACGCCGACGCCGGTGCACCGATACGAGCCCGGCTCGTGGGGGCCGGCGGCGGCCGACGACATCGCCGCCGAGGTCGGCGGCTGGCACCAACCCGGTTCCGATCGGGGACGGCGACACCACGGGGCTGGCCAGCGAATGAGGACGGCAAACGGGAGGCGGAACCATGACGGCGAAGCGGATCGGTCGCGCGGACGGCCGGCGTGGCGGGCGCTGGCGGCGCACCACGGCGAGCTCAAGGACGTGCACCTGCGGACGCTCTTCGCCGAGGACCCGGAGCGGGCGGACCGCTTCACGGCCGAGGCGGCGGGGCTGTTCCTGGACTACAGCAAGAACCGCGATCACCGACCGGACGATGCAGCTGCTGCTGGACCTGGCCCGCAGCAGCGGCCTGGCCGAGCGGCGGGACGCCATGTTCGCGCGGCGAGCAGCATCAATGCGACCGAGGACCGGGCGGTGCTGCACACGGCCCTGCGCGCCCCCCGCGACCGGAAGATCCTGGTCGACGGCGTGGACGTGGTGCCCGGGGTCCACGCGGTGCTGGACCGCATGGCCGCCTTCGCCGAGCGGGTCCGCGGCGGCGACTGGAAGGGGCACACGGGCAAGCGCATGCGCAACGTCGTCAACATCGGCATCGGCGGCTCGGACCTGGGACCGGTGATGGCCTACGAGGCGCTGCGCCACTACGCGGCCCGCGACCTGGTCTTCCGCTTCGTCTCCAACGTGGACGGCACCGACTTCTGCCGAGGCGACGCGCGACCTGGACCCGGCCGAGACCCTGTTCATCATCTCGTCCAAGACCTTCACGACCCTCGAGACCATGACCAACGCCCACTCGGCGCGGCGCTGGGCGCTGGACGCCCTGGGGGACGAGGCGGCCATCGCCCGGCACTTCGTCGCCGTCTCGACGAACGCCGACGCCGTCGAGGCCTTCGGCATCGACACCGCCAACATGTTCGGCTTCTGGGACTGGGTGGGCGGCCGCTACTCCATGGACTCGGCCATCGGCCTGTCCACCATGATCGCGGTCGGGCCGGAGAACTTCCGGGAGATGCTGGCGGGCTTCCACGCCATGGACGAGCACTTCCGCAGCGCGCCCCTGGAGCGCAACCTGCCGGTGCTGATGGGGCTGCTGTCGCATCTGGTACAACGAGTTCTTCGGGGCGCAGACCGCGGCCGTGCTGCCCTACGACCAGTACCTGAAGCGCTTCCCCGCCTACCTGCAGCAGCTGACCATGGAGAGCAACGGCAAGCAGGTGACCCTCGACGGGGACGGCCATCACCGACTACCAGACCGGCGCCGATCGTCTGGGGCGAGCCCGGCACCAACGGCCAGCACTCGTTCTACCAGCTGATCCACCAGGGCACCCGGCTGGTGCCCTGCGACTTCATCGGCTTCGCCCATTCGCTGAACCCCCTGGGCGAGCACCACGACATCCTGATGTCCAACGTCTTCGCCCAGGCCGAGGCCCTGGCCTTCGGCAAGACCGCGGCGGAGGTGAAGGCCGAGGGGACCGCCGACCGGCTGGTGCCGCACCGCACCTTCCCGGGCAACCGGCCCAGCAACGTGCTCCTGGCCGAGCGGCTGACGCCGGCGGTGCTGGGCGCGCTGGTGGCCCTGTACGAGCACAGCGTCTTCGTCGCAGGGCGCGGTCTGGGACATCGACTCGTTCGACCAGTGGGGCGTCGAGCTGGGCAAGGTGCTGGCCAAGCGCATCGTCCCGGAGCTGACGGACGACGCACGGCCCGGACCTGGACCACGACAGCCTCGACCAACGCCCTGATCCGGCGCTACCGGCAGCTGGCGCGGACGGCCGGCCTAGGGATGAAGGACGCGCCCCTTCCCATCCGCCTGGTGCTGTCCGACCTGGACGGGACCCTCGTGGACCACGCGAAGGTCCTGACCGCACGGGCCGTGGCGGCCGTGGGCCGCCTGCGCGCGGCCGGCATCCTGTTCGCCGTCACCACCGGTCGGCCGCCGCGGGGCGCGGCCATGATCGACGACGCGCTGCACCTGGACACGCCCGTCGCCGGGTTCAACGGAGGGCTGGTGGTCGATCCGGGGGGCAAGGTCGTGGCCAGCCACCGGCTGGCGGTGGCCGATGCCCGCGTGGCGATCGAGCGCATCCGGTCCCACGGGCTCGACCCCTGGCTCTACACCGCCGCCGACTGGTGCGTGACCGACGCGACCGCGCCCCACGTGGCGCGCGAGCAGGCCACCGTCGGCTTCGCGCCGGTGACGGTGGACGAACTGGAGGGGCATCTGCGCACGGCCGTCAAGATCGTGGGCGTCAGCGACGACCCGGAACGGCTGGTGAGGTGCGAGCAGGACGTCCAGGCCGCGTGCGGCGGGCGGGTTTCGGCCAAACGATCGCAGCCCTATTACCTGGACGTGACGCATCCCCACGCCACCAAGGGTTTCGTGCTGGAGATGCTCGCGGAGCGCTACGGGATCCCGGCGGCGCAGATCGCCACCATCGGCGACGGACCCAACGACGTGCTCATGTTCGCCCGCAGCGGCCTGAGCATCGCCATGGGCAACGCCGCGCCCGAGGTGCAGCAGGCGGCCGACCGGGTCACCGCCTCCTGCGACGACGAGGGCTTCGCCCGGGCCATGGCGGAGATCGTGCTGCCCCGCGCGTAGAGGCGGCCGACGGGGCCGCCGCGGCGGCAGGGAGGATCGGACGATGAACGATGCGAACGCAGGCAGCCCGAACCGGGTGCTGGTCATCGATCTCGGCGGCACCCACGTCAAGGTGATGCACAGCGGCGACGGCGAGGAGCGCAAGGCGGACTCGGGTCCGGCCATGACGCCCGCGGCGATGGTGGCGGCGGTGCGGGAGCTGGCCGGAGACTGGTCCTACGACGCGGTCTCCCTGGGCTACCCCGGGCCCGTGGTGCACGGCAGGATCGCGCGCGAACCCGTCCACCTGGGCCCGGGCTGGGTGGACTTCGATTTCGTCGGGGCGTTGGGACGGCCGGTCCGGATCATCAACGACGCGGCCATGCAGGCCCTGGGCAGCTACGAAGGCGGCACGATGCTGTTCCTCGGCCTGGGTACGGGCCTGGGCGCCGCCCTGGTCCTCGACGGCCGGGTGCAGGCGCTGGAGCTGGGCCACCTGCCCTACCGCAAGGGCCGGACCTTCGAGGACTACGTCGGCAAGGCCGGCCTGGAGCGCCTGGGGGTGGTCAAGTGGCGCCGCAAGGTGGCCAAGGTGGTGAAGATCCTGACGGCGGCGATGGTGTCCGACACCGTGGTCCTGGGCGGCGGCAATGCCCACAAGCTGGAGGGTCCGCCGCCGGGCTGCCGGCTCGGCGACAACACCAACGCCTTCACGGGCGGTTTCAAGCTGTGGGCCGACCGCTAGGGGGCCGCCCCGCGCGCACCGCCGCCACCCGCTCCAGCACGTTGGCCACCAGGGCGGTCCAGCCGGTCTGGTGACCGGCGCCCAGCCCGTGCCCGTCGTCGCCGTGGAAGTACTCGTTGAACAGCAGCAGGTCGCGGCAGTGGGGGTCCTGGGCGTAGAGGGCGCTGGCGCCCAGGCAGGGCCGCCGGCCCGCGGCGTCCGCCAGGAAGAGCCGCGCCAGCCGCTGCTCCAGCTCCTGGGCCACCTGGAGCAGGTCGACCCGGTGGCCGGAGCCCGTGGGGCACTCCACCTGCAGGGTGTCGCCGTAGAAGTGGTGATGGCGCTTCAGCGCCTCGATCAGCAGGTAGTTCATCGGCATCCACACCGGGCCGCGCCAATTGGAATTGCCCCCGAACATGTCGTTGTCCGAGTCGCCGGGTGCGTAGTGGACCTCGCGGTGCCGGCCGTTGAAGTCGCCGACGTAGGGGTGGTCCCGGTACGCCCGCGAGAGCGAGCGCACGCCGTAGGGCGAGAGGAACTCGTCCTCGTCCAGCAGCCGGGCCAGCACGCGCACGAGTCGCTCGCGCGTGGGAATCGCCAGCAGGTGATGCTCGCTGCGGGCGTCCGGGTGCATGCAGGCGATGTTGCGGGCCAGCTCGGGGCGGTTGTCGAGGAACCACTGCAGGCGGGCGGCGAACAGCGGCATCTTCTGCAGGTGCTCCGAGTCGAGGGACTCGGCGGCGAACAGGGGGATCAGGCCGACCATGGAACGGACCCGCAGCCGCACCGCGTGCCCGCCCTGCCAGGTCTGGTCGTAGTAGAACCCGTCCTCCTCGTCCCAGAGGCCGGTGCCGCCCAGCTCGTTCATGGCCTGGGCGATGCCCACGAAGTGCTCGAAGAACTTGGAGGCGATGTCCTCGTAGGCCGGATCCTCCCGGGCCAGCTCCAGGGCGATGGCCAGCATGGTCGAGCAGTAGAAGGCCATCCAGGCCGTGGCGTCGGCCTGTTCCAGGCGCCCACCGCCGGGCAGCGGCTGGGAGCGGTCGAAGATGCCGATGTTGTCCAGGCCCAGGAAGCCGCCCGAGAAGAGGTTGTCCCCGCCGACGTCCTCGCGGTTGACCCACCAGGTGAAGTTGACGAGGCACTTATGGAAGATGCTCTCGAGGAAACGCCGGTCCGGGACCCCGGTGGCCTCGGCGCTGAGCTCGTAGACGCGCCAGGCGGCCCACGCGTGCAGGGGCGGGTTGGCGTCGCCGAAGGCGAACTCGTAGGCCGGCAGCTGGCCGTTGGGGCGCATGTACCATTCCCGGCACAGCAGCAGCAACTGGTGCTTGGCGAACTCCGGATCGAGGCGGGCCAGGGCCACGCACTGGAAGGCCAGGTCCCAGGCCGCGAACCAGGGGTACTCC
Source organism: Candidatus Krumholzibacteriia bacterium (assembly GCA_963825035.1). Classification (GTDB taxonomy): domain Bacteria; phylum Krumholzibacteriota; class Krumholzibacteriia; order LZORAL124-64-63; family LZORAL124-64-63; genus JACZKN01. The sequence continues at coordinate 134,228 of CAWGRT010000005.1, read as the reverse complement.
CACTTGTCGGGCACCAGGATCACGTCGCGGGCGTGGAAGTGGGTCCAGTTGCGGTTGGGCCCTTGGCGGCGGGCCTCCGGCGGCGGCGGTTGGGTGGGGTCGCCCTCCAGCCACTCGTCGACCACGTAGTTGTAGAACTGACGGGACCACAGCAGCCCGGCGTCGGCCTGGCGGGCGATGCGGCGCTCGTCCTCGTCCAGGGGCGCGTCGCGCCGCGCCGCGTGGAACGCGTCCGCCTCGGCCAGGCGCGTGCCGAAGAGATCGTCGAAAACCGCGCCGAACGGATCGCCGGGGGCCCGGTCCCCGGCGGCCAGGCGCAGGCGCACGGTCGCTTCGCCGCCCGCGGGCACGGTCAGCTCGTACCAGGCGGCCGCCTTGGTGCCCTCGCCGGCGGGGTTGACCGCGGCCTCCTCGCCGTTCACGACCCGGCGGTGGAACGCGTCCTTCACGTAGCGGGCCGTGCCGTCGGTGTGGAACAGCTCGCGGACATCGGTCTCGTTTTCGGTGAACAGGAAGCGGGGCGACGCGCCGCCGGCGGATTCGCAGGCCAGGTGGTACCGCCCGAGCGAGGGATGGTCCGCCACCAGCCATCCGTCGGCGGCCCGCGCGAGGCGGCCTTTGGGCCAATAGCCCTCGCCGTCGCGGCCCCAGTCCCAGGTGTTGCGCTGCCAGAGGGTGGGCAAGAGGTGGAGCGTCGCCGCGTCGGGACCGCGATTGGCCACGGTCAGGCGGATGAGGATGTCGTCGGGCGCGGCCTTGGCATACTCGGCGAAGACGTCCCAGTAGCGCCCGTCGGCAAAGACGCCCGTGTCCTCGATCTCGAACTCGGGATCGCCGCGGCCGCGCCTGCGGTTCTCGTCCACCAGCCTGGCGTAGGGGAAGGCCGCCTGGGGGTACTTGTAGAGGGCCTTCAGGTACGAGGAGGTGGGCGTGGCGTCCAGGTAGTGGTAGAGCTCCTTGACGTCCTCGCCGTGGTTGCCCTCGGGATTGCCCAGGCCGAAGAGGCGCTCCTTGAGAATGGGGTCCTTCCCGTTCCAGAGGGCGACGGCGAAGCAGAGCCGGCACTCGCGGTCGGTGATGCCCAGCAGCCCGTCCTCGCCCCAGCGGTAGGCGCGGCCGCGGGCCTGCTCGTGGGGCAGGTAGGTCCAGGGCGATCCCTTCTCCGAATAGTCCTCGCGCACCGTGCCCCACTGCCGTTCGGCGAGGTAGGGGCCCCAGCGCAGCCAGTTCTTTGTGCGGCTGTGGGCTTCGCCGAGACGGCGGGCTTCGGCGTCCTGACCCGTCGTGTCGTTGGCGGTGGTGTCGTTCATGGCGCCGCAACCTCCATCGCCGTAGTCATGCCGATGACGCGCTTGATCCCGCTCGACGCGGTGGTCAGGCGGCTGTGCCGGTCCGACTCACGCGGGCCGTCACGCAGTGCCCGGCCGCGAATGTCCTAGGGAATAGGCCGTTCCCCGTCGCGCCGCCCTCTTCCCTGCCACCCGGTCCGGGTCCCTGCCACGAAGGCCACCGTCAACCTAGCCGAGTTTGCGCCATCCTACCACCGGGCAGGGTCGGCCGAACCTTGCGTTGCCCGCGGATCGGCGCCGGGCTGAAGGATGCGGAGACGCCGGCCCCGGGCGCCCAGACATCCGCGGCCCGTTCCGCTCCGGGATCAACAGGCCGACAAGTGCAAGTAAATAAACAAAATACAAAATAGTTCAAAAAAAACGAGGGCAGACCCTTGACGGCCGCGCCCGGCTGAATTAATCGTTTGACTTAATCAATCGACCGACTTCCACCCCAACCGGGAGCCTCGACCATGACCGCCGCCGACCAGCCCGAATCCCGGCCCCTGGATCGTCTCCTGGCCGACCTGCCCGAGGCGCCGGAGCCTGGCTCGCCCGCCGCAGCCATCCTGGACGCGGCCCGCGACCTGTTCGCGGCCCACGGTTTCGCCGGCACCTCCACCCGGGGCATCGCCAACGCCGCCGGGGTGAACCTGGCGATGATCCACTACTACTTCGGCAACAAGGAGCAGCTCTACCGCAAGGTGGTGGAGCTGCAGTTCAGCGACCTGTACCGGGTGCTGCGCGAGGGCATCGACCCCGACCTGCCCGCCCGGGACCTGCTGCCGGCCATGCCCACCTTCATCCTGACCCTGCACCGGCGGCATCCCGCGCTGATGCAGCTGCTGCTGCGGGAGATGGTGGAGGGGGCGCCGCGGCTGCCCGAGCTGGTGCGGGGCATGGGCGAACACGGCCCCCTGGGCATGCGCGGCCTGCTCATGGGGCTGGTGGAGCAGGCCCAGGCCGAGGGGTTCGCCCCGGGCATCCCCGCGCCCCACCTGCTGGCCATCATCTTCAGCTTCGGCAACGGGCTGATGGCCTTCGCCCCCTTCATCGCCGAGGTCTTCGACCTGGACCTGAACGACGAGGAGACGGCCGCGGCCCTGGGCCGTTCGGCCGGCACCGTGGTCCGGCGCGCCCTGGCGCCGGGCAAGGAGGACTGACCATGAGCAAGTGCGGACTGACCGCCCTCGCAGCCCCGGTCCTGGCGGCCCTGACGGCGGTGGCGGCCCCGGCCCAGCCGGCCCCGGCCCAGTCGGCCCCGGCACCGACGGACACCACCTGGACCCTGGCCCGCTGCCAGGCGGAGGCCCTGGCGGCTTCGCCCACGCTGGCCTCGGGCCGGGCCACCGCCGACGCCGCCCGGGCCGGCGCCGACGCGGCGGGCGCCGGCCGCCTGCCCACGCTGGGCCTGAGCGGCCGCAGCTCCTACACCACCGAGACCATGCAGATCGACATGCCCACGCCCACCGGCACCCGCACCATCAAGTTCGGGGACGGCTCCAACACCGACCTGATGCTGGGCGTGCGCGCCCCCCTGTACGAGGGCGGCGCCCTGACGGCCCAGCACCGGGCGGCCGAGGCCCAGTGGCAGGCCAGCCTGGCGGACGTGGCCACCGACAGCCTCCAGCTCCAGCTGCAGGTGCGGCAGGCCTTCTACGCCGCCCTGGGCGGCGAGGCCGCCGCCGACGCGGCCCGCCAGGGCGAGGCGCGGCTGCGTCGGCACCTGAAGGAGGTGGAGCAGGACATCCAGGCCGGCACCGCCACCGAGGAGGCGCGGCTGCAGGTGCTGGCCCGGCTGCGGCGCACGGAGCAGTCGGCGGTCCAGGCCGAAGCGGCCGCCGCGGCGCGGCGCTACGCGCTGGGCCGGCTGGCGGGGTTGCCCGGCGTCCAGGTGAAGCCCCAGGCCGAACTGGAGACCTCGCTGCTGGCGGGCGGCGAGGCGGGCCGGCCCTGGGACGAGCGGCCCCAGCTGCGGGCGGTGGACGCCCGCCGGGGCGCCGCCGACCAGTCGGCGCAGGCGGCCCGGGGCTCGCTGCTGCCCGCCATCGATCTGGAGGGCGGCTGGCACTACGGCAAGCCGGGCATCGACCAGGTCACCGACCAGTGGATGGACTACGGCACCGTGGCGGTGAACCTGCGCTGGACCCTGTTCGACTTCGGCGGGCGCAAGAGCCGGGTCAAGAGCCTCAAGGCCCGGAGCCGCGCCCTGGCCGCGGTGCGGGACGACGTGCAGGACGCCCTGGCCACCCGCCAGGCCAACGCCCGCACCCAGCTGGCAGCCGCCCGCACCCAGGCGGGCCAGGCGGCCGACCGCCTGGACCTGGAGAAGCGCCGCCTGGACCTGGCCCAGGAGCGCTGGCGCCAGGGCCACGCCACCGAGAGTGAAATGCTGGACGCCCAGGACGACGTGACCCTGGCCGCGTCGGACCTGGCCACGGCCCGGGCGCAGCTGCGCCTGGCCGAAGCCGAACTGCTGGCGGCGTTGGGCTGGTAGCCCCGCCGCGCGACCCCGAAAGGAACGCCATGCGCACGACGACGACCCTCTTCCTGGCCCTGGCCGCCCTGGCGACGGTGGCCGGCTGCGGCGGCGACGACCGCGCCAACCCGTCGGGCACCTTCGAGGCCACCGACGTGGACATCTCCCCCAAGGTGGCGGGGCAGCTGCTGACCGTCGGTCCCCACGAGGGCGACCGGGTGGCCGCCGGCGACACCCTGCTGGTGACCGACACCACGCTCGTGCAGCTGAAGCGGACCGAGGCCGCCGCGGCCCTGGACGGCATCGCCGCCCGGCGCAAGGCCGCGACCGCGGACGTGGCCCAGGTGCAGCGCTCGCTGGACCTGGCCAAGCTCACCCTGCAGCGCCTGGACTCCATGCACGGCCACGGCAACGCCACCACCCAGCAGGTGGACGAGGCCAAGGCCCAGGCCGACATCCTGGCCCGCAAGGTGACCGCGGCGCAGCAGAACATCGTCGCCCTGGACGCCGAGGCCGCGCGCCTGCAGGCGTCGCTGGCGGTGTTCGACCGCCAGCTCACCGACGGGGTCATCGTGTCGCCCCTGGATGCCACGGTGCTGCTGCGCACCGCCGAACCCGGCGAGATGGCGGCCCCCGGCGCGCCGGCCCTGCGCCTGGCCGACCTGCGGCGCCTGGACCTGCGCTTCTACCTGGACGAGACGGACCTCGGCCAGGTGAAGCTGGGCCAGGCACTGCCGGTGCAGGTGGACGCCTTCCCCGGCCGCAGCTTCCAGGGCGAGGTCACCTGGATCAGCAGCGAGGCCGAGTTCACCCCCAAGAACGCCCAGACCCGCGACGCCCGGGCCCAGCTGGTGTACGCGGTGAAGCTGACGGTGCCCAACCCGGACGGTGCCCTGGCCATCGGCATGCCCGCCGAAGTCGTGGTGGGGAAGTAGCATGACCGCGAAGCAGGCAGTGACCGCGCCGGCCCTGGCCATCCGCGGCCTCCGGAAGAGCTACGGCAAGACCCGCGCCGTGGCCGGGCTGGACCTGGACGTGCAGGCCGGGCAGATCGCGGGCCTGATCGGCCCCGACGGCGCCGGCAAGACCACCACCATGCGCATCGCCCTGGGCCTGCTGCGGCCCGACGACGGCCAGGTGACGGTGCTGGGCACCGACGTCACCCGCGGCACCCGCGCCATCAAGGACCACCTGGGCTACATGCCCCAGCGCTTCAGCCTGTACCCGGACCTGACGGTGGCCGAGAACCTGCGCTTCTTCTCCGACCTGTACCTGGTGCCCAAGAACGAGCTGGAGCAGCGCGAGAAGGAGATGCTGGCCTTCAGCCGCCTCGGAGCCCTTCCGCCACCGCCGCGCCGGCGCCCTGTCGGGCGGCATGAAGCAGAAGCTGGCCCTGAGCTGCAACCTGGTGCACCGCCCCGAGTTGCTGATCCTGGACGAGCCCACCACGGGCGTCGATCCGGTCAGCCGCCAGGAGTTCTGGCAGTGGCTGCGGCGGTTCGCGGACGACGGCCTGGCCATCCTGGTCAGCACCCCGTACATGGACGAGGCCGCGCTGTGCGACCGGGTGCTGCTGATGCACGAGGGCCGCGCCCTGGCCTCCGGCACCCCGGCCGAGGTGACGCGCCTGTTCCCCGGCGGCCTGCTGCGGCTGGACGTCGCGCTGGCGGAGCGGGCGGCGCCGGTGCTGAAGGCGGCGGGGCTGCCGGCCGCCGCGGTGGTGCGGTTCGGCGACTCGCTGCATGTGGCCCATCCCGAGGGCCGCGGCGTCGAGCCTGGCCGGCCGCCTGGCCGACGCCGGCCTCGAGGCCGAGCCGCTCGATCCCGGCATCGAGGACGTGTTCGTGGCCCTGGTCACCGCGGCCGGCGACGGCCCGGCGCCGGAGGTGGCGCCATGAGCCGCCCGCAGCGCGAACACGCCGTCCTGGCCAAGGGCCTGGTGCGCCGCTTCGGCGACTTCACCGCCGTGGCGGGCATCGACCTGGAGGTGAAGCCGGGCGAGATCTTCGGCTTCCTGGGGGCCAACGGCGCCGGCAAGACCACGGCCATCCGCATGCTGACCGGGCTGCTCAAGCCCACCGAGGGCGAGGCCTGGGTGGCCGGCGTGCCCGTGCACGAGACGCCGGAGAAGGTGAAGCCGCGCATCGGCTACATGAGCCAGCGGTTCTCCCTGTACGACGACCTGACCATCGGCGAGAACCTGACCTTCTACGGCGGCGCCTACGGCCTGGACCGGGCCACCATCAAGCGCCGCGGCGACGAACTGCTGGCGCGGGTGGGTCTGGCGACCGGGCGCGACCGCCTGACCGGCTCGCTGCCCCTGGGCTTCAAGCAGCGCCTGGCCCTGGCCAGCGCCAACCTGCATGAGCCCGAGATCCTGTTCCTGGACGAGCCCACCGGCGGCGTCGATCCCGTGGCGCGCCGCGCCTTCTGGGACCTGATCTACGAGCTGGGCGCGGCCGGCACCACCGTGTTCGTGACCACCCACTACATGGACGAGGCCGAGTACTGCGGGCGCGTGTCCATCATGATCGACGGGCGCATCGAGGCGCTGGACACGCCGCGGGGGCTGAAGGCCCGCTACGGCGCGCGCACCATGCAGGACGTCTTCCTCGAGGCGGTGAAGCGATGAGACGCCTGCGTGCCGTGGCCCACAAGGAGATGCTGCACATCCTGCGCGATCCGCGCAGCCTGGCCGTGGCGGTGGCCATGCCCCTGCTGCTGGTGGTGCTGTACGGCTACGCCCTGGACATGGAGCTGAAGGACCTGCCGGTGGGCATCCTGGACCGGGACCACACCGAGGCCAGCCGCGACCTGGTGCGGGCCATGACCAGCAGCGGCTTCATCGTCGATGCGGGGCGCCTGGACGACCGCGCCGAGATCGAGCCGGCCTTCCGCCGCGGCGACTTCCAGGCGGCGCTGGTGATCCCGCGCGACTTCGGCCGCGACCTGGCGGCCGGCCGGCAGGCCACGGTGCAGCTGCTGATCGACGGCGCCGACGCCTCGACCGCCGCCACCGTGGACAACTACCTGCGGGCGGTGGTCAACCTGGTGGACGCGCGGCTGCGCGTGGCCGGCGGCGCGCCCGCGGGCGGCCCGCGGCCGGCGCTGCGGGTGCTCTACAATCCCGGAGCTGATCAGCAGCCACTTCATCGTGCCGGGCCTGGTGGCCATCGTGCTGATCATGATCTGCGCGCTGTTGACGAGCATCGCCATCACCCGCGAGAAGGAGACCGGCACCCTGGAACAGGTGCTGACCACGCCGGTCCGCGCGGGCCAGGTGATCGTGGGCAAGCTGATCCCGTACCTGGTGCTGGGGTCGCTCGACGCGCTGATGATCGTGGTGGCCGGGCGGGTGCTGTTCCACGTGCCCATGGAGGGCTCGGTCTGGGCGTTGACGGGCTACAGCCTGCTGTACGTGGTGATCTCCCTGGCCCTGGGCCTGATGATCTCGGCCATGGTCAAGACCCAGCGCGTGGCCATGATGCTGGCCCTGACCATGACGATGCTGCCGGCCATGATCCTCTCGGGGTTCATCTTCCCGGTGCGGAGCATGCCCGTGCCGCTGCAGGTGATCGCCCACCTCATCCCGGCCACCTACTTCCTGCGGATCATCCGCGGGATCATGCTGGTGGGCCGGAACTGGTACCCCGTCGAGGGCGGCGTGATGCTGGCCATGGCCGTGGGGCTGCTGCTGCTGGCGTCGCGACGCTTCGGCACGCGGCTGGACTAGGAGGAGATCGACGATGCGCGCCCTGGCCTTCCTCATCCGCAAGGAGTTCCTGCAGATCCGGCGCGATCCGGCCATCCTGCGGCTGATCTTCGCGGTGCCCATCGTGCAGCTGCTGGTGCTGGGCTACGCGGCGAACCTGGACCTGGAGCGGGTGCCCGTCTCGTTCCTGGACCAGGACCGGACCGCCGAGAGCCGCGCGCTGGAGGACGCGTTCCTGGCCACCACCACCTTCGTCCCGGGGCCGCCGGCCTCCAGTCCCGAGGAGCTGCAGGCGCTGCTGGACCACGACCGGGCCGACCTGACCGTGTGGATCCCGCGCCACTACGCGCGCGACCTGGCGGCCGGCAAGACGGTGCCCGTGGGCATCGCCGTGGACGGCATCAACAGCGCGTCGGCGGGCAAGGCGGCGGGGTACGCGTCGCGCATCGTGCAGGAGGAGGCGCGGCGGCTGGCGGCGGCCCAGGGGCGCGCGCCCCACGGTGGCCGGGTGGCGGCGGCCACGCGGTTCTTCTACAACCCGGAGCTGGTCAGCCGCATCTACATGGTGCCGGGCATCCTGGTGATCCTGGTGACCATCGTCTCGGCCATGCTGACGGGCATGGCCGTGGTCCGGGAGAAGGAGATCGGCACCCTGGAGCAGCTGATGGTCACGCCGCTGAAGGCCGGCCACCTGGTGGCGGGCAAGACGCTGCCCTTCGCCGATCCTGTCGTACCTGACGCTGACCATCTCGACCACGCTGGGCGTGCTGTGGTTCCACCTGCCCATCAACGGCTCGCTGGTGCTGCTGGCCGTCAGCATGGCGGCCTACCTGTTGGTGACGCTGGGGGTGGGGCTGCTGGCGTCCACGGTGTCGTCCACCCAGCAGCAGGCCATGTTCACGGTGTGGTTCTTCCTGATCTTCGGCATCCTGATGAGCGGGTTCTTCTACCCCATCGCCAACATGCCCGACTGGGCCCAGATGCTGACGTACGCCAACCCGATGCGGTACATCATGGCCATCGTGCGGGGGATCTTCCTCAAGGGCGCCGGCGCGGCGGACCTGTGGCCGCAGATCGCGGCGCTGGCGGGGATCGGGGTGGTCGTGTTCACCGCCGCGGTGCGGAATTTCTCGAAGCAGGCGGGGTAGGGGCGGGGCCGGCGCCTGCGGCCGAACATCGGGACCTATGTGTTCGACTTCCGCTGGCGGAAGATTTTATCGAGACCCCTAATTTTGTTGCAGTTGTATCATAACCGGCTTAAGATAATGGCATGGACGACACGATCCGCAAGTACATGGCCTCCATCGGTCGCAAGGGCGGCGCCCGCAGCCGCCGCAAGCTCAGCGCCGGCCAGGCTCGCCTGATGGTCCGGGTGCGCGAGGCGCGCCGGGCGTACCGGACGTTCCACGCCCGCTGCTTCTGGTCGTATCCTCCGGACCTGGCCATCGGCCCGGACGACGTGGCCTGGGTGGCCGAACAACTGATGAAGCACGGCGACCGCCGCGCGTGGGAGAAGGGGGACAGCCTGTGCCGTTGACCGGATTCCAGGCCGAACTGGGACGCCTGCTCGCCGCCAACCGCACCGAGGACAGCTACCTGGCCGGCGGGGCGGCCATCCTCGCGGCTCCGCACAGCCGCCGCTACAGCCGCGATCTCGACTACTTCCACGACAGCGCCGAACGCGTCGCGACGGCGTTCGCCGCGGACCAACGTCTGCTCGTGGAAGCAGGCTGCGCCGTGGACATGGAGATCAGCCAGCCGGGCTACATCCGGGCGGTGGTGCGACGGGGAACCGAGGCGACGAAGATCGAGTGGGCGCAGGATTCGACCTGGCGGTTCATGCCGGTCGTGCGCAGCGAGATCTTCGGCTACCAGCTGCACCCGGTGGACCTGGCGACCAACAAGGTGCTGGCCCTGGCCGGCCGCGACGAGCCCCGCGACCTGGTCGACACCCTGTTCCTGCACGACACCCTGCTGCCGTTGGGCGGCCTGGTGTGGGCCGCGGCCGGTAAGGATCCCGGCTACTCGCCGCTCTCGCTGCTGGAGATGCTGCGCCGGAGGGGGCGGATCCGGCCCGAAGACCTGCGGCGGCTCGATCTGGACGGGGACCTGGACGTGTCGCAACTGAAGGCGGATTGGGACGCCGCGCTGGAGGCAACCGAGGCGTTCGCCAGGAGTCGGCCGGCGGCCGAGGCGGGGTGCCTCTACTGGTCGCCGTCGGCGCGGGCTTTCGTCCTGCCCTCTGCGGACGGGGCCGGCGACGCCGTGCCGCATTTCGGGCAGCCTGGTGGGGTGCTGCCGCGGGTGCTGGAGCGCGACTAGCGCCATTTCGGTACGGATCCTGCGCGCCGGTCCGTCGTCATCGCCCGGGCACCCGCCTGCGGCGGTCCGGCTCCCCTCCCGACTGCTGGCCTCCCGCCCACCCGTCCTCCCGCGGCCTGCCGGCCCCGGGGGTTGCCGTGCCCGTCGCCGCCGTCCCCGCGCAGGAACAGGTTGCCGGGGCTGCCGTCTATCGCCGGCGCCGTCCGGAGCGGACGGTCCTGCACCGCGTCGTGCGCGAGCATCTGGAGAGCTACCTGGCCGAAGCTGGCCGCGACGGGGATCTCGTCGTCATCGGTGCCGCGCCACGTCGAGGCGGCATTCCGCGAGTACCTGAAGTGCGGCATCCTCGCCCACGGCTTCGCCCGCGTGTACTGCTCCGGCTGCGGCCACGACTTCCTGGTGGCGTTCTGTGCAAGGGGCGCGACGTGTGCCCGTCGTGCGCCACCCGACGTATGGTCGAGACGGCTGCCCATCTGGTCGACGCCGTGCTGCCGCGGGTACCGTTCCGCCAGTGGGTGCTGTCGGTACCCAAGCGGGTGCGTTGGCACCTGCGGCACAAGCCGGAGGTCGTCAGCGGCCTGCTGACGGTGTTCCTGCGGGCGGTCGAGACGACGGTGCGGCAGCGCAGCCCGGGCTGCGCCGCCGGGCGCCCGGTACGGGGCCGTGGCGTTCGTGCACCGGTTCGGCAGCTACCTCAACAGCCACGTGCACTTCCACGTGCTGGTGACCGACGGTGTGTTCAGCGCCGACGGCGAGGGCGGCGCGGTCTTCCATCCGGCGCTGGACCTGGGCGAGGCGGACTTCGCCGCCGTCCAGGCGAAGATGCGCCGGCGCGGCCTGCGCTGGCTGCTGCGCCACGGCCACCTGGACGACCTGGCGGTCCACACCCTGGACACGCCCGATCATGCCGGCGGCTGGTCGGTGGACGCCTCGGTGACGGTGCCGGGCTGGGACCGCCAGGGCCTGGAACGCCTGGTCCGGTACTGCGCGCGGCCGCCGCTGAGCGGCGAGCGGCTGGGCCGGCTGGACGACCGAGACCCTGGTCTACCGCCTGCGCAAGCCCACGGTCGACGGCCGCACCGAGCTGCTGCTGACGCCGCAGGAGCTGCTGGAGCGCCTGGCCCAGCTGGTGACCCCGCCGCGCCGCCACAAGCACCGCTACTGCGGGGTGCTGGCGCCGAACGCCCGGCTCAGAAGCGCCGTGACCGCGACGGCCGGCCCGGCCGGATCGACGCTGCAGGTGCTGGAGGAGGCGCGGCGCAGGATGGCGTTGCCGACCGCCGCGGCCGATCCCGACCCGCCGCCTGACGAGCCACGCAGCGCGCTGTCCCGGTCTGCGTCCCGCTGCTGGGCGCTGCTCTTGGCCCGCCTCTTTGAATGCCTCCCGCTGGTGTGCCCGCACTGCGGCCAGCCCATGCGCATCATCGCGTTCGTGCTCGACCCGCCGGTGATCGAGCGGATCCTGCGGCACGTCGGCGAGCCGACCCAGCCGCCCGCGGTGCTGCCGGCGCGGTCGCCGCCGCAGGGGGAGCTGGAGTTCGATCAGACCGCGCCGGGCGATCCGTGGCCGGAGATGGACCAGACGGCGGGCACGGACGGCGACCCCTGGGCCTGAGAGCCGACTCCACGACATCGAGCGCACCTGCCGGCGGCCACGGCGCCGCGGGTGGCGGGGTGTGCCTGGTGCGGCGGGAATCCGGGGGCTCGGCCACGAACGAGGCGGCTTTGCGGGCCGCGCGCAGGTCGGATGGGTGACAGACGCCTGGCGTTCGCGGTAGAATGGCGGGGATTTGGCGGCTCGGGAGATGGGAATGGGCTGTTGGAATGCCTATTCGCGGTAAACCTTCGTGTCGACCTGAGCCAAGGTTGGAGCGGAACGCGGTGTTTCTATCCCGAATCATCCAGGCGATATTCATCGTCGTGGCGGCGGCCGTCGCGACAGGGACATCTGCCGAAGTCCGCAGTTTCCAGTTGGAGCCGCAATGGCAGACAGACCCCGAGGAACCTCCGTTCTTCAGGAGCATTGACAAAGTCCTACAAGCTAGCAACGGAGACTTCCTTGTCTTCGACTACAGGTCCTCTACGTGCCACCGCTACAGTTCTACCGGCGAGCATGTCGATCTTGTCGTATTTGGAGGCGAAGGGCCAGGCGAAGCCGGCGTAGTCTGCGATGTGGCGATTGACAAGAACGACCAAATCTATTTGTACTCGCCATTTGGGCCGGCGGTGATCGACATGGAGGCTCAGTGGCGGCATAAGGACGGCCTCTCTAGATTCGATATTGCAGAGGTGACCCAATCGTCATCCATGGGGTTTACTCTCGATACATGCGAAGATGACATAGTCCTGTCGAGACTCGACTACAAGAGTGAGGCGATAATTTTCGAGTTGGCTTCCCCGCCGTGGTACGAAAGTCTTCGTGAAATCTTCCGGACACCTACCGTTGTGCGGTTTCAGGATCTTCGTACGGAGTTCGCCGAGAAGGATCTGTACTACTCGAACTATCCGGTCAGGTGCGTGTTGGGTGATACGTTGTTCGTCGCGTCGGCGTGGTCAGGAGGCGAAGATGAATATCGGATAGACGCATACGCTGGCGGGAATTTGGTAGGTAGCTTTTGCGGGGCTATCAATCGGACTAGGCGGTCCGAAGCGCAGGTCCGGCGTGCAAAGGAATTGATGCTAGGTGGCGCGGAAGGGGTTGATCTCTTTCAGAGCACTCGAGAAGTGATCATGGAAGACTATCCTCCCGATATTCTATCTGTGACTCGCCAGGGGAATACTCTGTGGGTGCGAAGCTCGGCGGATATCGATTCCGATGACTTTCGGTCGTACAGCGTGTTTGGCGCTAACGGGCGGTATCTCTGGGATGTGCTGCTGCGTTGTCGGGAATGCGACAAGGGCCGGGACCGCGTATACCTATTCGGGTCGCAGGCTGTCGTGATAAAGGGGATGGTCGACCTGGCCATGTCGTCACCGCGCCACCCCGTCGCGGACGCCTCCCCGCTGCAGATCCGTTGCTTTATGATCGCAGCGGGGGCTGATACAGGGAGGGATAAATGAAACTCTCTGTGGCAATGTACCTAATCTGTATCTGTGCTGTTTATGGTGGATGTAAGACCGTCGATGCGAACTACCCGCCTGTCGCCGACCCGCGGCCAGCCGGCATCGACTCTTCCTTGCTGCTTTGCGAACAGCCCGACCTTCGGGTTGTGCGCATCTATGGCGCACCTGAGTGGTTCAGTGCGGCGGATTTCCTCAGAATCAAGAAGGAAAAGACCGAGTACCTTCGCTCGAAGAATGCTCCGGAAGGCCAGATCAAGGCTTTCGAATCCGTTGTCCAGCGGGTCAAGGGAATGGAACTGCTTATGGTCGACGAAGACGAGCGGTTCGCGTTCGCCCATATCGGATTGTCTTTTGCCAAGTCTACGATACTCGACATCGAACAAGGAGCGTTCATCCTGAAGGTCCGGTCCGCTGATGGCCGACAGACGGCTTCGATTGCAGATCAGGGTCTTCTGATGAGCTATCCTGAGGGGGATTCATTTCGCTTCCAAGACTCTCGCCAGGGCGGGATCAGTGTCACCTGGGACATGCAGCGGCCCGACTACAGCAAGATACCCAACATCATCTATCTCCGAGTGGCTAAGGAATACGAGGGCTGGAATATTGAATCGGCCACCATCGATCGCAGTAAATTGGTGGTGCGAAAGAGGTAGTCGCGATCGTGGGAACGACTTCGCTTCTTCATTGAATTCGCGACTAGCCAAATCAGAAGGGAGGTACATTGCTTTGCCTGTGACCCTACTCTATCCACGGAATAGGGATTGCCTTTGACTTGAGGCAACCTGTAATGGGCGGGACATGTCCAGATGCAAGGGGGAGTGACATAATGAAGAAGATGGCCCTACTGGTAGTGCTTGTCGCGGTAGCAATCACCCTTTCGGCGCCCGTCGCTCAGGCGTTCCTGGGACCGAACGAATGCGACATGGCAGAATCCTACGGCTGGACGAACGTAGCCTGGAACAACGCGTGCTACATGGCTATCGCGCTGGATTGGGGAGCTACGATCTCCCTATCCGCCGGGAGGGGTGTACTAGCCGTCGTATCGAACCGACGACCGAATTCCTATTCGCTGGTTTGCTTGGTACGAATTTTGCCCGACGTGGAGGGAGAACGCCAATCCAGCGATGGGGTGGTCAGGGAGTAGTGGGTGATGTGAAGTGAGGACGCCATGCCCCTATGATGCCTATTCGCAAAGTATCTCATACTTGCAAGTGAACGGGACAAGGTCGCGAGAAGTTCCGTCGTACTGTTGAGGTAGCTCAGTGAACGCCAGAATTGTGATTTGCGCCGTGTTTGGTATGTTTGCGATTGGTGGGTGCGGCGATGGTAGTCGTAGTGACGGTGGCGGCGAACCGCCAATAGACGTTTTTTATCCGGATTTCCATGTTGAACCAACATGGTCGGGTGGTCGCGTTGCATTCCGGGACGTGGGATATGTTGTTAGTGCGAATAGCCCGGTGCCGGTCTTAGATCGCACTAGGCGGGGGGTGTGGTTGGCTTCAGCCGATCGTCGACCGGATTCGATTCGCGAAGTCTACGAAAACGGGGAAAGTCCGGCCTTGTCTTTTAGCGCTTCACGGCTGGCGTATGTTAGAGACCGGACGGATCCGGGTGTCGGTGCAAGGTGACATTGGAATCGATGAGGACTTTACTGCCGGTGTATATCCAAAGTGGTCGCACGATGGGAATCGGTTGGCTTTTTGCAGATCTAGCGATGGCATCGCGAAGTATTATGCTTGGGTTTATGACACTGCAAGCGACCGACTCTCAGAAATTACCAAGGATGCGGAGAATGGATGGTTCTTTATTGAGTGGGGGCCAGGGGACGAGGGCCTGCTGTTTATGAAGACCGGAGATCAGCAAATATACTACTACGCCTTCCAAGACAGTGGTGTTACACAGGTCACGTATGATGATTTGGATAAGCGTGACTTGAGCTGTAATGATTCTGGCGAAATATTATTCTCGGGTTCGGACCGGTTGACGGGATTGGATATATATATGACCGATATGGCGGGTTCGCCACCAGTACGTATCACAAGTGAGGGAGGGCGAGATCCCGATTGGAATGACCCGGGGACGGAATTTGTGTACGTAAAGTACGATCCGGAGAGCGGGGGGGCGAGGTACGGTGTACTCTGGAGGTTCGATATGGATAGTCGGACAGAGACGCAGTTGACGTACAAGGTAGTGCAATAGTCGCGAGGCCGGCGGGTGGACCTGTCCGACTTTTTCCGACATTTCGAAACGCCTACAATGGTAGTGTGGAGGTGTCGCGATGAGTCGTCCTAACCCTCCCCACAGCCGCGAGTTGAAGCTGGAAGCGGTGCGCCGGGTCCTGCAGTCGGGGCTGCCGCAGAACCGGGTCGCCCGCGAGCTGGGTCTGAGCCCCAACACCCTCAGCCGCTGGAAGCGGCAGTACCAGGCCGAGCAGAAGGAGGCGTTCCCGGGCAAGGGCCGGCAGACGAGCCAGGCCGCCCTGGTCAGCCGCCTGCGCCGGGAGAACGAGCGCCTGCGGCAGGAACGGGACTTTCTAAAAAAACAGTTGTGAGTTCAATCGGTCGGCGCAACACAGGCGTGGAGTTTCTGAGCTGATGTCGAATAGTCTAGCGTCTTTCTTGGTCTCTGGTTGAGTCTTTTTGCGATACGATTCAGTTCTGCCTGAGTGTGAATCGACAAATCTGTCTTTTTCGGAAGGTACTGCCTTAGCAGCCGATTGGTGTTCTCATTGGTCCCTCGCCGCCACGGACTCCTGGGGTCGCAGAAGTAGACCGCGACATCGGTTGTAACAGTGAAGAACTTGTGGTTAGAGCGGCGAGGTGCAAGGCACTAGCGTAGCGGGCTGGTCTACCAGCGGCAACTCCGATTTGGGGTGGACGCGGCTGATAGCCTCTGTTATTCTCGATCTCATGAAAGACGGCTCCCCCGGACCTGATTATTACTGCCGTCGTGGCCGCATAACCTCGGGGCTGGAGCCGGCCTTCAAAGTTTTAACATCTTTTCGTCCTCTGGCTGTTGCAGCCGTTGGGTGGGGGTGGGGAGGTGCCGCCGGCTCGGGAAAGGGAATTGCGCAGTTGGATTTCCTGTTCGCTACCGACAGCCTATTGCCCTCCGGAACCTATCTGTTCACGTTTATCGACCGTACCGGCGGGATAGTGGACACCCGCAAGGCTAGTCTTGTCCGGTAGGAGAGCGATCTGCGTTGTCGTGGTGGCTGCGGTAATCGCCGGAGCCGCCACGATGGCGCTCGGGCCCGCGGACGAGGAGGATCGCGGACCGGGTCTCGATGTTTCCCTAGAATTCGCGGGTGCCCGCGCGATCACTCTCTCGGAGATCGAGATCCCGATCGTCGGCCCCGATTCGCGCCCGTGTGGTCAGGTTGTCGTCGAATACCGGGAGCAGTTCGTGCGTTGTGTCGGCGACAGCGCGGGCGTCCGTACGGATAGAGTGTGCGATGTCATCTATCCGAATAACACAAAATACCATTGGCATCTATTCACGACGGAACACAAATCGCGGCGGGTCGAAGCGGCGGGTTGCGCCGGTTGGAAGGTGGACGGGGGTGGCGAGGGAGCACAGTTGTGGGGCTTCGAGACCCTGCGCGGTTACTGTTACATCAACCTCGAACGCGGAATGGAAGGTGCGGTTGAGTCGGCGATGTCGGCGGTGGAGCAAAATGATCCATGGGAAGTCGCCGGAGTGGTTGCGACACCGTGCGTCTTCCAGAAGCTCGATGGGGATTGGGCCGAGTTGCTGGCGTATCAGGCGGGAATCGCCTGTGAGTTCTTCCAGAGCCCTGCGGATACGGTCCGCCTGCGGATACAACCTGCGGCAAGGCCCGTCCGTTACACGAACGATGGGGTCGTCATCGATCTTCGTTCTGAGTTTGCAATCGAAGACGCGGCCGTGAAGTTTTTGCGCCCGTCCGACGGGTTCTGGCCGTGGGACCCGCGTGCACCGCAGTTCTTCCAAGAGTTCAAGGCTGAGACGGTCGGTCCCGGTGGCTTCCTCGAGCTGACGCTGCGGGCGGGACGTACTGGTACCTACATGTTTTCCCTGGAAATGTCGCCGGTTGAATCGCAGGGGCGAGTTCCTGTACCCCAAAGTCTTTGGTTCGAACCGACTCACAGGGAATATGTTCGTAAGGTCGCAGTTAGCTGCGACTTTCCGCGATGTACTCCCTAGCCTTGGACCTGCCCGACAGTTTCCGACATATCGTTGTGGCTACTTGCCCGTCTCACTGGACCTCAAGGCCGCCTATCTGGGTAGCCGCCGGGCGGGGTGGGGGTGGAGCTGGAGGAGGCGCGGCGCAGGATGGCGTTGCGGACCGCCGCGGCCGATCCCGACCCGCCGCCTGACGAGCCACGCAGCGCGCTGTCCCGGTCTGCGTCCCGCTGCTGGGCGCTGCTCTTGGCCCGCCTCTTTGAATGCCTCCCGCTGGTGTGCCTGCACTGCGGCCAGCCCATGCGCATCATCGCGTTCGTGCTCGACCCGCCGGTGATCGAGCGGATCCTGCGGCAC
The DNA here is from genome assembly GCA_963825035.1 of Candidatus Krumholzibacteriia bacterium. Classification (GTDB taxonomy): domain Bacteria; phylum Krumholzibacteriota; class Krumholzibacteriia; order LZORAL124-64-63; family LZORAL124-64-63; genus JACZKN01. The sequence continues at coordinate 116,803 of CAWGRT010000005.1, read as the reverse complement.
GTCGGCGAGCCGACCCAGCCGCCCGCGGTGCTGCCGGCGCGGTCGCCGCCGCAGGGGGAGCTGGAGTTCGATCAGACCGCGCCGGGCGATCCATGGCCCGAGATGGACCAGACGGCGGGCACGGACGGCGACCCCTGGGCCTGAGGGCCGACTCGACGACATCGAGCGCACCTGCCGGCGGCCACGGCGCCGCGGGTGGCGGGGTGTGCCCAGTGCGGCGGGAATCCCGGGGCGCGGCCACGTACGGTGCGCTTTCGCGGGCCGAGTGGGCGCTGGGCGGGTGACAGGCGCCGGGCGCTCGCGGTAGAATGGCGGGGATCTGGCGGCTCGGGAGACGGGAATGTGCGGTTGAAATGCCTATTTGTCCGGCTGCGGAGCCTCTTGGCTAGACCGCCTTGCGACGAAAGAATCTCTTTCAGTCTACCGTTCCTTTCGTTCAGGAGGTCGGGAGCTAGGTTCCACGCATCTCGGATGCGGCCGGAAATTGCCAGAGGAACTAAGGCTAGATCAGTCTGTCATGCCGCTGCTGATTCATGTTGACATAGAAAATCACCATGAATATACTCCTGCCATTGTCTTTTATACTATATCCTTATCAACACTGGGGGGCGCCATGAAGCTCGCTTTCGTTTCCCTGTTTGTTGCTCTGTCTTCCGTTGCGCTGTGCCAAGTTGTTCAAGTCCCCGAAGGCCCTTCGACGATTATGGTATTGCCGCAATTGCCTAGCATTGTATTCGAAGATAGTGTCACCGTATTCGAATATCGAGAGCAAATTCGGGCAGAAGCGTCTCGGGTACTTCCCCAGGACGATACACCGCTCGATTCAGAACAGGAACGAGAGTTGTCGAGAACCCGAGCGCGTAGTCTCGCCCAAGATTTGAGTTTTCGCCAGCGTATAGCGGACTATGACCGGGCAATTGCTCAGTTACGGGGGCAACGGGGGCGGCTTATTAGGGAGGCACATTTTCCTGAGCTCCGCCGCGTCCTTAGTGCTTTGAAGGGCGCCGGTATTGACTGGAGCAGTTACGACCCTATTACATCGATTGTATTCATCGATGGCTCAAAATATAGTATTGGTGAAGTGCGGTCCGCAGTGCCGAATGCTATTGTAGAGTTGGTGTCCGGGATGAGAAACTTCGATGTAAACGCAAACGCCGAAACACGGGCAGGCTGGTTGAACAGTAGCGGAATAGATGGTTCGGGTCCGTTTGGTGCCGACACGCTTGGGCTAGACTACCTGGTGGTCGATTCTGGCGTCGATTCAACCGTATCCGATGTCGTGGATGGACATCGATTATTTGGGAATCGAGATACGATTTTGGCCCCGCCGTTTACTCACAATGGGTACCTTGCGCATGGAACGGCTACTTGCGGAATTGTAACCTCTGCAAATACAATTGCTACGGGAAGTGCGCCCGGGATCGACGCGATATTTTCGTCGAATAATGCTTATGACGGGTACTATCAAGGCAGGCCGTATCCACCGCTAGTTGAATATCAGATATTAGGCTATTCATGGGGGATGGCATCGACGGATAGTCTATTCGGTGACACTCCCGAAGCTACACATTGTGCGATGGGGACGACGCCGATATATCCATATACAATAGAAAATTGCTATACGGGATACCCAAGGGCATTGGATTCCGTAATCGACGCATTTGATGTATTTATGGGAATCAGCGCGGGGAACAACTTTGAATATGGAGTTGATGATGAAGAGCAGGTGTCCGATAGCGGGCACTCCTACAACGGGTTAGTCTGCAACGGCTTGAACATGGCGGCTGATTCGTTGCGCACAAACGATGTTATCGGCCATTGGTATTCTGGGCTCAACGGCAGTACATGGGTGGGGTCATTTGGGCCCGCAGCGGACGGCCGGAAAAAGCCCGATATTTGTATACCAGTACAGGGCATGTGGGTGCATAGGTGGGATGGAACATTGGCTCAAGTGGAGGATCCATCTACGAGCTATGCGGCGCCACAAGCTTCAGCCGCAGCATTGCTATTGATGGGTTGTGGCGTTACCAATCAAAGAAGTATAAAGGCCCTGATGCTGAATACGACATTTCGGCCGGACTCGATGGCTGTTAACGTTTGGACTCAGGGTTACGGGTGGGGGATGCTCGATGTAGATCATGCAATGTACCATGTAACTCACGGGGAAGAGCCGGACTATTTTGAATCAACAGTTCGGGCGAGTGGGCTTGGTGGAGATAAGATCTATTTCCGCGGTACGTTTCATCCATACGATAGTAGTACAAGGGCGTACGATAGAGCGACCGTCGTTTGGGAGAAACACGTAGAGTGGGCATATGGGGACACCGCGGTGACTGGGATGCCGCTTACCAATATTGATCTGTTTCTGTTTGACGGGAATACGGGCGAACTGGTATCGGAATCAATATCAACAATTGATAACGCAGAACAAGTGTTGTGGGAAAGTGAAACAGAGACATTGAGTAACGGCATTATTGTAGTCGATTGCGAGTCCGCCTTGCCGATGGGGTATACATATGAGCCGGTATCTCTAGCGACGGAGGAGGGGTTCGAGCAATGCGCTTTGCCGCGAACCCTAATCGGCCTCAATGCGGAAAACGAATCGATGGAGTTGCCTGTAGCAAATACAAACTACGAAGTTTCATTTAGAGTGTTTCTGTCGGGGACCGCGAAGTGTGATACGATTTGGCCGTCGCTTTCAGGCCTAGATGGAAACACCGTTGTCGTCACGGGGCCAACGCCAGCTTGTATGGATTTGGCGCAGGGCGACACCGTTGTTTTTCGTTACACCCTGAATAGCAGTACAGGTGGGCGGCGAACAATTCAATTCGATGCGTCCTCAGATTGCTATAGAACCCACTGGTCGGATGGTGCCGACAGGACATATACCGTTTTTGACGAGGATCCAAACAAGGCGCGTGGGGGCGAGAGTGACGTTGCGCAGTATGAATTCGAAATTGCCGGCATAACGCGTACGTCTTCGGGGGTTTTTGTTGCGTACCGTGTACCGCGGCCGATGGCGGTGCAGTTGGAGGTTTTTGACGTAAGGGGAAGGAGAATATACGATGGTCCGGCAACTTATAGTAGCGGAGTTGCGGGGAGTCTGAGGTGGGATCTATCGGATTCTAGTGGGCGGAGAAGCGCATCCGGCGTGTACTTTTTGAGGGTGTCTGGTGGTGGTTATTCGGTGAGTAGGAAGTTTGTCGTAGTAAGATAGTCGCCATGGAAAGGGGGTTGGTATATGTATAAGACTTCGCGATCTGTTTGGGTGGTGGCCGCTCTGCTTGTTGGCATTTTGCACCCGGTTGGGGCTATTGCCCAGTCTCAAGACGTTGTCGGGATATTCTTCGATGCGGAAGGGACTCTAGATCGGTGGGAAACTTCCGCGAGTCCGCAGCCAGTAAATTTTTTCTTAATTGTAAAGAATCCAAGCGCTCCTGCGGGACTGGGCGGGGTTGTTGCGATGGGCGGAGCAGACCGAGACTTGTGCGGTACACCCCGTATATGCCCGTTTAACTTTGGGGATGTGTTTTGTAACCTGTGGGCCTTTACGGCCCAGCCACCCTTGCCGTGGGCTGAAAGCTATGTCGTTTTGGCCGGGGCATTTATTGTATCTAGTCCGGAGGAACGTGTCGAGCTTTACCTCCGACCGTATGATGACGGGGTGTTCTATTATGAAGTATCGTATATCCCCAATGGGGGTACCATGGAGGACTCGATTGCGCTCCATCCACCTACGGGTACATTCGATGACCCTGTGGCGATCGTTAACGAGGGCACTGTGCCCGCCGCTGACTGCACTTGGGGTGGCCTAAAATCGCTGTATCGATGAGAGGGCGGGGGGACGAGGCCGGTTGGCTGGCCAGTCTAAACTTCCCGGTGGGCGGGAGTGTATTTCTAACTGTGTAAGCAGCCATGGTGTGTACAGTTACCGTAATCACCTGACAGTCGCCCCAGCTCCGGGCGTCGGCTAGGCAGCTTCCTTCGGTACCTCCTTCGGCTTGGTACGAACGCCGCCGGCCACTCGGCGTAGTCCCGGTTGCTGGTCACCAGCAGGGAGCCCCGTTCGTAGCGCTCGTTGATGACCTCGTAGAGATCCTCGGGCTCGTGGCCCCTCAGCGGGGTCAGTCCGTAGTCGTCGAGGATCAGGAGGTCCGGGCGCAGGAACGTGGCCAGGCGGCGCTCGCGGGTGCCGTCGGCGCGGCCGCCGTTGAGGTGGCCGAGCATCTTGACGACGCTGGTGAACAGGACGTGGCAGCCGCGGCGGCAGGCCTCGTGGCCCAGGGCCTGGGCCAGGTGGCTCTTGCCGACGCCGCTGGGCCCGACGATCAGGACGACCTCCTTGCGTTCGATCCACTGGCAGGTGGCCAGGTCCTGGACCTGGCGGCGGTTGAGGTTGGGGTTGAAGGACCAGTCGAACCCCTCGAGGGTCTTCTCGCCGGTGAACGCCGCCCGACGCAACCGCATGACCAGTTGCTTGTGGGCGCGGCGTTCGATCTCGTCCTCGAGTAGTCGTTCGAGGAACTCGACGTAGGCGAGCTTCTCGTCGAGCGCCTGGCGGTTGCGGACCTCGAGGGTCTCCAGGACGCCGGACAGGCGCAGGCTCTTGAGCTTGGGGATCAGCTGGGACTTGTTATCCATGGCCGTGACCTCCGTTGGCGGGGAAGATCTCGGACCCTGGGCGCGCGAACGTGAACGTGATCTGGGGCCCGGGCTCCGGCATGCCGGGCAGCGGCTCGTTCTCCAGGCCGTAATCGAGGATGCGGCGCAGCGTGCGCGGCGAAGTCTCGCCGAAGTACAGGGCGCGGGCACAGGCGCGCTCCAGGCGCTGGTCGCTGAACTTGTCGGCGAGCCTGAGGGCGGCCTGGACGGCGCGCAGGCGATCCAGCGGGCGCTCGCTGAGCAGTTGGCCGACCAGGGCGGCGCAGGCCGGGCCGATGCGGGCGGCGCGGTCTCGGCAGTAGCGCGGGGTGGCCATCAGATAGGCGGCCTTGTCCGGCGGGTAGTGGTCCAGGCAGGTGCGGCGGGTGCCGGGTGTGCCCCAGTCGTGGGTAGCCAGGCGTTGGTGGTCGTGGAAGATCTGGACACTGGCGCCGTTGCTTCTGACCCACAGGGTCTTGCCGATCAGGCGGTGGGGCGCCGAGTAGTAGGCACCGTCGACCACGACGTGGCAGTCCGGGTGCAGCTTGCACTGGCGCCAGACGCCCAGGTCGTAGGGCTCGGTCGGCAGCGGCAGCAGGGTGGCCTGCTCGACCTGGGTGAACACGTCCAGGGGCCGTTGGCGGGTGGTGCCGTGGGTGCGCTGGCCGGCCGTCTGCATGACCCAGCGCAACAGGGCCTCGTTGGCGGCGGTGATGGTCTCGGGGGGCCGGCCGGCCAGGAAGTTGCGGGCCACGTAGTGGCAGCCGGACTCGACCTTGCCCTTGTGCTGGGGGGTGCGGGGCCGGCAAGGGGAGATCAGGAACCCGTAATGCTCGGCGCACTCGCGGTAGCTGCGCTGGACGACCGGGTCGTGCAGGACGGCCTTGGTGATGGCTGCCTTGAGGTTGTCGATGACGAGCTGCCTGGGCACGCCGCCGAAGTGCTCGAACGCCCGGCGGTGGCAGCGCAGCCAGGTCTCGATCTTCTGGTCGAAGACCAGGCAGGCGAACTGGTGACGGCTGCAACTGAGGGTCATGACGAAGCACCAGGCCTTGCGCAGGTTGCCGGTGGTCGGGTCGAGCTTCATGCCGGCGGCGGTGAAGTCGACCTGGGCCTGCTGTCCGGGCGGGGTCTCCAGGCGCACGTAGGCGGCCGGCAGGGCGGGCTCGAGCCGGCGCACGAACCGCCACAGGGCGCTGTAGCTGCCGGTGTAGCCGTGATCCTCTGTCAGGCGCTGGTGGATGGCCTTCATCTCGACGCCCTGCTGCCGTAGCTTGCAGATCACGTCCTGGAACGGGGCGGCCTTGAAGGGTTGGCTGGGCAGCGGGCAAGGCGGGGCCAGCCCCTGCAGGGCCGCCTCCAGGGTCGCGAGGTCCGGCAGCGGGCCGGCAGCGAGCCAGCCCTGCTGCTGGGCGATCTGGCGGTAGCGCTTGACCGTCTTGCGGGCCGTGCCGGTGGCGCGCTTGATGGCCCGATCGGTCTGGCCGGCCCGCAGGCGGCGCAGCAACTCTCTGACGTCCAACACCATAAGGGTCCTTCCGGCCATGCCGTCCTCCCGGGCCAAGGGTGAGCCCGGAAGGGTACCGGCTGTGGCGGGCAGGAACAGCGGCGAAGTGGCTGCACCCCGCCTGAACACGCGCGTCCAGGGTCCCCGGTTGGGGTGGCGGGGTGCCGTCGGGGCGCTCCCGGACCGGCGACGGGGTGGCACCCTATCGCGCGAAAACGGGTGGCACCCTATCGGGCGAAAACGCCTGGCTCCCTATGACGCGAAACTGTGGCATACTATGGGGCGAAAGCTGACAAGGGATCGTCGTGCGAGGCTTGCGACCGCGAACAACGCCTTGCAGGCCCATCTGCTGCATCAGGCGCTCGACCGTGCAGCGCGCCACCACAGTGCCCTCACGGGCCAGTTGGCGCCACACCTTGCGGGCGCCATAGACCCGCCGGTTCTCGTTCCAGACCCGCTCGATCTGGCCGCATAGAACCGCGTCGCTATGCGCTCGCGCGGGCAGGCGCGTCGGATCGGCCTGACGCGCCTTCTTCTCGTAGTAGGTCGACGGGGCGATCGGCAGGACTTCGCAGATCGGCTCGACCCCGTACGCCTGGCGGTGCTCGTCGATGAACGAGACCATCACTTCCGTCTGCGGTCGAGCTCCGCCTGGGCGAAAAAAGCCGAGGCCTTGCGCAGGATCTCGTTCGCCCGCCGCAACTCCCGGTTCTCTCGCTCAAGCTCCTTGATCCGATCCCGGTCCGAGCTGGTCTGCCCGCCCCGCCGACCCGAATCTACCTCAACCTGCCGAACCCACCGACGGAGCGACTCGGCCGTGCAGCCGAACTTGGCCGCGATCGAAACCACGGCCTGCCACTGCGAGGCGTACTCGCTCTGGTGGTCGAGGACCATCCGAACGGCTCGTTCGCGGACCTCTGGGGAGTACCGATTTTGCTTGCTCATGACCCCATCCTCTCAAAGAATGGAGTCTCCGGCAATCCCGGGGCGGTTCAAGGACTATCGGGAGCCCAGGGAAAAGGATGGCCCGAATCCGATCCGCCGACGCGACCATCTCGGGCGAGGTCCAAAGAGCATGATCCCAGTAGAACGCCCCCCAGATCGCCGGCGGAAACAACTCGTGCGCTCCGGTAAGCCCGGCACGCTGCAGCTTTGCTTCAAACACGTCGTAGCTGCGACTTGCAACGCCGCCTAGCTGGTTCTCTGATGCGCTGACCGCGACCACGGCCAATTCGAGACGGCCGGCCTTCCATTCTCCAATAAGGGTCCTGAGACAAAGGGCATCGGCACGACCCTCCTCGAGGTCGATGATGCAATTCGTATCCAAGACCACCCGAGGCATCGGCAAACCTCCCTGCGGCTAGAACTAGCGATAGCTACCATAGTCGGCGTTCATCCGCAACGCTACGCCGCATCGTCGACCTTCTAAATGACGGCTCGTCCAAGCCCGAGTGGGGCAAATGGGACGGGAAGATTTCCGTCGACCGCAGGTTCCTGCTGAACTCGGCCTACGACGAGATCCGGGAGCGGCGCTGGTGGCTACCCGCCCACGCCGCCTCGATCGACAACGGCGAGTTCTACGCCCAAGTGAATGCGCCGAGCCGGATCAGGGATCTCACGTCCGGGGATCTGAAGTACCGCTGGACCGAGTCCGGCGCCCTCGACCACTACCGCTACGCCCACGCTTATGACCACCTATACGGCGGGTTCCGGCACGGGAACTATCAGGTCTGGGTCATTTAGGGGGAGTAGGGCCTGGCTGTCGCGCGGGGGCTGCGAGCCGAGCAATCTTGACATGGACATTCAAGTCGCGTTACAATCTTAATGCCGCCGACCCTGCCCCTCCACACTCGGCGGCTTCCCGCTTCAGCCACTTTGCCTATGGCTGAAGCTCCGCGCCGGTACGATCCCCCTCTGCCGGCGCACGCCTGCTCTCCATTTTCCCGAGCAGGGGGCCGGGCTGCCGATGGTGGCCCGGCCGCTATTTTTCCCCTAAGTGACTAGAAGTACCTGGATTCGGAGGAATCCGGAGATCTGCCCGGTTTCCAGGACGGACCGCTTTGCGACGAAAGAATCCCTTTCAATCTCACGTCCCTGTCGTTCAGGAGTCTGAGCACCGGGCCCCGCGGCTGCGGAGTTAACGATAAACCCGTCGGACGTTACTGAGTCCGCCGGGTATTGGTGTTTGGTTTTGTTACTAAGAAACGCCATCAATCGCCAGGACTTGGCCGTCGGCAATCGCGAATTCTTTACGCGCGCGAGCCGATTAGGTGTTGTGCCGCCACGTTCACATTGGTACTCTCACGCCCCACACCTTGCCGCTCCCGCCGGCAAATGTGCAGCCCGTGTTGCGAGCGATTGGGCTGGGCCAGTCGCCTGAGCGATTCGACAAGGGAGCGGATTCTTCTGTGATTCACCCTATTGTTCATTCGCCGGGATGCCTGCTTTGCGCGGAAGCCGGGTAAGCCGCGATCGGAGCGGAATATGGCGATGGGAAGCTCTAGAGATCAGGCGTCTGGACGGCAAACTGAATGGCAGAGGGCCGGTTGATGTATCGGCGCAGGGCGACCTATTCCAACCCTGGCGCCCGCTGGAAGGTAAAGAATGAAGTCCCTGAAACCTGTTGCTATTCTGATAATGTGCTTGTTGATCTTGCCGGCCTGTGGCTCGTCTGTCGCCGGCAACTTCCCGACGAAGTCCGTGCCCGAGCCCCGATCCACCGTGACCGGTCTGGACAGCGATTTCAGTGACGCTAGGGTACTATATACGGCCATTTACAATGGGCGTGACGAACTGAATTTTCTGGAGTACATCAGCGTCAACCATCCGGAGACCAAGGGCTGGCTTGATCCGCAGCAAACGATCACCAGGATTGTCGACAAGTTACACCGCGACAGCGGCGGAATGCCGGAAGGCACTATCCTGCAGCAAATGCGGACCATGGACCGCTACAAGTTGCTATTCTATCTGGCGGAGGACAATCTGGTTGTCTATCAGATCGCCTTGGATGTACCCGAAGAATTGACGGTCAACTTCGCAAAGCCCGGCGCACTTGCGCTGACGCTTGGGTCCGGGCAAGTAGTGGCTGATCTCGGTATCATCGTGCCATCGGACTTCAGCCCGATCACCAATTGGGCTGATTCACGCCGGCACAAGGCAGTTCTGAGCAGGAGTTCAAATGATGGCAGGCCAGCCGGCTGGCCCAACATCATCTTCGTGCTGATGCCCCATACCAGCTATGGCCAGCGTGTCGTGAAAGTCACACCGAGTTCGCTTTTTTCCTTCGGGGGTCGCGCTGCTCTGGTGCTCGAGTGACTTTCTCATCATGGTTCAGTAGAAAACCTGAAAGGAGGCTGCAACCGTTTCCCCTATTCCCCTTCATACCCAACCCTAGATGGAGGAAGCCATGGAGAAGCGTATTCTGATCATCCTGGTGGCGGTTACGGCAATCAGTCTTATGACGCCGGTCACTATGCAGATCGACCAAGCCAGGGCCGTCGAAACCCTGGCGCCGGCCAGTTGCATCGCCGCCGAGGAACTCGGCTGGAGCAGTTGGGGCTGGAACGCGATGTGCCTGGCGGACCTGCAGTTCAACTGCTGTGATCCCATAGGCGATCCCTGGTACTAGAGCTTTCTTGTACCAGAGGATCTATAAGCCCCGGCATGGCCCCGCTACTTTCAATTGAGAATGTAGTGGGGCCTTCTGCCAAGAGAAGCCCCAGGGTCTATCGCATAGTCTATGGGGGGCATTGGCCCGACTAAGGACGCAGGATACGGTACAGGCTGACTTGGACAGGATCAGACTGATAGTCATCGAGGAAGCTTTCCACGCCGTATTGCATGGCGTCCAAGTTGCCCCTTACGATGACTAACAAGCTTCTACTCAAGAAGATTAATTGATCACGCCGAGCATTTCCTTGGCCGAGAATTTCGATCTTAGCCTGATAGCGGCTATTCTGGAATAGATCCAGACGGCTATATACCCCTGGCGGCAACTGATACTCACTCCTGCTGGTACGAATGAGGAGTTCCTCGCCAATCAAGTAGAGGTTGAGGATGTCTGCCTCAATATTCTCCGCCTCCATCTGGAAGGAAGTTCCGCCATGGGAGCCGGAATAGCCCGCCAAAAACTTTTCCCGGTCGCTGCGCATGCGAGATTGATATTGCCGGCCCAAGATCTTCTCCAGTTCCCCGGCGGGAGAAAAGACATAGACAAGATACGCGTCACGGAAGGGTGCAACATAGGAGCGCCCGTCTTGGGCCAGTGCGTACCGATATTTGTAAGCGTAGTGCGGAATGTCTGCTTCCGCGGGTATTCCGACTTGCGTGCGGCCCGCTAGCTCGCTGAGCAATCGATGCTCTTCACGACCCTGTCGGTCATAGAGTGATAAGGCCTTGATGGTCTTGAAGTCGGGCTTCTTGCGGTCCACAATGATCATGGTCTCAGTATAGGCTAGTATTCTATCCTGAATGCTTCGCATGCCGTTCGCCGTAACTATGCTGTACACATCAGCTTCCGGTATCATCAGCTTGAAGGAGTTTGGGTAGGTAAAGTAGAAGTCGGTCATGATAACGGTAGCCGGTTGGCCCTTGACCAGAGCCAGCATACCATCTCCCATAGCAAGGATTGTATTGGGGTGACTGCACTGCCCGGGGCCTTCGCCCGAGACGTCCACAACGTCCTGACAGATACCCCGTAGCGTCATGACATAGACTAGAGAACTCTTGGTGTCGACAATGTAAACCAGAGAATCCTGGTAAACCACGCCGCCTATATAGCCCAGGGGTACATCGTCTTCTTCCGAGCCGCCCAGGGTCCAAAGCTCCTCCAGTCTCCACTGTTGGCTATTCGCTGCTTGCCCGGAAGCGATTTCTCTGGCAACACCGGAAGTGTCTGGCATAGCTGCGCGACTGGTCGCTGCGCCCAGAAGCACCACTGATGTTAGTAAGACAAAAGGGGTAGTCACTAACCAACCGCGCTGAAAAGCACATCTAACGCTATTCATGAGGTTCCCGATCGGTTTGTGTGACGTTACTTTAAGAATCGGCAATCCGAATGTCCGCAAGGCCTAAACGAGCAACTATTCGGTTCTAGGCGTGGTACTATGCCGCTATCCTAGTAAGGCCCCCCAGGGGAAGTGGTCGTACATTATACTAGTAGAGCATAAATCCTCAGTTGCGTCCATATTGTTTAACGGCCGGCCCTGTGTGGCCGCCGATGGAGTGCACAGTGGACTTCGAGCCGTTTGCCACGGGGCCGGTGCCGAACGAAGAGAAGAGCCTGGGGGGCCTTAAGGCGCTGTACCTGGGCCGCTGAGGGGCGGGGCGGGGATGGGGCTGGGCAAGGCCAGCCAGTCACTTAGGGCCCGAAATCCCCTCTGCTGCGTTCCCACCTGGTGTATACCCCAACTTTGCAAAAGCTTCCTGATCAAGCCGCCTGTTCCAGCCCCCGCATGATCCGCTCGTAGTCCGCCTGCACCGCCTCGTTCCTGCTCATCGTTAGCGTCAGCACCCCTTCCGGACGGTGGAGCCGGCCGGCCCGTCTGATCGTCCTGTTGCGGACCGTCTCGAGCTTTTCGAACAGCCACAGCGCCGCACGCTTCGGGTTCGTTCCTCGACGGCGCGGCATGGTCTGCATCTGAAGCTCGCGCGTCACGTTGTGCGCCGTCAGCGAGGCCAGCATGTAGAACTGGTTGCCGGCCCAGCTGCGGGTCGGCACGTAGTCCATCATCGCCGACTCCTTCGCTTCGCCGATGATTCCTTCCTGGCTGCCGCGGCCATGATGGTACAGCATCACCGACTTCGCCGAGCACCGTTTGTTCGTCATGATCACCTTGTAGGTGTGCTCCGTGCTCCGCGGCTCGAACAGATCCAACTGGATCGGGCCGGACTGGCGCCGCGGCGCCCTCTGCCTGACGAACACGAACCGCACCTCATGCAGCCAACGCTTCGGCTTCCAGATTGCCTCGAAGCAAGACCAGGTGTCGTCGATCCGGCGCCAACGCTGCCGCTGCTCGATCATCCCCTTCAACTCCGGCAACCGCTCGAACGGGACACTGAGCGTGTACTCGACCTGCAGCTCGTCAAGCAGAAGGGCCGTTTTCTCGCTGAAAAACGCACTATCCAGGCGGCATTCGATCACTCTTCCGGGCAATCGCTGGTCCACGGTCATGACCGAAGCGGTGATGAACTCGTGCGATCCGTTGGAGTCGTGCACGTTCCCCGACCGCGGCAACGCATCGAACACCTGGCCTGTCTGGGCTACCGTGCACAGCAACGGATAGTAGCTTCGCTCGCCCTTCCGTTTGCGGTTGAACCCCACGGCCGTGCCCTCTGCATGACGGCGGGTCGAGACCACGCTGCCGTCGAAGTCGAGCGTCACCCGGCGCAGCTTCTCGACGGCCAAACGGTCAAGGATCAGCGAGCGGTTCATCTCTTGCAGGCCCGTGATCGTCGCCTTGTCGACCGACCGCAAGCGACGGCTCAGGGTCGCGGTCGAAGGCAAACGGCGCAGGCCCAACACGCGCAACACCAGCGGGTCGTCGTTGTAGAACTTCACGTCGTCAAGTTCGCGGTAGCCGAGGATGATGTGGATGACCAAGGTCAGGAACAACTCGGGCAGCTTGAAGTCGCCGAGACCGTGGACGTGACGGCAAGCCTGACGGACCTTGTCGCGCAGATCCAGGCGGTCGAACAGGACCTGAAAGAGGACCAGGCCGCTGGCCGAGGTGAGGGTCTGGTCGGTGAAACGGACGGCAGGAACGGCGTGGACACGGCTGAGGATCTGTGCTTTACTGGATCTCATGAAAGACGGCTTCCTCTGACGGAGATTTTGGTGTTGTCGCAAACCCATAATCCCATGTCTGGAGCCGTCTTTCAACCTTTTCAGCCCTTTCGAATGCTCGGATTTATGCAATCATGGGGTAGACAGTGCCTGGTCTGTCCTTGTGGTCGTGAATCGGGCCGAAGACGCCTCCAGGCTCGACGGTCACCATACGCATTCGCCGTTGGCGCCCTACCATGCCCTCGATCTCAGGGTCGAGGTCGACCGCTGCAAGCAACTTAACCGCAACACCTTTCGTCTCAGGTGTCACATGGTCGTTGCTCATCGTGCCTTCTCCTCGCTCCTTCCAGGGCCCAACGCCCAAGCCCAGCGGCGGCAATTGAGCGCAGCGGAATTTCCGCCGGTGCTCGTACGAAAACTTCAATCGGACCGCCGACGACGGCCCCGCGCCGGCGACACATCGATCGCGAGCGCTACGATGAGGCCCACGACGGGCCAGAGCGTCCATTGGCCGTTGAACCAGTGCAGAACCGCAGAGTACCAAAGCAAGGTAGCGGGCAGGAAAATGAAGCCGGCGATCGGCCACAAAAGGGAAGCGAACATCCCAGCGAACCAGCTGGTGAAAAACCAGAGGAGTGCAAGCACGAGTCGCGGAGCTGCCAGCGCAATGACCACGAGAAGACATGACATTTCGAGCACCTCGATTAAGGAGGAGGTTCCGCTTCAATTCCTGATTCTGATCCCTTGCGAGTCCTGGCCATTGGACTTCCCTTCGGGGCGATTTTCTTGTAAAATGGAACGTTGGCCCATAAAAACACAATTTTCAACCCCCTGATTGAGGTCTTGCCTGGAACGATGCCAGGAGGGGGGCGATCATTTGGAACAGCGGATTTGTCCAACGGCGCGCGCGCCTTGGGCCCGCGTAGGGGAAAATGCCAGGCGAACCTGGAAGAAAGCGAGTCCCAATGACCACGTCCGGAAAAATCAGCAGGTGTTCCCGGTGCGTGATGCCTGAAACGGTACCCGGCATCGAATTCGACAAGGACGGAGTCTGCAATCTCTGTCAGAACCACGTGGATTACGCATGTCGGGATGAAGCGGAACTCGAACAGATCATCCGGGAAAGCCGAAAGGAATCCAATCAGTATGATTGCATTGTCCCCTTGAGCGGAGGAAGGGACAGCACATTCGTTCTCCATACTGCCGTCAAGAGATTCGGGCTCAGGGTATTGGCCGTCAACTACGACAACGAATTCAGGGTCGACAAGGCGCTGGACAACATTCAAAGCGCCTGCCGGCACCTTGGTGTGGAACTTCTCATTGTGCGCTCCGAGCGCGATATCGCTACCAAGATGGTCCATTCTGCTTTCAAAGCCACGTTGCCGTATGGTCCTGGCGCCATGAAGAGCAATCTGTGCGATGCCTGTTCCTACGGATACAGGAGTGTGGTCTACAGGGCGGCCGAACAATACCGAGTGCCCCTCATTCTCTGGGGAAACTCCAGCATTGAGAAGACCGACAACTGGCCCAAGGTGCTGGGTATGGTACCGGCCGGACTGACCCGCGACCAAAAGCTCCTGAATCAGCATTTCTACAAGTTGAAGCTGTTTTCGATCCTGCAACGGCATGAATTCGCGGTTGCAGGCAATCGCGTCCTGTCTCGGGAGCCTGTCAAATTGAAGGACAAGACGATTCGCGAAGTCAGCATGTTCGACTACATCCCCTGGGACAGGGAACAAATCAAACAGACCATCACCCAGGAACTCGGTTGGCGGAAACCTACCGGGCACGCTTCCACCTGGAGAACCGACTGTAAGCTTCATGTCCTGGTGAACTACTGCTTCCTGAAACAGATGGGCTGCACCAAGGATTGCTTCGGATACTGCAATATGATCAACGGAGGGCAGATGACTCGGCAGGAAGCCTTGGAGCAGGAAGAACAAACAGCCGCCACATCCGAGCAGGACGTGGTCGCGCTGCTGAAATCCGAATTTGGCTTGTCGAACTCCGAGGTTGATCGCGCTATTTCACTCTTGTGAAATGCGATCGGTCTGGAACTGCCGCTTCCAGCTTCAACTCGCGGCTGTAGGGAGGGTTAGGACGAGTGTACAGTTACCGTAATCACCTGACAGTCGCCCCAGCCCCGGGCGTCGGCTAGGCAGCTTCCTTCGGTTCCTCCTTCGGCTTCGCCATGCCGAAATCGAGCACCTTCACCCGGCCGGCCCCGGGCCTGGCGATGCG
Organism: Candidatus Krumholzibacteriia bacterium; assembly: GCA_963825035.1. Lineage (GTDB taxonomy): Bacteria > Krumholzibacteriota > Krumholzibacteriia > LZORAL124-64-63 > LZORAL124-64-63 > JACZKN01. Next base: position 101,630 of record CAWGRT010000005.1, on the reverse strand, counting down.
CGTGGGATCGGCGATCGATGGACAACGCGCCGGTCGCCGTACTATCCTGGTTCCCGTGGATCAATCGCCTCGGCGGTCCCGCCGGGGAGCCGACATTGGCCGCCGGCCGATTTCCCCCCAGGGTGCATGCGATTCCGGATGTGACGTGATGCAATTGCAGGATGACAGCCGGAGGTCCATTGGCCTGATCGGTGCGACCCTGATCGGCGTCGGTGCCATCGTCGGCGGCGGGATCCTGGCCTTGGCCGGCATCGCCTTCGCCACCACGGGCCCCAGCGCCATCGTCGCCTTCGCCGTCAACGGCGGCATCGCCGTGCTCACCGCCCTCTCGTTCGCCCAGCTCGCCACCCGCTTTCCCGAGTCCGGCGGGACCTACACCTATGCGCGCAAGGTCCTCGCCGTGGACGCCGCGTTCGCGGTCGGTTGGGTCGTCTGGTTCGCGTCCATCGTCGCCGCCGTGCTGTACGCCCTCGGATTCGGTGTCTTCCTCGTGCCGGTCCTCGAGCAGATCGTCCTCGCTTGCGGCGGCAACCCGCCCGGCTGGCTCGGCGCGCGCTTTGCCGTCGTGGCCTATGCCGTGGTCGCCGTCGCCTTCTATTCCTGGGCCCTGGTGCGGTCCGCCGGCGGAGGCAGCCAGTGGCCGGCCGTGGCGAAGGTGGTCGTGTTCGTCGCCATCATCGTCGGCGGGTTGTGGGTCATGGTGGTCCATCCACCGGGCGCCGCGACCTTGCGGGGCCGTTTTGCGCCGTTCTTCCACCACGGAGGCGGGGGCCTGGTCCAGGCCATGGGCTACACGTTCATCGCGCTGCAGGGCTTCGACCTGATCGCCGCCGTCGGCGGGGAGATCAAGCAGCCTGAGCGCACGATCCCGCGGGCCATGCTCCTGTCCCTGGGCACGGCGCTGGTCATATACCTGCCTTTGCTTTTCCTCATCGTCGCCATCGGCGTCCCGGGCGGGTCGATCGCCGCCGCGGCCGAGCGGAACCCGGAGATCCTCATTGCCAGCGCCGTCGGGAATTTTCTCGGTCCCGCCGGCTACTGGCTGATCGTCGTCGCCGGCCTGCTTTCCATGCTGTCGGCGCTGCAGGCGAACCTGCTGGCCGCGTCGCGCTTCGTCAGGACGATGGCCACGGACCGCACCCTGCCGCGCCGCTTCGGGCAGATGGCGTCGGCGAACGGCACCCCCGTACCGGCCATCCTGCTGACGGCGGTGACCGTCGCGTTCCTGCTGATCGCGCTCCCGGACGTGGCGACGGCCGGCGCCATGTCCAGCCTCATCTTCCTGGCGAGTTTCGCGCTCATCCACGGCCTCGCGTATCTCGTGCAGCGACGCGACGGCGTGAGCCACTTCCAGTCGGCCGCGTTCCCCCTGATTCCCGTCATCGGCGGCGCGGCCTGCCTGGCCCTGGCCCTGTTCCAGTCCGTCGCCGTTCCGTCCGCGGGAGCGTTGGCTGCCATGTGGCTGGGCGTGGGCGCCGTCGTGTACGTCATCTACCTGGCGCCCGGGGCCAAGGTCGTGGACGCCTCGGCGGTGGCCCTCGACCCGGGAATATTGCGGTCCCGCGGCCAAAGCCCGCTCGTCCTCGTGCCCATCGCCAATCCGGCGAGCGCACCCATGCTGGTGAGCATGGCCGACGCCCTGACTCCCTCCGGGGTCGCCCGGGTCCTGCTCCTGTCGGTGGTCCGGCCCCCGCGCGACTGGTCCGGCGAAGGCCTGCCGACGCCGCTGGTGGACGCCCAGAACATCCTCGGCAACGCCCTGTCCACCGCGTTCAAGGCTTCCCTCGCGACCGAGGCCCTGATCACCATGGGCCAGGACCCCTGGTCGGAGATCGAGAGGATCGCCGACCGCTACCGCTGCCAGAGCCTGGTTCTCGGTTTCGGTCGCCTGAACGAATCCCTGATGACCGGGGCCCTGGAGACGCTCATGAGCCGCGTCCGCGGCGACGTCAAGATCGTACGCGCCCCGATGACCTGGAAGGTCGACGACGCGCAGCGCATCCTGGTGGCCGCGGCGGGCCGGCGCGACCAGAGCCGCATCAGGGCCCACCTGATCGGCAACATGTGCCGCACCAGGCCGCGGGAAGTCACCTATCTGCGCGTCCTGCCGACGACCGCCTCGGCGGCGGACGAACGGCGAGCAAGGCGGGACCTGGTCAGACTCGCGGCCGACGAGGCGCCGGGGGTCAGCCGGATCGTCGTCGTCCGCAGCGACGATACCGTCTCGGTGATCACCGACAGGGCCGCCGAGTGCGATCTCCTCGTGCTCGGACTCCAGCGACTCGACAGGCGCAACAAGGTCTTCGGCGACCTGGTGCTCGACATCGCCGCCCGCACGACGTGTCCGCTGCTGATGATGAGCCAGGGCCGCTAGCGGCTTCAGGTCGACGGCGGGCGTTCGGCGGACCGGTCGGCCCGCTTCGCGGGCAGGCGGGTTCCCCCCGCGGTGTTATCCTGTCGGCCATGAGCATCGAGATCCTCCTGGTCACCGTCATCCTGCTCGCCGCGCTGGTGCTGCTCATCAGCGAACGCGTCTCTCTGGACCTGACCGCCCTGGGTATCATGGTGGCCCTCATGGTCACGGGTCTGCTGTCGCCGCGGGAGGCGGTGGCCGGTTTCGCCAACCCGGCCCCCCTGACGGTGGGCGCCCTGTTCATCGTCACCAGGGGTCTGGTGCGCACCGGCGGCCTGTCCTTCCTGACGCGGATGCTGTCGTCCGTCACCGGCGGGCGCCACCGCCTCATCCTGCTGTTCAGCCTGGTGCTGGTGGCGGTGCTGTCGGCCTTCATCAACAACACCCCGGTGGTGGTGATGATGCTGACGGTGATCCTGGCCGTGGCGGGGCGCTATTCCCTGGCCCCGGGCAGCTACCTGATGCCGCTGAGCTTCGCCTCGATCCTGGCCGGCACCACCACCCTTATCGGGACATCGACCAACATCATCGTCAGCGACCTGGCCGTGGCCGGGGGCCTGCCCGCCCTGGGCATGTTCGAGCTGGCCCGGGTGGGCGTGCCCCTGGCCCTGGCGGGCGGCGTACTGCTGTTCTTCCTTGCGGACCGCCTGCTGCCGCGGACCCACATACCCATCCTGCACAACGACACCGGCTCGCGACACAAGTACATCGCCGAGCTGACCATTCCGGCCGACAGCTCCCTCGTGGGCCAGGATGCCACCGCCGCCCTGCGGCACGAGTTCCCCGACATCGAGGTGCACGAGGTCTTCCAGGGTCAACGTATCTGCTATCCCGAGACCGACGTCTGCACTCTGCAGGGCGACGACGTGGTGCTGTTGAGCGCCACCGCCACCGACCTGGTGAACATCCTCGGCGGCGGCAAGGCCGAACTGCCCGTCGTCTCGGGCAAGAGCATGGCCAAGCCCTACGAGGTCAATGCCCAGCTGGTCGAGGCCATCGTTCCCCCGGACAGCCGCCTGCGGGGCCGGCGCATCCGCGACACCTCCCTGGGAGCGGCCGAGGACATCGTGGTCATCGGGGCCAAGCGGCGGCGTTTGCACTTCACCGCGGGCAGGATGGGACGCCTGCGCTTGAAGATGGGCGACATCCTGCTGGTGCAGTGCTCGCCCCAGAGCCTCCAACGGCTACGCGACGATGCGGACCTGATCGTCGTCGAGGACACGGTACCCCCCGTGGCCAACCGACGGCAGGCGCCGCTGGCCCTGACCATCTTCGCGGCCATGGTGGGCCTGGCGGCGACGGGCGTCATGGACATCATGCCGGCCGCCCTGGCGGCGGCCTTCCTCATGGTCGCCAGCCGTTGCCTGCAGCTGCACGAGGCCTACGAATCCGTCGACGTGCCGGTGCTGATGCTGATCATCGGCACGATTGCCCTCGGAGCGGCCCTGACCGCCACGGGGGCGGCCGACCTGTACGCGCGGGGCTTCCTGTCCCTGTTCGCCGGATTCGGGCCGCGGGGGGTGCTGGTGGCCCTCATCATGTTGACCAGCCTGCTGTCCCACGTGCTGTCCAACAATTCCACGGCGGTGCTGATGGTCCCCATCGGGCTGGCCGCGGCCGCAGCCCTGCAGGTGGACCCGCGTCCCTTCGTGGTGGGCATCTGCTTCGGGGCTTCGGCGTGCTTCGCCACCCCCATAGGCTACCAGACCAACCTGCTGGTGTATGGCCCCGGAGGATATCGTTTCACGGACTTCATGAAACTGGGCATGGTGCTGAACGTGCTGGTCTGGGTTGGCGCCAGCGTGCTGATTCCCCGCTTCTGGACGTTCTGAGACAAATCAAAGGTTGTGCCTTGGGAATTGTGTCTGGTCGCGATCAGACACGTGGATCCGGGTCGGCGATACTGGACCGATTGCCGGCTAGGACCGCATCCACGGGGCCGACCGCGTGACCACGGCATTGTCATGGTATTGCCGCCACCGCGACGGCAGGGTGACACGGCTCGGGAAGATCCGCTCTTCCAGGATGTCGCCAACGGTGAATCGCCGCTCGACCATCCCCCGCACCATCGCCGGCGTCGGACTCTCCCTGGCCTTCTCACGACGTCCTTTCATATAGTTTCGCCACACCAGGAAAATCGCCAGTCGCTCCGCACTGCACTGCCGCCGTTTCGACCACGCGATCGTCTCCCGCTTGTGGTTCGCACTCGAGTGCCGGATCAGCAGATCCAGCAGGTTCACCTCCCACAACGGGTTGCGATGATCCCGACGCTCCTTGCCCGACGTCACCCGGTGCCGGATCCGCGGCGCCAGCCCCCGCATCGCCCGCGGATACGCCTTGTGGTCGTCGCTGTAAATCGTCACTTCCTGTTGGCTGCCGACGACGACTTCAAGCAACTCGCGAACATCCTTGCGGACGGCCTGCGGGTCGGGCAGGCCATAGAGCTTCTCCAAGTCGGACCGGCGCCTCTTCTGCGCGGAGGTCATCGCGCCGCTGCGCCGGACCTCGCTGTCGGTGAAGTAGAGGAAGAAGTCGGTGCCCTTCTCGACGGCGACATGATGGTGGAATGGGCGGTACTGGGAGTGTTCAAAGGAGACGAACCCGTCGATGACGATCCGTGCTGCCGGTGGCGCGTCACGCATCTGCTTGGCGTGGAACAACATGCAGTGGCGGCCGAGGCGGGAGAGGTGGCGGTCGACGGTGGCGGGCGCAACGCCCAGGTCACGGGCGAGCTGCCTGTTGGCCATGCAGCCGACGGTCCTGGTCACGATCAGGGCGTCGAGCTCGGGCTTGCGCTGCCAGTATGTGGTGGAGAAGGTCTGGGTGCTGAATGACTTGCGGCAGTGGAGGCAGGTAAACCGCTGGATACGGTGGGGGCGGACCTGTCGCCGGAAGAAGCCGGCGCGCTTGCAGCGCCAGCCGGTTGCCAACTTATTGTGAAATGGGCAGTTGGGGTTTGGGCAGAAGGGCGGCTGCCAGGTTGGGTGATGCTGCTTGGGGGTGAACATAACCGGCCCGGTCGCAGGGAGCGGGCCGGACACAATCGTCGTGGCACAACTATCCGGTTGAAATACCGGTATCATATGGTGCATACTGTCATCATCTAGAAAAAACTAGATGGACGCACATCCGGACCAAGAATATCGAACCAGGGGGACCACCATGATCCGTACGCTCGTTCCCGGGCGGATTCTCGCCGTTCTCGCCATCCTCATCGCCATCGCCGCCGGGACCGCGTCGGCCCAGAATCCCTACGACTGGGTGACCCAGGTGCCGATCTCGATCGCCAATCCCGGAGCCGCCCTCGCCGACTACCAGGTGAAGATCGTCCTGGACGCCGGCAACTTCGATTTCGGGTTCGCCGAGCCCGACGGCGCCGACCTGCGCTTCACGGACATCGACGGCAGCGTCTTCTATCCCTATTGGATCGAGACCTGGGATGCGCCGGGCCAGCACGCCGTGGTCTGGGTCCGGGTGCCCGCACTGCCGGCGGACGACACCGTCACCTTGGCCATGCTCGTGGGCAACCCGGGCGTCGCCGCGGCCAGCGACGGCGCGGCGACCTTCCTGTTCTACAGCGGCTTCGAGGAGATGGCCGGGCAGGCGGGCATGAACGCGCCGGCGCCGCTGGTGACGCCCACCTACGACGGCTCCGGGCAGGTGGTGCACCCGGACGTGGTGCACGTGCCGGGCGGCTGGAACGGCTACGAGTACTGGATGGGCATGACCCCCTACCCCAACGGCAACGACAACTACGAGAACCCGTCGGTGCTGGTCAGCAACGACAACGTCACCTGGCAGGTGCCGCCGGGCGTGACCAACCCGCTCGAGCCCGAGCCCAACGGCCACAACGACGACGTGGACCTGCTGCTGGTCGACGGCACGATGGTCATGTACTACAACGAGACCAACACCGACGGCAACACGTACGCCAAGCGCCTGACCTCCACCAACGGTGTCGACTGGACGGAGGCCGAGACGGTCTTCATCGTGCCCAACTACGTGATGTCGCCGACCATCGTCTACGACGGGTCGCAATACATCATGTGGTACGTCCGTTCCCCGATCGGCTGCAGTTCCCCCTACCAGGACCTCTCCATGCGCACCTCGGCCGACGGCATCGTCTGGGGGCCCGAGCAGCCGGCCGTATTCCACCATCCGGGGCGCGTGCTGTGGCATCAGGACGTGCAGATCGTTGACGGCGAGTACGTGATGCTGTTCATCTCGCACCCCGACGGCACCGACTGCAATGCCAGCCAGCTCTACTACGCCACCAGCGCCGACGGCCTGGACTGGGTCGCCAACCCGACGCCGCTGCTGACTCCCCGCGCCGGGAGCTGGGACGACAGCAACATCTACCGCACCAGCTTCACCCTCGAGGGTGGCTTCCTGCGCGTCTGGTACTCCGCCCGGTCCTCGAGCGGTCAATGGCACGTGGGCTACACCGAGGGCGACCTGGCGGACTTCCTGGCCGACACCGGGACCACCTGGACCGAGTCGCACGGCAACGTGGCGGCCACCACCGACCACCCCCGCACCGGGACCCACGGCCTCCGGGAGGTCGGCGGCTCCACGTATCCCCAGGTCTTCGGGCCCCTGTCCGGCGGCGGCATCTGCGTGAACGTGTGGTACTGGGAGGAGCTGAGCACCGCGACCGACTTCATGGCGCTGCTGCGGCTGTGGGACACGAATACCGCCGTCTTCCCGTTCCATTGCATCGGCACCGGTATCTGGACCGGCACCTCGACCGCCAACTACGCCTACCACACCCAGGGCTTCGTCTACTCGCCGTCGGCGCTGCCGCGGACCGCGGGCTGGCGGCACCTGTCCATCGCCGTGACCGACGGGCCGGCCGAGCTGCGCGTCGACGGCACGCCGGTCGCGACCCTGGGCGCGCTCGACCCCGCCCTGATCGACCGGTTCTCGGTGGAGGGCTACCGGGGCGGCACCGGGTGGTTCGACGACGCCTACGTGCGCCGCTACGTGGATCCCGAGCCCGTGGCCCTGGTCGGTGAGCCCGGCGTGGTCGGCGTCGACGACGGCCCCGGCGGCGATCCGGTCGTGCCGGTGGCGCCGTACACCGTGCTCGAGCAGAACGTGCCGAATCCCCTGAACCCGGAGACGCGCATTGCCTTCAGCCTGCCGCGTGCCGAGGCCGTGACCCTTCAGGTCTTCGACCTGCGGGGCAAGGTGGTGAGGACCCTGATCGATGGCCCGCGCGGCGCCGGGCGTCACGAGGTGGTCTGGGACGGCACGGACGCCCACGGATTGCACGCCGCCAGCGGCACGTACGTCTATCGCCTGATCACGCCCGGCCGCGTGGTCAGCAGGAAGCTCATGCTCGTGAAATGACGATACCACCGGGGGGAGCTGCCGCGGCAGCTCCCCCGATTCCCAGCGAGGTGGACGCCATGCGCCGCCCTATCGTATGTCTGTACTTTTCCTTCCTGATGGCCCTCCTCTTTGCCGCCGCACCGGCCCGGGCCCTGGACGGCTGGAGCCGGGGCTGGCCGGTGACGGTCTCCAATGCCGGCGATGCGCTGGCGGACTACCAGGTGAAGGTCGTCCTGGACGGGGCCGACTTCGACTTCTCGCTGGCTGCGCCCGACGGCGCGGACCTGCGGGTGACCGCCGACGATCGGCAGACCGTCCTGCCCCACTGGGTCGAGAGCTGGGATCCGGCCGGCGGCCGGGCGGTGGTGTGGGTCCGGGTACCCGAGCTGCCCGGCGGCGGGGACACCGTGCTCTACCTGTTCGCGGGCAATCCCGCCGCCGAGGACGTCTCCGACGGCGCGGCGACCTTCCTCTTCTACAGCGGCTTCGAGGAGTTGGCCGGAGCCGGGGGGCTGAACGCGCCCGCGCCGCTGGTGACGCCCACCTACGACGGCACCGGGCAGGTGGTGCACCCGGACGTGGTGCACGTGCCGGGCGGCTGGAACGGCTACGAGTACTGGATGGGCATGACGCCCTACCCCAACGGCAACGACGATACCGAGAATCCCTCGCTGCTGGTCAGCAACGACAACGTCACCTGGGAGGTGCCGCCCGGCGTGACCAACCCCCTGGCGCCCGAACCCGCTGGCCACAACGACGATGTGGACCTGCTCCTGGTCGACGGCTCCATGGTGCTGTACTGGGTCGAGACGAACCTGGACGGCTCGTCCTACGTGACCCGCCTGGCGTCGACGGACGGGGTGGATTGGGGCCAGCCGACGGTCGTGCTGACCCTGCCCAACTACGTGATGTCGCCGACCGTGATCCACGGCGACGACGGCTGGCGGATGTGGTACGTGCGATCCCCGATCGGCTGCAATTCCCCGTACCAGGACGTGGTGATGCGCACCTCGGCCGACGGGATCGAATGGGGACCGGAGCGGACGGTGACCCTGGAGCAGCCCGGCCGCGTGCCGTGGCACTTCGACGTGCAGGCGGTGGACGAGGGCTACGCCATGCTGTTCGTCTCCTATCCCGACGGGACCAACTGCAACGCCACCTGGCTCTACCACGCCACCAGCAGCGACGGCCTGACCTGGACGGCCGCGTCCGCGCCCCTCCTGACGCCGCGGGCGGGCAGCTGGGACAGCAGCAACATCTACCGGGCGTCGTTCACCCAGGACGGCACCTGGTTGCGGATCTGGTACTCGGCCCGCTCGACCGCCGGCCAGTGGCGGGTGGGCTACACCGAGGGCGACCTGTCCGATTTCCCCGCGCCGCCGCTGGAGACCTGGAGCGAACTGTACGGATCGGTCGCCGCCCTGCCGGACGGACCCCGCTCCGGGACCCACGCCCTGCGCGAGATCGGCGGTGCGACCTACCCGCAGGTCTTCGGCGCACTGACGGCCCAGGACGTCTGCGTGAACGTCTGGTACCGGGAGGACCTGGCCGCGGACGACGATTTCATGGCCCTGATCCGGCTGTGGGACGGCGACTCGTCGAGCTACCCGTACCACTGCATCGGTGCGGGCGTGTGGACCGGCGCCTCGACCACGTCCTACAGCTACCATACCGAGGGGTTCGTCTACACCCCGACGGACATGCCGCGCACGGCGGGCTGGCGCCTGCTGTCCATCGCCGTGAGGGGCGGCGACTGCGAGCTGCGCGTCGACGACACGCCGATCGCGACCCTGGACGTGCTCGACCCCGCGCGGATCGACCGCTTCTCGGTGGAGGGCTACCGGGGCGGCACCGGCTGGTTCGACGATGCGTACGTGCGCCGCTGCGCCGCCGTCGAGCCGGTGGCCAGGCTGGGCGGGATGCTGGTCTCGGGGGTGGGCCTGCCGTCGGCGCCGCAGGTGGAGCTGGAGCAGAGCGTCCCGAATCCCCTGAACCCGGGGACGACCATCGCGTTCAGCCTGCGGAAGGCCGGGCCGGTGCGGTTGACCGTGGTCGACCTGAAGGGGCGCACCGTACGCACGCTGGTGAACGGGACGCGGGCCGCCGGGCGGCACGAGGTGCACTGGGACGGCCGCGACGACCGCGGCGGCCGGGCGGCCAGCGGCGCCTACCTGTACTGCCTGACCACGGCCGAAGAGGCGGTCGCGCGGAAGCTGGTGCTGGTGAAATGACCTGCGGCCGCGGCCGCTTCGGCACCCGCTCAGGGCGCGCCCGGGCCGGCCTCCTCGAGTGACGACGCGATCGTGTGGTGCATCCGCACCATCTGCGCCAGGCCCCGGTTGACCGGCGCGGACAAGCCGCGCTCGGCCGCCATCCGGGCCACCAGGCCGTTGAGGTACTCGATCTCGGTGGGGCGCCCGCGCTCGATGTCCTGCAGCATCGAGGTCCGGTTGGCGGACCGGCCGAGGGCCGTGTCGATGCGCTCGCGCAGGTCCGGCGCGAGGACGACGCCCTGGGTTGCGGCCAGTTGCCGCACCTCGTCGACGATGGCCTCGCGCAGGCCGGCCAGCTCGGGATCGACCAGCTCGTTGTTGCGGCGGCCGGTCAGGGCGCTGAGGGGGTTGGCCACGCAGTTGACCGCCAGCTTCTCCCAGACGACCCGGCGCAGATCTTCGGTGCGCTCGACCGCGAGGCCGCCCTGCGTGAACGCGGCGGCGAGGCGATCCTCGACCGCGCCCGGTCCCAGCAGCAGGCGGCCGCCCCAGTAGGAGATGCGCCCGGGCCCGTCCAGGGTCGCCCCGAGCTGCACGATCACGCGCGGGACGGTGCGCCCGAGGAGGTCGCCCAGGATGCGCTCGGGGTCGAGCCCGTTGCTCAGGGCGGCGACCACGGTGTCGGGCCGCACCCGGCCGGCCAGGTCGCGGCCGGCCGCCGCGACGTCGCCCATCTTCACGGTGACCAGCACCAGGGCGTTCTCCGCCACGGGCGGGCACTCGGAGACGGCCGCCAGCGGCACGCGCGCGTCCTCGAGGCCGCCGATGCGCAGGCCGTCCCGGGCGACGGCCGCGGCGTGGTCCGGGCGGGCGACCAGGGTCGCCGGCGGCACGCAGCGGGCGCCCAGGTAGCTGCCGATGGCGCCGGCGCCGTAGACGATGATGCGGGAGAAGGGATCCATGGACGGTCCTGTGTTCGGTTGCCTTCCGTCGTGCCCGGGGCCCGATTCCCTGCCCCGGACCGGCCGGCTCATCCCGTCGTTTCGAAACGGCGACGATGCGGTCGCCGGATCGGCGCGGTCGTCCTCCAGGCGGGCGGTGCCGGGAACACCGCCGCCGCGCCCCTACTTCTTCTCCGCCGAGGCACCCAGGTAGCGCCCCGGAGCGGCGACGAAGCTGTCGCGGCAATACTCGCTGCAGAAGTAGTAGGTCTTGCCGTCGTGGTCCGCGTGCAGCGTCTCCGGGACCGCGCGCACCTGCATGTGGCAGACCGGATCGGTGACCAGCTCCGCGGCGGCCGCGCCGGTGGCTGCCGCGCCTTCCATTCCCGGCATGGCGTGCCGGCTCTCGAGGTAGGCCACGAGGTCGTCGACCTGCGCGGAGTCGAGGTTCGCGGCGTAGCCGGGCATGAGGCTGGGGTAGCCGGCCACCATCTTCGCGGTCGGATCGAGGATCGACTCGCGCAGGTAGGCGGCGTCGCCGGTGACCGAATCGCCGTCGGCGAGCCGGACGGTGGCGCCCACCAGGTCGGTGAGCGGCGGCGCCACGGTCGCGCGCGTGTGGCAGCCGGCGCAGCCCATCGCCTGGTAAACGGCCTCGCCGCGCGCCACGGCGGTGGCGGCCGTCGCCGCGGGAGCCGAGGTCGGCGCCGCGGCCGGCGCGGACAGCCGCCCGGCATCGGCCACGAGCCGCGCCAGGGCCTCGGCGGACCCGCTCTCGTAGGCGCCCCGCACCTGCCCCTGGGCATCGACCAGCAGGAAGACGCTGCTGTGGATGATGGCGTTGGCGGAATCGACGCCCGCGGCCACCGTCACCCGCATGCCCTTGGCCAGGGCCGTCAGCTCGTCGTCGGTGGTGCTCAGCAGCCGCCAGCGCGCGTCGTCGCCCCAGAGGGCCGCGTAGTCGTGGAGGACCGCGGGCGTGTCGTGGGCGGGATCGACCGAGAAGGAGACGAACCGGATGTCCGGCGCGCGGATCTCGCGCTGGAGCTGCACGAACTGGGCCGTCAGCAGCGGGCACACCGTGGTGCACTGGGAATAGAAGAAGTCGGCGATCCAGACGTGCCCGGCGAGGCTCTCGTTGCTGACCGGTTCCCCGTTCTGGTCGGGGAAACGGAAGTCCGGCGCCGACCACAGCACCGGCAGGGTGTCGCCGTCGGCATGGGCGTGGGAGAGCCGTTCGGCGCTGGGGGGAGGGTTGACGGGGGCGCGATGACGGACGACGAGATAGACCGCCGCGACGGCGAGCCAGAACACGGCCAACCAGATGAAGAAGCGGCGCATCTAGGGCCTCCCTGGACCATGGGATGAGGGCGCCATCGGGCTATCTACCTCGGTGCGAGCGGGACGGGCGAAGCGGAGCCTAGCCGCATACCGGGGGTGAATCAAGATGTTCCCTGGCGGTCTACCGCAGCGCGCGGAATCGACCGCTGTAGGCCACGCCGAGCCGGAACACGGCCCACGCCACCCCGGTCGCGGCGGACGCGATCAGGGCCAGGCCGAGATCCGGCAGGAACAGGCGGATCGAGGCGATCGAGATGCCGAACCACCGCGGCACCATGATGAAGAAGATCCAGGCCATGGCGAGCGTGGGCAGCAGCGGGAACCACAGGCTGAACAGGCCGAAGGCGCCCGACTTGGCGCGGATCCCCTCGCGATGGCGCCAGGCCCAGGCGATGCTCAGCAGGAACAGGAACGGCGTGAGGGCCAGCGCGGCGAACAGGGCCTTCTGGGACCAGCGGCTGCCTTCGCCGGCGTACTCCTGGCCGAGCGCGGCGGCGGCGGCGCCCGCAAGAAGCTGCTCCGTTTCCCCGAAGCCCAGGCCGCCGGTCGCGTTGACCAGCACGACGGCGCCCTTCCGCTGGGCCGGGACCATCGACGCGAGGGATCCGAAGCCGGGGCTGGCCCCGGAATGCCAGACGCTCCCGCTCTCGGGATCCACCGCCCAGCCGAAGCCGTAGAAGGGCGAGGCGTCGCTCGCCGGGCGCATCATCGCGGCCTTGCCGGCGGCGCTGAGGACGTCGTCCTCGCCGTTCATCATGACGCCCAGGTAGCGCGCCAGGTCGCGGGCGCTGGCGATGATCCCGCCCTGGGGAGCCGTGCGGCGATCGGTCCGGATCAGGCCCAGCGGGCGCTTGGTGCCGAACCACGGCCGGTGGCCCGTCGCCATTTCCGGGTGGACCTCGCCGTCGGCGACGAAGCTGTGGGTCATGCCGACGGGCTCCAGGATATGGGTCGTGACGTACGCCTGGTAGTCCTGCCCGCTGACGACTTCGATCAGGCGACCGAGGATCTGGTAGTTGACGTTCGAGTACTCCCAGCGGGAGCCGGGCGCGTGGGCGGGGGCCACCTCGGCCAGGCCCGCGACCACGCGCGCCAGCGTATCCGGCCGCTGACCGCGTGCGGACTGCACGTGCGATCCCTGCAGGGTGGAGAAGCCGCTGGTGTGGCTCAGCAGCTGCCGGATGGTGACCGGCCCGGCGGGCCGGCCCGTGAAGACGTCGAGATAGCGGGAGATCGGGGCGTCCAGGTCGATCTCGTCCGCCTCGGCCAGCTGCATCACGGCCAGCGCCGTGAAGCTCTTGGTGACCGAGCCGACCAGGAACGGCGTGTCCGGGGTGACGGCCTCGTCGCTGCCCTTCTTCACGACGCCGCGCGCGCCGACCGTCGTGATCGCGCCGTCGGCGACGACAGCGTAGGCCAGACCGGGGACGCCGGAGGCCGGCATTTCGCGGTCGATGACGTCGTCGATCGTGACCGTGGGTACGGCCGCCTGCACGGCGGCGCAGATCCCGAGCGCAAGCAACATCATGAATCCTCGCAACGTGGGATTCCTTTCGATCTCGGGTTCGCGGGAGCGGGAGCGGGGGAAAGGGCGGAATCAAAAGCTCTCGCCTGAGGCGAGAGCCGACGTGTCGGGGCGATGATGTCGATATACCCCATAATCCGACTCCTCGCCACAGTGGACCCGTCAGCTTCCCCATCGAGCGGACCGTTCCAAAGTCGCGAGTTCGGCTTCCGTTCTCGCCCTGTAGACCGACGGTGGCGTGGACGGGCCTGGCCGGGGCGCCGGTCCGGCACCGGCCGCGGCTGGCGAGCGATCCCATTGCCGTGTAGTTTGCGGGGGTATCCAGACCAGGCGATGCCCGACCCGATCCATGCCCTCACCGACTTCCTGTTCCGAATCCGGACCGCCTTGTCAACAAAGCAGGGTCATGAGCGACTATGATGCACAAAAAGATAGGCCCCTACGAAGTCACGAGTGAACTCGGCCGCGGCGGGATGGGGGTCGTCTACCTCGCCCGTGATCCGCGCCTGGAGCGGGACGTGGCGATCAAGGCGCTGCCGGATCTGTTCGCCCAGGACCTCGCGCGGCTGGAGCGCTTCGAGCGCGAGGCGAGAAGCCTCGCCCAGCTCAATCATCCCAACGTGGCCGGCATCCACGGCGTCGAGGAACATGATGGCGCCAGGTACCTGGTCCTCGAGTACGTCGAGGGCGAGACGCTCGGCGAGCGACTCGACCGGGGCCCCCTGCCCCTGGACGAGGCGCTGGAACTGGCGATCCAGATCGCCGCGGGCATCGAGGCGGCCCATGAAGCCGGCGTCATCCACCGCGACCTCAAGCCCGACAACATCAAGATCACCCCCGACGGCCAGGTCAAGGTCCTGGACTTCGGTCTGGCCCGCACCGACGACTCCGGCGTGTCCTCGTCCGACGTCAATGTCGACAGCGCGACCCGGACCTCGACCCAGCCCCGGCGCTCGCCCACCATCGAGGGCGCGATCGTGGGTACCGCCGCCTACATGAGCCCCGAACAGGCCCGCGGGCGCCGCGTGGACCGGCGCACCGACATCTGGTCCTTCGGCGTCGTCCTTTACGAGATGCTGGTGGGCGTCAGCCCCTTCCGCGGCGAGACGGCGACCGATTCCATCGGGGCCGTGCTGCACAAGGACGTCGATCTGAACCTGATTCCGGCCAATGCGCCCCCCATGGTCCGGCACGTGCTCGTCGGCTGCCTGGAACGGAATAGGGCGAATCGGTACCGCGACATCGGTGACGTGCGCCTCGAGCTCACGCGGGCCCAGCACGAGCCGGCGTCGGCCGCCGGGCCCGGCCAAAGACGGTTGCCGACCGGCGTGCTCGCGATCTCGGCCCTGGCTCTGGTCCTGGTCGCTGCCGGCGCGGGATGGTTACTCCGGCCGCAGCCGACGCCGACGCCGATGCACGTCGCGGTGCCCCTCGCCGACCGGTTCACCTCCGTGGATGGATTCGCGCTCTCGCCCGACGGCGAAACGGTGGCCGTCATCGCGACCGGGCGGTCCGGCCGGGACGAACCGCTCGACCCCGCCGTCTACGTGCGGGCCTGGTCGGAACAGGAGTTCAGGAAGCTGGCCGGCACGGAGCGCGCCGCGAGGCGGCTCATGTTCTCTCCCGGCGGCGATCAGATCGTGTTCGAGGCCAGGGACAAGACCCGCTTCAGATCGACGATGCAATCGATGCCCCTGGCGGGCGGTCCGGCGACGAGGCTTTACGACCTCGAGCAGAACGGCCTGCTCGGTCCCACCATCGGGTATCTCTCGAACGAGGAATTCGTCATCGCATCGGCGGACGGGCAGGAGCTCCATCGGCTGAGCACGGCGGGGGGAACGCCCGAACCTCTCGTCAAACTCGAAGGTCTGGGCGACCGGTACCTGTACCAGCTCATCAGACCTCGTCCCGACGGACGTTTCCTGATCGCGACCACGTGGAGTCCCTCCACGAAGTCCGTCGCGCTCTATCGGATCGATCTCGAGACGGGCGAGAGCTCACTCCTGCTCGACGACGCCGGCGGTGCGCAGATCCTGCCCGGCGGACGCCTCGCCTTCGCGCGGAAACATTCCATCTGGGTCGTGCCGTTCGATCCCGACGAGGTCCGGGTCACCGGACCGGCGAAGGGATGCCAGTCGGGTGTCTACCGTTATGCGCTGGACCGGACGGGGGAGCGCGCCGTGTACCTGGCCTGGAACGAGTCCCGGGACCAATCGGTGGTCGTCGTCGCCACGGAATCGGGCCAGATCGTCGAAACGCTCCTGGAGGTGCAGGGCCAATTCAAGAGCACGGCGTCTCTGTCGGCGGACGGCAAGCGGCTGGCCTACACCTACGAGGATGAGAACGGCCGAGCCCTCGCCGTTCTCGACATCGCGTCCGGACTCGCGCGCCCCGTGTCGCCCAAGGGCGAGTTCGCCCTGGACCCCTGCTGGCTGCCCGACGGGCGCCTCGCCTATTGCTCCTATCGGGACGCGGGCGAGACGGAGATCGTCGCGATCGAAGCCGTCCCGGGCGCGACCCCGGAGGCGCTCCTGCCGCGTTCCAGCGACGACCTGATGAAAGCCGGCGGCATCGGTATCAGTCCGGATGGAAAGTCCATGCTGTTGGAGTACAACCCCGGCGACGGGCGCGAGCCGGGCGTGTACCTCTTCGACGTCGGGGACGGCGACAGCGGCCGCACCTTCTATGCGTCGCCGTCCGGCGAAGGGTCCGCCACGTTCCGTCCCGATGGCCGGTGGGTGGCCTACAAGACAACCGGAACCGGCCGGTCGGAGGTCTATCTGCGCCCGTTCATCCCCGAGAGCCCGGACAGCGCCCCGATCTACCCGGTGACGAAGCACGGCGGCGATGAGCCGCAGTGGTCGACCGATGGGCGCACCCTGTACTACGTGGGCGTCGGCGCGGACGAAGGGAAATACTTCGCGGTCACCATCGAGACCGAGCCCGAGTTGAAGGTCTCGGCGCCGCGTCTGGTCTTCGCCGATATCAAAGACGTGAATTGGATCGTGCCCATGCCCGACGGGCGTCTCCTCAGGCTGCAGCCCAAGTCGGGGGGCAGGGACCAGGATCTGGACATGCGCGCGGTCCTGAACTGGGGGCTGGCCGACCAGGTGGGCAAGTGACCGCAGCGGCGACGGGGGCGGGTCAACTCTCGGCCGTCGGTCCGCCGTGGGCCACCGGGGTCACGGCCGCGGATGAAGACGACAGGGTTGGCGATTGACATTCCTCCCCTGGGGCCGGTTTTCAAGGCTCCTCTCCCCGCCACGATTTCGTGAATTGCATTAATTTCAGCTGGTTCTACCCTTGACAAACGCTGCTTATATACACAGTATATACAGTAATGAACGCCGACATCGTCATCTCCCAGGCCGACGGACGCCCCATGTATCTGCAGATCATGGATCAGATCCGCCTGCGCATTGCGGTGGGAGATTGGCCTGCCGGACAGAAGATCCCCTCGATCCGGGACCTGGCTATCGGGCTGAGGGTCAGCGTGATCACCGTCAAGCGCGCCTATCTCGAACTGGAGCGTCAAGGAGCCCTGGTGACCCGCCAGGGACTGGGGTCCTTCGTCGCCGAGTCCGGCACCCTGGACACGCTTCGGTTCGAGCGGGAGCTGGATCAGCACCTCCGGGAGTCACTGAAGATCGGCGAACTCCTGGGCCTCACGCCCGCGGACTTGATTTCCCGCCTGCAGACCATGCAAGGCGTCCACATACAACCGACAAGGGACGAATATGACTGAATTGGCGGTCGAACTGCAGGATGTGGCGAAGGCCTATCCCCACTTCGCACTCGAAAACATGCAACTGGCCCTGCCCCGCGGCCGGATCATGGGTTTCGTCGGTCCCAACGGAGCCGGCAAGTCGACGACGCTGCGCATCATCATGGGACTGGTGCATGCGGACCGCGGACAGGTGCGTGTTTTGGGCCATGACATGCCCGACCAGCAGGTAGCGGCCAAGCGGGACGTGGGATACGCCTCGGAGGATATGCGCCTCTACAAGCGGGCGACCCTGGCCTGGCATATGGACTTCATCCGCTCGATCTACCCCGGCTGGGACCAGAAGTATGCCGATGACCTGCTGCGCCGCTTCGATCTGGTCGCAGCCCAGAAGATCAAGGGCATGTCGCACGGGCAGCAGGTCAAGGCGGCGCTGTTGCTGATCCTGGTCCGGCGGCCCCGATTGCTGGTCCTCGACGAGCCGACCACCGGGCTCGACCCGGTCGCCCGCCAGGAAGTCCTCGCCGAGATGATGGAGGTCCTGCGGGACGAGGATCGCACGGTGATCTTCTCGTCCCACAACACCCAGGACATCGAAAAGCTCTCGGACGTGATCACTTTTGTCGACCGGGGGCGCCTCATCGATTCCCGCGACAAGGAGGATTTCCTCGACCGGTGGCGGCGCCTGCGTCTGGACGTGCCGCCGGACGTGGTGCTGCCGGCCCTCCCGGGGCTGCTGGGGGTTGAAGGAAGCGGGCGCCTGAAGACGGCGATCACCGGCAACTACAGCCCGGAACAGGCCGCGGCGGTGCAGCAAGCGGGCGCGACGATCCTGCAGGTGGAGAACCTGACCCTCGAAGAGATTTTTGTCGCCGAAGTGCAGCACAGCCGGAACGGGGGCGCGCGATGACCCGGCTTTCCCTGACCAGGCGCCTGATGCTGAAGGACTGGTCCTTCAACCGGCGGCCGATTTCCCTGTTCGTGGCCGGCGGCGCCGCCGCGCTGGCGGTGGTCGCCTGGGGCGGGCAGACGGGGTTCTTCATCGGCAGCATCCTGCTGTTGGTGGCCCTGATGTCCGTCGGCATGCAGCTGGTCTTCACCACCGTGATCTACGAACGCAAGGAACAGACCCTGCCTTTCATCATGAGCCTGCCGATCACCTCGGCCGAATACGCCACGGCCAAGATCCTGGCCAACGTCACCATCTTCCTGGGTGCCTGGATGGCCCTGGCGGCCATGATGATCCTGGTCATCCTCGGCCGGGACGTCCTGCCGAATGGCCTGATTCCATTTGCCGTCGTGATCCTGCTGGAGCTCTTCGTGGCATATGCGATGATCCTGGCCGTGGCCCTCATGACCGAATCGGAAGGTTGGACCATTGTCGCCCTGGTGGTCTCCAACGTCTTTCTCAACTTCTTCATGTACAAGGTTTCCCGCATACCGGCAATCGCCGCCGTCATGAACGGCACGGACACCGTCTGGCCCAGGGTGGCCGTGGGTCTGCTGGCCGGGGAATTGGGCGTCATCGTCCTGCTGGTCGTGGTCACCTATGCCGTGCAGGTGAGGAAGAAGGACTTCCTCTAGGCAAGGTCTACGGCCGCCTGACAGTACCCTCCGCGGCCCGGTCCTGTCCCGGACTCCCGGTCAGCACCTCCCGGACATGGGACAGCAGGTCCCCGCGTAAAAACGGCTTCTGCAGGAACTGCCGACCGGCTTCCAGCGCTTCATTGTGGGTCATGACGTCCGCCGAGTACCCGGACATGAACAGGCACTTCAATCGCGGGCGAACCGTCTTTAGGGTGTCCATCAGGACCCCGCTGTTCATTCCGGGCATGATCACGGCGGTGATGAGGAGGTGGATGGGATCGGTGTAGTCGGCGGCCAGACGGATGGCTGCCTGCAGGATGGAGCCGTGGACGGTGGCCAGTCCCAGGCCGGTTCCCCTGCCGAGATCCTTGGTCGTGAAGAACGTTCGAAGATCTCGGCCGATGTCGCCTCGTCGATCCCACAGCCGTTGTCGCTCACGACGATCCGCACGAAGTCACCGGGCAGCAGGCCCGGCCGGCCGGAGACACGCGACGCGTCCAGCGTGGTGCTTCCCGTCTCGATGGAGATCTCGCCGACGTCGGCGATGGCCGCCCGGGCATTGATGCAAAGGTTGGCCAGGGTCTGGTCGAGCTGGGACGGGTCCATGGGGACTTGCCACGGTTCCGGGCCCGGCTTCCAGCGCAGCTGAACGTCCTCGCCGATGAGCCGCTGCAGCATCCTGAGCGTTCCCGACACGGCCGCGGTGAGGTCGAGCACCTCCGGCTTGGCGGCCCGCTTGCTGGCGAAGGAGAGGAGTTGGTGCGTCACGTCGGCGGCCCGCCACGCCGCCCGCCAGACGGCCCACCGACTCGGTCTTCCGGGCATGACTGAGTTGCGCCTGGAGCTTCTCGTGCTCAGCCTCCGCCCGCTTCCGTTCGCTGATGTCGCTCGGGACGGCGCGGCACACGGGAGCGCCCTCGCCGTTCCGCGCCACCGTGCCTTCCAGGTGCGCCCAGAAGCTCGTGCCGTCATGCTTGCGCAGGCGCAGATCACAGGAGAGCGGCGTGCCGGACTCGAGGAGACGCTCGCGCTGCAGATAGTAGACGTCCTGGTTCTCGCTGGTGATGATCCGGGTGAACGGCTGCGCGACCAGGTCCTGGCCCGGGCAGCCCAGCAGCGAGGAGGTCGCGAGGTTGACGTCGGCGATCAGCCCGTGCTCGTCGATGACCACATGGCCCACCGGCGCCACGTCGAACAGCTCGAAGTACCGGGATTGCGCGATCGCGAGCTCGGCGTGCGCCCGGCGCAGCTCCTCGTTCAGCATCTCCAGTTCGAGCTGGTGCACCTGCAGGTCGTGGACCAGGCGCCAGGTCTCCTCGGTCGACATGTCCTGCAGGTTCACCGGCGATTTGGCGGTCATGATCCTCGAGATCGCCTCGGCGCGCCGGCGGCGCTGGCATTCTCGGCCGGCGTCTTGTCCCCGCACGCCGTCACGCCGAGCGCCAGCACGATCAGGACCATGAAAGGCAGCAGTGTCTTCCCCATGGAGTTCCTCCCTGTTACGGCAAATCGCCGTATGCTTCCGGTCAGCGACGGCCGCATCGATGATGCTTCGGCCACACGACCCTTCAGCCACTATCGTGCCCGGACCAAGTGCTTGCCGGCGTAGGGGTTGGGTGGCGCGGCAGTTTGAATTGCCCATCATAATGACGCGGGGTTGATCAAAACGAGGGAGGAAGCCGTGCGCTGGGGGCCTAACCCGGATGATCCATGAGTCTTACCTGGCGAAGGTGGACTTGCCTGCCGCTTTCCGACATCCCGAAAGCGCTGCGGGTGTGTCATCGCGCCCGGCATCCCGCCGCTGGGCTCCGCTGCCGGCGCGGATGGGGAACCGCGACGCGAACCCGACGCCGGCGGTGGCGCGGGAGATCACCGAACCGTGCGTCATGCGTCCTGCGCGGCCTTGCCGCTCCTGGTGCGCCGCATCTCGAACTGGATCGCCTGCAGGCTGAGCTGCACGTCCTGCAGGAAGGCCACCAGCGAGACGATCAGCGCCGCCATGCTCCCGGCGAAGATCACGACCAGCAGGGGCACGACATGCAGATCCAGCAGGGCGGCCGCGAACAGCAGGATGATGAGCACGGCGACCATCAGGACGCTGAGCGAGGCCAGGAAGATGGCGCGCCGCACGAGCACGGCGCGGCGGCCGAGGATGGCGATCTGGCGGTCCAGGGCGGCGCGCTCGGGGGCGGGCGCGTGCTGCTCCTCGTGCAGCAGGAGCCGGGAGCGGTCGATCAGCCGGCCCAGGCGGTTGGTCATCGTCAGCAACAACAGGCCCACCCCGGATATCAGGATCACCGGCCCGACGGCCACCTGCAGGACGGGGATCAGTTCGTGCAGACTCGTGTTCAAAAGCGTCTCCCCGGCGCGTGCAGACGGCTTGGCCGCGGACCCGTCGGCCCGCGGCCGTCCCGGTCAACGGGCGATCAGCGAACTGGTCTTGATATCCGAACCGGCATCATTCGTGATGTTCAGCGACGTACCGCCGGCGGCGGGGACGATGTAGAGGTCGCTGTTGCCGCCCTCGGTGGAATAGTAGACGATCTGCGATCCGTCGGGCGTGTAGGACGGATGGAATTCGCCGCCCGCGATGGTCAGCAGCTGGGTCTGCCCGGAGCCGTCGAGGTTCATGACCCACAGTTCGTAGTTGCCGGTGCGCTCGCTGATGAAGAGGATCTGGTCGGTCTGCGGATTGGCCACCGGCGTGGCGTCGACAAAGGCGTTGTCGCTCAGATTCGTTTCCCCGGTGCCGTCGATGCCGACCGAGTAGACCTGGGACGTCGCGCCCCGGTAGGACACGAACATCACCCGCTGGCCGTCGCGGCTGAAGGCGGGGAAGGTGTCCTCGGCCGGATCGTTGGTGAGCTGCCGGAGGTTGGTGCCGTCGGCGTTGACGAGCCAGATGTCCCTGTGGCCTGACCGGATCGCGGTCGCTCACGAAGGCGATCTGGTCGGCGACCGGTGACCAGACGGGGCGGTAGTCGCTCGACGGGCTGTCGGTCAGGCGGACCTCGTTCCCCCCGTCGAAGTCGGCCAGGTACAGGTCCTCGCGGCCGGCTCGGGTCGACTCGTAGACCACGCGGGTGCCCGTCGCGTTGGTGGCGCCGAAGGTGGTGGTGCCGACGGTGGTGATCTGGTGCACGTTGGCCCCGTAGATATCCATGCTGTAGAGCTGCCGCTCGCCCGAGCGATCGCTGACAAAGACAAGCCGCGGCGTCGTGGCTGTCGGCGACGGGGCGGCGGGGTCGTCGCCGCCGCAACCGACCAGGCACAACACCGCCAGGATGAAGCCGGCCAGCAGGCGCGCGACGGTGAGCTTGAGGTTCATGGAATTCCCTCCGGGTCGAATCGGGCCGCGGCAAGTCGCCCGGTCCTGGCGGGTTCGCGGTGCCGGGCACCGCCCCGACGGCTCCGAACTTCGGACAATGCGCACCATGCTCCGGGCGGCGTCGCGGGTCAAGAACTATGCCGGCGGCGGCGGCGCCCATGCCGGAGCCGACGCGGGATGTGGGTGCCGAGGCCCGGTGCCGGCGGATCCGCCCGGCCGTTCGATTCCGCGGGGCCGGCCGCGTATCCCGTCCGCGCGCCTCAGCCCACCGGCCCCAGGGACCGATCCAGCCACGCCGCCCTTGCCGAGCAGGACGACGCACCGGTAGCGGCCCAGGGTCTTGCCGTTCATCCCGGGACCTGCGTCGTGGATCCGGAATCGGAAGGGAGACCGTCACGGTAGACGAATGCGGTCCGGTCGGAAAGGCGCGTGCGGTGAGCGCCCCCTTCACGGCCGGAGCACGATGATCTTCCGGCTGGCGCGCACCTCGCCCGACTCCAGGCGGACCAGATAGACGCCCGCGGCCACGCGCCGCCCCCGGTCGTCGGTGGCGTCCCAGTCGAACGCGTGTTCGCCCGGGCCCAGCGAACCGTCGACGAGTTCCCGCACGCGCCGCCCGGCAACATCGTAGATGGTGACGCGGGTCGGCGCGCCACCGGCGAGCGCGAACCCGATCCGCGTCCGGCCGGACATCGGGTTCGGGTAGGTGTCGATGAACCGCGCCGGCGCCGGGAGCGGATCCGGGTCGCCGACGGCGGACGTGACCCCGTCGGCGTAGTACCGGGACACCACCATGGCCTTCGTGTCGTGGACGGTGTACGTGCTGGCGACCACGAGCTTGCCCCCGTAGAGGAAGCGGACTCCGCTGGCCGTTTCGCCGGTGCCGGGCAGGTCGACCGTATCGACGATCGGGGTCGGATCCTGTCCGCTGCCCAGCTGGGACCAGAACATCTCGGCGTCGGCGTTCCCGGCCGCCAGGACCTGGCCGTCGGTGCGCACGTCGAGCGCGCGGGCCGACCCGTAGGTGCCCACGTCGATCCTGGCGATCGCCTGGTCCCAGGTGCCGCAGGGCGTCGGGAAGCAGACGGGGGGCGCGCCGTACCAGGGCAGCTGCAGCAGGCCGACGACGGTGTGGCCGGCCGTCTCGCTGCTGCCCGCGGCGTAGATCTGGCCGTTGTCCCGGAGGGTCAGCGCGTTCAGGAAGTCGTTGCCGCCCAGGTCGTAGGTCCGCATCCCCGAGCCGCCGAAGAGGCTGCCGAACGTGGTGTCGAGGCTGCCGTTCCCGTTCAGCTGCACCAGGGCGAAATCGCCGCCGACGGTGCCGCCGACCAGGATCCGGTTGTCGGACCGGACGGCGACGCCCGAGGCCCAGTGGTTCAGGCCGGTCGTGAAGGTGATCGTCCGCTTGCCGTCGCCGTCGAAGGTGGGATCGGGCGCGCCGCTGCTGGTGAACCGCGCGACCGCGAACTTGTTGCCCGAGAAGTCGACCGCCGTCCCGGCCACGACGATCTTGCCGTCCGGCGCGATCGCCACCGCCGTGCCGTAGTCGTCCCCGCCCAGGAAATCGAGGACCGCGAACCCGAGGAACCCGAACGTCCCGTCCAGGCTGCCGTCGGCGTTGAACCGCACCAGCAGGAAGTCGTGGTCGGTGCCGGTGACCGTGTCGCCGGCGACGACGATCTTGCCGTCGGTCTGCAGGGCGACGGCGAAGCCGTCGTCGGGCTCGTCGTACGGGAAGGTGGTCCGGCCGGAGGCGCCGAAGGTGTTGTCGTACCCGCCGTCGGGCAGCAGGCGTGCGACCCCGATGTCGCTCTCGGTGCCGCCGACGTTGGCCACGGTGCCCGCGACGACCAGCTTGTCGTCGGGCTGGACGACCATGCCGTACGCGGTCGCCTGCGTCCAGCCGGGGAAGCCGATCCCCTGCTGCCTGCCGACGTCGACATGTCCCTGGGGCCAGATGCGGAGCAGCAGGTGGTCGTTGTTCCGCGCGCCGTAGACGACGGCGCGTCCGTCCGGCAGCAGCGCCATGGCGTAGCCCGTGCAGAACCCGGCCGTGCTGTTGTAGCCGAAATCGCTGCCGTCACGGAACGAGAGGTCCTGCGAGCCGTCGGCGTTCAGGCTCTTGACCCACAGGATGCCTTCGCCGCTGGTCGTCTGGTATTCGCCGACCATCAGGATCGAGCCGTCGGGCCGCACGGCGACGTCCCGGACGGTGAAATGGTCCGAGGCCTGCAGCTTGCCGTCCCCGTCGAACGAGTTGTCAAACGTTCCGTCGGCGTTGATCCGGGCGACGTAGGCGGGAAGACTCTCGTTGTGGGGATAGGAGTCCGTCGAGCCGACGACGACGATCTTCCCGTCGGGCGCGATCGCGACGGCCTGCGCGGCGTTGTCCAACGTGCCGATGTCGAACTGCTTCTTGCCCGTCTGGTTGAAGCTCGTGTCCAGGTAGCCGCTCGTCGTCAGGCGCGCCATCTTGAAGACCCCGGTCGTGACGACGTCGGTTCCCCCGCCCACCATCACCAGCCGCCCGCTGCCGTCGAGGGCGGCGTCGTAGCAGGCCTCGTTGTTGTCGGGCCCGATGTCGCTGTATCCGAACGTGACCTTTCCGTCCCCGTTGAACGTGGTGTCCAGGCTGCCGTCGGGGTTGTACCGCACGGCGGAGAAGTCGTAGTCGTTGCCCACGAGCGAGCGCCCGGCGGCGATGATCTTCCCGTCGGCCTGGACGACGACCGCGTAGGCCTGGTCGGTGTCGTCCGCGATGTCCGTCAGCACCCAGCCCCCCGATCCGAACGACGGGTCGAGGTGCCCGTCGGCGGTCAGACGGGCCACCATGTAGTTGGCGGGACCCGTGTTGGCCCAGCCCGCGACCACGATCTTGCCGTCGGCCTGCAGGGCGACGCAGGTCGCCCTGGTCTGGACCGTCGGGTGGAGGTACGCCGCGACGCCGGCCCCATTGCCGAACGTGGGGTCGACGTGGCCGTCGGGCAGGAAGCGCAGGACCAGGATGCCCAGGGACGTGTAGCCCGCCGTGACGATCTTGCCGTCCGGCTGCACGACCATGCCCCGCGCGCCGGGGCCCATCGGGTAGCCGGACCGGATGACCACCCCGTTGTAGCCGAAGCCGGCGAACGATTCGTCGTAACGGATCTGGGCGGGCGCCGTCCCGGCGCCGCCCGCCGCCAGCGCCAGGACGACGAGGGCGCCGGCGACGCCGGCCCGGATGGATGTTCCGCAGGACCTCATGGTTGTCTCCACTCCCTCTGTGCGGCCGGGCCGCGGGTGCTCCGCGCCGGCCGGTTCTCCCCGTGGTTTTCCTGTTCCTACGCACCAGCCGTCGCCGGCGAACACATCGACTTGTTCGCCGGCCGGCGGCGGCGCGTAGGAACGAGCAGGCCGCCGGGGCCGACGGCCCCACGCCCTTTCCCGGAGGTGCGCCCCTTGCCGGACATGGCCGCCCACCCGTGCGCCTCCGCTCCGGAGCCGCTAGCTTGTGTCGATCCCGTGACGGCGGAGGGGCCCCATGTCCCAGGGGAATGGCGGGCCGGCGGCGGGCGACGGACACGGCGCGCCCGCGCCGACCCTCATCACCATCGAGCTCCTGGACCGCGCCAAGCAGGGCGATCTGCAGGCGCTGGCCGGGATCATGGAGCGCTACTCCCCGCGCCTGCAGCGCTGGGCGCGGGGGCGGCTGCCGGCGTACGCCCGCTCGCTCTGCGACACGGCCGATCTCGTCCAGGACACCCTGGCCCGCACGCTGCGGGGGCTGGATCGGGTCGAGGTCCGGGGCCGCGGCGGATTCGAGGCCTACGTGCGCCAGGCCGTCCTCAACGGCATCAAGGACCAGATCCGGCGCGCGCGCATCCGCCGCGATCCCGAGGAGCTCTCCGAGGGCCTGGTCGACCCGACGCCCTCGCCGCTGGCGGATGCCATCGGGACGGAGCTGCTCGAGCGGTACGAGCGCGGCCTGGCCTCCCTGGAGGTCGACGACCAGCGGCTGCTGCACCTGCGCCTGGAACTCGAGTTCGACTACGACGAGATCGCCGCCCTCACGGGACGTCCGAGCCGCGACGCGGCGCGGATGGCGTTCCAGCGCGCGCTGGGCCGGCTGGCGGCGGTGATGGGTCATGAACGAGGAGCGTGAACTCGACGGGCTGATCGCCCGGATGGCCCGGGGCGAGGCGGTCGACTGGGACGCGGCGCGGACGCGGATCACCACCGTCGGGGCGCGCGCGCGGCTCGAAGCGCTGCAGGGGATCGACCGGATCGCGGCCTTCAATCACGCCCAGTGGGAAGCCTTCGCTCCGCTCGTGGACGAGGCGCCGGACCTGGATGCCGTCGAGCCGCCGCCCGCGCCCGTCGTGGCGGAGGCGAACCTCGCCGGCCAGGTGGTCGGCGCCTACACCCTGGACGAACTCCTCGGCACCGGCGGCATGGGGGCCGTCTGGCTCGCGCACCGCAGCGACGGGCGCTTCGAGGGCCAGGCGGCGGTCAAGCTCCTCCACCTGCCCCGGGTGCGCCCCGAAGGCCTGGCGCGGTTCCGGCGCGAGGGCCAGCTCCTGGCGCGGATGCACCACGCCAACATCGCCCACCTGCTGGACGCCGGCGCCCTGCCGAACGGGCAGCCGTTCCTGGTGCTGGAGTACGTGGACGGCGAGCCCATCGACGGGTACTGCGACCGGCTCGGCCTCGGCGTGCGGGCCAGGATCGAGCTGTTCCTGGCCGTGCTGGAGGCGGTGGCCCACGCGCAGGCCAACCTGGTGCTCCACCGGGACCTGAAGCCGTCGAACATCCTCGTCGACCGGACCGGCACCGTGAAGCTGCTCGATTTCGGGGTCGGCAAGCTCCTGGCCGACGAGGAAACGGGGGCGGCCGTCGCCGAGCTGACCCGGGACATCGGCGGTGCGCTGACGCCCGAGTACGCCGCGCCGGAGCAGCTGCTCGGGACGCCGGCGACCACTGCGACCGACGTCTTCGCGGCCGGCGCGGTGCTCTACCTCCTGCTGACCGGCCGCCACCCCACCGGTGATCCGGGGACCGCGCCGGTGCAGCGGATGCGGGCGATCCTCGAGACGGCGCCCCGGCCGGCGAGCGAGGCGGCCGTTGCCGAGCCTTCGCGGACGGACCCGCGTCGCCGCCGTGATCTGAAGGGCGACCTGGACAACATCCTGGCCCGGGCGCTGCGGAAGGATCCCCGCGACCGCTACCCCAACGCGGCGGCGTTCGCCGACGATCTGCGGCGCTACCTGAACCGGGAGCCGGTGGCGGCCCGGCCGGACACCCTCGCCTACCGGGTCGGCCGGTTCGTCGCGCGTCACCGCATTCCCGTGGCGAGCGCGGTCGCCGCGGCGGTCGTGCTGGCCGGGCTCACGGCCTTCTCCCTGGTCGAGCTGGTGGAGGTGCGCCGCCAGCGGGACGAGGTGCGGGCGCAGATGCAGCGCGCCGAGGGCTTCAACACGGTCGTGACGAGCCTGCTGTCGCAGAAGGGGGAGAACGGGCGGGCGCTGACGCCGGAGGAGCTGCTGGACCGCGCCGTCGACGAGGTGCGGGCCACCTACGCCGACGATCCGGCCTTCCTCGTCGACATGCTCATCCGCATCTCGGGCCGCTACTTCGACCTTGCCGACCACCGCAAGGAGCTGGACACGCTCGTGCTCGCCGAGGAGGTGGCCCGGCGGGCAGACGATCCGCACCTGATCTTCCGCGTGCAGGCCAACACCGTGGAGACCGAGCTCTTCCTGGGCCGGCGGCAGGAGGCGGCGCGGCGCCTGGCGGAGGCGCGGCGACTCCTGCCGCAGCTGCATCCGCGGCCCGAGCTGGACGCCTACCTGCGCGCCGAGGCCGAAGCGGCCTGGACGGACGGGGACATGGACGGCGCCATCGGTTTCCTGGAGCAGGCCCGCCGGGAGCTGGAGGACGGCGGCGAGACCCACGGCAACGCCTACGCGGGCCTGCTGAGCGTGCTGCGGCTGTACGACTCGCTGGCGGGGCGCCGGCGGGAGGCGTATCGCGTGGCGCGCGAGATGGTGGACCTCCACGCACGCCACCACCGCGACGACTCCGTGGCCGGCACCGTGTCCCGCGTCGTCCTGGCGATGAGCTGCTACGACATCGGGGAGGTCGAGCGGGCGCGGGACCTGTTCGAAGAAGCCGTCCCCGAGGTGAAGGACCCGCGGACGGCGCGGACCGGCGCCTGGCTCGGACTGTGCTGGCCCTACGGCGACATGCTCAGTCGGCTGGGCCGGCCCGACGATGCGATCCCGCTGATCCGGGCTTCCCTCGCCAAGGTGCGGGAGGGCGGCAACCGCATGTACGAGATCCGCGCCCGCCTGGTGCTCGCCCGCGCGCTGCTCCGCGCCGGGCGGCCGGAGGAGGCGGCGGCCGCGCTCGACACGGTGCGGACGGCGGCGGCCGGCGACGGGCCGGGCGGCGTGATCTGGGACGTCGAACTGGAACGGCTGGAGGCCGAGGCGGACCTGGCACGGCAGCGCCCGCACCTCGCCCAGGTCGAGGCGGACCGGGCGCTGGCCCTCAGCGGCTACCCGGAACGGGCCGGTGGACCGCGTCGCGGCCCGGCCCTGCTGACGCTGGCGCGCGTGCAGCTCGCGCTGGCCCGTCCGGACGAGGCGCTGGCCTCGGCCCGCGCCGCCGCCGAGGTCTTCGGCCGGGAGGCCGAGGATCCGGCGCGGAGCGCGGACTACGGCGAGGCGATGCTGGTGGTCGCCCGCGCGGACCTGGCCTCGAGTGATCCGGAAGATGCGGCCCGATCGCTGCGGCGGGCGGTGCCGTCGCTGCGCCAGGGGTTGGGTGCGGATCACGTGCTGACCCGGGAGGCGCAGGATCTGCAGGCGCGGGTGGAGAAGATGGGTCGGGGTCGGTAGCCGCGTCCGGGAGCCGGCCGCTTGAGCCGCCGCTTGCGCTGCTCGTACGAGGAGATGCCGGACTTCTTCTCCGTCCGCCCCTCGTAGGCCGCCAGGCCGGCCGATTGCCTGCGCCCCTGCACGATCAGCTCCTCGGCGCGGGCGATGTTTCCCCCGGTTGCGTGGGCCGAATCTGGCCGAGGCCGTCCGGCGAGGCTAAGTTGGACCTGAAGACTGGGAATTCCCGATGGAGGGAGCCGCCTCGTGTCGAATCCGCATGGGAACGGTCGGCAACGAACGTGGGTGATCCTGTCCCTGGCGGTCCTGGTGGCGATGGGCGCGGGCCAGGCGGCGAAGGCCGGGAACCTGTACGCGCGGGCGGCCTGGACCGGCAGCATCCGCAAGGGCGTGCACAGCGTCAATGCGACGGTGACCGTCGTCGACGACAGCACGCTGCAGGTCGAGCACTTCACCTACGACGGCCTGGGTCCACTGGTGTCCTTCTACCTCGGGGCGACCAATTCCAGCACGGACTTCCAGAACGGTCTGCAGGTCGGTCCGCTGCTGGACCGGGCCTACGCCGACGAGTCGCTGACCCTGGAACTTCCCCCGGGGGAGACGCTCGACGGGTACGGCGCGATCTCGGTGTGGTGCGTGGAGAACGTGGTCAGCTTCGGCTCGGCGTCCTTCACGGCCCCGGCGTCGCTGTACGCCCGCGCGGGCTGGATGGCGGACCTGGCGCCCGGCCAGCACCTCGTCGCGGGGCAGGCGACCATCATCACCGACCGTATCATCGATCTGCAGCACTTCAGCTACGACGGCACCGCGGCGATGGTCTTCTTCCACCTGGGCGCTACGGACAGCGATCCGGACTTCCAGGCGGGCCTGCAGGTCCCACCCGTGCTCAACCACGTCTACGCGGACGATCACCTGGTCGTGCTGCTGCCGACGGGTGCCTCGCTCGACGGCTACGGGGCCCTGGCGGTGTGGAGCGAGCAGCTCACGGCCGACTTCGGCTCGGGTTCCTTCGCCGATCCCCTGTCGGCGGTGGGGGACGGACCGGCGGGGGCCGCCGGCTTCGCCCTGCACGCGAACGTCCCGAATCCCTTCAACCCGGTGACCACCGTGGATTTCGACCTGCCCGCGTCCGAACAGGTCGAGCTGACGGTCTACGACGTGGCCGGCCGCCGGGTGAGGCGGCTGTTGGACGAGACCATGCCGGCCGGCCCCCACAGCGTCCTCTGGGACGGCCGCGACGACCACGGCGCCCGGGTCGCTTCGGGGACATACCTGTGCCACATCCGGGCCGGCGATTACGCGGCCACGCGTGAGATGGTGCTGGTGAAGTAGCGCCGCGGGCCTACTCCACCCCGTGCATGATCCGCTGGATCAGCGGCGCGATCAGGAAAAGGAGCACGCCCGCCCCGACCAGGGTCCAGAATCCGAACGTGTAGCCCGACAGCGCGGACTGGGTGGTCATGCCCGCCTCGCCGCTGACGTGGCTGGCGAAGATGCCGGCCAGGTTGTTGCCGATGCCCGTCGACAGGAACCAGCCGCCCATGCCGAACCCGACCAGGCGCACCGGCGCCAGCTTCGTGACCATCGACAGCCCGATGGGCGACAGGCAGAGCTCGCCGACGGTCTGGATCAGGTAGACGACGACCAGCGTCCAGAGCGGGATCTGTCCGGCGCTGCTCGTGAGGCTGGACAGCGCGAACATCAGCAGCAGGAACGCGAGCCCGTTGGCGACCAGGCCGAGCCCGAACTTCCGGGGAATCGAC
The DNA here is from genome assembly GCA_963825035.1 of Candidatus Krumholzibacteriia bacterium. GTDB lineage: Bacteria > Krumholzibacteriota > Krumholzibacteriia > LZORAL124-64-63 > LZORAL124-64-63 > JACZKN01. The sequence continues at coordinate 70,586 of CAWGRT010000005.1, read as the reverse complement.
GGATTGAGACGTCCCAGCTTGAGCCAGAGCCACGCGAAGACCGGCGCCAGCGCCAGGATGGCGATGGGGTTGACCGACTGGAACCAGGCGACCGGGAAGATCCACCCGCCGACGTCGCGGTTGACGATCTTCTCGGCCAGGAAGTTGAACGAGCTGCCGGCCTGCTCGAAGAACATCCAGAACAGCACGTTGAACATGAAGATGATCAGCATCGCGATGGTGCGGTCGCGCGCCACCTTGCCCTCGCGGATGCCTTCGATCAGCAGAACGACACACAGGATGACGAAGAGGACGCCCAGCACCGAGGCGAGCACGCTGGCGCCCAGCGTCAGCAGGATGAAGATGACCGGGACGGCGACCAGCCCGCCGAGCGCGACATAGAGGACGCGCACGGGGTTCTCGCCGCCCGCGGGCGGGAGCCCCACGGGGCCGAGCTGCCGGCGGCCGAACCAGAACCAGACCAGGCTGACCAGCATGCCCGTGCCGGACGCCATGAAGACGACCTTGTAGGCCGGCATGGCCTCGCTGCCGAACAGCTTCGTGGCGAGCAAGCCGGTCAGGATGGGCGCGATGAACGCGCCGGCGTTGATGCCCATGTAGAAGATGGTGAAGCCCGAGTCGCGGCGGCGGTCGCCCACGCCGTAGAGCTGACCGACCATGGTCGAGATGTTCGGCTTGAACAGCCCGTTGCCCACGATGGTGATGGCCAGACCGAGGCGGAAGATCGTCTCGTTGGGCACGGTGATCGTGAAGAGGCCGGCGGCCATGATCACGGCGCCCAGCAGGATCGACCGCTGGTAGCCGATGATCCGGTCGGCGATGTAGCCCCCGAAGATGGCCGTGGCGTAGACCAGGGCCAGATAGGCGCCGTAGATGGCGTTGGCCGGCGCCTCGCCCGACGCGCTGCCGTGGTGGAACTGGGCGACGATGTAGAGGGTCAGCGCCCACCGCATGCCGTAGAACGAGAAGCGCTCCCAGAACTCGGACATGAAGAGCATCCACAGGGGGCGCGGATGGCCGAGGAACTGGGGGAAGTCGGGTACGGGAGCGGAATCGGAGGGGACAGTTGCAGCGCTCATTTCATCAACCTTGCTGGCGTGACGATGCCTTGAAGGGTCGCACCGGAAGACCGAAGGCGACAGTCTATCCCCGGCGGCGGCCTGGAATCAAGGAGCGAACTTTCCGGGGGCATTGCAGGGACGGCGCTCGGCGGTTGCGGGGCGTTGGACGCACCCAGTCGACCCCGGCGATTCAGAATCGGCAGACGACCCCGATCCCGACCGCCCGGCCGTCGCCGACCGTCGTCGCCGACAGCGTCGGCTTGGCCACGTCCGCCTTCTCCCACCGGTCCGAGACCGCCAGGTAGCCGATGATCCCGCCGACGACCGTACTCCCGGCCAGGAAGGCCGTGACCGCGCCGTCCCCCGGTCCGGGTTCGGGGGGATCGCTTTCGGCGCCCATGATGGGATGCGCGAGCAGGGCACCGAAGACGAGTCCGCCCGCGAGCCCCCCGAGCACGTGCCGCCGCTTGCCGACGGAAACGGACAGGCGGTCGATGCCGGCCAGGGCCCGGCGCTCGAGGGCGTCGTCGCCGTCCCGGCGGAGAGTCACCGAGTCGGCCGTGACGGCCACCAGCTCGCCGGCCGCGTGGCGGCGTTCGGACGTGGTGTAGGAGAAGAGGAAGAGGACCTTCTTCCGGACGTTCTCGCGGAACTCGATCCGGACGCGGTCGCCGGGGGCGGCGAGGGGAGGATCGCCGGCCCGCGCCGGCAGGACGGCGGACAGCAGGATCAGCGCGGGCAGCAGGGCGCGGGCACGGCGGCGGTTTCGGTTCATGGGATCGCTCCGGAACCGTGGGGACGGTCGTCGTCCTGAGGTTACGGGACCGCCCCCCGGGGGGCAAGCCGGCCCCCCGTCACCCCTCCTGCCCGCACGCCGTCCTGTTGAACAGGAACTGGGTGGGCATCTTCATCGTCGCTCCGCCCGTTTCCAGCACCGGGTAGGCCAGGAAGTTGATGGGCCCCGAGGCCGGTCCCGGATCCACCACCAGGTCGCGGCCGTGGCTGAACTCGAAGCGGTTGGCCGGGTGGTGGCCGAAGTAGTACATGCTCAGGGCGCTGAACTTGTCGGCCTCGCTGATGTCCACGGGCCACCACTTGCCGTCGGCGTAGAACTCGGCCCAGCAGTGGTAGCCGTCGGTGCCGCCGTCGTTGCGCTCCGAGGGGATGGCCGCGCCGATGGCGAACCGTGCCGGGATGCCCACGGCCCGGGCCAGCCCGATGAAGTAGGCGTGGTAGTCGGTGCAGTTGCCGTAGCGCGAGTCGCAGGCGAACAGGGCGTCGCCCTTGCCCCAGCCCTCGCCGAACTTCTTGTAGGACATCTGGTCCATCACGTAGTCGTACAGCGCGCGGGCCTTCATCAGGTCGCTGTCGCGGCCGGCCACGGCCTTCTCTGCGGCCGCGGTGATGATGGGGTCCGACGGGACCATCCGCTCGGGCTGCAGGTACCGCTGCGCGTCGGTCGGGTCGCCGGCGTAGGCGCTCTTCTCCTTGCGCACCACGTCGTAGACGATCTCGAGCACGCGGCCGCTGTCCGCGGGCTTCAGCTCCAGGTACAGGACGCGGTTGCCGTGGGCGCTGTCGGTGAGGATGCGCTGCGGCTCGGGCGCGTCGATGGAGCGCACGGTCACCGTCTGGAACGGGTCCGTCGAGGCCACGGGCACCCAGCAGCGGGCGGGGCCGGCCAGTTGCGGCACCGTCGCGCGATAGCGGAACGTGAAGGTGTCCGTGCCCGAGATGACGCCCAGCAGCTTGTTGTCGGCGTCGGCCACGGCGCGCGTGACCCAGTGCCCTTCGGCGTTCTGTTCCCACAGGTAGTAGGGGCGGCCGTTGAGCTTGTGGACAAGGGTCTTGGTGACCATCATCGAACCCGGGTCGCCCTGGATGAAGAAGTCGATGTCGTAGAACTGCCCGTCGCTGCTGGCCATGTCCACGCAGGCGAAGTGGTGGCGCGGGCTGAGGGTGGCCAGGTACTCCACGTGGATCCGCACGAGCTGGAGCTTCAGCTCCTTTCCCTCGAAGTCGACGACGAAGTAGCCGTCGTGCCGGGCCTCCTGCTCGGCGATGTGGCTCTCGATGCCGGCCTTGATGTCCCCGGTCACGACGGGCGGGCCGCCGGCGCCGGCCTCGTCCTGGGCGATGGCGGTCGGCGGTCGCAGGCCCCAGCCGAGGGTGGCGACGGCGACGGCGGCGACGAATGCGGCGATCCGGTACGACGGGCTCGACATGGGTGACACCCTCCTGGGGTTCGGGCCGGGGTCCTAGTGACCCGGGTGGTCCTTGGGCTTGGCCTGGTCCGGATCCTTGACCGGCTCGGACGGCACGAGCACGGTGTCGATGGCGTGGACGACGCCGTTGCCGGCATCCAGTTCCTTGCCGACCACCTTGGCCCCGTCCACCGTCACCTGGCCGTCGTTGACGGTGATGGCCAGGTCCTGGCCGTTGACGTTGGCGGCCTTCATGGTCTTCATCTTGCCGGCCAGCAACTTGCCCGGAATCACGTGGTTGGCCAGCAGGCCGGCCAATCGGGCCTTGCCGGCCGGCGCCATCAGGTCGTCCAGGGTGCCCGCGGGCAGCTTGGCGAAGGCCTCGTCGGTGGGCGCGAAGACCGTGAACGGGCCGTCGCCCTGCAACTTGTCGGTCAGGCCGGCGGCCTTGACCGCGGCCAGGAACTTCGTGAAACGGCCGTCGGCGGCGGCGGCGGCCAGGACGCCGTCGGCGGCGTGGGCGGGGGCGGCCGCCTGCTTGGGCGCGGACGGGTGCTCGGCGGTCGGGTGTTCCTGGGCCAGGGCCACGGACACCGTGGCGGCGGCGACGAGCAGGGCCGCCAGGGCGAGCAGTCTGAGGGTCTTCATGCGGGCCTCCGCGGGGAGTCGGGAAACGTTCGTCGGGGCGCGGCTGCCGGAGGCGACGGAACAGCTCGGCAGCGTGCCCGGGGTCTGTCCACGGTAGGGACGATTGGAACGGTCCGCAATGCCCCGCGATCCCCCCCCCGGGGTCGTCGGCAGATCGCGCGCATGGCCGATCGTATCCGATCGGCGACAGTGCGACGAGGCGGTGGTACTCTCCTGGCTGCGGCACGCATCACCGTGCCCGCCAAGCATGATCGGACATCCGCGGCCGCAAGGAGTCATGGAACCGTGAGGAATGGACGACTCGTCATGTTGGTCGCCGTGGCTGCGCTCGCGCTCGCGGGATCCCGGGTCGAGGCGAGGGAACGGCCCAACGGCCGTATCATCGCGGCGCTCGACGGCGGCCGGACAGGACGAGTCGTCGCCGGACCTGTTCGGGTTCTCGGCCGACGGTGTGCGGCTCTGGCGGCAGGACTGCGGCGAGGCACTCTGGGAAGCGCGATTCCTGCCCCTGCCGGGGGATTCGGCGCTGGGTTTCGTGCCGGCCTACGAAGCCCGCGGAACACCGCGCCCACTTCCGGTGCCGGGCGCGGTCGATACGCCGCGGCAGAGTCACGACGGCTCGTCCCGCTGGAACGTCATCGGCGAAGGGACCCGGGTCGTCGAATGGCGGTCGGACGGGGACGCGTTGAAGATCACTTGCCGGGACATCCTGCGCCCTGAACCCGTCTGGTCGACGATGCTGCCCGATTCGCAGGCGGAATGCCGATGCCGCGAGAGCGGCGGTGTCGTTGGTACCAGGACCGCCTGGCTGGCCTGGCAATGCGACTTCAAGCCTTTTCCGGTCATTGCCGTCGATCTCGATTCCGGTGTGGAGATCGCTCGGCGGACGTTCGGCGGCTATGCCGCCCGGTTTTTCGCCGAACCCGGCGGCCGCCGGCTCCTGCTGTGGATGCAGGACTACGATCATCGCGGCCGGATGTTCTTGCTGGACGGCACGACGCTGGCGACCCTCGACACGCTGGTGGTGCCTGACGGTTGGTATCCACGGAATTTCGATGGGGGTGGCAACCGGTGGTCGGCGGACGGGCTGACGCTTGCGAACGTCCGGGACTGCGGATTGCCGAAAGGCACCGCGGGTGCGGACATGAAGCTCGAGCCCCTGGCGCTCGTCGTGACGTGGGGCGAGCCGGTCTCGATCCATCTTCTTCCGGTCGCCGCCTGCCTCGACGCCAAGGGCGAGGTGAAGGCCTGGTACGAGTGGTTCAGCGACGGTTCGTGGCGGCACATCGTGGTCGAGACCTGGACGCCGTTCAAGAACCCCGAGGACGAGCGCCAGTGGTACGAACGCCGGAGCCGGATCCGCCGGTAGCCAGGCGCGGCAGGTCTGGGGTATCCTCACGCTGGCGCACGCCCGACCGCCTGGCCGCTCGGGTCCGGCCGACGAGGGCGGCGCATCCCCCGGAACTCCCGCTCCGGATCCGACGTACCAGCGCGATCGACGACCGCCGGCTTTCCCACCGGTCGACGCGGCCGCCAACGTCCCATGAGGATTCCATGATCCGGGCTTCCCGCATCGCCATCCCCCTCGGCGCCCTGTTCGCGGCCGCGCTGGCGTCCGCCATCCCCCGGACCGACCCCGAGTGCCCGCAGCCAGAGTCGCGCCTGTACGAGGCCGGCACCGTCGCCGCCGTGAACACGTCCGCGGTGGCGTCGCCGCCCATCGGTGGCGGCTGCAAGATCGTCTTCCTGGCGGACGAGGGCACGGTCGTCGCCGCCGGCGACACCCTGGTGGTCCTGGAGAACGAGCGCATCGGCAGCCTGCTGCGCGAGGTCCAGGCCGATGCCGGCGTCCAGGACCTGGTGGTGGCCGGCGTCGCGGCCGAGAACGCCAGCCACGCCCTGGCGGCCCACAACGCCATCGCCAAGGCCCGCCTGGACCGCGAGTCGGCGGACCTGGCCGAACAGAAGCAGCGGTTCTCGGCGCCCCTGGATCGGGAGCGCGCCGCCCTGGGCCGCCGCCTGGCCGAGTTCGCCCTGGCGCGGGCGCTGCAGGACAGCGCCGCCCAGGGGGGGCTGGACAGCCTGGCGCGGGCCCAGGCCGTGATCCAAAGGGAGAAGCTGCGCGCCCGCACCGCGCGCTACCAGGGCTACCTGGACATGCTCGTGATCACCGCCCCCGCCGCGGGCATGGTGGTCTACCACCGCGAGCGCAGCGACGAGGGCGTGTCCGTGGTGCACCTGGGCGACGAGGTCAACTGGAGCCAGCACCTGCTGGACGTCACCGACGTTTCGACGCTGCAGATCGAGTTCCCGGTCCACGAGCGGGACCGCGGCCGGGTGCGTCCCGGCCAGCGGGTCACCGCCGTGCCGGAGGCCTACCCCGACCGCACCTACGCCGGACGCATCACCGCCGTGCAGACCCTGCCCGAAGCCGAGGAGGCCGACGCCGTCGCGCGGCGGTTCCGGGTCACGGCGCTGCTCGACGGCGTCGACGGCGACCTGATGCCGGGCATGTCGGTCCGCGCCACCATCGAACTGGAGGATGACCATGCCGCGCGCTAGACGCTGGCTCCCGGCCGTCGCGGCCGTCGTCGCGATCCTGGTGTTCGCGGGGGTGAAACGTCCCTGGAAGTCCGCCGCCGCCGTCGTCGCCGCCGAGGCCGTGCGCGGCGCCTTCTCGGTGGAGACCGCCGCGCGGGGCGAACTGGCGGCGGTCCACAGCATCCCCATCCCGGCGCCGCCGGGCTGGAACAACAAGGTGGTGTTCCTCATCGCCGAGGGCACGCGGGTCGCCCCGGGGGACACCCTGGCGACCTTCGACGCCTCCACCCAGATCCAGCGGGTCGACGAGCAGCGCAACGCCTGGGAGGGCGCCGCGGCCGAGCTGCAGAACCGCCGTGCCACCGGCGCCAAGGCCCTGGCCGAGAAGGAGGCCTCGCTGCACCGCCAGGAGCTGGCCCTGGAGCAGTCGCGCCTGAACGCCGAGGCCCTGCGCTTCGAGTCCGCCAGCCGCAAGCGCGAGGCGGAGATCGACCTGCGCCGGGCCGAGCTGGACCTGCGCGAAGCGGATCAGTCCCTGGCCTCCCAGCGCCAGATCAATGCCGCCGACCTGGCCAAGGCCGAGGCCGAGGTGCGCAAGCAGCAGCTGGAGCTGGAGCGGGCCGAACGCGACCTGGCCGCCCTGACCGTCACCGCGCCCGACAGCGGCATGGTGGTCTACCGCAAGATCCGCGCGGCGGGCGAACGCCGGAAGATCCGCCTGGGGGACCAGGTGTGGCAGGGGCAGGCCATCATGGAGCTGCCCGACCTGACCGCTTTCGAGGTGCGCACCTGGGTCCAGGAGGTGGACATCCATCGGCTGCAGCAGGGTCAGGAGGCGGTCGTCGCCATCGACGCCCTGCAGGGGCGCGAGCTGGCCGGCAAGGTGACGCGCATCGCGCCCCTGGCCCGGGTGGAGGGGGACGACAAGCTGAAGGTGTTCGACGTGGACGTGCTGCTGGCCGGCGACGTGGCCGGCCTGCTGCCGGGCATGACCGCCCAGTGCCGCATCATCCACGAGAAGTACGACGACGTGGTCCACGTGCCCCTGGAGGCGGTGTTCCGCCGTGACGGCCGCACGGTCGTCTACCCGGCCTCGGGCGGCGGGCCGCGCGAGGTCGTCCTGGGTGCGGCCGGCGACGACGACGTCATCGTCACCGCGGGGCTGCAAGCCGGCGAGGACGTGCTCCTGGTGCCGCCGGCCGACGACGGGGACCGGGCCGCGGGGAAGCCGGCGACGTGAGGCAGGCGCTGCGGCAGGGACTGGACGGGCTGCGCAACCACCGGCTGCGGACGGTGCTGACCGCGCTGGGCGTGGTCTTCGGCGTGGCCGCGGTGGTGGCCATGCTGTCCATCAGCGAGGGCGCCCGGCGCGAGGCCCTGGCCCAGTTCGAGTCCCTGGGCGCCGACAACGTCATCGTCCTGCACCAGGATCCGCCCACGCGGCGCGAGGGCGACGACACCGGACACCGCTCCCTGGGCCTGGACCGGAGCGACGCGGCGGCGCTGGCGCGGCTGACCCCCGCCATCGTCGCGGTGGTGCCCATGGCGGTGGCCGATCGCGACGTCGCGGGCCGCGAACGCATCAAGACCTCGGTGGTGGGCACGACCGCCGACCTGCCGCGGGTCCGCCGCGACCACCTGCAGGCGGGCCGCTTCTTCACAACCGCCGAGGACTCGGCCCTGAGCCGCGTCTGCGTGGTGGGTGCGGGCCTGGTGCGCGAACTGTTCGGCATCGACGAGCCGGTGGGCTCGTTCCTCAAGATCGACGATCAGTGGTACCAGGTGGTGGGCGTGCTGGGCGGCTCGGGCAAGGTGGACGACGACCAGGAAGGGCTGCTGCGGGCCACCGAGCGCGACATCTACATCCCGCTGAGCTGCGCCCTGCTGCGCACCGACCGCAAGGGCTGGCAGCGCGAGCTGGACCGCCTGGTGGTGCAGGTGGGCGACCTGGGCCAGCTGGGCGCCGTGGCCGGCCTCACCGAGCGGGTGCTGCAACGGCGGCACCAGGGCGAGGCGGACACCCGCGTGGTGGTGCCCCTGGAGCTGATCCGCCGCCGCCAGGCCACCCAGCGCATCTTCTCCCTGGTGATGGGAGCCATCGCCGGCATCTCGCTGCTGGTGGGCGGCATCGGCATCATGAACATCATGCTGGCCAGCGTCCTGGAGCGCACGCGGGAGATCGGCGTGCGCCTGGCCTGCGGGGCGCGCAAGCGGGACATCATGGCCCAGTTCCTGGCCGAGGCGGCCGCGGTCAGCCTGGCCGGCGGCCTGGCCGGCGTGGTGCTGGGCGCGGTCCTGGCCTGGGTCATCGCGGCAGCCGCCGGTTGGACCACGGTGGTCTCGGTCTGGGCCATCATCCTGGCGTTCGGCGTCTCGACGGCGGTCGGCATCACCTTCGGGTACGTGCCGGCCCGGCGGGCCGCCTCGCTCAACCCCATCGAATGCCTGCGGTACGAATGATGCAACGACTCGCGATCATCCTCTTGTCGGCCTTGGCCTGCGCCCTGCCCGCCGCGGCGGCCGACGCGCCCGGCGACACCCTGGTGCTGGACCTGAACAGGGCGGTGGCCCTGGCCCTGGACGAGAGCTTCCAGGCCCGGGCGCTGGCCATGGACCTGGACGCCGCCGGCTACGACGTGACCGCGGCCCGCGGCCGCTTCCACACCCGGGCCGACCTGACCGTGGTGGCGCCCGAGCTGCAGGAGCAGGTGCAGGGGGTGACCGTGCCGGGCGAGCTGCCCAGCTACGGCACCTACGGCCACAGCGAAGTGAACGCACGCCTGGACGTGACCCAGCCGCTGCCCACCGACGGCGAGATCAGCGTCAGCGCCGAGGGCTACCACCGCAAGGATACGGTGTACGATTCGTCCATCGACGCCGACCGGGACCGGCGCACCTTCTTCAACAGCTACGAGGTGGCCCTCAGCCAGCCGCTGCTGCAGCCCAACGGCCTGAAGCTGGGCCTGGAGCGGGCCGAGATCGCGCACCGCATCGCGCGTCGGGCCTACGCCCGGGGCCGGCTGGACCTGGGCTACACGGTCACGGCGGCGTTCTTCGACCTCTACAAGGCGCAGCAGGAGGTCACCATCGCCCGGGACATGCTGCAGCGGCAGCAGCAGAACAACGACCTGGCCCAACGGAAGTACGACGCGGGCCTGATCCCCGAGGTGGAGGCCCTGCAGATGGAGGTCGACCTGGCCGAGAGCCGCAACAACCTGCTGGCCGCCGAGGCCGGCCTGGCCTTGAGCGCGGACCGCTTCCGGCTGATGGTGGGCGTCCCGATGGACATCCCGGTCCGGGCCGAGTCGGACATGACGCCGGTGACGTTCGCGGTGGATCCCGACCTGGCCATCGCCCACGCCCTGGCCCACCGCACCGAGCTGTCGGACCAGGACGATGCCCTGCGCCGCGCCGAGATCACCATCACCGAGACCGACGCCCGCAGCGACCTGAAAGGGGAGCTGACGGCGTTCTACAACCTGACGGGCGTCAGCGACGCGCAGCTCGTCGATCCCTCGTTCAACGACCTCGTGGACAGCAGCTGGCGCGACCTGCGCCGGCGGCCGGGGAACCGCGGCGTGCGCTTCAGCCTGAGCGTGCCCATCTGGGACGCCGGCGTGAACCGGGCCGAGGTCGCGGCCGCCCAGGTGGCCCTGGAGCGCCAGGAACTGTCGCGCACGAACCTGCGCCGCAGCATCGTGGGCGAGGTCAAGGCCGCCCTGGCCAACCTGGAGGGCGCCACCCGGCGCATCGAGGTGCTCCGCAACAGCCTGGAGATCGCCGTGCGGAGCTTCGACATCAGCCAGCAGCGCTTCGAGGCCGGCGACATCACCAGCCAGGACCTGGCCAGCGACCGCGACCGCCTGGTGCAGGCGCGGCGCTCGCTGCTGGACGCCATCGTCGCCTACCGGCTGGCGGCGGCGGACCTGCAGCGGCGGACGCTGTACGACTTCCGGCTGGGGCGCAGCCTGGTGGAGGACGCGGGGCGATAGGTGCCGCGCCGCGCTAGCCGGCCGCGTGCTCCTCGTCGTGGTGTTCCGCCTCCGCGGCCCACTGCCGGTACTGCGCCGGCGTCATCTCCGGCAGCTTCTTCACGAATGCGGTGATGTCCCAGATCTTCTCGTCGTCGTGGGTGGGGCCGAAGGCGGGCATGCCCGTCATCTTGATCCCGTGCTTGACCACCCAGAAAACCTCCCGGGGCGACATGTCCGTCACCGACTTCGCCAGGTCGGGCGCCGGCGGGTTCAAGCCCTCGCCGCCCTCGCTCTTGTCCACGCCGGGCGCGCCGTGGCAGGCCACGCACATCTCGCCGAAGTGCTCGGCACCCTCGGCCAGGTCGGGGTGCGCATAGATGGGGCTCAGCGCCACGTGCGACGCGTGGGCCCGGACCGAGGCGTCGCTGGTGGCGGCCAGGATCTTGCGGGTCAGGGCGTGGTGGGGCCTGGTGGCGGCCACGTCGTAGAGTCCGGAGTTCACCACGACGACGGCGACCAGCACGCCGAGGACGGCCTCGGCCAGCAGGGTGAGCAGGACGATCCTGAGGGTCCGGGACTTCATGGGGCGATCCTTCCCGCGCGGCCGCCGGCGGCGCTGCGCTACAGGGTGACGCGCCGCAGGCGCAGGGCGTTGGTGATGACCGAAACCGAGCTGAACGTCATCGCCGTGGCGGCGATCATGGGGCTCAGCAGCAGGCCGAAGAACGGATAGAGGACGCCCGCGGCCACGGGCACGCCGACGGTGTTGTAGACCAGGGCGAAGAACAGGTTCTGCCGGATGTTGCGCATGGTGGCCCGGGACAGCCGCCGCGCCTTGGCGATGCCCCGCAGGTCGCCCTTCACCAGGGTCACGCCGGCGCTCTCCATGGCCACGTCCGTGCCGGTGCCCATGGCGATGCCCACCTCGGCCTGGGCCAGGGCCGGGGCGTCGTTGATGCCGTCGCCGGCCATCGCCACCCGGCGGCCCTCGTCCTGCAGGCGCCGGATCACCGCGTTCTTCTGCTCGGGCAGGACCTCGGCCTCCACCCGGTCGATGCCCAGTTCGCGGGCCACGGCCTCGGCGGTGGTCCGGTTGTCGCCGGTGAGCATGACGATCTCGATGCCGTCGGCCTGCAGCAGGCGCACGGCCTCGGCCGTGGATTCCTTGATGGGGTCGGCCACGCCGATCAGGCCCAGAGCCCGGCCGTCGGCCGCCAGGAACATGACCGTCTGCCCTTGGCCGCGCAGCTCCTCGGCCCGCGCGCGCCAGCGGCCCCACGTCCACGTCCGCCCCGTCCATGAGCCGGCGGTTGCCCAGCAGCACGCGCCGCCCATCGACCGTGCCGGTGACGCCCTGCCCGGTGACCGAAGCGAAGTCCTCGACCGCGGCCGGCTCGACGCCGCGCTCGCGGGCGCCGGCCACCACCGCTTCGGCCAGGGGATGTTCGCTGCCCCGCTCCAGACCGGCGGCCAGGCGCAGGAGGTCGGCCTCGTCGCCGCCGGCGACGGCCTCGACCCGGACCAGGCGCGGCTTGCCTTCGGTCAGGGTGCCGGTCTTGTCCACCACCAGGGTGTCGATCTTCTCCAGCACCTCAAGCGCGGCGGCCTCGCGGATCAGCACGCCCGCCTGGGCGCCGCGGCCCACGCCCACCATGATGGACATGGGGGTGGCCAGGCCCAGGGCGCAGGGGCAGGCGATGATCAGCACCGCGACGGCGTTGACGATGGCGTAGGCCATGGCCGGCGCCGGACCCACCAGCGCCCACACGACGAAGGTGATCACCGACGAGGCGATCACCGCGGGCACGAAGTAGCCGGCCACCACGTCGGCGACGCGCTGGATGGGCGCGCGGCTGCGCTGGGCGGCGCCCACCATCGCCACGATCCGGGCCAGCAGGGTGTCGCTGCCCACCTTGCGCGCCTCCATGACGAACCCGCCGGTGGCGTTGACCGTGGCGCCGATGACCGTGTCCCCGGCCTCCTTGGCCACGGGGATGGGCTCGCCGGTGATCATGGATTCGTCGACGCTGCTGCGGCCCTCGATCACCTCGCCGTCCACGGGCACCTTCTCGCCGGGGCGGACCCGCAGGCGGTCGCCGCTGGCCACGTGCTCCAGGGGGATGTCCTCCTCGGTGCCGTCGGGGCGGATCACCCGCGCGGTCCTGGCCGCCAGGTCCAGCAACGCCTTGATGGCGGTGCCCGTCCGGCGGCGCGCCCGCAGCTCCAGCACCTGGCCCAGCAGCACCAGGGTGGTGATCACGGCGGCCGCCTCGAAGTACACGGCCACCGTGCCGCCGTGGCCGCGGAACGCCGCGGGGAAGATGCCGGGCGCCACGGTGGCCACGATGCTGTAGCTCCAGGCCGCGCCGACGCCCACGCCGATCAGGGTGAACATGTTGAGGTTGCGGGTGACCAGGGAGCGCCAGCCCCGCTCCAGCAGGGGCCGGCCGCACCACAGCACCACCGGCGCGCTCAGGGCGAACTCGACCCAGGGCTGGACGGCGGCCGGCAGCAGCCGCAAGCCCGCCATGGGCAGCATGGCCAGGGCCAGCAGGGGCGCCGACAGGGCGACACCGGTCCAGAAGCGGCGGGTCATGTCCCGCAGTTCGGAGTCCTCTTCGGCGGCCTCGCCGGTGGCCACCATGGGCTCGAGGGCCATGCCGCACTTGGGGCAGGTGCCCGGACCGTCCTGGACCACTTCGGGGTGCATGGGGCAGGTGTACTTCGCCGCGGTGCCGGACGTGGTGGGCGGCGGGGTGCCGGCTTCGGCACCGGCGTACCGGTCCGGTTCGGCGTCGAACTTCAGGGCGCAGCTGCCGCTGCAGAACAGCCAGTGCTTGCCGCCGTGGTCGCGGTGATCGGCGGCGGACTCGGCCGAGACCGCCATGCCGCACACGGGATCGATGGCCGCCGCCGCGTCGTCGTGGCCGGCGTGGGCGTGTCCGTGGTGATCCGCGTGTCCGTCGTGCTCCTGCTGGAGATCATTCATGGCACGTCTCACTTCCTTCCTGTTCAAGCGGTCCGCTCAGCGCCGGAGATCCCTCATGATCCGCACCAGAAAGTAGATGCCTACCGCCAGGACGACCACCCAGAGCAACCCCATCCAGGGGAAGCCGAAGACTCCGCCGAAACCGCCGCCCATCATCGCGCGACCTCCCTGCGGGGATCGTCGTTCACCATCACCGGTCGCTCGCTCTTCATCGTCTCGTCCCTTCTCTGTGGGGCCGTCCGGCCCCGAAGCCACCCCGGAAGCATCATAATGCGTGCCGCTGTCGCCGATTCGTCCCGCGGGAATTGCTGACGGCGGAATGTATTGCGAAAAAACAACTTGTCGTTGACCGGGGACCGCCGATTCGACGGACCTGCGAACCGGCTTCGGGACGGGGCCGACGGGTCTCGAATATACTGGACAATATTCTTCATGATTAACGACCGCGACGACCCGCCCGGCGAGCCGGCGCCGCGCCGATTCCGATGGCTGCCCGGCCCCGACTGATGCTACATTTTCATTGTCGCCGCCTATCGTCCCATGCATTCCGGGGGGAGGGCCGGTCATGAGCGGTCCGCAGATCCAGACCTATTTCGCGCCGGCCGCACGGACGGCGCCCACCGAGTTGGCCCGCCGCCTCGAGATCCTGGCCAACAATCCCGTCACCGACAGCCTGCTGCAGCACGTGGGGGGCCTGCTGGCCATCCTCGACGAGAACCGGCAGATCCTGGCGGTGAACTGCACCTTCCTGGAATCCCTGGGCTACGCCGATGCCGCCGAGGTGCTGGGCCTGCGTCCGGGCGAGGCCCTGCGCTGCGTCCACGCCCACGAGGATCCCCACGGCTGCGGCACCACGCCCCACTGCGCCACCTGCGGCGCGGTGATCGCCATCGTGGGCGCCCTGGCCCAGGGCTGCGCCGAGGATCGGTTCTGCGTGGCCGAGATCGGCCGCGACGGCCACACCGACGACCTCGTGCTGAGGGTCCGGGCCGTGCCCCTGGATCTGGGGGGTGAGCGGGTCCTGCTGCTGTTCCTTCAGGACGCCACCGAGGAACAGCGGCGCGCCGCCCTGGAGCAGGTCTTCACCCACGACCTGAACAACGTGCTGCAGGGGCTGATCGGCGCCGCCGACCTGGTCCAGGACGAGGACGATCCCCACGAGCGCCGCGCGCTGATCGAGCGCATCGGGCGCCTGGCCGAGCATCTGGATCGCGAGGTGGAGCTGCAGCGCCTGCTGCGCGACGACGAGGTGCCGCGCCTGCGCATGACCCACACCGAGGTGCCCGTGGCCGCGGTGCTGGACGAGGTGCGCCGGATCTTCCTGCACCATCCGGCCGCCGCGGGGCGCACCCTGACGGTGTGGTCGGCCGATCCCGACGAAACCATCCGCACGGACCTGTGGCTGCTGGTGCGGGTGCTGGCCAACCTGGTGGTCAACGCCCTGGAGGCCACCGGGCCCGGCGGGCGGGTGGAGGTGTCGGTGGCCTGCGGGCAAGGGGCCGTGGCCTTCCACGTGCGCAACCCGGCGGCCATCCCCCGGGAGATCCAGCCGCGCATCTTCCAGAAGAACTTCACCACCAAGCCGGGCCGCGGCCACGGGCTGGGCGCCTGGTCGGCGCGCATGTTCACCGAGCGCCTGCTGGGCGGCGAGGTGGCGTTCACCTCCACCGATCGCGGCGGCACCGATTTCCGGGTGACCGTGCCGGCCTGAAGCGGCGTCGGCGTGGGCGAGCAGACGGACGGGCCGCCCCCGGGGGCGGCCCGTCGCCGTTCCCCTTCCGTCATTCTTCATGTTACCGAACCCGCGCAGGGGCGTCGCATTGACCCGGGACCAGGCGCGCGCCCGATCGTCCGGGGCGCGCCGCCGGCCGGTCCCCCGAGCCGGACCCGCGTGTCCGTCAGCGAAAGGACCCTGCATGCGTCTGTCCCGAACCCTCCTCGTCCCGGCGGCCCTGGCCCTGCTCGCCGTCGCCGCCGGCGTGTCGGCCCTGGTGGCCGGCATGGCGCCCACGACCCCGCAGCGGACCACCCCCGACGAGGCTCTGGCCAGCCTGCGCGCCGGCAACGAGCGCTTCGCCTCCGGCCATGCGGACCACCCGCGGGCCGACGCCGACCGCCGGCGCCTGGCCGCGGGCGCCGACCAGGGGCAGCACGCCTACGCCACGGTGATCGCCTGCTCGGACTCGCGGGTGCCGGTGGAGATGATCTTCGACGCCGGCGTCATGGACCTGTTCGTGGTGCGGGTCGCGGGCAACGTGTGCGACACCGACGAGGTGGGTTCCATCGAGTACGGGCTGGCCCACGTCAACACGCCGGTGCTGGTGGTGCTGGGCCACACGGGCTGCGGGGCGGTGACCGCCGTGACGCAGGCCCACCAGGGCCGCGGTCACCGCCTTGAGCGCAGCATCCCGCCGCTGGTGGACAACATCATGCCCGCGGTGGCCCGCGCCGCGGCCGCCCGCCCCGACCTGGAGGGCGACGACCTGATCCCCCTGGCCATCGAGGAGAACGTGTGGCAGGGGATCGAGGACCTGTTCCTGCGCAGTCCGGCCGTGCGCAGCCTGGCGGCGGCGGGGCGCGTGAAGGTGGTGGGCGGGATCTACGACCTGGGCAGCGGGCGGATCAATTGGCTGCCGGAGCAGCAGGTGGGCGCGATCCTGGAGCGGGCGTCCGCGGACCCGCGGCGCGAGACGGTCCAGTTCGCCGACTAGGACGGCCCCCGACGGCGGCGGGCCCGGAGCGTGTGCCCCGGGCCCGCGGCAAGATGCAACCCGGCGCCGGCGCGGTCAGGCGTAGCTGGCCAGCGCCTCCTCCCGCGTGGGGAAGACCTCGAAAACGTTCTGGAGCTGGGAGATGTAGAAGATGCTGAGCACCCGCTCCTTCACCGCGCAGATCTTCATGGTGCCCTCCGCCGCGCGCAGGGAGTGGTAGCCCGAGATGAGGATGCCCAGGCCGGTGGAGTTGATCCAGGGCACGCCCGCGAAGTCCAGGACCACGTCCTTGTAGCCTTCCTCGATGAGGGCCTTGATCTCCGCCTTGAACTTGTCGTGGTCGGAACCGCCCATGATCTTGCCGGACACTTCCAGGATCATGACCTTGTCCTGCGGACTGCGGGACGTCTTCATCGGGATCTCCTTCCGGGATGCGGGCGCTCAGACCGCCGCGCTGTACAGCCGTCGCTTGATCTTCTTCGTCGGCGTCTTTTCGAACTCGTCGTACAGGACCTTCAGCCGGTGGATCTGGCTGTAGCCCGGCAGGCGCAGGTTCAGGGCCTGGCGGTTGTCCTCCATCAGGGTCTCCACCTGCATGCCCTTGAGGCAGTTGCGGTCCACCGACTCGAGGTCGGGGTAGACCAGGGCCACCAGCCGGCCGTCGGCCTCCAGCACCAGCGACTCGGCCACGCAGGGCATGTTGTTGAGCTGGGACTCGATCTCCTCGGGGTACACGTTCTGGCCCGAGGCGGTCAGGATCATGTTCTTGGAACGGCCGGTCAGGTAGAGGTAGCCGGCGTCGTCCAGGCGGCCCAGGTCGCCGGTGTGCAGCCAGCCGTCCTGGTCGATGCACCCGGCGGTGGCTTCGGGATCGTTGTAGTAGCCCACCATGCGGTTCTCGCCCCGGACCAGCACCTCGCCGATGCCCGTCTCCGGGTCCGGCTCGGCGATGCGGCACTCCAGGTAGGGGATGACCCGGCCCACGCTGCCGGCCGGCGGATGCTGCCCCGACACGGTGTAGCTGATCAGCGGCCCGAACTCGGTCATGCCGTAGCCGCAGGTCAGGTTGAAGCCGATCTGGCGGAAGAACGCCTCGATCTCCCGGTTCAGCGCGGCGCCGCCCACCACCAGTTCCTTGTAGCGGCCCCCGAAGGCCTGGTACAGGGCGTCGCGGATCTTGCGATGCACGAGCTGCTTCAGCCCCGGCACCTTCAGCATGAACTGCACCTTGGGCGACTCGAGCTGGGGCTTGACCCGGTTGCGGTAGATCTTCTCGATGATCAGCGGCACCGACATGACCACCGCCGGCCTGATGGCGGCGAAGGCGGCCAGGAGCACCTTGGGCGTGGGCATCTTCTCCACGAAGGTGATGTGGCAGCCGGCCACGCAGGGCGCCAGGAAGTCGAACGCGCAGCCGAAGGCGTGGGCCAGGGGCAGGAACGAGACCATGGTGTCGCCCGGTTGCAGGTCCACGTTGTCGATGAAGTAGCGCACGTTGACGATCAGGGCGTGGTTGGTCAGCATCACGCCCTTGCTGAAGCCGGTGGTGCCGGAGGTGTAGACCACCGCGGCCAGCTCGTCGCCGGCCACCGGGTCGAAGCGCAGCCCGGTGCGGGTCAGCCGGCTGCCGTAGCGCTCCACGTAGCCCGTGTCGGCGTGGCCCACCACGTCGGCCAGCCGGTCCTTGCGACCCCAGAACAGGGAGAAGTCGGCGATGCGGAAGACCCCGTCCAGGGACGGCATCTTGTCCTCGTTCAGGCCGTCCCAGCAGCTGTCCGAAGCGAACAGCAGGGACGCGCCGCTGTGGCGGACGATGTGCTCGATTTCCCCGGGCGTGAAGTCGGGCAGGATGGGCACGATCACCGCGCCGTAGCTGACTGCCGCCAGGTAGGTGACCGCCCAGTGGGCGGAATTGCGGCCCACCAGGGCGACGCGATCGCCCCGTTCGATTCCGCACTCTCCGAAGATCCAGTGCAGCTTCAGGATGCGGTTGGCCAGGTCGCCGTAGGTGAGGGTGCCGCCGTCCAGGTCGCTGAAACAGTTCCCGTCCCAGTGGGTGCGGATGCCGGCGGCGACGGCCTCGACGAAGTTCTGGTCGAGCATCGTTCTCCATTCGACGGGTGGTCCGGCGAGACGCGCCAATATACCCTGCGCCGGGGGCCCGAAGCAAGGCCGACGGGACTCGGTATCGGCCGCGAACGGCGTTATCGCCCCATGCCGGGGGCCCGCGGCGGCGACCGCCGGTGCAAGCCCGGCAGGTACCGCGGCACCCGCCGGCGGTACTCGGCGTAGACCGGCCCCAGCTCCGCCAGCAGCTTGCGCTCCTCCAGCTCGGTGCCGATCAGCACGTACGCCGCCAGCACGCCGCGCCAGGCCAGGTTCACGTCGGTCACCGGCAGCCCGAAGGCCAGCAGGATGAGCGTGCCCGTGTACCAGGGGTGGCGGATGATCCCGAGGATGCCGTCGCTGCGGAAGGCCGGTCCGCGGGGGGGGCGCCCGGCCAGGTGGTCGGCCGCCTGGCGCAGGCCCAGGAAGGCCGCGCCCTCGTAGGCCCGTGCGCCGAGCCAGAACAGCAGGGCCGCCTCGGCCAGACCCAGCCAGCGCACCCAGCGCCAGGCCCCCGTCCACGACCAGAGCGGCGTGCCGGGCAGGCCGTGCAGCCAGACGGCCAGCACCCCGAAGGTGACGGTGCTGGCGGCCACGTAGGCCAGCCGCCGCCAGGGCCGGTACGAGGGCAGGTTGCCGTCCACGAAGCGCTCCCAGCGGTGGCTGATGAAGGCGCTGTGGAAGACGCACCAGGCGGCGGTGACGAGGGCGGACTGCAGGGCCAGGGGCATGGTGGGCGCTTTCGTCGGGGGAGATGGGGTTGCCGGGTATTCTGGGAATTCGGTATCTTCAGGTCAAGGCCGACGCGTCCGCCGGGGCGCGCCGGCGTCCCCACGTGCCAGCGCATACGGAGGGCATCATGCCGCAACGTTTCCGGGCCTTCGTCGTGCCCGCCATCCTCATGTTCCTGGTTCCCGCGGTGACCTTCGCCTGGGACGAACCGTCCCATTGGTCCGACGTGGGCGACGTCGCCGCCTGGAAGTCCCTCGATGCCATGTTCTATCGCTTGCGGGACGATCCCGTGTTCCTGAACCGCTCCCAGTTCGGCGTGGACCAGGAAGCCGCCTACGTCCGGACCCTGGAATACGACGACGACCTCGGTCCGGTCGACATGCAGGACTGGAACAGCCTGCCGTCCAGCGAGCGGGAGCAGCGCGTCAAGCGGGCGCGCAGGCAGCTCGACCAGGTGGCGCGGTTCCGGCAGCGCATCGAGACCCAGGCCCAGCACACCCGCGAGAACCTGCCCACCAGCTGGGGCGCCGAGGTGTCCGACGTCACCGCCCTGGGTGACTGCCTGCGGGAGCTGGACACGGCCGTGGGCCTGGATCCCACCAACCCGTACGCCTGGCACCTGTACTCCTGGTTCGCCTCCTGCGTGGGCGACCTGGACCGGGCCGGGCGCGCCATGGCCGGGGCGGAAGCCGCGCTGGCCCGCGTTCCGGAGGACCAACTGCCGGACCTGCGCCGCGGCGTGACCATGGACCGCGCCTGGCTGTCCTGGGACCAGGGCGAGACGGACGCGGCCGACCAGGCCGTCGAGCAGGCCGCGGCGCTGGGCGCGAACGACTTCGAGGTGACCCTGCTGCGGGGCCTGATCGCCGCCCGCCAGGGAGACCAGGAAGCCGCCTTCGCCCAGGCCGACCGGCTGCGGCAGGTGGACGTGCGCCGCTTCCCCATCAACTACCGCACCTCCAGGGTCCGCCCGACATGACCTACGTGGCGGCCTGGAGCGCCGTTCCCTCGGACTTCGCCGAGCGCTGGATCAAGGCCCTGTGCTGGATCGAGGCGGGCCAGCCGGACATGGCCGCCAAGGCCTTCGGCGCCTATCGGCTGGACGACGTCTATCCCCAGGCCCACCGCTTCTGGAACGACGCAGGATACATCTACGAGGTGACCGGCCGCCACGACCTGGCCCTCAAGGCCTGGGACCAGGCCCGCATCACCACGCCGTACGCGCCGCTCTTCCCCTACAAGCCCTACGCGACGACCGTGGGCCGCCTGACCGGCCGCCCCGGCGAACTGCCGGTCTACCTGGCCTTCGACCGCTTCCCGTTCGCCGGCAGCCTGCTGGCCTCGGCGCCTTGCTGGTCGGACCGCGTGGACGAGGCCATGGCGGACCTGACCCGGCAGCAGCTGGGCGCCGACGCCCTGGACGTGCTGGACCTCTGCGCCAAGCGGGGCCACGAGGCGGCGCCGGCCGACCTGCTCGAGGGCGCGGTCTACTACCGCCTGGGCGACATGGCCTCGGCCGAGCATCGAGGTGGATGGAGGCCTTGGCCCTGCTGGACAAGCAGCAGGACGACCTCCCGGCTTCCAGGCGGTCATGGCCGAGCTGGCGGGCGTGCGCAGCGACCACGGCGCGTCGGGCCTGCAGGACTTCTTCGGCCAGAGCGGCAGCGAGCGGGCCGCTGGGCGGCCTCGCGCATCCGCCGACCAGGAGCAGGCGGACCTGCGGGCGGCGTACGACGTCCGACCGTTCCGACGCCAAACGCCGCGACCTGGCGCGCTTCCTCATCCGCAACGGGCAGGCCGCCAAGGGCCGCGACCTGGTGCAGGGCCGGGAGGACGCCGAGGACGTGGTGCTGACCCTGGAGGCGGACCGGGCGCTGGGCGACCCCACCCTGGCGGTGCGCCTGGCCGAGGGGCTGGTCCAGAGCGGCAAAGACCGCTGGAACGACGCGGGCCTGTGGACCCTGGTGGGCTTCGTCTGCCTGGACGAGGGCCACGATGACCTGGGCCGCCAGGCGCTGGAGCGCGCGCTGGAGCTGGACCCGGGCAACCAGGGGCTGAAGCTGCAGCTCAAGCTGATGAAGAAGAGCGGCAAGGACTGACCGCGGCGTCCGGACCGCAACGGCACGGGGGCGGCCCCGGCGGGAGCCGCCCCCGGCGTGTCGGAGCGGGCCGGGCTCAGGCCTGGCTCGTCTCGAACTCCTGGGACCAGGTCTCGAGGTCGAAGTCCGGAGCCGGTGCCGCCGTCGGCGCACCGGGCCGGGCGCGGTCCTTCGGCACCGGGCCGCCTCGGCGCTGCGGCCGCCCTCGACCAGCCCGACCAGGTCGCGCACGACCGAGCGCAGCTGCTCGGCGTGGGCGGTCATCTCTTCGGCGGCGGCGGCCGATTCCTCGGCACTTGCCGCGTTCTGCTGCACCACGGAGTCCATGTCGCCCACGGCGCCGGTCACCTGGTCCACGCCCGTGGACTGTTCCCGGGCGGCCTTGGCGACCTGCTGCACCAGGGCGGCGACGCTGCCGGCGCTTTCGGCCACCTCGTCGAAATGGGACCGCGTGCGCTGGACCAGTGCGGCGCCGTCGGCGATCTGGGTCACCGACTCGTCGATGAGCCTGGTGGTGTCGCGGGCCGCGGCCGCCGCCCGGCCGGCCAGGTTGCGCACCTCCTCGGCCACCACGGCGAAGCCCTTGCCGGCGTCGCCGGCGCGGGCCGCTTCCACCGCGGCATTCAACGCCAGCAGATTGGTCTGGAAGGCGATCTCGTCGATGGTCTTGACGATGCGCCGGGTCTCCTCGCTGGTGTGGGTGATGGCGGCCATGGACTCGCTCACCTCGGTCATGCCCGCGAGGGAGCGGTCCACGATGCGCCCCGCCTCGTCCATCAGCGCATTGGCCTGATCCACGTCGCGGCTGGTGCGGGAGGTGGCCGCGGAAACCTGCTCCAGCGACGAGGCCGACTCCTGGATGGATGCCGCCTGCTCCGCCGCGCCGGCAGCCAGGGTCTGGCTGGCGGAGGAGACCTCGGTGGCGGCCGTGGTCATCTCGCCGGCGCTGGCGTCCAGCAGGCCGATGGCCCGACGCAGGGGCCGCACGATGCCGTTGACCGAGATCACGGCCAAGGCCGCACCGAACAGCAGCATCGCCGCCACCAGGCCCATGATCAGGGTGCTGGTGGTCCTCTGGACGCCGTCGAGCCGGGACCGCTCCCGGGCCAGGGCGGCGGCGGCGGCCTCCTCGAGACTCGCGGCGCGTCCGGTGGCATCGACCGCCGCCGCGTCGCGCAGGGGCAAGGCGGCCTCGACTTCGGCGACGTTGGCCGCCAGCTCGCCCAGGCGGTCGACGTAGCCGGACACCAGGCGATAGTCGTCCGCTCCGAGCTGGTCCTGGAACGACGGCAGCAGGGCCCGCGCCTTGTCGATGTACTTGGGATCGTGGCGCAGGAGGAAATCCTTTTCGTGGCGGCGCAGCATGAGGTAGTCCACCATCAGGGCGTCGCTGCGGGCCTTGTCGTTCATGGCGGTGGCGATGGTCTGGATGTTCTTCTCCAGTTCGTGCGCCTCGACCCGCAGCTTGCCGCGGATACCCCGGTCCTTGTCGCCCTGGGTGCGCAGGAGCGCCTCGACCGTCCGCCGCCTTGGCCAGGTACGCCGCACCGGCGGTGCGCGCGGTCGCCACGTCGGCGACGATGTCGGCGAGGCCGGCCGTGTCGGCGCGGTGGCCCACGTCGGCCAGGGCGGCGTCGAAGGCGGCCATCATCGGTTTCCTGCACTCCCGCGGCCTCGGCGTCGTCCAGGCCGGTGGCGAACTCCTTGGCGTGGCCGTCGGCGCGCATCAGGGCGACGGTGGCGTCGGTGGCGCCCTGGCTCACGGCGGCGAAGTCCTCCTGCATCCGCGTGAACTCGTGGCCGATGCGGCGGAGCTGGAGGACGGCGGTCAACCCCATGGCGAGGGTCAGTGCAATGAGGGTGCCCCACACGGCGTAGAGCTTGGTGGCAATCGGCAATTTCTTCATGACAGGTTCGCCCCTGTTTGCGGGCCTCCGGGCCCCGAGTCCATCCTGTCATTCCCTCCCGGCAGCCCGGTCGGATGGTGGATAATGAAATCTTTTCGTCATTATCAGTGAAGATGATTTAGTCGAATTTGTGCAACCGGTGGCAGCACATCCGTCGGAAGGGCACAACATCAAGGCGGGGAGACCTTTGAGGCCCCCCCACCTAATTCTGCGAGCACGATGGCGCGGCCGTCAGGCCAGTTGCGCCCGCACCATGTTCTCCACGCCGCCGGCGATCACCAGCTCCTGCACCGGGCGTGCCCAGGGGCACGAACGGGTACGTGCGCCCTCCCAGGCGGCCGTCGAGCCCTGGAAGTCCAGGACGACCGGCCCGGCGTCCACCGTGCGCGTCGCCCGCCTGCTCCCGCGCCGCGAACTGCGCCCGCATGGCGTCGGACAGCTCGGCGCTCTCCACGCACAGGAAGCCGTTGTTGATGGCGTTGCGCAGGTAGGTCTGGCTGTAGCTGGCGGCGATCACGCAGCGGATGCCCGCCGCCTGCAGGGCCGTGGCCGCCTGCTCGCGGCTGCTGCCGGTGCCGAAGTTGTAGCCGGCCACCACCACGTCGCCCGCCCGCACCATGGGGGCGAAGTCGGGGTCGTAGTTCTCCATGACCACGCGGGCCATCTCCTCGCGGGTGACGTCGTCGCGGTAGGTGTAGTCCTTGGAGTAGATGCCGTCGGTGTTCAGGTTGTCCTTGGGCAGGAAGAGCACGCGGCCCTCGTGGCGCGACGGGGAAGCCGTCCAGGATCTCCACCGGGCCGGCGTCGCGGGACCGCGGCGTCGAACTCGGTGAAGCGCCGCTCGGGCGCGCCGCCGTCCAGGGCGATGCCCGCCGGGCCGGTGATGTAGCCGGCCAGCGCGCTGGCGGCCACCACCGCGGGGCTGGCCAGGTAGGCCTCGGCGTCGCGGCTGCCCATGCGGCCGCGGAAGTTGCGGTTGGTGGCGGAGATGCCCACCTCGCCCTCCTCCAGCAGGCCCGCGCCCAGGCCGATGCAGGGCCCGCAGCCCGGGGGCAGGGCGATGGCGCCGGCGTCCAGCAGAGTCCTGCCAGGCGCCGCAGGCCTCGGCCTCCTCCTGGATGGGGCCGCTGGCCGCGGCCACGTAGAACTCGACGCCCTCGGCCACCTTCTTGCCCGCGGACCACGGCGGCCGCCTCCTGCGAGGTCGCCCAGGCGGCTGTTGGTGCAGCTGACCAGGTAGGCCTTCTGGATCGCCTTCTTCTGCTGCTCCATCGTCGCGCAGGGAGGTCATCACCTGCACCGAGTGGGGGCCGCTGACGTGGGGGGTGACCCGGCCCAGGTCCAGCACGATCTCGGCGGCGTAGAAGGCGTCCGGGTCGCTGGCGGCGGCGTCGGCGCGCCAGGCCGCCAGGTCGGCATCGGTGATGCGGCCCGGTCGTGCCGCGCTCTGCCAGCCAGGCCGCTGCCGCTCCGGCCAGGAAGGCCAGGCAGGTCTCGTCGCAGGGGAACCAGCCGGCCAGGGCGCCCCACTCGGTGGTCATGTTGGCCACGGTCAGGCGCTCCTCCATCGAGAGGGAGGCCACGCCCGGGCCCGGTGAACTCCAGCACGGCGTTCAGCACCTCGCCCTGGTTGTAGAGCCCGCACAGGGTGATGATCACGTCCTTGCCCGTCACGCCCGGGCGCAGGGCGCCCTCGAGCACCACCTTCACCGTGCGCGGCACCTGCCACCACACGGTGCCGGTGGCCCACAGGGCGGCCGCGTCGGTGCGCACCACCGGCGTGCCCAGGGCCGCCACGGCGCCGTAGGTGTTGCTGTGGCTGTCGCTGGCCACGCAGAAGCCGCCGGGCTTGACGAAGCCCTCCTCCACCATCACCTGGTGGCCGATGCCGCGGCCGGCGCCGTAGGCCGTGACGCCGTTGGCGGCGGCGAACTCGGCGATGGCCCGGTACTTGGCCTGGTTGGCCTTCGCCCAGGTCCTGGATGTTGTGGTCGAGGGTGAACACGGGCTGCGCCGGGTCCTTGACGCGCGCGGCGCCCAGGCCCTTGAACTTGCCCATGACCGCGGACGTGTTGTCGTGGGTCATCACGTGGTCGGGGGTCAGGGTCACGTAGTCGCCGGCGCGCACCTCGGCGCCCGGGCGTCAGGCCGACGGCATGGGACTGGACGATCTTCTCGATGACGGTCTGGGCCATGGCGGCACACCTCGGAGGTTCGGGACCGGGTCACGGTCGGCGCCCGGGCCGCGGGGCGGGGGCGCGAAGCACCCGGGAAATCTAGACGACGAAGCCCCGGGGGACAATCCCCCGGGGCCTCGAATTCGCGGCGGCCGCCGGGCGCCGGGTGCGGCCTAGGCTTCGGGCACCGCCGGGCCGGGGTAGGAATCGGCGATGTACTCTTCCAGGGTGCGGATCTGGACCTTCTGGTCCCGCGAGATCTGCTTGACCACGTCGCCGATGGAGATGATGCCCAGCAGGTTGTCGTTGTCCAGCACCGGCACGTGGCGGATGCGCTGGGCGGTCATGATGGCCATGACCTCGTTCAGCTCCGTGTCCGGGGTCACGTAGATGACGCGGGGGGTCATGAGCTCGCGCACGGGCGTGTCCCGGGCGGTGCGGCCCTTCACCGAGATGAAGCGCAGGTAGTCGCGCTCGGTGACGATGCCCGCGATGGTCTCGCCGTCCTTGACCAGCAGGGCGCCCACACGGTGCTCGACCATGCGCGTCACCGCGTCGAAGACGGTGTCCTGCGGCGCGACCGAGTAGATGGGCCCTTCGCCCTTGGCCTCCAGCAGTTCCCGAATGGTCTTCATGCGCGTCCCCTCCCGTGATGACCGCCTGCCCGGCGCCCGCCGGGTCAATTGAAACAGGTTATCATCATACACCCATCCCAATGGCGACCGCAACACTCCAGGATGCCCGGCGGCGCGGCGCGCCTTGCCGGGCGGGACGGCGGCGCTTATCCTGCGGACAGCCGTCCCCCTTCGCCGAGGAGCCGCCCATGGCCGAGCCGAGATACAGCGACTTCGACGACCTGCGGGACAACCGCGCCGCCGAACTCCAGGCCGACATCGCCGTCGATCTGCTGCACGACGATCCCGAGCGCCTGGCCGCGGCTGGCCGCCGCCGGCGACGGGGGCTTCCGCCTGTCCCTGACCCAGGCCGTGGCCGACTACTGGGAGGACGCCTTGAAGGCCGCGGCCCGGGCCGCCGGCCGCGCCGTGCCCGAGGACCATTTCGCCATCGAGATCCTGCTCGACGCCTACGCCGACCCGGACATGGGCCACAGCCTGCTGCTGGAGCTGCACGCCTATTGCGGCACCGAGGCCCTGGGCGAACTGTGCTGGGACGTGTTCGACGACGCGCCCGTCGAGACCCGCTTCTGCCGGGAGTTCCCGCCCGGATCATGGGCCTGCTGGCGGACGTGGCGCCGACACCGCGGGGCTGGCCTGCGAGGTGGAGGTCACCGAGGTGGCCGAGCTCTAGGCATTCCTTGCCACGCGCCCTCCTGCAGGACCCCATGCGGGTCAAATTGAGAACAATGTCAGGAAAATACTTAATCAACCAGCCGGTCTGGTCGATGCGCCTTCCGTACGCCCCGCTGCGGTTCCTGCCGCACGGCGGGCACTCATGTCCATGAGCGGGAGGAAGATCCATGAAGCGGATGGTGTTGTTGGCGACCCTGGCCATGGTGCTGGTCGTCCTGTGCGCGCCGGCCCAGGGGCTGGCCCAGGTGAAGATCGGCGTCCTGGCCAAGCGCGGCGCCCCCAAGTGCATGCAGAAGTGGGGCGCGACGGGCGAGTACCTGTCCGGCAAGCTGGGCACCCCCGTGCAGATCATCCCCCTGAAGTTCGAGGCCATCGAGCCCGCCGTGGCGTCGGGCCGCGTGGACTTCGTGCTGGCCAACAGCGCCTTCTACGTGGAGATGCAGCAGAAGCACGGCGTGACCGCCGTGGCCACCCTGGTCAACAGCAACAAGGGCCATGCCCTCAGCGAGTTCGGCGGCGTCGTCATCGTCAAGGCCGACAGCCCCATCCAGACGGTTGAGGACATCAAGGGCAAGCGCTTCATGGCCGTGAAGAAGTCGTCCTTCGGCGGCGCCCAGATGGCCTGGCGGCTGCTGCTGGAGCACGGTGTCGATCCCGAGAAGGACTGCAGCGAGTTCACCTTCGGCAGCAAGCACGACAACGTGGTGCTGGCGGTGCTCAACGGCGCCGCCGACGCGGGCACCGTGCGCAGCGACACCATCGAGCGCATGGCCGACGAGGGCACCATCGACCTGGCGGCCCTGCGGGTGGTCAACAAGGTGGACGACGATTTCCCCTTCGCCCACTCCACGCGCCTGTACCCCGAGTGGCCCCTGGCCGCCTGCAAGGGCACCGATCCGGCCGTGGCCGCCAAGGTGGCCGAGGCCCTGCTGGCCATGCAGCCCGAGGACGTCGCCGCCAAGGCCGCCAAGGTCGTGGGCTGGGTCGCGCCGGCCGACTACGCACCTGTCGTGGAGTGCCTGACCGCCATCGGTTACGGTTCGTTCGCGGCCATCCAGTAGGGGGATGGACATGTTCCGGAACATCGGCGTCACCGCCAAGTTCGTGCTGGCCATCGTGGTGGCCGCGCTGGCGATCCAGGCCGGCACCGCCCTGGTGTCCCTGCGCCGCTCGCGGGCCGGACAGGCGGCGCAGGCGGAGCAGTTCACGGGGCTGCTGCGCACCATCCAGGGTGACCAGGAGCAGCTCCTGCGCGCCGACCTCGAAGCCAAGCAGGAGGCCGTGGCCTCGGTGCTGGGCGGGATCGCCGCCACCTACATCATCGGCTACGACTTCACCTCCCTGGGCCAGCTGGCGGACATCGCCATGCAGGACCAGGACGTGGTGTTCGTGGCCTTCGCCGACCCGGACGGCAAGCCCCTGACCGAAGCTGCGGAGACCTCCGGCGAAGGGCATCACGGTCTACAGCCACGACGTGGCGTTCGAAGGCGACAAGGTGGGCGTGATGCGCATCGGCCTCTCCGACGCCCGCGTCAAACGCGCGGTGGCGGAGCTGGACGGGAACATCGACGGCATGGTCCAGGCGGCGGACGCGGCCCGGTCGCGCGCCGCCTGGGTCCTGGCCGCCTGGAGCGCCGGCCTCGGCGTGGCCGGCCTGGTGCTGCTGGTGGCGGTGACCTGGCTGCTGGTGACGCGCATCATCATCCGCCCGGTGGCACGGGTCGTGGAGAACCTGGGCGAGAGCAGCAGCAGCGTGCAGACCTCGTCGCGCCAGGTCTCCCGGGCCGGCGAGTCCCTGTCCCGCGGCACCCAGAACCAGGCGGCGTCCCTGCAGGAGACGTCGGCGGCCCTGGAGGAGTTGGCGGCCCAGACCCGCCAGAACGTCGATCATGCCGGCGCCGCCGCGCAGGAGACCGACGAGGCCCGCACCGCCGCCGAGCGGGGGCGCGAGGCCATGCAGCGCATGGCCGAGGCCATCGAACAGATCAAGGGGGCGGCCGACGAGACCGCCCGCATCGTCAAGACCATCGACGAGATCGCTTTCCAGACCAACCTGCTGGCGTTGAACGCGGCGGTGGAGGCGGCCCGGGCCGGCGATGCCGGCAAGGGCTTCGCGGTGGTAGCGGAGGAGGTGCGGAACCTGGCGCAGCGCAGCGCCGAGGCGGCCCGCACCACCAGCAGCCTCATCGACGAGTCGCGCAACCGGGCCGACCGCGGCGTGGCCGTGACCGACGAGGTCCGCACCATCCTCGACGATATCGCCGGCCGCGTGGCCAAGGCGGCGGGCTTGGCCCAGGAGATGACCCGGTCGGCCAACGACCAGGCCCAGGGTATCGGCCAGATCAACGCGTCGGTGACCCAGATCGACGCCGTCACCCAGGATGCGGCCGCCGGCGCGGAGGAATCGGCGGCGTCGGCGCAGGAGCTGTCGACCCTGGCGGACGAACTGGACACCATGGTCGGCACCCTGCAGCAGATCATCGGCAGCGGCGACGTCTCCGGTCGGTATGGCGGGGGCGGCCGGGAACCGGCGTCGGCGCGGGTCGCGGTGCCGGCAGCTCCGGCAGCCCGGCGGTCCCTGACCGAAGCCGAGGAGGAGGAGTTCGCCGCGGCGTTCTCCGTGGAGGACTTCTAGACCGGGATCCGCAAGTCGGATCGAGCGAACGGGGCCGGCGGCAGCCGGCCCCGCCGTCACGCGGTCCAGTCGGTCAGCAGGTGGCAGCGCAGGTCGTCCGGGTCGGCGGTCGGGGCCTCGCAGCGGCCCCACTCGCACACGTAGGCCTGGGCCCGGCCGTCCCGGGCCGTCTTCCCGGCCAGGGCCGGCGCCACCGCCAGCAGCTCCGGCGAGGGTCCGTCCGCCGGCACGGTGCACAGGACCGCGCCCGGCAGCAGCAGCCGCAGCACGGTGCGACGCAGGGAGTGGGTGTCCGCGGCGTCCGCGTCACCGGCCACCACCACCGCCCGGTGGGTCCACAGCAGCTTGCCGGCGGCCTCCAACCACCAGGCCAGCTCGGGGCCGGCGCCGCCCATCAGGCCGCCGCAGGCCGCCAGGGCGCTGCGCGCCTCCTCCAGGTAGATGGATTCGCCGGTGACGGCCGCCAGGTCCAGCAGCAGGTTGGTCATCACGCTGCCGCCGGCGGGCTCCACCGAGTCGAAGTACTCCACCGCCCGCCCCAGGGGTGCGTCCGCCGCCGCGGCCGACAGGTGCCAGCCGCCGCCCTCGCGGGCGAAGAGGTTGCGGGCCCGGTCGGCCAGGGCGCGGGCCTGCACGAGCCGCTGCGCGCCGCCGCCCACCTGGTGCAGGCGCAGCAGGCCCGCGGCCAGGAAGGCGTAGTCGTCCAGCACGCCCTCCCCGGCGGTGCGCCCGTTCTCGCTGGTGCGCCACAGGGTGCCGTCGGCGCGGCGGTGCACCGCCAGCAGGTGGTCGGCGGCCAGGTCGGCGGCCTCCAGCCAGCGCCGTTCGCCGGTGACGGCCGCGGCCACGGCCAGGGCCTCCAGCACCAGGCCGTTCCAGGAGGCGACGATCTTGCGGTCCAGGCCCGGCGGTGTGCGTTCGGCGCGGTGCCGGCGCAGGCGGTCCCGGTGCAGGGCGAAGAGGCCGCGCAGGTCCACCTCGTCCCGGCCGTGGCGGCGGGCGACGGCGGCCAGGTCGGCGCGCCGGGTCACCACGCTGCGGCCCGAGTCCTCGAAGTTGCCGGCCTCGGTGATCCCCAGCAGGTCCGCCAGGGCGGGTCCGTCGGCGCGCCCCACCGCGGCGATCAACTCCGGCCGGCTCCACACGTAGTAGGACCCCTCGTGGCCGCCGCTGTCGGCGTCCCAGCTGGCGTAGAAGCCGCCACGGGGGTCGTGCATCTCCCGGAGCAGGAACTCGAGCACGTCCAGGCCGGTGGCGGTCCAGTCGGCCCGGGCCATGGCGGCGCCCGCCTCCAGGAAGAGGGTGGCCAGCTGCCCGTTGTCGTAGAGCATCTTCTCGAAGTGGGGGACGGTCCACGCCGGGTCGGTGCAGTAGCGGTGGAAACCGCCGCCCACGTGGTCCTGCAGGCCGCCGTTCTGCATGGCGTCCAGGCTGCCGACGATGATCTCGGCCAACTCGGGGTCGCCGTGGCGGCGCCATTCGTGCAGCAGCCAGCGCCACTTGACCGGCGTGGGGAACTTCTGCTGCTGGCGGAAGCCGTGCCAGGTGGCGTCGTGCTGCTCCTTGGCCTTGGCCACGGCCGTGGCCACCACGCCCCGGGAAAACTCGCCCCGCACGGTCTCGGCGGTGCTGCGCCGGGCGATCTCCCGGGCCACCTGGGCCGCCTGGGTGTCCAGCTCGCTGCGCCGGCTGCGGTACACGTCGATGATCCGTCCGGCCAGCTGCAGGAACTGGACCTTGGGGTAGTAGGTGCCGCCGTAGAAGGGCTTCAGGTCCGGGGTCAGGAACACGGACATGGGCCAGCCGCCGCGTCCGGTCAGCAGCTGCACCGCATCCATGTAGACCGCGTCCAGGTCCGGCCGCTCCTCGCGGTCCACCTTGATGCACACGAAGTGGGTGTTCATGTACCGGGCCACGTCGTCCTGCTCGAAAACCTCGTGCTCCATGACGTGGCACCAGTGGCAGCTGCTGTAGCCGATGGACAGGAAGATGGGCCGTTCGCCGTCCCGGGCGGCGGCCAGGGCGGCTTCGCCCCAGGGGTACCAGTCGAGGGGATTGTGGGCGTGCTGGCGCAGGTACAGCGAGGGCTGGCCCTTCAGGTGGTTCCCGTGGCGGCGCAGGAACTCGGGGGTGCGGGGTGTCGGGTCGGCCATGGGGCAACCTGCCGGGAAAACGGTCATCACCGCGGGCGATGGGGCGCTCGGGCGGCCCGGGCGAGCGGGCCGCGGCAGCCTTTGGAGTCATGGTAGGCGAGGCGGGGGGATCCGCAAGCGGGCCGCGCCGCCGCGGGAGGATCCGTTGCGGTCGTCGGGGGAGAGCCGGCCCGCGCGCGGGGCTTCGGCCCGCGCCTCGGCGGCGATCAGGGCCTTCAGGCGGTCGCGGCCACGCTTGAGGCGGGCCTTGATGGTGCCGGTCGGGCGGTCCAGCACGACGGCGATCTCGCGGACGGTCAGGTCTTCCCAGTGGTGCAGGCGGAGGGTCTCCCGGTACTCGTGATCGAGCTGCCGGATGAGGCGGTTCAGGCGCAGCTGCTCCTCGTCCGCCCCGCCCCGGAGGGTCAGGACGTCCGCCTGCACCGGGTACGGCCCACAATCCGTTCCGGTGGGTGTCGTACCAGAATGGGCCGTCAGGCGTGTCCAGCAGCGTTCCCAGGGCAAAGCCCGCCCGCGGATCGCTTCCGAGTTGTTTTTGTCCGGACGGTCCTGCAACCGGTCGCCCGTTTCTGCATTGTCATAGATACCGGACAGTCACGAATCCACCTGGTCAGGCGAATTCTACGATGTCGGGTATGGCGAGCAACGATCCTTCCGGCGCCGGGCCGGCGATCGTTTGGAGAGCGACGTGGCGACGAGCGAGGGGGACGTCGGGGCGGGACCCGGAACGCGGAGGGCGCCATCGGGATCGCGGTGGGGGCCCGGGGCTTCACCCCGGCGGAGAGCGAGGCGGCGGGCCGAACGGTCCGCCGCCATCGTTTTGGCGGCGGGGCGCGAGAGATTCCGCGCAAACGATAGAGATCTTGATTTGCAATTCCCCACGAAATGAAATAGATTCGCTCCGGTTTGGGGACGACGTGGAGGATCCGACCCCGTGATCACCCTGTCCGACAGCGCCGTGGCCGAGATCGGCCGCCGTCTCGCCGAGAGCGGCGGTCCGGCAGTCGTGCGCGTGTCCACGCAGCCCGGCGGCTGTGCCGGCACGCGCTACGTGGTGGAGGTGGGCGTCCCCGCGGGGGACGGCGACCTGGTCACCGAGCGCGACGGCCTGCGCGTGGCCTGCGCCGCCGATGCGGCCCCCCTGCTGGAGGGGCTGGCCGTCGACTGGGTCGACGCCCTGATGGGCGGCGGCTGGCGCTTTGCCAACCCCAACGCGGGCAGCACCTGCGCCTGCGGCGAGTCTTTCCGGCCGCCGTTGCCGCTGGCAAGCCTGTAAGGCGGGTTCGCCCGCCGAAAACCGGAGCCGCTACGGCCGTTAGCCGACCGGACGACCCGGTTTTTCGTTGTCACCACGTGGGGCGCCGCCTAGAATCGGGCCCCGTAACAGAGCTCGACCAGCAGCCGCGGTGGCTTCGGCCGCCCCGGGGGCCGGTCCGTCCGCTTTCCGCTGCCGAAGGGGAGGGTCGCTTGGCTCCCGATCACGAAGATCTCCGCAACGACCGCGAGCAAGAGCCCGGGCACGG
Source organism: Candidatus Krumholzibacteriia bacterium (assembly GCA_963825035.1). Taxonomy (GTDB): domain Bacteria; phylum Krumholzibacteriota; class Krumholzibacteriia; order LZORAL124-64-63; family LZORAL124-64-63; genus JACZKN01. The sequence goes on along the minus strand of CAWGRT010000005.1, from coordinate 37,816 downwards.
CGCCACCGAAACCGACAAGTTCGTTTTCCCGAAGTGGGCCAACTGGCTGCGGGAGGCCTCGGCGGTCGCGGCCATCGGCGGGCTCATCTGGGCGACGGTGCTGGTGACGGGCGTCTTCTCGCCGGAGAACTCGGCCATCGGCTACCAGCCGGTGCAGCCGGTGCCCTACAGCCACGCGCTGCACGCCGGCAAGATGAACATCGACTGCCGCTACTGCCACACCACGGTGGAGACCACCGCCAAGGCCAACATCCCGCCCACCGCCACGTGCATGAACTGCCACGCCAACGTCCGCACCACCAGCGACAAGCTGGAGCTGGTGCGCAAGAGCGCCGAGACGGGCGAGGCCATCCCCTGGGTGCGGATCCACGACCTGCCCGACTTCGTCTACTTCAACCACGCGGCCCACGTCCAGGCCGGGGTCGGCTGCGTCAGCTGCCACGGTCGCATCGACCGCATGGAGGTGGTCGAGCAGGCCAAGCCGCTGACCATGGGCTGGTGCCTGTCCTGCCACCGCGACCCGGCGCCCAACATCCGCCCCGCGGCCTTCGTCACCGACATGGAATGGAAGCCCGACGGCGACCCCCGGGCGCTGGGCGAGAAGCTGATGGCCGAGAAGGGAATCGCCCCGTCCACCGACTGCGCGACCTGTCACCGCTAGGGAAGGTACCGAGCATGGCCGAGATCACGAACGACCCGGGCCGCGGCCAGGACTACTGGCGGAGCCTGGAGGAGCTGGCGGAAACCGACGACTTCCGCCACCAGCTGGACAACGAGTTCCCCGGCGGCATCGAGGCTCCCGGCGGCATGACCCGCCGGCGCTTCCTGCAGATCATGTCCGCGTCCATCGCCCTGACCAGCTTCGCCGGCTGCCGCTGGCCGGTGGAGAAGATCATGCCCTTCGCCAAGCGGCCCGCCGGCTACGAGCCCGGCACGCCGGTGCAGTTCGCCACCGCCTTCGACCTGGGCCCGGTGGCCTACGGCGTCCTGGCCACCAGCTACGACGGCCGGCCCATCAAGATCGACGGCAACCCCGACTTCGCCCTCAGCCTGGGCGCCACCAGCGCCCTGGCCCAGGCCAGCGTGCTGGGCCTGTACGACCCCGACCGCAGCCGCCGGGTCCTCTCCCGCCGCGGCCGCAGCGCCACCGAGACCGACTGGGCCGCGTTCGCCGCCTGGGCCAAGGACCACTTCGCGGGATTGCGCAAGAGCGGCGCCGGCGTGGCGATCCTCACCGGCGCCGCCACTTCGCCCTCGCTGCACACCCTGCTGGGCCGGGCCGCCCGGACGTTCCCCGGTGCCCAGGTCTACCTGTGGGAGCCGGTGTGCCGGGACAACGAGGTCAAGGGTCTGAAGATGGCCTTCGGCAAGCCCGCCCGCACCCAGCTGGACCTGGAGCGGGCCGACGTCATCCTCGATTTCGACGCCAACCTCATGCAGGACCACCCGGCGGCCCTGCGCAACAGCCGCCGGTTCGCGCAGCGGCGCAAGCCCGAGCACGGGAAGATGAACCGGCTGTACTGCTGGGAGAACGGCTTCTCCATCACCGGCGGCATGGCCGACCACCGCTTCCCCACCGCGGCCCGGGACGTCGGTCCGGCGGTGTGGGCGCTGGCGGCCGAGCTGGTGCTGGGCGAGGGGCTGCCCCTGCCCCTGGGCGCGGGGATCAGCCGGGGCGAGCTGTCGCCGTGGCGCGGCCACGCGGCCGGCGGCCCTCACCTGGGCGCCGTGGCCCGGGACCTCATGGCCAGCCGGGGCAAGAGCCTGCTGCTGGCGGGCCTGCGCCAGCCGCCCGAGATCCACGCCCTGGTCCACACCCTGAACGTGGCCCTGGGCAACGTGGGGCACGCCGTGACCTACATCCCGGTGGAGACGCCCCCGGCGGGCACCATCGAGGATCTGGCCCGGGACCTGGACGCCGGCCGCATCGACACCCTGGTGGTGCTGGACAGCAACCCGGTCTACACGGCGCCGGCGGACCTGGACTTCGCCGCGGCCCTGGGCAAGGCCAAGCACCGCATCCACCTGGCCGAACTGGACGACGCCACCGGCAAGCTCTGCACCTGGCACCTGCCCAAGGCCCACTACCTGGAGGCCTGGGGCGACGCCACCGGCTGGGACGGCACCTACCTGGCGGCCCAGCCCCTGATCGCGCCCCTGTTCGACGGCCACACCGCCGCCGAGCTGCTGAGCCTGATGGTGGACCAGGAGCCCCGCTCGAGCTGGCAGATCGCCCGCGACACCTTCGCCGCGCGCCTCGGCCGCAGCGGGCCGGCGCCCGCCGCCGACGCGGACCCGGCCTTCGAGAAACGCTGGCAGACCTTCATCCACGACGGCCTGCTCCAGGGCACCGGCCGCGAGCACGGCGACGTGCTGGCCCTGTCCGGCGGGCGCATCGCCGCCCCGGCCGCGGGCGCCGAGCTGGGCCCGGACAACCTGGAGGTCACCTTCGCCCACGACCAGAGCGTGTGGGACGGGCGCTTCGCCAACAACGCGTGGCTGCAGGAGATGCCCGACTTCATGTCGAAGCTGACCTGGGACAACGCGGCCCTGCTCAGCCCGGCCACGGCCGCGGCCCTGGGCGTGGGGCACGGCGACGTGGTGGGCCTGGAACTGGGGGGCCGCAGGGTGGAAGCGCCGGTGTACGTGCAGCCGGGCCAGGCCCGCTGGTCGGTGACCCTGCCCCTGGGCTACGGGCGCACCGACGCCGGGCGCGTGGCCGACGGCGCCGGCTTCGACGCCTACCGCCTGCGCACCAGCAACGTGCGCCACTTCGCCGCGGGCCTGAAGCTGACCCCGACCGGCGGCACCTACCTGCTGGCCACCACCCAGGACCACTTCGCCATCGACCAGCGGGGCGCCGCGGAGATCCAGAAGCGCATCCCCGGACTGGTGCGCGAGGGCACCATCGCCGACTACGAGGCCAACGGCCACTTCGTCGACCACCTGGGCCTGCACCATCCGCCGCTGGAGTCCCTGTGGAAGGAGCGGGAATACGACGGCTACAAGTGGGGCATGGCCATCGACCTGAACTCCTGCAACGGCTGCAACGCCTGCCTCATCGGCTGCCAGAGCGAGAACAACGTGGCGGTGGTGGGCAAGGACGAGGTCTCCCGCGGCCGCGAGATGGCCTGGATCCGCCTGGACCGCTACTTCCACGGCGATCCCGACGATCCGACCTGCGCCCAGGAGCCGGTGGCCTGCGCCCAGTGCGAGCTGGCCCCGTGCGAGGAGGTGTGCCCGGTGGCCGCCACCATGCACACCCGCGAGGGCCTGAACGCCATGGTCTACAACCGCTGCGTGGGCACGCGCTACTGCTCCAACAACTGCCCCTACAAGGTGCGGCGGTTCAACTGGTTCAACAACTTCGAGGATCTGACCGCGACCCAGCGGCTGGTCCTGAATCCCGACGTGACGGTGCGCGCGCGCGGCGTCATGGAGAAGTGCACCTACTGCGTGCAGCGCATCGAGAAGGCGCGGATGGCGGCCCGGGTCGACGGCGACCGGAAGATCCGCGACGGCGACATCACCCCGGCCTGCGCCCAGACCTGTCCCACCGACGCCATCGTCTTCGGCGACCTGAACGACCCGGAGAGCCGGGTCGCCAGGCTGCGCGAGGACAGCCGGTCCTACGACCTGCTGGCGTACCTGAACATCAAGCCGCGCACCTTCTACCTGGCGCGCCTGCGCAACCCGAACCCGGAGATCGGCCCGGTGCGGCTGCACGGCGAGGGCGGCGGGCACGAAGGTGGCCAGGAAGGCGGCCAGGAAGGCGGCCACGAAGGCGGCGCGGACGGCGGACACGAGGCCCCGGCCGACCACGGCGAGGCCCACGGCTAGACGGCGCGGCCGGCCCGCGCCCGCGAGGATCAAGGAGTTCGAGTCCCCGGAACCGCCCAACAACGGAACTGGAGCCTGAAGCATGAAATCGTCGGTCACCGACCCCCTGGACAACACGCTGGACGACCCGACGCGGCCGACCGAGCTGGTCCTGGGGGACAACGACTTCACGTCGCTGACCGAGAAGGTCTCGGACATCGTCCTGGAGCGGAAGACGCCCCTGGCCTGGTACGTCGCGTTCGCGTTCACGTCCGGCGCTGACGGCGGTGCTGTTCCTGATGATCGGCTACCTGTTCGTCACGGGCGTCGGCGTGTGGGGCCTGAACAACCCGGTGGGCTGGGGCTGGGCCATCGTCAACTTCGTGTTCTGGGTCGGCATCGGCCACGCGGGCACGCTGATCTCGGCGATCCTGTTCCTGTTCCGCCAGAAGTGGCGGACCTCGCATCAACCGCTTCGCCGAGGCCATGACCATCTTCGCGGTGATCTGCGCCGGCATCTTCCCGGGCATCCACGTCGGCCGCGTCTGGGTGGTCTACTGGCTGTTCCCGATCCCCAACTACCAGTCGCATGTGGCCCAACTTCCGCAGCCCGCTGCTGTGGGACGTGTTCGCCGTCGGCACCTACGCCACGGTGTCGCTGCTGTTCTGGTACACGGGCATGGTGCCGGACCTGGCCACCCTGCGCGACCGGGCGCGGGGACGCGTCCGGCAGGTCGATCTACGGCTTCCTCGCCCTGGGCTGGCGCGGTCAGCCACCGCCACTGGCACCGCTACGAGAAGGCCTACCTGATCCTGGCCGGCCTGGCCACGCCGCTGGTGCTGTCGGTGCACTCGGTGGTGTCGCTTCGACTTCGCCGCCGCGCAGCTGCCCGGCTGGCACACGACGATCTTCCCGCCCTACTTCGTGGCCGGCGCCATCTTCTCGCGGCTTCGCCATGGTGGTCACGCTGCTGGTGCCGGCGCGCCAGTTCTTCGGGCTGAAGGACCTCATCACGCTCCACCACCTGGAGAACATGAACAAGATCATCCTGGCCACGGGCTCGATGGTCGGCTTCGCCTACGCGATCGAGTTCTTCATCGCCTGGTACGGCGGCAACCCCAACGAGAGTTCACCTTCGTCAACCGCGCCTTCGGGCCCTACGCCTGGGCCTACTGGACCATGGTCAGCTGCAACGTGATCGCGCCGCAGCTCTTCTGGTCCAAGCGGATCCGCACGTCGATCCCGGTCATGTGGATCCTCTACATCTTCGTGAACATCGGCATGTGGTTCGAGCGCTTCGTGATCATCGTCACCTCGCTGAGCCGCGACTTCCTGCCCTCGAGCTGGGGCTACTACAAGCCGACCATCGTCGACATCCTGACCTTCGCTCGGCAGCTGCGGCCTGTTCTTCACCCTGTTCCTGCTGTTCATCCGCTTCCTGCCCATGATCGCCATGGCCGAGGTCAAGACCGTGATGCCCATCGCCGACGCCCACGCGGGCACCCGGCGCTCGGTGGGCGACTACCACGGCGAGATCCCGGCCACCGTCCGCAACAAGGACGAGAACGAAGCGGAGGAGCCGCTGATGGCCGCCGCCAACGCCTCCGGCCGGCTCTACGGCCTGCTCATCGAGTTCGAGAGCCCGTCGGCCCTGGTCGAGGCGGTGGAGCAGGTGCGCGACGCCGGCTTCAAGCACTGGGACGTGCACACGCCGTTCCCCATCCACGGCATGGACGACGCCATGGGGATCCGCGGCACCCAGCTGCCGTTCATCATCCTGGGCGGCGGCCTGACGGGCCTGTCGCCTGTCCACGCTGATGCAGTGGTGGATGAACGCGGTGGACTACCCGTTCCACATCTCGGGCAAGCCCCTGTTCGGCCTGCCCGCCAACATCCCCATCATGTTCGAGCTGACGGTGCTGTTCAGCGCCTTCGCGGCGTTCTTCGGCATGTGGGGCCTGAACGGGATGCCGCGGCTGTACCATCCGCTGTTCACCAACAGGCGCTTCCGGCGCGCGACCCAGGACCGCTTCTTCATCGTCATCGAGGCCCGCGATCCGCAGTTCGACACGGAGCAGACGCGCGCCTTCCTGGCCTCCCTGGGCGGCAGCGAGGTCGAGGACGTCAACGAAAGCGCGGAGGACTGAGCGATGCCCCGATGGATCCTGTACCTGGTGCTGGTGCTCGTGGCGCTGACGCTCGTCCCGATGGGCCTGCTCTACCGGTCGATGCACTCGACCAAGACGCAAGCCGCGCATCCAGATCGTCTACGACATGGACCAGCAGTCCTACTACAAGCCGCAGACCGAGGACGCGTTCTTCCCCGACGACCGGGCCTCGCGCCAGCGGCCGGCGGGCACGGTGTCCCGCGACGGCCTGCAGCTGGACGACGCCTACTACCGCGGCACCGCGGGCGCGGACACCGTCTTCGTGGACGCGTTCCCGCGGCCGGTGACCCGGGCGATGGTGGCCCGGGGCCGGGACCGCTTCAACATCTACTGCGCCCCCTGCCACGGGCCGTCGGGCAACGGCGACGGCCTGGTGAACCAGCGGGCGCAGGCCCTGGCCGAGGGCACCTGGACGCCCCCGTCGGACCTGACCAGCGAGGCCATCGCGGCGCGGTCGGTGGGGCACATCTTCAACACCATCACCCACGGCATCCGCAAGATGCCGGCCTACGGGCCGCAGATCCCGGTCGGCGGACCGCTGGGCCATCGTGTCCTGGGTGCGGGCGCTGCAGCTGTCCCGCAATGCGACCATCGACGACGTCCCCGCGGACGTCCGGGCGACGCTCGAGCAGTAGCGCGCCCCCGGAAACGGCGCCGGTCCCGCGGGATCGGCCGAGCACGGAGAGTTGGCTTTGGCTCATCACCATGTTCCCAGCCTGTCGGACACGAAGACGACCCTCGAGGGCCTGGGCGGCCGCGTCTTCGTCGTGAGCGCGGTGGTCGGCGTGCTGGGCCTGGCGGCGACGGTCGCCCTCGGCCTGGCCCAGGGCGACGGCATGCGCCACTTCGGCTTCTCGTACCTGGTGAACTTCGCCTTCTTCCTCAGCATCAGCCTGGGCGCCCTGTTCTTCGTGGCGCTGCAGTACGTGGTGCGCGCCAGCTGGAGCATCGTGATCCGGCGGCTGGCCGAGGTCATGGCCGCGGCCCTGCCCCTGATGGCGCTGCTGGTGATCCCGGTCATCGCCCTGGCGGGCCAGGTCTACGGCTGGGGCGACGCCGCCGAGCGCACCAGCCCGCTGCTGGAGCACAAGGCCGCCTACCTCAGCTCCACCTGGTTCACGGTGCGCTGGGTCATCTACTTCGTCATCTGGACCTGGCTGGCCTTCACCTTCTGGCGGGGCTCGGTGGCCCAGGACACCAGCGGCGACCTGAAGATCACCCGCAGGCTGGAGAACCTCAGCGGCTTCGCCCTGATGATCTTCGCCCTGTCGGTGGCCGCGGCGTCCTTCGACCTGTTGATGAGCGTCGACTTCGCCTGGTTCAGCACCATCTTCGGCGTCTACTACTGGGCCGGCGGTCTGGTGGCCTTCTTCGCCGTGATGACCCTGGTGACCATGGGCCTGCAGAACACCGGGCGCCTGACCCACATCGTCAGCGGCGAGCACTTCCACGACTACGGCAAGCTGATGTTCGCCTTCACGTTCTTCTGGGCCTACATCGCCTTCAGCCAGTACATGCTCTACTGGTACGCCAACATCCCCGAGGAGACCGCCTGGTTCCTGCTGCGCAGCCGGAACGGCTGGGGCTGGGTGGGCCTGGCCACGGTCTTCGTCACCTTCGTGCTGCCGTTCGCCGGCCTGATCTCGCGCTTCGCCAAGCGCAACCGGCCGATCCTGGCCTTCTGGGCCTTCTGGCTGATCGCCGCCCAGTGGCTGAACCTCTACTGGGTGGTCATGCCCGAGTTCAGCGAGAGCTTCGTGTTCAGCCCCATGGACGTGACGGCGTTCGTGGGCATCGGCGGCGTCTGGCTGGCGGTGGTCACGCGGCTGGCCATGGGCGCCTCGCTGGTGCCCGTCCGCGACCCGCGCCTGGGCGAGTCCCTGCGCTTCGAGAACGCCTGACCGATCCGACCGAGACGGGAGAGAGACATGGCTGCGGCCGACAAGAAAACCGGATTCAACACCTTCGCGGTGGCCGCCGGCGCCCTGGCGGCGCTGATCCTGGTGTGGGTGCTGTCGTTGTTCCTGCAGGGCGGCTTCCTGGCCGCGCGGACGCAGCAGGTCCAGGCCAAGGTGATGGCCCCGGCGGACTCGGCGGTGGCCGACTACCTGGGCGCGCAGCGGGCCCGCCTGGACGAGGGCTACCGCTGGATCGACAAGGACAAGGGCATCGTCGGCGTGCCCATCGACCGGGCGGTCGACCTGGTGGTCGAGCGCAACGGCGGCCGTTGACCCCGGACCGCGGACAGGAGACGCCGTGACGGGCATCGCAAGCGCACTGAACCTGCTGTCGAGGAGTTGTTCCGTGGACGTTGGCAGTTTGACCGGAAGTCTGACCCTGCCCGGCGCGCTCAAGGGCGCGCTGCCGCTGGCGGTGGCCCGCGGCGGCACCTGGCTGCCGGTGGCGGCCGGCGCCGGGGCGGGGGAGGTGGACAAGCCGTTCCTGGGCCTCTACACCGTGGGCGCCCTGGCCGTCGTGCTGGTCACCGGCCTGGCCCTGACCTGGATCATGCTGTTCCGGCGCCGCGACGAGGCCGCCCGGGGCGCGCCCGCGGGCCGGCCCAACCCGGCGCTGCTGGGGGCCTGGACCCTGGCCGCCGCCGCCTTCGCGGTGTGGGGCTTCGTGGCCGGGTTCGGCGGCTTCATGGACGAGGAGGTGGCGCCCCACGGCTCCTACGACGTCACCGTGACCGCCAAGCAGTGGGCGTGGTCCTTCACCTATCCCAACGGTTGGACCGCCGACACGCTGCACGTGCCCATCGACAAGCCCGTGCGCCTGACCATGAACAGCGAGGACGTGATCCACGGCCTCTCGGTGCCGGCCCTGCGCCTGAGCCGGGCCATCCTGCCGGGCCGCCCGGCCACGGCCTGGTTCACGGCCACGCGCCCGGACACCTACACCCTGCGCAGCGACATCTACAGCGGCGACGGCTACAGCGACATGCGCACCGCCCTGGTGGCCCAGACCCCGGCCGATTTCGACGCCTGGCTGACCCGGGTCAGCGACATCTTCGCCGGCCGCACCACCGTCGAGGTGGGCGAGCTCCTGTACAACCGCAAGGGCTGCGTGGCCTGCCACACCACCGACGGCTCCAAACGCGTCGGCCCCTCGTTCAAGGGCGTCTTCGGCCACGCGGTCGAGACCCGCGACGGCCGGCGCCTCGTGGCCGACGCGGCCTACGTCAAGCAGTCGATCCTGGAACCGAACGCCGTGGTCGTCGCCGGCTACGAGCCGGTGATGCCCCCGTTCGCCGGCCAGCTGAGCGACCGCGAGATCGGGGCCATCACCGACTGGCTGAAGACCCTGTCCGACGCGGGCGGCGCGGCGGAGGCCGCGGCCCCCGACAGCGCGGCCGCCGGCGGCGCCCAGCAGAAGGAGAACAAATGAGCAGCGGCACCGGCGCCCTGACCACGGGCTACCTGGGCGGCACCACCGGCCTCGGCGCGTGGCTGGGCACGCGCGACCACAAGCGGATCGCCATCCTGTTCCTGGGCTGGAGCATGGGCGTGTTCCTGCTGGGAATGCTGTACGCCGTGATCATGAAGCTGCGGGCGCAGAGCGGCCTCGTCGACACCCACACCTACCACGAGCTGCTGACCCAGCACGGCGTGCTGATGGTGTTCCTGTTCGTGGTGCCGGCGATCCCGTCCATCCTGGGCCACTTCGCCCTGCCCCTGCAGCTGGGGGCGTCCAACATGGCCATGCCCTCGTTCTCCCTGTGGAGCTTCCGCTTCTACGCCCTGGGCACCCTCTGCTTCCTGGTCTCCCTGTTCGCGGGGCCGGTGGCCACGGGCTGGACGTTCCTGACGCCCTTCGCCCTCTCGGGCCCGGGGGCGTTCACCCTGCTGGCGATCGGACTCTGCCTGGCGGCCCTGGGCTGGCTGGTGACGGGCCTGAACATCATCGTCACGGTGCACGTGCGCCGGGACGCGGGCATGGGCTTCTTCGGCATGCCCCTGTTCTCCTGGGGCGTGTACCTGGCGGGCTATCTGCTGGCGGCGGTCGGCTCGCTGTTCGCCATCATCATCGTCTACCTGGCCCTGTCCCGGGACTTCTCCGGCGGCATCTTCGGGCCGGACAGCAACCCGCTGCTGTGGCAGAACTACTTCTGGTTCGTGACCACGCCGGCGGCCTTCTTCGCGCTGCTGCCGGCGGTGGGCGTGATCAGCGACATGATCGCCGGCATCGCCCGCAAGGCCTTCACCGGCTACCGCATCGTGGTGGGCTCGATGATCGCCCTGCTGGGCCTGTCCTTCGTCACCTGGGGCGTGCGCATGCTGGGCACCGGCCTGTCGGCCGAGAACAGCGTGGTCTTCGCGGCGCTGAACCTGCTGACGGCGATTCCCGTGGCCCTGATCGTCTACTGCTGGCTGGCCACCCTGCACAAGGGCGCCGTGCTCTGCGCGCCGCCCACCACCTTCGTGGTGGCCTTCCTGCTGCAGGCGGGCATCGGCACGGTGATGGGGCTGTTCCTCAGCTCCCTGTCGGTGGGCCGCTACCTGTCCAACACCCTGTTCGTGACGGCCCAGGCCCACTACGTGATGATGGGCGGCGTCATGACCGCCCTGCTGGCGGGTCTGCACTGGTGGTGGCCCAAGCTCACCGGGCGCATGTACCGCACGGGCATGGGCCGGCTGGCGCGGGGGCCTGTACATGGTGGGCCTGAACCTGGCCTTCATCCCGCAGCTGATCCAGGGCGTGGCCGGCGTGCCCCGGGGCGTCTACGCCCTGCCGCCGGCGCTGGCCGGCAGCGAGATGGTCTCGTTCGTGGGTGTCTGGGTGATGATCCTGGGTCTCGTGCTGGCGGCGGCCAACCTCTTCGGCTCCCTGTTCGACGGGACCCCGGCCCCGGCCAACCCGTGGGGCGCGACCACCCTGGAATGGCGGACGGATTCGCCGCCGCCGGTGGGGAACTTTGCCGAGGCGCCGACCGCGGGGGAAGATCCCTACCTGGCCTGACGGGCCGGCCCGCCGCCGGACGACCGACCGAAGACCTGCACTCCCGCGTGCAGGTCTTCGCGTTTGCCGCCTGGCCCCCGGTGCGAACGGGGGGCGTTGAAGATGACGACTCAATAGGCTAGCCTCCGTTTCCGGCTGATACCGATCCTTATCCGGAGGTGAGCATCATGAAACAGATCCGTCGTTCCGTGCCCGTGTTCGCGGTCCTGCTCCTGGTCCTGGCGGCGGGGTGCACCCGGCCGCCGGCGGTCATCGATTTCGAGGACTCCCACCAGGCGTTCCTCGAAGGAGTCGTCGGCGACCTCGACGTGGCAGGGCCGGTCATGGCGGCCGTCGGCCCGGAGGCCGTGGTCAGCGTGGTGTCCATGGAGTCGCCGCGGACCGACGACTCGCCCCTGGTCGCCATGCTCGAGGATGCGATCGTGGGGCAACTGCTGGCGGCGGGCTGTACGGTGGTCGAGCGCGACGAGGACCTGCTGCAGCGGCTCGTGAGCGAGAGCACGGGGGAGGGCTACACCTGCGTCCTCTTCCCCGGCAACGTCACGGTGAGCACGGCCGATGCCCGCTTCGCCGCCGGTCCCTGGAGCTACGGCGTCGGGGGGCACGCCGGCGTCACGAGTTTCCGCGGGGCGCGGGAGGATACCTTCGTGACCTTCCCGACCAACCTGGAGGCCGCCACCCACATCGTGTCCTACCGGGTCCTGGAGTGCGGCCTGGTCTACCGGAAGTCCGGTCACCAGGGCACGAAGAAGCGCGAGGGCCGCGTGCGCCTGCACCTGCGGGTGCACGACGCCCGGACCGGCCGGCTGGTCCTGGCCCGCAATGTCGAGAGCCAGGCGATCGACGAGATCGATGCCGGCAGCGCCCGCTGGCTCGCCGACTACCACTACACGCTGTTCGCGCCGGATCTGCCCAGGCAGCAGGTCGAGCGGGGCTACCGCGAAGTGGGCGGGGCGACCGGGAAGGCGGCCGCCGTCGACCCGGCGCCCGCCACCCCGCGCTGACCACATTCCCCCGGGTACAAAAGGCACCGCCCCGGCCGAATGGCCGGGGCGGCTCCATACAAGGCCGGCTTCAGTGGCGTTGGGTTCCCCCGCTCGGGGGTTGCCCCGCTCAGCCACGCGGGCCGGGAAGGGCTCCCGTCAACGCCGGGACGCCACCTCCACCGAGCCGAATCTATCAGAACCCACTGGATCACCTCCTACTCAGGCGTGTTCCGTGCGGCGAGTCCCACCTCGCCCGGTCCCCCGGGCCGCCCAGGCCCGATCGAGGGACCGCCGCATCCTGGTGCGGATCGGTCGCAATAATCGTAGCGCCGCCCGCGACCCCCGGGCAAGCCCAAAAAAGCGGCGGGCGGGACCGGAGTCCCGCCCGCCGTGACCGGCCGTAGCCGGCTCGTCCTGGCCCGTCCTACTTGACCGGGGTCGGGCTCAGCGCGTCGATGGAAGCCGTCAGCAGGTCATGCACGTAGTCGGGGTTGTGCACGCCCAGGCTGCGGTCCTCTTCCACCAGCAGGAAGTTCCAGGCGGCACCGACCTCGTCGGGGGTGCCGGAGGAGACCAGCGAACCGCCGTCGGCGCTGATCAGGCCCAGGCCCTCGAGGAGCGTGTGCAGCTCGGCCAGCAGGTCCTCGGTGTCGGTCTGGACGCCGTTGACGTCGAAGTCGGTCAGGTCGCTGTGGCAGTTGTTGCAGCCGATGACGTTCAGGCTCGTGCCGTTGTCCATCACGAACGAGTGGCCGCCCAGGTCGGGCGTCGCGTTCTTGGCGCCGTGGCAGCCGAAGCAGCCGGCCGTGAAGTGCGCCGGCGGGGCGTCGTGACGGTAGGTGTAGCCTTCCATCTCGTAACCGTTCGAGCCGTAGAGCAGGTCGCCCTGCGGGCCGTGGTGCGCGCCCCAGTGGGTGCTGTCGATGCGGGAGACGCTGTCGCCTTCGGCGATGGCGGTCGCCACGGTCACGTCCGTCCGGCCGACGTGGCAGGACGTGCAGATGTTGCTGACGCCCAGGTCCTTCGTCAGGCCGTTGACCAGGGGCTGCGGGTCGGTCACGCGCAGTTTGAAGTCGCCGTTGCTGTGGGGAGCGTGGCAGCTCCAGCAGCCGATGGTCGTGGCGTACGGCGTGGCGCCGGTGTCCTGGAGATGGGCGACGAAGCCGTCGCCGGAGTGGCAGTCCATGCACGGGGCGCGGCCGCCGGCGTAGGCGACGTAGTTGCCGATGCCGTGGCTCGAGTTCTCCCACTCGGCGACGCGGCTGGTCAGCCCGTACATGTCGGTGGCCGGATCGTCGGTGTGGCAGTTGAAGCAGTTCGACGCGCCGGGATCGACCTGCTGCACGGTCGTGATCTCCCGCGTGCAGGCGGTCAGCGCGACCAGCGCGAGGATGCCGGCCACGATGAGCAGGGTCTTGAGGGTCTTCGACATTGTCATTTCCTCCTTGCGTACCAGGTTCGAGTTCCTAGTCGATCGAGAGTCTGTAGCCGACATTCAGCCACACGACGTTCGCCGTGTAGTAGCGATCCAACAGCACGTAGTCGTCGTAGTTGTAGACGTTGTACTTGACCTCGACGAAGTAGTCCTTCAGCAGGTCGTAGTGGCCCTCGAAGGACAGGATGGACTTCTCGATGTCCAGGTCCTTGCCGATGTCGAGGTAGGTGGCGCCCACGGTCAGGCGCAGGTCCTTGATGTAGTCGAAGTCGACGCGGCCGCTGACCGTGCTGTCGTCGGCGCGGAAGCCGTCCAGCCGGTCTTCGTACTGGTCGTCGGAGTAGCTGTAGTCCACGCTGACGGCGCCCCAGCCCGGGTAGACCAGTCGGCCGAAGGCGCTGTAGCGCTTGCCCTGGGTCGACACGCCGATCAGGGGGAACTCCCGCTCGCGGTCCATGTAGGCCACGCCCAGCGTCAGGTCGCGATCGGGTTGCCCTGCAGGCTGGCGCTGAAGCGGCTGGCCTCCATGTCCTTCAGGAGGGTCAACTGCTCCTTGTCCTGCTTCTCGCTGGACGCGTAGCCCACCTTGGCGCGGATGCTGTTGCCGTAGTGGAACGTGCCCCGGCGCGCCAGGTGTCGTACCGGGTCAGCGCGGTCTCGTTGTCGTTGGTCACGTAGCCGTAGCCGCCCATCAGGCTGCCGTAGTGGCTGTACCAGGTCAGGTCCAGGTCGTTGCGCAGCTCGTCGGTCTTCAGGTGCGAGGCCTTGTCGTCCACGCGGCTGGCGAAGAACCGGTACTTGGCCTGCCAGTCGCGGGCCGGCTTGACCACGCCCAGGTACTGGAACGTGCCCATGTCGTACTCGGTCCCGGCCCCGGTGATCTCCTGCTTGCCGTAGGAGGCCCGCACGTAGTGGGACAGCAGGTTCGGGAACAAGTAGCAGGGCCCGTTCGCGCGCAGCGAGACGACCTGCCCCTTGCGCTCGGCGACCGCCAGGTCGTCGTCCGTGAACTTGCTGATACTCGTAGCCGACGGCAGCGGTGCGGCTGCCCAGGCGGCCTTCGGCCTCGACCTTGCCGTTGTACAGCTTGTAGTTGTAGGTCGTGCCCAGGAAGCTGGCCGTGGCCATCCGGGTAGGACCTGCGGTCGCCGGTCTTGCGCTGGTCACCGAAGTCGGCGCTGATGCTTCCAGTTACGCGACGGGGTCAGCACCAGGTTGCCGCGCATGTCCTTGTGCCGGCTGGCCACGTTGCCCGCGGCGTCGAAGAGCTGCCGGTGCTGGTCGTACCGCAGGTTCAGGCCGACCAGGCCGGGAACGCGGTACGAGAACATGCCGCGGCCGCTCTTCTGGTTCACCTCGCGCACGTCCAGGTTGAAGAAGCTCTTCTCGGCCCAGTCGGCCGTCGAGCTTCACCTGGGACAGGCAGAAGCCGTCGTAGATGTTGAAGGTCTCGGGCATGGCGGTCAGGTCGCTGCCGTCGGTCTCGTCCTTGATGATCCCGCCGAGCTTGACCTCGCCGCCGAGCTTCTCCGCCCAGGCGGTCGAAACCGCGCAGGCGGCCAGCAGCAGCAGCGTCATCCCGAGGACGGTGGTCTTCGATCGCATCACGAAACCCTCCTTATCGGGAATGACAGCCGGCCGCGAAGCAACCCTGGGCTTCGAGGGCGGACGACAGGAAAAGTGCGGTTGGTGTACGAGCCGTGGATGTCCGCGTGGCACTCCGTGCAGGCCATGCCCGCCCACTGGTCGCCGTGGTTGCTGTTGTAGTCGTGCAGCGGGACGACGTGGCACTGGGTGCAGGTCTGGAAGTGGGGCGCCTCGTAGGGCTGCTTCAGCAGCCGCGGCACGTACGAGCCGTGGGGGTCGTGGCAGGCGATGCAGCCGCCCTCCTGGGTCTCGTAATCCACCGCGGACTGGTGATCGTAGGGGAACGGCCCCTGGAATTCGGCGTGGCAGGACAGGCAGACCTCGTCCTTCCCCTGGCGCGCCAGCTCGGCGGGCGCGTCGTCGGTGGACAGGTGGCAACTGCTGCACTGCACGAACTCGCGCTTCACCCACGGGATGCCTGTAGGGCTTGGCGAACTCCCCGCGCACGGGCTGGTGGCACGAGTAGCAGAGCTCGGGCTGCCGATCCTTCAGCAGGTGCTCCTCGGACCGGCCGTGCACCGTATGGCACGCCAGGCAGGTGACGCCGCCCTCCGCGTGGGGGCTGAGCGTGGCCTGGTCGACGGCGTGGGATCCGCTGTGGCAGCGGGAGCAGACCTGCCAGAGATCGGCGACCGACATGTCCTTGGGGTCGCCCATGGGATTGGCTGTGGGGTCGTCCTCGTAGTGGGCCGCGGTCCCCGCATGGCAGTCCGTGCAGCTGACGTGGGTGTCCGCGTCGGCCAGCCGGACCATGTGGGGCCCGCCCTGGAGGGCGTCCGCCTTGTCGCCGTGGCAGTCGAGGCATGCCTGGCTCTCGTGCACGAGCGCCGCCCCGCCGTCCGCGGCTGCGGCAGAAACTGCCCAGCCCATGGCAAGGATTGCGCCGCCGATCGCCAGCCCTGCGAGCCGCGACGCCTTCACGAATCTGTTGCGCAAGTCACCAACCTCCCTGCTGGAGTGCGTGCATGACATCGTTGTGATAAGCTATGCGCACCCTAGGAAATTCGTAAAGCAATAACTGTTCCGTGAGTTATTTTTTTAACGAGACTGAAAATCACCGGTATTCGGCGGTTGAAGACATTCTCGTGACAATGGCTGGGATCGGCGGAAAGGGCGTGTTACCCTGCGGGAACGGCACCCGGGACAAAGGTCAATAATGGCGTTGACCACGAAGATTTCCGGTATGAGATTCTGAAGGAATCGCGTCCGGAATGACCGGTCATGGCCTCCGGGAAGGCGGCGCCCTCCGGATGCGCCCGATGGACTGCAGTTGAAAGGACAAAGCCCCCATGTCCGCTGAAAAGCAAGAGTCAGGTCCGCGCCGGCGGTTTCCGTCCTCCTTCTACAATACGATCACCCTGGTCGGAACGGCCCTGGCCGCCGTCAGCTTCGGGCTGATCATCTTCCTCATGGCCCTGGAGGCGCTCAGCCACGAGCACAAGCCCTACATGGGCATCATCGCCTTCATCATCCTGCCGGGCTTCCTGATCATCGGCCTGGCCCTGGGCGCCTTCGGCGTGTGGCGCCAGCAGCGCCGCCGCCGCCTGGGCCTGCCCAGCACCGAGCAGCTGCCCCGGATCGACCTGAACGATCCGGCCCAGTTGCGCGCCACGGTGCTGATCAGCACCGGCGGCCTGCTCTTCCTGGTGCTGACCGCCTTCGGCAGCTACAAGGCCTACGAGTACACCGACAGCACGCAGTTCTGCGGCACCGTCTGCCACGCGGTGATGAAACCCGAGTACACGGCCTACCAGGTGTCGCCCCACGCGCGCGTCGCCTGCGTCCAGTGCCACATCGGGCCGGGCGCCGAGTGGTACGTGCGGTCCAAGTTCTCGGGCGCCTACCAGGTGTACTCGGTGCTCTTCAACAAGTACTCGCGGCCCATCGAGACCCCCATCAAGAACCTGCGCCCGAGCCGCGACACCTGCGAGCAGTGCCACTGGCCGGCCCACTTCGCCGGCGAGAAGCTGGTCACCCACGACTACTACTCCAGCGACGAGGACAACAACCACTGGAAGCTGGAGCTGCTGATGCACATCGGCGGCGGCGGCGGCGGCGTGGCGCCGCCCCACGGCATCCACTGGCACATGGCCGAGAACGTGGACATCGACTACTACTCCACCGACGACAAGCGCGAGGACATCCCCTGGGTGCGCCTGCGCATGGCCGACGGCACCGAGAAGGTCTTCCGGGATACCGAGTCGGACTTCGACGAGGCCACGCTGACCGAGCAGGACGTGCGCAAGATGGACTGCATCGACTGCCACAACCGGCCGACGCACCACTACAACCCGCCGTCCCGGCTCATCAACACGGCGCTGAAGAACGGCGTCATCTCGCCGCAGCTGCCGGGGGTCAAGGGCCTGCTGGTGGACCTGATGGAGGCCGACTACAACACCGAGGACGAGGCGCTGGCGGCCATCGCGGCGGGGGTGCACGCCCACTACGACGAGAACTATCCCAAGGTGGCCGCCACCCGCGCGGCGGCCATCGACAGCGCCATCACCGAGACCCAGTTCCTCTTCCGCACCAACATCTTCCCGGAGATGAAGGTGAGCTGGAAGCACTTCCCCGACCACATCGGCCACCTGACCACCGACGGCTGCTTCCGCTGCCACGACGGCAACCACAAGACCGAGGCCGGCGAGACCATCAGCCGCGACTGCAGCCTGTGCCACACCATCGTGTCGCAGCAGCGGATCACCGGCGAGACGGTGGAGTCGCTGGGCGGGGTCGAGTACAAGCACCCCGAGGACATCGGGGGCGAGTGGAAGGTCACCAACTGCAGCGAGTGCCACGGGTCCTAGCCGATCCGTCGCCTGCCGCCCGCACGGGGAAGGCCCGCACCTCCGGGGGGTGCGGGCCTTCCTGCGTCCGGTCCGGGCCGCGGGCCTACTTGCCGGTCGGCCCGTGCACCTTCTCGATCTCCCGGGCGGCCTCGAGCGCGCCCCGCACCGCCGGGACGTCGGTGGCCAGGCGGAAGCCGTAGCCGTCGGGGGCCATGGTGGCGCTGAGGTTGAAGGGCAGCGTCATCCCTTCCGGCAGGTCGGGTGCCTGGCCGTCGTCCAGGCCTGCGGCCAGGCCCGTCGCCCAGCGGATCGCCGGCATCAGGTCGCCGACCACCACCCCGACGCAGTTGTCGCCGGCCTGGTCCCGGACTTCGCTCACCCGCAGGCTCGGCTTGCCGCCGCCCTTGGCGGCGCGCTTCACCAGGTCGGTGAAAGGCTGCTCGTCCCGGGTCATGCCCACCAGGGTCAGGCCGTTGGTGGCCACGATGTTCACCTCGGGCAGCAGGCTCTGCAGCATCTTCGCCAACCGGGCGATCCCGGCCGGATCGGCGCCGGGGGTGCGTCCCGGGCTCCGGGACATGGTCGCCAGCAGCGAGTCGGCGTCCACGCTCGCGTGCCAGCGGTGGGTGATCACGTCGCCCTGGTCGCCCAGGTCGTCGGGGGTGAAGCGGATGCCCAGGCCGATGTCGTTGACCAGGGCGAGCTGCCGCGCGAAGGCGTCGGCCAGCGCGTCGGGATCCTCCGGGCGGAACACCGCCAGCAGCCTGACGCCGTCCTCGCCGAAGTCCACGCTCGCCGCCTGGGGGCAGGCCAGGCGGGGAATCAGGTCCAGGTACTCGTTGAACCACGCCACGTAGGCGGCACCCATGGCCGGCGGCATGGCGGCGGCCTCGCGCCGCACCGAGGCCAGGTAGACGTCGCGCATCAGGTCCACGGTGCGGCCCTGGTCCGCGGCCGTCACCTGCAGGATGTCCGCGTCCTGGGGCAGCAGGGCCGACAGGCGCGCGGCGGCGGCGAACTCGGGCTGGGGACCGGGGGCGAGCTGGCTGTCGGGGTCCACGCCCAGGTGCCAGGTCGCCGACAGCTCAGGGCCCGCCGCGGCGGCGGCCATGTCCAGCCGGGTCACCGCGTCCATGATCGTGTGCATCAGGTCGGCCAGGGCCCGGGCCTCGTCCGGACCCAGGGCGGTCGGGTTGGCGCCCGGGTTGCCCGGGTCGGGCTGGGGCGCCATGGCCATCATGCCCAGGCGACATGTCGATCAGGCCGCGGTACTGGTTCAGCAGGCCGGCCAGGTCGAGGGCGGCGCTGACCGCGCCCGGTTCCAGGTTGCGGGACAGGGCCGGCACCGTGTCCTGGACGGTGATCGTCGCCGCGGTGGAGATGGCCAGGTAGCTGCCCGTCAGCGCCTGGGACCGGAAATCGTCCTGCAGGGGCGGGATCGTCGCGCCGGCATCCTGCAGGGGCACCACCAGGGTCGCGACCGGGTCCTGGCCCATGGGGGGCGGCGCCACCAGGGCCAGGGCCAGGGGTTTGCCCGGGTCCACCAGGTCGGCCAGGCCGGGCAGGGCCTTGTCCAGCAGCTTGCGCGGATCCATTTCGGTCCGCTGCTTCGGGGTCAGCACCGGTCCCTGGGACGAATCGGCGACCACCGTGTCCAGGGCCCGGTCGAAGGCGTCCAGGCTGGGCAGGGCCACCACCAGGGTCGGGGAGGGCGGCAGCATCACCGCCAGGTCATGGGGCAGATCGAAGATCTGCGGGCCGCGGCTGCTGGCAGCCGGGTACGACGACCAGCAGCGGCAGCAGCAGCACGGCCAGCAGTGCGAAAAGGGGGCGGGCGGCCCGGGGCAGGTCGGGTCGGGTCATGACGGACTCCCTCCATGGCGGGTGCGGTGGTTGATCATCCGCGATCATACACCGCGGGCGCACGGCCCGCCAACGGGCGCCTCGGCCCATATGAGGAGCGCAACGACCGGGTATTCCCCGCGTCCCGGCGGAACCGCTAGTAGTCCTTGGGCTCGGTCGCCTTGGGCGCGTCCTCCGGCAGCCGGAACTGGTCCGGGCCGCTCCTTCAGCACCGACGCGCAGCCAGGCCTCGGCGTAGCCCTGCTCGTGGGGGCGGCCGTTCGCGTCCTTGACGTAGCCGTCGTTGTAGGTGGTCAGCAGGTACTCGGCCAACTGCTTCCAGCGCTTGGTCACCAGCTCGGCGTGCTCCACCGAGTAGTCGGTCAGGTAGCGCGCGCATCAGGTCGGGGTCGCTTCCCGGCCAGGGTCGCCGCCGTGTCCTCGACCGCCGGCTGCAGGTCCAGGAAGGTGCCCTCGATGTCGGCCTGGGCCGCGCGCACGTCCTGGATCATGGCGTCGTAGCGCAGCATGGCGTAGTTGCTGACCAGGTTGAACACCCACCAGGCCGAGTCCCAGCTGAAGGCCTGCATGGCTGCCGGTGGCGAAGCTGGCCGGGGATGGCCTCGATGCTGCAGTACAGGGGCGTGTAGCAGGTGAACTCGGTGTTGTCCACGCCGTACCAGGTGACGCCGCCCACCGCGTCGGGCAGCCACTTGCGCGACTGGCAGACCATGGAGAAGCCCGTCTGCTGGGTGGAGATGGGCCGCTCCCAGGTGTAGGCCTCGCCGTCGACGGTGAAGCCCATGGGCCGGTAGCGCACCGGGTTGCCGTAGGGGCCGGCGTCCACGCCCTGGCCCATGTCGTAGGCGGTGCCCTCGTAGTGGTCGCGCATGAGCTGGAACACGTCGGCGGTGGCCAGCTTGTGGTCCGGCTTGACGAACAGCGGGTAGGGCTCGGCGCCCGGGACGCCCCGGTGGTAGTCCGACCGGGAAGTCCAGCGACGGCGCGGCGCGGCGGAACAGGCTCCACACGCGCGTCGCGGTGTAGCGCTTCTCCTGGGCGGTGGTCGGGTAGAAGGCCTCGCGCCAGTTGAAGGGGCCGTCGGCGGGTCGCCACCAGCCGTGTTCGCGGGCGCAGGCCTTCATGGCGTCCAGGTCCGAGTGCAGGCACGTCTTGCCGCCGTCGTCGGGGATGGCGCCGATGCGGCCGCCGTTGGCGTAGGCGCGAGATCATGCCGTCGGGCACGCGGATGGCCACCCAGTGGGCGCCCACGTGCTGCGGATCGCCGGGCCCCGGGCCGATCATCTCCATGATCCAGGCCTCGCGGGGATCGCCGATGGCGAACGACTCGCCGGTGCTGCGGTAGCCGTGGTCCGCCACCAGCTGCCCCATGACCTCGACGGCCTCGCGGGCGGTGGTCGCCCGCTGCAGGGCCAGGCGCATCAGGGTCCAGTAGTGGAGCAGGCCGTCGGGGTCGACCAGCTCCGTCGCGGCCGGTGGTGGTGGTCTCGGCGATGGACACCTGGTGCTCGTTCATCAGGTTGACCACGCGCCAGGTGTGGGCGGGGTAGGGGACCTGGCCCAGGACCTTGCCGCCCCAGTCGGTGATGTCCTGCATGGCGCCCGGCTCGTGGTCGCCCGGCTCGATCAGCGTCAGGGTCGGGTGGAACTCGCCGTCGCAGGTGTAGGTGACGTAGGTCGAGCCGTCCGCGGTGGCGCCGGGGGAGACGATCAGGTTGGTGCAGGCCAGGGCCGCGGGGGCGGCCGCCAGCAGCAGCGGCAGCAGGAGCGCGAAGCGGATCGGACGCATGGCAGACCTTTCGGTGGCGGTGACGGAGGCCGGGAAACGATAGCACGCCGGGCCGCGACCGGCATCGTCCGGCCTTGTCAGCCGCATAATTATTTGCGTTTTTGGCGCTTCGGAGGACACTTTCGTGAGGCCTCCGGGGCGAGAATTGTGCTAGAATTCTCCGGAGAACGTATTCCCGCTGCGCCAAAGGAGATGGTGTTGTGCTGATCCGCCGCCTGCCCCTCGTCTTCGCCCTGCTGCTCGTCGCCGTGGTCGCCCTGGCCGACCCCCCGGTCGGCTACTACGACTCGGTGGACCTGACCAGCCCGGCCACCCTGCGCCAGAGCGTCCACAACATCATCAAGGGGCACACCCGCTACCCCTACACCTCCAGCAGCACCGACACCTGGGACATCCTGGAGCAGGCGGACGAGGATCCGTACAACTCCTCGCGCATCCTGGACCTGTACCGCAACCGGGTCTTCACCAAGCAGGGGGGCGGGAACACCTACTACAACCGGGAGCACAGCTGGCCCAACAGCTACGGCTTCCCCAGCAGCGGCGACACGCCCTACACCGACTGCCATCACCTGTTCCTGTGCGACATCGGCTACAACGGCGACCGGGGCAACCTGCCCTACGACGACTGCGCCAGCGGCTGCACCGCCCGGGCCACCGATTCCTACGACGGCCGCAGCGGCGTCAACTACTACAACAGCACCGGCTGGGAGACCTGGGACGGCCGCAAGGGCGACGTGGCCCGGGCCATGTTCTACATGGACGTGCGCTACGAGGGCGACATCAGCGGCGAGCCCGACCTGGTGCTGACCGACAACCGGGCCCAGATCCAGACCACCGACGGGGGCACCGCCTACATGGGCATGCTGGCCACCCTGATCCAGTGGAGCAAGGACGATCCCGTCGACGACGGGGAGCGCGCCCGCAACGACGTGGTCTACGGCTACCAGCACAACCGCAATCCCTTCGTCGACCACCCCGAGTGGGTGGCGGGCATCTTCGAGGGCGTCATCTCCGAGGTGCCCGGCGCCGAGGCACCCCGGGCCGCGGGCATCGACGCCGTCTATCCCAACCCGTTCAACCCCCAGACGACGGTCTCCTACCGCCTGGACCACGACGGTCCGGTGACCCTCGAGGTCTTCGGCGTGGACGGCCGGCGGGTGCGGTTGCTGCTGAACGACGTGCGGGACGCCGGCGCCTTCACCGTCACCTGGGACGGGCGCGACGACGCCGGCCGCCCGGTGGCCAGCGGCGCCTGGTTCGTGCGCATGCACAGCGGCCAGGTGAACGACACCCGCAAGGTCACCCTGATGAAGTAGGGTCGGCGCTGCCGGCGTTCCGCGGCGCCCGGTGGCGCAGGGGCGCGAGGATCAACTCGTCGATGGCGGCGGGGATCCGCAGGAAGGCCTCCGCGTCGGCATTGGCCGACGTCCGCAGCAGGCCCCAGACGGCGCCGTTGAGCGCGGCGGCCGTCATGGCCGGATCCACGTCCGGCAACTCGCCGCGCGACTTGGCCTCCGCCAGCAGCGCCACATCCTCCTGCCGCGTTTCCCGCACCCGTTCCCGGATCGCCGGGGCCATGGCGGTCTCCCGCTCGGTGTACAGGGGTATGATACCCCGGTGATCCACCAGGGCCCGGCAGAGTTCGTCCAGTTCCGCCAGCAGGCAGTCCAGGGCCCGGCAGGTCCCGTTCGCGCGCGAGCTCGCCCGGATGGACAGGTAGAGGTCGAGGTACTCGGTGCACAGGGCATCGAGGATCTCCTGCTTGCCCGGGAAGTGCTTGTAGAGATAGCCCACCGAACACCGGGACCGGACGGCCAGCCCCTTCATGGTGGTGCCGTTGTAGCCGCGGGAGATGAACATCTCGTGGGCGGCGGCCAGGATCGCCTCGTGCTTGGCGCGCCACGCGCGGTCCCCCGGGGCGACGGGGGGCTGGACCAGGGCCATGGTGTCGGGTCCTTTCGGGCTCCGGGGACTTGTCGAGGGACAACAATGAAACACGATCTCTGCGTGAGTTTTCAAGTGAAAATATGAAGAAATATTCATTCGAAAAGTTCCCGTGGAATCTCCCGGTCGCAAACCATAATCCGACAGTGAGTTGCGCCAGCGCGGCCGGGGTCGCGCTGGCCGCCGAGGGTACCCGCGGGGATCGGAGCGGTCACAGGGGGCGCCCGGTGATGGAAATCGCCGGCGGGCGCTGCCGCAAGGGCGTGAGGATGACCTCGTCGATGATCCGCGGGATGCGCAGGAAGGTGGCGTCGTCCCCGTCGCGGGCCAGGTGCTTCAGCAGCCCCTCCACCGCGCCGTTGAGCGCGGCCGCCAGCAGGGTGGTGTCCAGGTCGGGCAGTTCGCCCCGCAGGCGGGCCCGCTCCAGGAGTTCGGCGTCCTGCTCCCGCAGGTCGGCGACCCGCTGCCGCAGGTCCGGGGTCGCCTCCAGTTCCCTCTGGGAGTAGACGGGGATCAAGGCCCGGTGGGCCACCAGGTGGCGGCAGATCTGCTCCAGTTCGGTGACCAGGCAGTCCACGGCCGGGCGGTCCGGATCGCGGCGCTCGGCGGCGCGCACCTTCTCGATCACGTCCAGGTGCTCGGCCAGCAGGACGTCGAGGATCGCCTGCTTGCCGGCGAAGTGGTTGTAGAGATAGCCCACGGAGCACCCGCAGCGCTCGGCCAGCTCCTTGACGGTCGTGCCGCCGTAGCCGCGCTCGGTGAACAGGGCGTTGGCCTGGTCCAGGATGTTGCGGTGCGTGGCCTGCCAGGTCGGATCGTCCTGGTGCGCGGGGGTGGGCTGGGTCGCCATGGTCAGGATTCCTTTCGCCCGGGCGAAGGTGAATACATATTCATGAATAGTAGTTCACACACGGAAAAGCAAGGGAAATCCGGACCGTTCGGCCAGTGCGGACGAGGGATCAAGACGATGCCGTGTTGCCGGTTAGGATCCCTGCGGGCGGAGCGGGTCGATGATGTAGGCGAAGAGGATGTCGGGCAGCGAAGCGAAGGGCTGCGCCACGTCCCGGTCGGCCAGCTCGTGGAACAGTTCCTGGGAGGACCCCTGCACCATGGCCGCCAGCAGGCGCGGGTCGATGGGACGCAGATCCCCGGCCGCGACGGCGCGGGAGAACAGCGCGGCCATGTCCTCGAAATGCTCGGCCTTGCGGGCGGCCAGGCAGGACACGCCGGTGCCGATGTGCTGGTGGTAGATCCGCATGAAGTCGCGGTGGTCGTTGAAGTGGGTGCAGGTGGCCTCGTAGACCTTGCGCAGCTCCACCAGCGGCGGATGGTGTCCGGCCCGCTGCTCGGCGATGATCTCGTCCAGGCGCTCCACGTGGTAGGCCACGAGCTCCCGGTACATGTCCTCCTTGCCCGGGAAGTGCTTGTACAGGTAGCCCACCGAGAACTCGGCCGCGTCGGCGATCATCTGCATGGTCGTCTCGTGGTAGCCGTTTTCGGCGAACAGGTGCACGGCTGCCGCCAGGATGTCCCGGCGATGGCGGGCCAACTCGCGTTCGCGGCGGGAGGGGCCGGCTGCGGGTGCGTTTTCGTCCTTCATGAGCGAATGGTAACCGATCGACGGGCTTATGCAAACCCGGCTTCGCGGGGGCGTTGCGGTGGAACCGGGTGTAGTATGTCCGGATCTCCCGCAGGCAATCCACGAACCGGAGGACACGCCCCATGCCCCATCGCCGCCGCTTCCTGCAGATGACCGCCGGCGCCGCCGGTCTGGTCGGCCTGCACGCCGCCGGCCTGCTGCGCGCCGCCGCGGCCGTCGCCGCCGACACGCCGGTCACCCCCGCCGCCAAGCCGCTGGAACTGCTCTTCCTGGGGGGCACCGGCTTCATCGGGCCCCACCAGATCCGCCACGCCCTGGCCCGGGGCCACAAGGTGACCATCTTCAACCGCGGGCGCAGGTCGGGCCTGTTCGGCGACGGGGTCCAGGAGCTGACCGGCGACCGGGACGACAAGGTGGGCGAGGGGCTGAACGCCCTGCGCACCGACCGCACCTGGGACGCCGTCATCGACAACTCGGGCTACGTGCCGCGCCACGTGCGCGACGCGGTGGCCCTGCTCAAGGACCGCTGCCGCCGCTACGTCTACGTGTCCACGGTGGCGGCCTACCCCGAGGGCCCGGGCACCTACGCCGAGGACGCGGAGCTGGCGACCCTGGACGACCCGACCGTCGAGACGGTCACCTGGGAGACCTACGGGCCCCTGAAGGCCGCGTGCGACCGCATCGTCCGCCGCGAGCTGGGGGACAAGGCCACCGTCGTGCGGCCCACCTACATCGTCGGCCCCGGCGACACCACCGACCGCTTCACCTGGTGGGTGGATCGCCTCCACCGGGGCGGGCCCGTCGTCGGACCGGCCCACCCGGAGGTGGCGGTGCAGGTGGTGGACGCCCGCGACCTCTGCCCCTGGCTGGTGACCCTGGCCGAGAACGGCACGCCCGGCGCCTTCAACGCCGCCGGCCCCGCCTACACCCGGCGCGGGCTGCTGTGGGCGGTCCGCGGCACGGCCGAGGCCGACGTGGAGCTCCTCTGGCCCACGCCCGAACAGGCGGAGACGCTGGAGCCGTTCGCACCCATGCTGGACTGGGGGAGCGAGTCGAGGGTCTTCCCGGGCGACGCCTCCCGGGCCGCGGGGATGACCTACCGCTCGCTGGCCGACTCGACCCTGGGCACCCTGGCCTGGTGGCGGGACCAGCCGCAGGACCGCCGGGACAAGCCCCGGGGCTGGCCCGACGCGGCCAAGGAAGCGGCCACGATCAAGGCCCTGCAGGGCTGAGCCTCCCCGCGACGAAGGCGCGCCGCCCGCGGGGGCGGCGCGCCATTCCTGCCCGGACCGACGCCTATTCTTGCGGACCGGTGCTGCCGCCGAGCACCGCGTACAGCTGCACCTTGTTGGCTGCCTCGGCCAGCTTCAGGCCCACCAGTCCCTGCTGCGCCCCGTAGAGCGAGCGCTGGGCGTCCAGGACGCCCAGGTAGCTGTCGGCGCCTGCGTCGTAGCGCTGGCGGGCCAGGTCGTAGGCCTCGCTCGCCGCGTCCACCAGCCGCCCCTGGGCCGCCACCTGGTCGCCGAGGGTGCCCTTGGCGGCCAGGGCGTCGGCCACCTCGCGGAAGGCCGTCTGGATGGTCTTCTGGTACTGCGCCAGCACGATCTGGCGGTCCGCCTGGCTCACCTTCAGGGCGCCGTGGGTGCGCAGGTCGAAGATGGGCATGGTGGCCTGGGGCTGGAAGGTCCAGGTGTCCGATCCGGACCCGAACAGCCCCGACAGCGCCGCGCTGGCCGTGCCCACCAGGGCCGTCAGGGAGATGCGGGGGAAGAACGCCGCCCGTGCCACGCCGATGGAGGCGTTGGCCGCCTTGAGCTGGTGCTCGGCGGCCATGACGTCGGGCCGGCCCAGCAGCACCGTGGACGACAGCCCCGGCGCCACGTCGGCCGGCGGCGCCACGTCGTCCAGGCCGGCCGGCAGCAGGCTGTCGGGCACCGCGCCGCCCGCCAGCAGGTTCAGGGCGTTGCGGTCCTGGGCCTCCTGCCGGGTGTAGTTGGCCACGTCCACCGCGGCGGCCTCGACCTGGGTCTGCACCCGCCGCAGGTCCAGGGCCGTGGCGACGCCCGCCTGGTACTGGTGGTCCACCAGGTCGTAAGCCTCCTGCTGGGCCTGCCGGGTCGAGCGGGCCAGGGCCAGCTGCTGGCGGGTGGCCGCCAGCTGCAAGTAGCCCTGCCCCACCGCGGCGACCAGCGACAACTCGGCGCCGCGCCGGCCCTCGGCGCTGGCCAGGTACTGCTCCAGCGCCTGGTTCTTCTCGCTGCGCACCCGCCCGAAGAGATCGATCTCCCAGGACGACACGCCCACGTCCACGCTGTAGCGGCTGTCGATCCGCGGGTTGCCCGTGAACGACAGGTCCCCGGGCGTGCGGCTGCGCGAGCCGGTGCCCACCGCGCCGAGGGAAGGCAGCAGCTGCGCCTGCTTGATCTTGTAGACGGCCCGCACCCGCTCCACGTTCAGGGCGGCCAGGCGCAGATCCAGGTTGTTGGCCAAGGCCAGGTCCACCACCTGCCGCAGGCGCGGGTCGGGGTAGAGGTCGGCCGGGCCCACGTCCGCCGCCGCGGGCAGGTCCGTGAAGGCCAGGCTGTCGGGATAGGCGGCGCCCTCGGGCCAGGCCGGGGGCACGGCGGCCTCCGGTCGGACGTACCTGGGCGCCATGGTGCAGCCCGCGGTCGCCACCGCCAGCGCCAGCACCGGGATCATCACGAGGCGCTTCATGCCGAGCCTCCCTGGTCCGGATCGTCGGATTCGCCGGGATCGGCCGGGGCCGGCGCGGCATGGCGGCCGCGGCGCCCGACGATCTCGTCGATGAGCACGTAGAAGAACGGCGCGAAGAAGATCACCAGGAACGTGGAGGTGATCATGCCGCCCAGCACGCCGGTGCCGATGGCCGTCTGGGCCCCGGAGCCGGCGCCGTTGGCGAAGGCCAGCGGCAGCACGCCGAAGCCGAAGGCCAGCGAGGTCATCACGATGGGCCGCAGCCGCAGGCGCGCGCCCTCGAGGGTGGCCTCCACGAGGTCGCCGCCTTCGGCCACCTTCTCCTTGGCGAACTGGATGATCAGGATGGCGTTCTTGGTGGTCAGGCCCAGCACCGTCAAGAGGCCGATCTGGAAGTAGACGTCGTTGGGGAACCCGCGCATGCCCGAGGCCAGCAGGCCGCCGATCACGCCCAGGGGCATGGTCGCCAGCACGGCCAGGGGGATGGACCAGCTCTCGTACAGGGCGGCCAGGGTCAGGAACACCACGAAGATGGAGAACGCGTACAGCAGCCCCGTCCTGGACGACGCCATCCGCTCCTGGTACGACAGGGCGTTCCAGGCGAAGTCGAAGCCGTCGGGCAGCTTCTTCGTCAGCTCCTCCATGGCGTCCATGGCCTCGCCGGAGCTGCGGCCGGGTGCCGGCTCGCCCTGGATGTTCACCGACGGGAACCCGTTGTAGCGCTCCAGCTGCGGCGAGCCGCTGGCCCAGTGCCCGGAGGCGAACGCCGAGAACGGCACCATCGCGCCCCGGTTGTTGCGCACGTAGATGTCGTCGAGATTGCGCGGCGACGCGCGGTAGGCGGCGTCCGCCTGCACGAAGACCTTCTTCACGCGGCCGCTCTGGATGAAGTCGTTGACGTAGGCGCTGCCGAAGGCCGCGGCCAGGGAGGTGTTGATGGCGCTGATCGAGAGGCCCTGGGCGCCGGCCTTGTCCCAGTCCACGTCGACGCGGTACTCGGCCACGTCCTCCATGCCGTTGGGTCGGACCCGCGCCAGCCGCGGATCCTGGGCGGCCATGCCCAGCAGCTGGTTGCGCGCGGCCATGAGCGCCGCGTGCCCCTTGCCGGCGCGGTCCTGGAGCTCGAAGTCGAAGCCGGTGGCGTTGCCCAGCTCCATCACCGGGGGCGGGGCGAAGGCGAAGACCATGGCCTCGTTGATGGTGTGGAAGTAGGCCATGGCCCGCGCGGCCACCGCGCCGGCCCGCAGCCGGGCGTCCTTGCGGTCCTTCCAGTCCTTGAGCCGGATGAAGCCCATGCCCATGTTCTGGCCGCTGCCGCTCCAGCTCCGCCCGGAGATGTCCATGAAGCTGGCGACGGCGTCCTGCTCGTTGTCGTGCAGGTAGTCGCGGACCTTCTTCATCACGGCCTCGGTCTGCTCGATGGTCGAACCCGCCGGCAGCATGGTCAGCACCATCACGAAGCCCTGGTCCTCGTCCGGCAGGTACGAGGTGGGCATGCGCTGGTACATGACGACCATGACCACCACGATCGCCGCGTAGGCGCCGAAGGCCAGCAGCCGGCTGCGCAGCGTGCGGCGGGTCAGCCCGACGTAGCGGTCGCGCAGCCCGTAGAAGGTCCGGTCGAACCAGCGGAAGAAGGGCCGCAGGATCGGCATGGCCTGGTCCGACGGATGGTGGCCGGCGGGCACCGCCTTCAGCAGCGCGGCGCACAGCACCGGGGTCAGGATCAGGGCCACCAGCACCGACAGCAGCATGCTGGCGGCGATGGTCACCGAGAACTGCCGGTAGATGATGCCCGTCGAGCCGGGGAAGAAGGCCATGGGCATGAACACCGCGGCCAGCACCAGGCCGATGCCGATCAGGGCGCTGGAGATCTCGCCCATGGAGCGCTCCGCGGCCACGCGGGCGGAGGTGCCGTCCTCGGTCATCACGCGCTCGACGTTCTCCACCACCACGATGGCGTCGTCCACCAGCAGGCCGATGGCCAGCACCATGGCGAACATCGTCAGCATGTTGACGGAGTAGCCGAACAGGCCCAGCACCGCGAACGTGCCCAGGATCACTACCGGCACGGCGATCGTCGGGATCAGCGTGGCGCGGATGTTCCCCATGAAGAGGTACATGACCAGGAACACCAGCAGGATGGCGATGAGCAGGGTCTTGACCACCTCCTCGATGGCCACGACGGTGAACGGGGTGGTCTCGAAGGGGTAGACCACGTCCATGTCGGGAGGGAAGTCCTCCTTGAGCCGGTCCATGGCGGCCTTCACCGAGTTGACGGTGTCCAGCGCGTTGGCCCCGGCCGACTGGCGGATGGCCAGGCCGGCCAGCGGGCGGCCGTCGGAGTAGGCGGGGCCGTCGTAGCGCTCGGCGCCGATCTCCACGTGGCCGATGTCGCTGATGCGGACCGTCGCGCCGTCGCATCGGTGCGCACCGGGATCTTCGCGAACTCCTCGGGCGTCTGCAGCAGGTGCTGCACCACGATGGACGCGTTCAGACGCTGGCCCGGCTGCGACGGCAGGCCGCCGAACTGGCCGGCGGAAACCTCGACGTTGTAGGCCCGCAGCGCCAGGACCACGTCCTCGAAGGTCAGGTTGTAGCTGGTCAGCCTGTAGGGGTCGATCCACACGCGCATGGCGTACTGCGAGCCGAAGGCCTGCACCTCGCCCACGCCGGGCACCCGCGCCAGCACCTTCTCCACGTTGGACTGGGCGTAGTCGTTGAGCGCGGCGCTGTCGTAGCTGCCGTCGGGCGAGACCAGGCCCACGATGATCAGGTAGTTGCGCGTGGATTTGCTCACGGTCACGCCCTGCCGCGACACGGCGTCGGGCAGGCTGGACATGGCCAGCTGCAGCTTGTTCTGCACCTTGGCCCAGGCCAGGTCGGGATCGGTGCCGGCCTTGAAGGTCAGCTCCAGCCGGGCCAGGCCCGACGAGGCGCTGGTCCCGGACATGTAGATCATGTCGTCCAGGCCCGTCATCTTCTGCTCGATGATCTGGGTCACCGTGTTCTCCACGGTCTCCGCCGACGCGCCCGGGTAGAACGCCTGGATGGCGATGGACGGCGGCGCGATGGGCGGGTACTGGGAGATGGGCATGTTGTAGATGGCCAGGCCGCCGCCCGCCATCATCGCGATGGCGATGACCCAGGCGAAGACCGGACGCTTCAGGAAGAATCTCGACAGCATGGTGCGCCTCCGTCAGTGGGCCTGGCCCGGGTCGGTGTGCCCGGCGCCGGCGGCGGCGGGAGCGCCCGCGTCCGCCGCGGCCGGGGTGAAGGGCTGGGACTGGACAGGCTGGCCCGGCTGGCGCAGGTACTGCAGGCCCTCGACCACCAGGCTCTCGCCCGGCTCCAGGCCCTCGGTCACCAGCCAGCGGTTGCCCACGGCCCGGTCGATGGTCAGCGGCCGCACCTGGGCGTGGCTCTCGGCGTCGACGATCCAGCAGTAGGGCTCGCCCTTGGCGTTGCGGGCCACCGCCTGCTGGGGGATCAGCACGGCGGCCGGATCGACGCCCTCGGTGACCACGCCGCGCACGAACATGTCGGGCAGCAGGTCGGTTTCCGGGTTGGGGAAGGTGGCCCGCAGCACCACCGAGCCGGTGGCCGGATCCACCGAGACGTCCCGGAACTCCATGGTGCCCGGCTGGGCGTAGGTGGTGCCGTCCTCCAGCACCGCGCGGACGTTGCCCTGCCCGGTGCCGTGGGCGTGCAGGCGGCCGTCGGCCAGCTCGCGCTTCAGGCGCAGCATCTCGGTGGCCGACTGGGGCATGTCCACGTAGATGGGATCGAGCTGCCGGATCACCGCCAGGGGCTGGGGCTGGTAGGCGGTGACCGCCTGGCCCTCGGTGACCAGCGACCGGCCGATGCGCCCGCTGATGGGCGCCCGCACGTCGGTGTAGTCCAGGTTGATGCGCGCGGACTTGACCTGCGCCTGCCAGGAGGCGACCTCGGCCTCGGCCTGCTTCAGACCGGACACGGCGTCGTCGAAGTCCTGCTGACTGACCGCGTGGTTGGGCAGCAGCTCCTCGGCGCGATCCTTGCGCGACCGCATCGCGGCCAGGTTGGCCTCGGCCCGGGACAGGGCGGCCTTGGCGTTGTCCAGGGCGGCCCGGTACGGGGCGGGGTCGATGGTGTAGAGGGACTGGCCCTCGGTGACGTCGGCGCCCTCGGTGAACAGCCGTTTCAGGATGATGCCGTTGACCTGGGGCCGGATGTCCGCCGAGCGGCAGGGCACGGTGCGCCCGGCCAGCTCGGTGGTCAGGGTCACGCTGTCGGTGGCCACCGGCACGACGGAGACCACCGCCGCCTGCATCGCCCGCGGCGCCTCGCCGCCGCCGCAGCCGGCCAGCAGGACCAGCCCCGCCAGGGCGGCCCCGAGGACCGCCGTGCTCGTCACAGCCTTGTTGTGCATGAACGTCCCTCTTTTCGGGCCCCGCGGCCCCGTTGCGCTTGCCGTCGATCGAGTCACTCAGGACACCAGCAGTTTCGCGAAGAAGACCGGCAGGATCGTCTCGGGATCCAGCGGTGCGGTCGGTCGTCCGTCCGTCGCCTCCGTCTCCAGCCGCTCCACCAGCAGCGCCGTGGTCAGGCTGTCCAGGGCGACGGCCAGCAGCCGCGACGGGGCGATGGGGGCGAAGCGCCCCGCGTCGATCCCCGCGGCGAAGACGGCGGCCAGCCCGTCCACCAGGGCCCGCTTCCGCGCCCTCAGGCGCTGTCCCAGCCCGGCTCCGGCGTTGGCGCCGCCCACGCCCGTCTCGCCGGCGATCAGCCGGATGAGGGGGCCGTTGCCGCGGAAGATCCGATCCTTGGCCCGGATCCAGCCGCGCAGCCGGGCCACCGGCTCGGGCTCCGCCGCCAGGGCGGCCGTCAGGTCTTCGGCGGCCCCGGCGAAGAATTCCTCCACCAGGGCCGCGTAGAGGGCCTCCTTGCCCCCGAAGAACTTGTAGAGGGTGCCGATGGCGCACTCGGCCCGTTCGGCGATGTCCCGGATCGAGACGTCGGCGAAGCCGCGGGCACAGAACAGGTCGCGGGCCGCGTCCAGGATCTCCCGGCGGCGGCGGAGTTGTTCTCGCTTCTTGCGCGATAATACCTTGTCCGGCATCAGCTTGTCTTTCTAGAGAGAACAACTGTTCACAAGATACATTGTTGTTCGTGCTGTGAATATCGGTTCAAGATAGCCGGGACCGGAGGAACCGCAAGGGGGATTTTCGCGGCGGGGCGGCTGGCGGGCGGCGGGGGGCGCCGCCGCGGCGGGCCAGGGGACGGATTTCGGGGCGTTCCGCTGGTGCGGGGATGGGTTACATTGGGGTCATGATCCTCGTGGACACCCATTGCCACCTCTACGTCGACCCCCTGGCCGCCGACCCGAGCGCCGTCCTGGCGCGCGCCGCGGCCCGGGGCGTGACGCGCTTCGTCGTCCCGGCGTACGACCGATCCTCGTGGGAGGACCTGCCCGCCCTGGCCGCCCGCTCCGGCGTCCACGCCGCCTACGGCATCCACCCCTGGGTGGCCCACACGGTCGCGGTCGGCGCGCTCCGGGACGATCTGTCCGCGGCCATCGCCGCCGCCGCGGCGCGGCCGGTGGCCATCGGCGAGATCGGCCTGGACACCAGGCTCACCGAGCCCGACGCTCCGGACCTGGAAACCCAGCGGGCCGTGCTGCGGGCGCAGCTGGAGCTGGCCGTGGACCTGGGCCTGCCGGCCATCCTCCACTGCCGGGGCGCCTTCGCGGAGCTGGCCGAGGAGATCGACCGCTTCGGCGGCCGCCTGCGCGGCGTGCTGCACGCGTTCAGCCGCGGGCCCGAGCTGGCCGAGCGGTTCATCCGGGCCGGCCTGGCCCTGGGCATCGGCGGGGCCGTCACCCGGGGAAAGGCCCGCGTCCGCCGGGGCGTGGTGACGGTGCCGCTGGAGTACCTGGTGCTGGAGACGGACGCGCCCAGCATCGGCCTGGAGGGCGTGCCGCCGGCCGAGACCGAGCCGCAGCACGTCGCCGACGTCGCCGCCGCGCTGGCCGAGCTGCGCGGCGAATCCCTGGACACCATCGCCGAGGTCACCACCGCCCATGCCTGCCGACTCTTCGCCATCGAGCCCTGACGGCGCCGCCGCGTCCCGCCACTACCGCACCGTCCTGTTCTACGGGGAGGAGGCCTTCGCGCGCATCCGCGCGGCGCGGGTCACCGTGGTGGGCCTGGGGGGCGTCGGCGGGCACGCCGCCGTGTGCCTGGCGCGCAGCGGGATCGGCGGGCTCGTGGTGGTGGACCACGACACGGTCACGCCCTCGTCCCTGAACCGCAGCGCCTACGCCGAGCCGGCCGACGTCGGCCGCGCCAAGGCCGCGGTGCTGGCGGCATACCTGGCGCGGGTGTGCCCGGACGTGGCGGTCGAGGCGCGCGAGACGTTCTGCAACGGCGACACGCTGCCGCAGCTCGTGCCCGCGGACGGTCCCGGGCGGCCGGACCTGGTGATCGACGCCATCGACGCCCTGAACCCCAAGGTGAACCTGCTGGTCTGGTGCCGGGAGCAGGGCGTGCCCGTGGTGGCCAGCATGGGCGCCGCCGGCAGGCGCGACGTGGGTGCGGTGCGCAGCGGCGACCTGTTCGCGTCCACCGGCTGCGCCCTGGCGCGCCACGTGCGGGCGCGGCTGCGCCGGCGGGGCGTCACCACCGGCATTCCGGCCGTGTGGTCGCTGGAACAGGGGGACGAGGTGCGCGCCGACGCGGCCAAGGAGATCGGCGGGACGGTCCCGGATGGTGCGCCTGTCTCCGGAGCGAACGCCGGCCGCGCGCGCAACACCCTGGCCAGCCAGATGGCCATCCCCGGCATCTTCGGCTACGGGCTGGCGGCTTTGGCCCTGGACCTGATCGGCGGAAGGACGACCGGCCCCGCGGCCTGTTCACGCTGATGGTCCGGCGGCTGCCCGCGGGCCGACGGCGGGCGGGACGGCGAACGGGGCCGGCGGATCGCTCCGCCGGCCCCGTCGCGTGTGCGCCGCGAAGCGCGCCTAGGCGGAGATGTCCAGCAGGTTGCCGGTCGGGCCGGTGACCGCGGGGGTCGGCAGCTTGGCAGTGTCGCCGGTCGGCTCGGACGCGGCGGGCGCGTCGGCCACGGGCCGGGCCGCCGGCGTCTCGACGGGCGCCTCGGTCCCGTTGATGGCCCGCAGCGCGGCCGTGAACGAGGCCATGGCCTGGGCCAGGCCGTCGGGGATCGAGCCGCCGTGGAAGTCGTGGCCGCGGCCGGCGTCCTTGAACGCCGACCGCACCTGGTCGCGGAAGTCGCCGAAGGCGTCGCGGACGGCGGCGATCTTCTCGTCGCTGCCCTCGGCGCCGGAGGCCTTCAGTTCCTTGATCTCGTCGCGGCACCTGGAGGCGGATGTCGCGGACCAGGTGCTTCAGCTCGCGCTGGACGTGGCGACCGGCCGTGCTCGTGGCCCTCGCGGGCGCGGGTGCGTTCCCGGCCGTCGTCGACGGTGGCGGCGGCCTCGCGCACCGCGGGCGCCGGGGTCATCGTCGTGGGGAGATTCAGCGGGGTCGTGGCGGAAACGTCCATGGTCTGCCTCGATTCTTCGTGCCGCGCCGGCGGGCCGGCGTTCAACCTGCGTGCGCCACAATTTTCGGATGGGAATCGTCCCCCTTGAGGGCTTCCGTAGGCTTGTCCCGCGCCGGGGCGCGCGCTAGTCTCGACCGGCGCGAAACCACGGACGCACCCGTTGCGTCTGTCTCTCCGTCGCCCGACCCACGCCATCCCGGCCCCGGAGGATGCCCATGAACCGCGAGCCCTTCTTCAAGCGCCTCGTGCAGTCGGTGCTGCTGTCCGTCTGCACGCTGGTGATCGTCGTCGGCCTGGTGGCCGGCGGCATCTATCTCGCCACCAACAAGGACACGAAGATCGAGCGCGGCAGCTGGCTGGTGCTCGACCTCTACGGCACCGTCCACGAGTACGATCCTCCCGGCGGACCCCTGGGCGCGGTCATGGGCGGCGACGCCCTGACCCTGCAGTCCCTGCTGGACGACCTGGGCAAGGCCGCCGTGGACGACCGCATCGTCGGGGTCATCTTCCACATCTCCAGCAGCAACACCGCGGGCTTCGCCAAGCTGCAGGAGCTGCGCGGTGCGGTGGACAAGGTGCAGGACGCCGGCAAGCCGGTGCACGCCTGGGCCGACGCCCTGGACGACAAGACCCTGTGGCTGGCCGCCGGCTGCGACGACGTGCTCATGCCCACGGGCGGTGACCTGACCTTCAAGGGGATGCGCTCGGAACGCTTCTACGTGCGGGCGATGCTGGACAAGCTGGGCATCGTGCCCCACCTGCACAAGATCCAGGACTACAAGGCCGCCGCCGAGTTGATCATGGACACCCACATGAGCGATCCGGCCAGGGAGAACCTGGGCTGGATCATGGACGACATCTGGGAGACGGTCCTGGCCGACCTGGGCCGGGAACGGGGCAAGAGCCGGGACGAGCTGCTGGAGCTGATGCAGTACGCCGAGTTCACGCCCACCGAGGCGGTCCAGGCCGGGCTCATCGACGAGTGCGTCTACCTGCCGGACCTGGAGGACCGCCTCAAGGGCGAGAAGGACGATCGCCTGAAGACCGTCGACCAGGAGCGCTACGCCAAGGTGGCCTGGAGGGACGTGGGCGTGAAGGGCGGCCCGGTGGTGGCCGTGGTCCACGCCCAGGGCAACATCGGCGGCCGCGAGAACCGGGTCGATCCCCTGCTGGGCATCATGATGGGCCACGAGTCCATCGTGCGCGAGCTGCAGCGCTGCCGCGACGACGACAAGGTGAAGGCCGTGGTCTTCCGCATCGATTCGGGCGGCGGCGAGAGCCTGGCCAGCGACCTCATGTGCCACGAGGTGGAGAGGCTGGCCGCGGTCAAGCCCGTGGTGGTGTCCATGGTGGACGTGGCGGGCAGCGGCGGCTACTACATCGCCTACAAGGGCACGAAGCTGATGGCCGATCCCCTGACCATCACCGGGTCGATCGGGTCCATCAACGGCTTCTTCAACATGAAGGGCTTCTACGACAAGATCGGCTACGACAAGGACGGCCTCAGCCGCGGGCCCATGGCCGAGCTGGGCACCGACATGCGCGACCCCACCCCCGAGGAATGGGCGCGCCACACCGAGGCCCACTGGATCGGCTTCAACGAGTGGCTGGCCGACGTGGCCAAGACCCGCGGCATCCCCTTCGAGAAGGCCCAGACCCTGGCGTACGGCCGCACCTGGACCGGCGACCAGGCCGTGGCCAACGGGCTGATCGACGCCGTGGGCAACCTGGACGACGCCGTGGCCCTGGCGGCGCAGCTGGCGGAGATCGCCCCGGACAAGACGCCCAAGGTGGTGCACCTGCCCGAACGCCAGGGGCTGCTGGCGTCCCTGACCGGCGGCGGGAACGGCCCCGCCGATCCGGTGGCGGCCGCCCTGCGCGCGGCCGTGTGGCGCGGGCTGCGCGCCCAGGTGCGCGACACCGGCGCCGTGCTGCAGGAGAACGCGGCCGCGGTCGTGCGTCCCTGAGTCCGGCGGGCGGCGGGACCGGTCCGCGCCGGTCCCGCCGCCCGGGCCGTGGCCGACCCGCGCCATCGATGCTAGATTACCGCCGTTCGGGGCGGAACTCGACCCCTCCACGCAAGGGAGTCACGCCATGAAACGCATCGTGCCGCTGTTCGTGCTGACCCTGATCCTGGCCGCCTGGGCCCTGCCCGCGGCGGCCCAGCCTCCCGAGCCGCCCCTGCCCGGCGACCCCGCCCACCCCGCCATGCACATGTACCAGGTCGTCCTGGCGTCCCGCGGGCCCCACTGGGTCAGCCCCGAGAACCTGGAAGGCCGGGACATCCGCATGGAGGTCATCCACGCCATCAGCCGGGCCAACACCGACGAACTGGTGACCGCCTACGGGATGATCGACGACGATTCGGACGTGGAGTTCATGATGGTCCTGGACCTGCCGACCAAGCAGGCGGCCCTGGACGCTCCTCAGGACGCCCAGGGCTTCAAGGACGGGGTGTACAAGGCCGAGGTCCACTCCTGGTACGCCACGGAGCTGGACTAGCCCGGTCGGCGCCGCGCCCGCGGCGACAGCGCGTGCAGCACGGCGGCGGCAGGT
>CAWGRT010000004.1:0-64191 GCA_963825035.1 Candidatus Krumholzibacteriia bacterium | reverse complement strand
TGTTATTACGGGCTAACTGATTAGTACGTATTGCTTGGAGCAAGGAAAACTATTGGATGCCTTTTGCCGGCCGGATCCCCGGAGAGGCAATCTTTGCTTACACCCCGCCGGCTTACAAGGGAGCCACGTTTCGCAATTTGCCGCAGGGATCTTATCGGGCTTACTTCTTCAATCCCGCCAGCGGAAAAGAAACTGAAATTGGAAAGATCACGCCGGACGCCACTGGAAGCTGGGTTATTGCGAAAGTCCCCATCTTTCAGGACTGGGTGATCGTACTCGAGAACATAGCATGACACTCTCTAAACAAAACGTTTCTGACTCCAGGACTGCGAAGTTTCGCGTGGGTCTCTCCGCGGATTTCTGCGGCGAAAACGGCCGGCTGGTCTTTCCTGACATCGGCTTGTCGATCCTTGCGGACGTGCCGGGACTCTCATATGAGTTTTTGCGCGAGTATCGGCCGGAGTACACTCCCGATCAACTTGCCTCGTATGACGTTGTCATTTCGCTCAAGCCAAAGATCACTGCACAGTCGCTTGAAGGCGTCACTCGCCTGTGCGCCGTGGGGCGATGCGGAGTTGGATATGACAACGTTGACCTCAACGCCTGCACCGAGCATGGAGTCGCCGTCTACATCACGCCCGGCGGAGTGATGCGCCCTGTCGCAGAATCCATTCTCTTGCTGATTCTGGCTTTGTCGCATCGCCTGCTGGAAAAGGACAGGATGCTCCGCAAGGGGCAATGGGCGGAAAGCAAACATCGGCTTGGCCGTGAGCCGCGCGATCGCATTGTGGGCCATCGGGCTGGGGAACATCGCCGGTGAGGCAATCCGTTTGCTGCGCGTTCTTGACGTGAGCCGCTTTCTTGCCTTCGATCCCTATGCCTCGGCAGAGCGTGCGGCGGAGCTTGGAGTTGAGTTAGTAAGTCTCGATGAGCTTCTCCATAACTCAGACTATGTGCTGGTAAATTGCCCGCTTACTGCGCAAACACGCGGGTTACTGGGCAAAGCACAATTCGCTTTGATGAAGCCCGATGCTGTACTCATCAACACCGCACGCGGTCCCATTGTGGACGAGGGTGCGCTGATTGAGGCTCTCGAAGAACCAGCAGATTGCCGGGGCTGCCTGGATGTCTTTGAAGAGGAGCCGCTCGCCACGGAGTCTCCTCTTGTTGGCATGGACAACGTCATCCTCACTTCGCATTCCATTGCCTGGACAGAGGAACTCTTCCGCGATATGGGCAGAATTGACTGCCGCGGCGCACTGTCCATTTATCGCGGAGAGGTTCCGGCGAATGTCGTCAATCCGCAGGTCCTGACCAACCCTCTTTTCATCGAGAAGCTCGAGAGATTCAAAGCGCGCACAGCTTTGCGGGAGGAGAAATGACGAATCTTCGGCAGCGGCTACAGCGGGGAGATGTTCTGCTGGGCCAGTTGCTTCTGGAATTCTTCACTCCGGGCATTGGACCCATGCTGGACGCATGCGGCCTCGACTTTGTCATCTATGACATGGAGCACGGCCGATGCGACATCACCCTGCTGGAACAGATGATCGCATCGTGCCGGGGCAGCGGCATCGTGCCCATGGCTCGCGTACCTGACTTGAACTTTGCGCCGCTTTCCCGCGTTCTGGATATAGGCGCGCGTGGAGTGATGGTGCCTCGCGTTGAAACCAGGCAGCAGACTGAAGAGATTGTGCGCCAGCTCAAGTACGCCCCGCAGGGCAAACGCGGTGTCGCGCTCGGCGTGGCACATGATCTTTACCGGGCAGCGGGCCCGGAATTCTTTGCGCAGGCAAATGAAGAGACGATGGTCATCATTCAATTGGAGTCGGCGCGTGCCTTTGAAAATCTCGAATCCATTGTTTCGGTGCCCGGAGTGGACGTTGCCTGGGTGGGTCACTACGACCTGACTCTCTCGATGGGCTTGCCTGGCCAGTTTGATCATCCACAATTTCTCCAGGCGATGGACGATCTGGTGGCGGCTTGCCGGCGTCACGGCGTCGCTCCAGGATTCCTACCGCCCACGCAGGAATCGGCCGCGCACTGGATCAGCAAGGGTTTCAGGATGCTCAGCCTGGGAAGCGACATCGGCGTGTTTCTCGATGGCATGAAGAAATTCAAAACTTACGTCAGCCAGGAGAGCGAAGGAAAATGAAGTATTCAGTCCAGGCGTTTAATGGCGGCACATTCTGGGTTCCCGGGCCAGAGGTGTACTGGATGGAGGCGTGGAATCAACGCGAGGAGATGAATGCTCTCATCTATCTCATTCGCGGCGGTGGTCAGAATATTCTCATCAATACGGGTCCTCCTCAGGACCTCACCGTAATTAACCAGGCATGGCTCAATTTCTTTGGTTATCCCGAGGCGCAGATCGTCCGCTCTGAAGCGCAGTTGCCTCAGAACATACTGGCTTCGCAAGGGCTGACCCCGGACGATATTTCCATGGTGCTGGTCACTCCGCTGCAGGCTTACGCCACCGCGAATATCCATATGTTCAGAAACGCCACCATCGGCATTTCACGGCGTGGCTGGATTGAGGATTTTCAGGCGCCTTACTATCATCTTCATGTCCCGCGTCACTTACGCATTCCGCCCGAGGTAAATCACTATCTGCAGAATGTGCACGCGCGGCACGAGCGGATGATCGCCAGCTACCACGCCGCCCGCTTCCGCCAGCGCTGGGCCGACACCGGCGCGGTGGCCTCGCGGGCCTCCGCGCTGCTGGAGGAGGCGTGGAGCCACGCCCTGGTGGCCCATCGCCTGGACCTGGAGCTGGACGGCACGCCCCTCTCGGCGGAGATCGGCGAGCTGGTGGCCGAACTGGCCCGCCGCCGGGTGGAGAGCGCCCGACCCGAGCGCGCCGAGGCGAAGGCCGCGGCCGGCGAGGGCCTGTTCTCGGCCCGCCGTGCTCCCAGTTCGCGGGTGGTGGCCGCGTCCCCGGCCATGCGCCAGGTGCTGCGCCGCTGCGACGGCTACGCCCGTTACGACGGGCCGGTGCTGCTGCTGGGCGAGCGGGGCACGGGCAAGGAACTGCTCGCCCACCGCATCCACGAGACCAGCCCCCGCAGCGCCCGACCCTTCCTGGTGCTCAACTGCGCCACCGCGGCCACCGACAGCGTGGGCCGCGAACTGTTCGGCGCCATCGACGCCCGCGGCACCTGCCGCGGCCTGGTGGAGCGGGCCCAGGGCGGCACCCTGCTGCTGTCCAGCGTCGAGTCCCTGCCCGAGGCGGTGCAGGAGCGGCTGCTGATCCTGGTCCGCGACGGGACCTGGCGGCCCCTGGGCGGCTCGCGGGACCGCCGCGGGGACGTGCGCCTGATCGCCGCCAGCGGACGCGACCTGGCCGTCCTGGCGGACCAGGGGCTGGTGCGGCCGGACCTGTACTTCCGGCT
Source organism: Candidatus Krumholzibacteriia bacterium (assembly GCA_963825035.1). Classification (GTDB taxonomy): domain Bacteria; phylum Krumholzibacteriota; class Krumholzibacteriia; order LZORAL124-64-63; family LZORAL124-64-63; genus JACZKN01. The sequence continues at coordinate 60,802 of CAWGRT010000004.1, read as the reverse complement.
GAGGCTGATGACGGTGCCCGTCCCGGCCCTGCGTGAACGGCCCGAGGACGTGATGCCCCTGCTGGATCATTTCCTGACCCGGCTCGAGGGCGCGGCCCTGGGCGCCCGCATGGTCTTCGACCAGACGGGTCTGGAGGCGCTGACCGCCCACGACTGGCCCGGCAACGGGGCCGAAGTGGAGTCCATCGCCCAGCAGGCCTGGCTGCACCGGGACCTGGGCCGGCCCCTCAGCCTGGTGCGCCTGCGGCGCGGCGACCGCATGGCGCTGGAGTTCGCCGAGCTGGCCGACGAGCGGCCGCCGGGGACCGTCCCCCGTGGCCACGCCTCGGGGCTGTCCTGGGAGACCCTCAACGCGCTCATCGCGCGGGCCGGCGGCAACAAGGCCAGGGCCGCCCGGCAGCTGGGGGTCTCGCGGGTGACGCTGTACCGCTGGCTCAACCAGCTGGATCCGCAGCAGCCCTGACCCCACGGGACGCGACCGGGACGGAGCCCGGTCGCCCGCCCGCCCGCCTTGACACGCCTTCCCCGAACCGACAATCCCCCGATGCCCACAACCGCGACGCGAACCCGGCACCGGCTCTGGCCCGCTGCCCTGCCCCTGCTGCTGGCCCTCCTGGTGTACGTCCGGGTGGGCGGCTTCGCCTTCACCAACCTGGACGACGACGAGTACGTCACCGCCAACGCCCACGTGCTGGACGGGCTCTCGGCCGACGGCCTGCGCTGGGCCGTGACCGACGGCCACCAGGGGGTGTGGATCCCCGCCACCTGGCTTTCCCTCCAGGCCGACGCCGCCCTTCCAGGGGACCGGGCCCGGCGGCGTTCCATCGCACCAACCTGGCGCTGCACCTGGCCAACGTGCTGCTGGTCTACCTGCTGGTGCGGCCCTGGCCGGCGGCCCCGGCCGCGCGGCGGTGGTGGCGGCGGTCTTCGCCGTCCATCCCCTGAACGTGGAAGCGGTCTGCCTGGGTCACCGCCCGCAAGGATCTGCTGGCCGGCAGCCTGGAGCCTGGGCGCGCTGCTGTGCTGGCTCCGGGCCGGCGCCCCTGGCGCCGCGCCTGGGCGCCGGGCCGCCCTGGTCTGCGCGCTGGTGGCCATGGCCGCCAAGCCCCAGGCCGTGGCGCTGCCGGCCCTGCTGGTGCTGGTGGCCCACTGGCGGCGGGACGAGGATCGCTGGTCGCCGCGCACCTTGGGCCGGGATGTGGTGGCGGTCCTGCCTTTCCTGGCCCTTGCCGCGGCGGTGGCCGTGGCGGCGGTGCGCCTGGCCCACGGCCAGGAGTTCGGCGCGCTGACCCCGGTGCCGCCGGGCAAGCGGATCTTCGACGCCGCGGGTTCGTCTGGCGCTACCTGATCAAGCTGGTGCGGCCGGCGCCCCTGGCCCCGATCTACCCGCACGGCCTCCCTGCACCTGGCCGGCGGGTGCGGGTGGTGGCCCTGTTGGGTCTGCTGGCGGTGCCTCGCCGCCGCCTGGCACTGGCGCCGCGCCTGCCCCGCCCTGCCTCTTCGGCGGGCTGTGGTTCCTGGCCTGGCTGCTGCCGACCCTGGGCCTGATCCAGGGCGGCCAGCTGCCCATGGGCGACCGCTACGCCTACCTGGCCATGGTGGGGGTGGTGTTCGCGGTGACCGACCTGGCCGCCCTGGCCGCCGCCCGCCGCCCCCGGCAGCGGATGCCGCTGCTCGCCCTGGCCGCGGCGGTCTCGTCCTGGGCGCACTGCAGGCCCGGCGGCAGGCCGCCCTCTGGCGCGATCCCATCGTCCTGTGGCCGCACACCCTGGCCGTGACCCGCGACAACGCCCTGGCCGAGCAGTGCCTGGGCGTGGCCCTGGACGCGGCCGGCCGCCCCGCCGAGGCCTGGCCCCACCTGCAGCGCGGCCCTGGCCCTGCACCCCCTGAGCGGCACCCACTTCAACGCGGGCAACGTGCTGCTGGAGCTGGGCCGCCGCACCGATGCCGCGCGGGAGTACCGCAAAGCCCTGGCCCTGGATCCGTCGCTGGTGCAGGCGGCGCTGAACCTGGGCTCGCTGCTGGGCCAGGAGGGCCGGCTGGACGAGGCGCGCGCGGTGCTGCTGCAGGCCGAGCGCACCGCGCCGGACCTGGCGTCGGTGCAGTTCAACCTGGGGCTGGTGGCCTGGCTGGCGGGCGATCGGCAAGAGGCGGAGGCGCGGCTGCGCCGGACGCTGGAGCTGGACCCGGGGCATGCCAAGGCGCGGGAGCTGCTGGCGCGGATGACGACGGGGTGATCGGGGCGGGAAGCGACTGACCTCCTCCCGCAAAGCTGGACCATCGTAAACTGGAAATTTCCGGACCGGTCGGATCGGCGTTCGCAGCACGCGACAGAAAGGGGCCCGGGTCGCCCCGGGCCCCCGCAGACGGCGGCAAGGCCCGTCCCGCTACCGATACGTCGCCTTCAGCTCGCTCCAGGACGAGGCCCGGCTCGGCACGACGCCGCACCCGCCCGATCCGTCGTCCCAGTCATGGGTCAGCGTCGTCTCGGCCGCGGACCCGTCGTCCAGGGTGAACAGCCGGTTGCCCACGCTCTCCCAGGTGTCGCAGCCGTCCTTGCGGAACTTGTACTCCAGGCTCTGGGGCGCGGCGCCTCCCGCCGACCAGGTGATGCAGGCCTGGTAGAGGCCCGGCCCGATCTCCGTCATGGGCACGCCCGACCCCCACGAGGTCAGTTCGGGGACGTTGCCGGTGACGCAGACGCCGCCGGTGGTTCCCACGCCCGCCACGCAGACCTGGAAGCAGATGGTCTTGCCCTCGTTGAAGACGCCGCCGTAGCCGCAGCCGATGGGCAGGTTCTCCCAGCTGTCCGGCGCGGGGATCTGGTAGGTGGGCGAGCCGTCGTTCGGCAACGTGACCTGGCGGTTGGGCGTGCCCTCCCAGGTCGCGCAGCCGTCCTTCTGGTACTTGTACTCGAACGTCGGATTGCTGCCGGCGGGAATGACCACCTGCACGCTGTACGCATCGCCGCCGTCGCTGTTCATGGCCACGCCCGCGGACCACGACCCCAGGGCCGGGTCCGAACCGACGACGCAGACGCCACCGCTGGTCGCCGTGCCGCTCAGGCAGAGCTGGAAGCTGACCTCGACGTCGTTGGACAGCACGTCCGTCACGTTGTACCGGATCGACCAGAGGGGCGCGGCCCCGCTGGCGATTACCCAGGTCCCATCGGAATCGTCGAAGACGACGACCTGGACGTCGACATAGCCGCCGGGGATGAGAGCCGTCTGGGGAATCTGCCCCACGTACTCGTCGTTGTTGCCCACGTCGCCGTTGTAGACCGGCTGCGGAGCGGCCACGTAGACGCCGTTGGAGCTGGGCGCGTAGTAGAGCGCGACGTGGATGTCCGCGCCCTGGCCCGGGGCATCGGTCACGCCGGCCTTGTAGGCCTGGACGTACACGTTCAGCGGGCCGGTGGGGGCCTGGGTGGAGCCGTCCAGCGGCCAGACGTTGCCGGCCCAGTCGAGGGTGGCCCAGGCCTGGCCGGACGCGCCCAAGGCGAACAGGGCGACAGCGAGCATCAGCAGTTTCTTCATGATGATCTCCCGGTTTGCGGAGCGGGCCGGAGCGGAATACCCCGGCCCCGCGAATAGGAGAGTGAATCGTACCACATTTCGGCCGGATCTTGTCGGCCGAGTCCGGCCCGCGGTGGCGCTGGCCTTGGAGTCCGGCATGGAGCGCGCAGCGAATAGGCATTCCAACCGCACATTCTCGTCACCCGAGCCGGCAGATCCCCGCCATTCTACCGCGAGCGCCCGGTGCGGTCTGATCGAACTCCAGTTCCCCCTGCGGCGGCAAGCGCACCGGCAGCACCGCGGGCGCCGTGACCGGCTCGCCGATGTGCCGCAGGATGCGCTCGATCACCGGCGGATCGAGCACGAACGCGATGATGCGCATGGTTTCGCCGCAGTGCGGGCACACCAGCGGCAGGCACTCGCTATCGCCGAAGGCGGGATTGCGAAGCAATTCCACAGTCGGGCCAGCAGCAGCGCCCAGCAGTGGGACGCCGCCCGCGACAGGGCGCTGCGCGGCTCGTCGGACGGCGGGTCGGGCACCGGTGCGGCTGGAACTCCTGGTAGATGGACCGCCCGGCGACGATGTCCTCGGGCCGGAAGAAGGGCAGATCCGCCGCCAGGTTGGCCACGGTGGTGGCCGAGTAGCGCAGTTGCCGTTCGCGCGGGAAGTCGAAGAACGGGTCCCGGAACGAGTTGAGGAAGCAGGCCGTGTGGCCGAGGCCGGTGACCTGCCGCAGGATCGAGTGCTCCCGGAGGATGGCGCGCAGCGCGTCGTTGGGGAAACCCGTCAGGTGCTTGCCGAAGGCAGCCTGGCCGTTGACCCCCGTCAGCAGGGTGGTCTGGCCGGTGGCGCTCTGGGGCACGCCATCCACGCCCAGGACCGCGTCGGCCGGGCGGGCCCAGCCGCCCCGGGGCAGGGCGACGGGACCGTCGGCGCCCTCGGAGACCGACGGCAGCCGCAGCAGTCCGCCGCCGTAGGCGTGCTGGGGATTGACCGCCGGGTCGGTGCCGCCCCAGCCGGAGCCGTCGATGAACAGCAGGATCGCGGGCACGTCGTCGCTCCAGGTGTGGGGATGGGGAAACAGCTTCTCCCGGCGTTGGACGGCCGCCGGACCTGTGCTCAGGGGCCAGGATAGCGCCGTTCCGGCCGGCGGCCCAGGCGAATCCCGACGCCCCACGAAATCATTAAACTTTTTGGTTGACTGACTGCCTGGGCCCGCTTAAATTCAACCACATGGTTGAACGAGATCGGCAGGAACTGGACGCCATCTTCCACGCGCTGGGCGACGCCACGCGGCGCGCGATGCTGCGGGAATTGGCCGACGGCGAGCGCACCGTCGGCGAACTCGCGGCGCCCCACGCCATGTCCCTGGCCGCCGCATCCAAGCACGTCAAGGCCCTGGAGAACGCCGGACTGATCACCCGCGAGGTGCGCTGGCGCACCCACGTCTGCCGGCTCGCTCCGGGACCGCTGGCCGAAGCCCACCGCTGGCTCAGCTCCTACGAACGATTCTGGAACGAACGCCTGGACGCCCTGGAGAAGCTCCTCCGCGACGAGGACGACCGGGGCTCCGCGCCCGATAAAGGAGGAGAACGATGAAGAAGACCTCGTCCCTGGACGCCTACGGCGCCCTGACCGATCCGGCCACGCTGCGGATCCAGCGCCTGTTGCCCGGCCCCATCGAGCGGATCTGGAGCTACCTCACCGACGGCGACCTGCGGCGCCAGTGGCTGGCCGCGGGTCCGATGGAGATGGAGGTGGGCGCCGCCTTCGAGTTCGTGTGGCGCAACGACGAGCTGACCGATCCGCCCGGCGACCGGCCGGAGCAGTACTCGGGCGAGCACCGCATGGCCAGCCGGATCACGCGGTTGGATCCGCCCCGGCTGATCGCCTTCACCTGGGACGGCAGCGGCGACGTGTCCATCGAGCTGGAACCGCGTGGCGACGAGGTGCTGCTGACCCTGGTCCACCGCGGGCTGCCCGACCGCAAGACCGTGCTGAGCGTCGGCCCGGGCTGGCACGCGCACCTGGACGTCCTGGTGGCGCGGGCCAAGGGCGCCGAGCCGGAGCCGTTCTGGGATGCTTGGCTGCGGCTGAAGGAGGAGTACGGACGGCGGCTGTCGGCCTGACGTCCCGATGCGGCGACCCATGCCGGTCCCGGCAGGAATTCCTCGCCCGCCCCCAGTTTCTGGATTAGAATGATCGCCTATCGGCAGCACCCCGAGCGGCGGACCGGATCTGGAGGGCAAGGACCAGTGATCGGCAGAACCCTGGCCCACTACCAGATCACCGCCCTTCTCGGCAAGGGGGGCATGGGCGAGGTCTATCGCGCCACCGACACCCGGCTGGGGCGGGAGGTCGCGATCAAGATCCTGCCCCGCGAGGTCTCCGGCGACCCGGAGCGCGCCGCACGGTTCGAGCGGGAGGCCCGGACCCTGGCCACCCTGCAGCATCCCAACGTGGCCTCCATCTACGGGTATGCCGTGGAGGACGGCGTGCCGTTCCTGGCCATGGAACTGGTCGAGGGCGAGGACCTGGCGCAGCGGCTGGCCCGCGGCCCCCTGCCGCTCGAAGACGCGCTGAACATCGCCCGGCAGATCGCCGTCGGCCTGGAAGCCGCCCACGAGAACCAGATCGTCCACCGCGATCTGAAGCCGGCCAACATCAAGATCGATCCGACCGGCGCGGTGAAGATCCTCGACTTCGGCCTGGCACGCGCCTACGCGGGCGACCCCGGCGAGTCCGGCAGACTCCTCGATTCGCCGACCATCACCGCGGCCATGACCCGCGCCGGCGTGATCCTGGGCACGGCCGCCTACATGAGCCCCGAACAGGCCAAGGGCAAGACCGTGGACCGGCGCGCCGACATCTGGAGCTTCGGCGCGATCCTGCACGAGATGCTCACCGGACGGCAGCTGTTCGCGGGCGAAACCGTCAGCGAGACCATGGCCGAGGTCCTGAAGGGCGAGATCGCGTTCGACGCCCTGCCGCCGCACGTCCCGGCCCGGGTGCGCACGTTGCTCGGGCGCTGTCTCGACCGGGACCCGCAGACCCGGTTGCGGGACATCGGCGAGGCGCGCATCGCGCTGACGGGGGCCGATCAGGACGATCCGGCCGTCGGCGCACCGCCCGGGCCCGGCGCCCGGCGCACGCCCTGGATCGTCGCCGCCACCTGCCTGATCGCCCTGGTCGCCGTCGTGGTCTGGCACGTCACGTCACGTGGGACGGTTCCGCCCCGGGTGCTGCAGTTCCGCCTGGCCTCGGACCACCCCGTGACCATGCGCGCGAACGAGGGGCGCGCGGTGGCCATCTCGCCGGACGGCATGAACGTGGTGACCATGGGCAGCCTGGACGACAAGCCCGTCCTCTACCTGCGTCGGCTCGATTCCGCCGGGGCCAAGCCCCTGACCGGCACCGAAGGCGCCCAGCTCCCCATGTTCTCGCCCGACGGGCGCTGGATCGCCTTCAAGGACCCGAGCGGGTTCCTGAAACTGAACCTCGCGGGCGGTTCGCCCATCTTCCTGGGCGCCGCCGCCGCATCGCTGGACGGCGCCACCTGGGCGGACGACGGCTACCTGTATTTCGCGAACAACCGGACGGTCTACCGCCTGGCGGATTCCGGCGGGGAGGCCGAGACTGTGTACCGGGACGAGGAGGGGACCAACCTGAGGAACCCGTTCGCCCTGCCCGGTGGCCGCGGCCTCCTGCTGGGTGCGGAGGCGGTGGGCGGCGTCCGGAGTCGTCTGGTGGCCCTGGACCTGGCGACGCGGAAGATCAAGGACCTGGGCGTGCAGGGCACCAGCCCGGCCTACCTCGCCGACGGGGTGCTGATCTTCGCCCAGGCGGGCCAGGTCATGGGCGTCCGCTTCGACCCTGACGCGCTCGAAGCCCGCGGCACGCCCCTGCCCGTGCTGGAGGGCGCCTGGATCGAGGACGGCACGATCCACCTGGACGCGGCCCGGGACGGAACCGTCGCCTTCCTGCCCGCCTCGCCGGACAGCCGGGCCTCGATCCTCCTGGTCGACCGCACCGGCCAGGCGCAGCCGATCTTCTCCGGAACGCTGCCCTTCCGCGAATGCAGCGATCCCCGGCTGTCGCCGGACGGGAAACGACTCGTCGTCTCATCGGCCAACTACCAGATCTGGATCCTCGACCTGGCGACCGAGACGCCGACCCTGGTCAGCGAGAACGGCTTCTATCCCCTCTGGAGCACCGACGGCAGGACGCTGTTCTACGGCTCGACCCGCAACGAGTCGTACGACCTGTACCGGATCCCGTCCGACCTGAGCCGGCCCGAATCCGTGTTCCTGGACAGGAAGAACAACCTGCGCACGGCCGCCGTGGCGCCCGACGGCACGCTGATCTTCCGCGAGGAGATTCCGGGCAAGGGCATGGACCTGGAGATGTGGTCCGAGTCGGCGCCCGACTCGGTGATCGGCCTGCTGACCGGTCCGGACGACGAGTTGGCGCCGGCGGTGTCGCCGGACGGCCGCTGGGTCGCCTACGTGTCGAGCCTGTCCTCCCAGGACGAGATCTACGTCACGAGCTACCCGCAGCCCAGCGGGCGGATCCAGGTTTCCAACGGAGGCGGCACGAGCCCGGCGTGGTCGCCGGACGGCGACGAACTCTTCTACATGGCCGGCGAAGCCATCGTCGCGGTCCAGCTGGCGCGTGAACCGACCCTGCAGGTGCGTTCGCGCAAGACCCTCTTCCGGGGCCCCTATCTGCAGTACCGGTGGTACCGCCAGTACGACGTCGCCCCGGACGGCCAGCACTTCGTCATGATCGCCCCGCCCCCCCGCGGGGACGTGGACGTGATCACGGGCTGGTTCGGCGAGATCGAGCGGACCCTGGCCGCGGGCGAGTAGGCGTCCTGGCCGCGGGCCGTCGCGGTGCCCGGGGTTGCGGGACATCCATTGATACGAAGAGACCCGCTCCGAAGAGCGGGTCTTTTCGATCTGGTACCCCGTATGTCCCAGTATACGAATAGGCCCCTTTTGAGAGGCCGGAAGCCTCATGGGCGCAGTCTTCCTCGGCCAAGCGTTCCGCGTGACGGAAATCGTCGGAATAAGCGATTGGAGTCCCGGCAAGTCAGGTGAGTGGCAATCTCTTGGTCATTTCCTCACGTCGGCCAGGCCGGCATTTTTCCGTAGCCGGCAGAAAAATCAAATGGGGGTGTGATCTCTCTCCGGTTTGAGCGAACAATGGTGGTGAGACAAGGCAATTCTCCGGCGGATGTCCAACAGGCGAGATCAATGGAAGCAAAGAACAAACAGCTGGAGGTCGACTTCGAAGGCTTGATGAAGCTGCACATGCGGATAGTCTACAAGGTCGCCAACACATACTGCCGCCACGCGCTGGACCGGGAGGATTTGAGCCAGGAAATCCTCTATCAACTTTGGCGGGCGTTTCCGAAGTGGGATCGCTCAAGAAAGTTCACGACGTGGATGTATCGGATCTCATTGAATGTTGCGATCTCCCATGTCCGCCGGAACAGCAGGCGAGCGGCGGCCGAGCTCGACGACCGCTTCGGCGAGATTCATCTGAAGCCCGATCCCGACCCGGCCCTGCAGGACCAACTGCGTGAGATGTACGCGGTGATCGACGCCATGAACCGGCTGGATCGAGCGTTGCTGATGCTGTATCTCGACGACCACGCCTATGGGGAAATCGCCGAGATCCTGGGCATATCCGAGACCAACGTCGCCACGAAAATCAATCGGCTCAAAAAGCGCCTGAGCAACGAGTTGAATCAATCTTCAGATCACCCACGGAGCTAGAACATGGAACTCGAAGAAATGAAATCAGCCTGGCAGCGCATGGATCTGCTTTTGCAGAAGCAGGAGAACCTGTTGCAGAAGACCGAAGTTGATCGCCAACTCCGTCGGGCCCGACAGGGACTGCGCCCGTTGTTCTGGGGCCAGGTATGTCAGCTGGTCGTCGCGATTCTCCTGATCCTGTTGGCTGTCAGCTACTGGACCGGGAATCGGGATGTCTGGTACCGACTGGCCTGCGGGCTCGTTGTCCACGCCTACGGAGTGATGGTCGTCGTCTTGTCCGGGATCACGATCTCCAAAATCGCGCAAATCGACTACTCGGAACCGGTGACTACGATACAGAAGAAATTGGCCAGGTTGCGGTCATTCTACATTCTGAATGGCATGTTGACGGGTCTGCCGTGGTGGTTGTTGTGGATTCCCGCCATGACGGTCCTGTTCGGACTGTTGGGTCAGGACTTGTTCATGAATGCACCGGGACTGGTTCGGTGGGGCACCATCGGCGGTATGGCCGGATTATTGGGAACGTGGATATTTCATCGCTGGGCACACCACCCCCGGCGTGCGGAGTTTGGCGAACGTCTGGACAGAGGGGCCGCCGGCGGCAGCTTGGCCAAGGCGCAACGAGCACTTCGTGAAGTCCACCAATTTGAAGCGGAGTAGCTTGGCCGCACCTGAAACCCGTCGGCAATGCGAGCCCGCCGGCCGGGATGGAAGTCCCCGGTTCTCTAGACACTTCCTAGGCTATACTATAGCCGAAGGAGGAGTCGATGAGCAGCCCCAAATACACGCAGGAGTTCAAGGACGAGGCTGTCCGCCAGGTTATCGAACGTAACTACCCTGCCAAGGAAGTCGCCGAGCGTCTCGGCGTCGCTCTCAACACGCTCTACATCTGGATCAGGAAGGCGCGGCCCGCCCAGGCCGAGGCTGACGAGCTCGCCGCCCAGAAGCAGGAGATCCAGCGACTGAAGGCCGAGGTCAAGCGGCTGAAGGAAGAGCGTGACATCTTAAAAAAGCCGTATTTCTAGAAAGTCCCGTTCCTGCCGCAGGCGCTCGTTCTCCCGGCGCAGGCGGCTGACCAGGGCGGCCCGGCTCGTCTGCCGGCCCTTGCCCGGGAACGCTTCCTTCTGCTCGGCCTGGTACTGCCGCTTCCAGCGGCTGAGGGTGTTGGGGCTGAGGCCCAGCTCGCGGGCGACCTGGTTCTGCGGCAGCCCCGATTCCAGGACCCGGCGCACCGCTTCCAGCTTCAACTCGCGGCTGTGGGGAGGATTAGGACGACTCATCGCGACACCTCCGCGCTACTATTGTAGGCGTTTAGAAATGTCGGAAATCGTCGCGCAGGTCCACCGACTAGTCCGGCCGCTCCCCCAGTTCATAGGTCCGGTGGTAGCAAAGCCGCGTCCGCCCCGCGTCCCGGTCCCACAGGTGGAACGAGTTGCCCTGGCACTGGCGCCACTCGCCGCAGTCGGCACATTCGCCGGTGCGCATCCAGCGGCGGTCGCGGAACTCGCGGTAGCCCCGCTCCCACACCTGGCAGAAGTCGTCGGTGGCGATGTTCCCCTGGCCGAAGCGTCGGTCGATGTTGGGGCAGGCCAGGATGGTGCCGTCCACCATGATCCCCGCCACGTTCACACCGGCGCGGCAGAAGAACGGCTGACCCCGCACCACCTGTTCGCACGCCCCCAGGTAACCCGACTCGGAATAGGTGACGGGCACGCCGGGACGCCGGCGGGCGTCGGCGACCCAGGCCATCAGCCGCCGGAAGCCCTCGCGGTCCAGGAGCAGGTCCGGATCGCCGGCGGCCCGGCCGATGGGCGAGATGGTGAACAGCCGCCAGCGGGGCGCCCCGAGGTGGCCCAGCAAGGCACGGGTGGCCTCCAGATCATTCAGGTTGCCCGGGTGCACGCAGGTGACCACGTCCCAGCGATCCAGCCAGTCCGCGCCCGCCAGCAGGCGCGCGGTGGCGCAGGCGCGCGCGTGGGATCCGGGGCGGCCCCGCAGCCAGTCGTGGGCGGCGGGCAGGCCGTCCAGGCTGACGGTGGCCGTGCGCAGGCCGGCCGTGCAGGCCTCCGCCAGGGTTTCGGCGGTCCAGGCCCAACCGTTGGTCACCAGGCCCCAGGGAAAGCCCAGGTCGGTGACCGCGCGGCCCAGGGCGAACAGGGACGGGTAGGCCAGGGGCTCGCCCCCCACCATGGCCACGGTGATGCGCGCCGGATCGTGATGCCGGCGGATGCCCTCGAGCACGCGCAGGACGGCCTCGGGCGGCAGGTCGGGCACGCCCGCGTCGGCGGTGCAGTCGCTGCCGCAGTGGCGGCAGGCCAGGTTGCAGCGCTGGGTCAGCTCGATGAACAGGTACTGCAGGTCGTGGAGACGCCGCTGGCCCGACTGGTGCAGCGGCAGCAGGGCGCGGCGCAGGCCGCGGGGCAGCCGGCCGTTCATGGGCGCCTGGGCGCGGGCGGCGGTCCGTACTCGGCCGCGTCGTCCATGACCAGGTCCAGGCCGTGCTGCTCCCAGGTGCCCTGGTTCCAGCCGCTGCCCGCTTCGGTCTGCGTCAGGTCCAGCGGCACGGCTGCGGGCGGATACGGCCCCCCATGGTCCGGGCCGTCGATGTCCGTGGCCACCGCCTGGCAGCCGTCGGTGCAGGGCGTGCCGTCCACCATCAGGTCGAAGCCCCACTGGCCGGCGGCGTCGGTGGTGTCGGCCCGGGCGGAAGCCCCGCTCAGGGTGACGGCGACGTCCGGGATCGGCGCGCCGTCGCGGTCCACGACGCGGCCGTCCACCTTCAGCAGGGCGAAGGGCATGCCGTACTCCGCGACGTCGCCCGGATCGTTGCAGCCGGTCCCCAGGATGGCGCCCAGCACCAGGCACATGCACCGATAGATCAACCGCATGGAACTCCCCCCGGATGGCGCGGACACGATGAGATGCGGGTGAGCATACGCCATCGACAACGCCCGGTCAAAACCTGCGCACGGGAATAGCGAGGCCCCCGGACGCCGCCGCCCGGGGGCCTCGTCGCGTTCCTGCGGTGTTGCGCGCTACCGCACGGCAACCTTTCGCGCCGTCCCCGCCGCAGTCACGAACGACTGGTGCGTGTTCACCTTGCCGTCGGTCTTGCTCAGGGGCCCCTCCCAGGTGAAGTCGGCATAGCTGCTGCCGCTCCCCCGCAGCTGCAGCGAGTACCGCCGCGGCGTCGAGGTGGTCTCGGCGATGCCGATGTCCGTGGACGTCTGGCCGGCGGCCGGGCCGCCGGTGGCGGTGAAGCTGCCCTCGTAGCTGAGGAACTGCACCACCTGCCCGGCGTCGTCCACCAGGGCCAGGCCGTCAGGGCTGCCGTTCTGCAGGCCGCTGAAATTGACCGACACGGTGCCGAACCCCGCCTCCTGGTTGGGGATGGTCCCGCCCAGGGACTTGGTGGCGTATGCCGACCCGCCCGAGCCGTTGTAGCCGACGATCGTCCAGCCGCTCAGGTCGGTGCCCGCGGTCCCGGCCACCTCCACGAACTCGTTGCGGTCCGTGCCCGAGTTGTCGTAGTGGAACTCGTTGATCCACACGCTGGCCGTCGCCGGGGGCGGCGGGGCGTCGACGGTGACCGCCGCGGTGTCGGTGCCCTGGGCGCCGTCGTCGTCGGTGACCGTCAGCGTGGCGGTGTAGCTGCCGGCGGCCGCGTAGGCGTGGCTGGGGTTGGCGGCGGTGCTGGTGGCCCCGTCGCCGAAGGTCCAGGACCAGGCCACGATGGTGCCGTCGCTGTCGGACGAGCCCGCCGAACTGAAGGCGATGGCCGCGCCCTCGAGCCCGCCGTAGGGCCCGCCCGCGTCGGCGACCGGCGCCTGGTTGGGCACGGTGATCGTCACCGGAGCCGTGTCCGTGGCCTGGGCACCGTCGTCGTCGGTCACCGTCAGGGTGGCCGTGTAGCTGCCGGCGGCCGCATAGGCGTGGCTGGGGTTGGCGGCCGTGCTGGCCGCCCCGTCGCCGAAGCTCCAGGACCAGGCCACGATGGTGCCGTCGGCATCGGTCGAACCCGCCGACGAGAAGGCCACGGCCTGGCCGGTCAGGGCCGCGTAGGGGCCGTTCGCTTGGGCCGTCGGCGCCTGGTTGGGCACGCCGCCGCCGAAGGTCTGGCCCGTATTGACGGCGCCACGGGTCTGCGCAGCCGGAGCCTGCCAGGCGAAGGCGGCGTAGGTGGCGCCGTCGCCCGCCAGCTGCAGCGACCAGCCCACCGGCGTCGAGGTGGTCTCGCTGACGCCCACGTCCGTGGACGTGGTGCCGGCGGCCGGGCCGTCGGTCGCGGTGATCGTGCCCTCGTAGCTGAGGAACTGCACCACCTGGCCGGCGTCGTCCACCAGGGCCAGGCCGTCGGGGCTGCCGTTCTGCATGCCCGCAAACGCGAAGTCGGCGGTGCCGAAGCCGCCGGACTGGTCGGGCAGGCTGCCCGACAGGGCGACGGTCGCGTAGCCCGTGCCGCCGCTGCCGTTGTAGCCCACCACCGACCAGCCGGCCAGCGACGTGCCGGCGGTTCCGGCCACCTCGACGAACTCGCCCGTGTCGGTGCTGCTGTTGTCGTAGTGGAATTCGTTGATCCAGACCACGGCCCCGCCCGTGCCGCCGCCGCCCTGGGCGGTGGCCGACGCCTGGTTCGACTGGGCCGACTCGTTGGCCGCCGCGTCGCTGGCCGTGACCACGTACCAATAGGTGACGCCCCCGGTGACCGCGCCGTCGCTGTAGGCGCTGGCCGTCAGCAGGCCCGCGTTCAGCCGCGTGTACGGGCCGCCCGAGGCGGCGCCGCGCCACACGGTGTAGCCGGCCAGGTCGCTCTCGCCGTTGTCGTTCCAGTCCAGGTCGATGGACCCGGTCCCGGCCGTCGCGGTCAGCCCGGTGGGCGCCGCCGGCGGCGTGGTGTCGCCGCCGCCGCAGCTGGCGGTGAACACGCAGTCCACCCACTCGGGGTGGTCGATGAACGGGTTGCGGTTGCCCTGGTAGGCGAAGACGGCCTCGTTGTGGGCCTGTTCCTTGGCGTCGACGGGATCCTCGGCGCTCCACTGGATCAGGGTGGACAGCAAGCCCATGTAGGCCACCGACTCGTTGCTGCCGGTGTTGGAGGCCTGGATCTGCGCCAGGTTGTCGGTGAGGATCAAGTCCGGCTCGGCGTAGCCCGAGACCCCGTGGGTGCCGCCCTCGTAGCGCACGTCCATGTAGAACAGCGCGCGGGCGATGTCGCCGCGCCGGTCCTGCCACACCTCCCAGTAGGTGCTGTCGGCCCAGTTGGACCAGCCCGAGTAGACGCCCGTGCCGCCGCCCACGCCCAGGTAGGCCTGGGTGGGGTACTCGCTGTTGCCGGCGCCCACGTCGTTGAACGGCTTGTTGCTGCGCGACGAGTTGTAGCTGTCGTTGCACAGGAAGAGGTGGTGGCAGTCGGTGTAGGGGTAGTTGGACGCGCCGTCGTTGGGGAAACCGTAGCTCTTGGCCCAGGCGTGCTCGCGGTTGTAGTCGGTGTTGCCGGCCCCGTACTTGGGATAGCTGGCGTTCAGGTAGACGTCCACGATCCGCCCGCTGTCGTTGGGATCCTGCTGGGCCTGCTCCAGCACGTCCCAGGTGTCGGTCGAGCTCGAGGTGTAGGGGATCTTCACGTTGTCGTCGATGACGTCGTGCAGGCTCGTGCGCAGCGCGGCGGGCGAGCTGGTGTCGACGGTGTCGTAGTATCCTGCGGGGATGGACTTGGTGACGGCGGGCGTCTGCTGATCGATGCGGTTGAGGGCGGGATCCTCGGAGCAGCCGACGGCAAAGACCGCGGCCACGATCAAGATCCCACGTGCGAGCCGGCGAGACAGAGCACGCATCCCGGACCTCCTGTCGGGGTAAGGGTTCACGGTTGCGCGAATCCTAGGGTCTTCATGGGAAATCGCCAAGGGGAATGAGCGAGAATCGTCATTAATGTTCGGTAAGCGCCACAAACAACCTGAAACGAGGGTCGAGCGCGAACGCGATGATGCGCATGGGATGGCCGCAGTGCGGGCACACCAGCGGCAGGCATTCGTCATCGTCGAAGGCGGGATTGCGAAGCAATTCCACAGGCGGGCCAAGAGCAGCGCCCAGCAGCGGGACGCCGCCCGCGACAGGGCGCTGCGCGGCTCAGCGGGCGGCGGGGCGGCGTCACCAGGCGTGCCAGGCGGTTCAGCAGCTCGTGCGGGGTCAGCAGCAGCTACACCGAATTCGGTCTGCGCTACCACGAGTACACCGACACCACGGGCTGGGACACCTACGAGCCGTCGATGGTCTCGGAGAAGATCTTCGGCCCGGTCGACGGCGACCCCTACGCGTTCATCGAGGAGCCCACCCGCTCCGGCACGATCGCGGACTACGTCGACGAGTCGGTGATGTTCGTGCGGGACGACAGCCCCCTGGCCGAGATCCCGAATCCCTTCGCGGCCCTGTTCGCGAAATAGCGTCCGACCCGCATTCGCTCGGGAAAGCGGCGCCCGGATCCGACGATCCGGGCGCCGTCTTGTCTACGGCGCCCGCTCCAGCAGGACGGCGGTGGTCTGCGCCGTTCCCGGCGTCCGGCGCCCGCCGACGGCATAGAGGATCCCTCCCGGACCCTCGGCAATCTGGTCGAGCTTGCCGTCAAAAGGTGTCAGCTCGGAGGTGATCACGCCACCGGACACGCGCAGAAGGTGCGCCGTACCCGCCCCGACGGTCTCGCCACCGCAGGCGAGGTAGAGGCTCCCGTCGCTCGCGATGCAGATGTCGCTCACTCCGCCGAGGGATTCGGGATCGGGCAGCTCGAGATCAGTCCAGGCCCCGGTGGCCTCGCGCACGGAGACGAAGGCTCTCGCGCCGAGGCCGCCTGCCGCCTGGATGCCTCCCACGTAGATCGTCCCGTCGGCGTCGAGCGCGATGCACTGCAGGGTCAGGGCGAACGCCATCCCATCGCGATTCAGGAGCTGCCACGGCGTCGTCTTCGTGCGCCTCAGCACGACCTGGAGCGTGTCGGCGCCGTCGTCGTAACCGCAGGCGACGGCCACGTCGCCGCGCACGCACACGTCCGTGAAGCCCCCGTCGTTCGTCCGCGTGGCCGGGAAGTCGTCGGTGTCCCAGATTCCGGGCGAAACGCTCGACAGGAGCACGCCCCCCTGGGAGGCCCCCCCGGCCACGAAGAAGTCCCCGGAGCCGTCGACGGTGAGAAAGCCCACACTGGATCGAGCGAAGGACGTCGGTGTCGGCGTGCGCGCGTCGTACAGGGCGCCGTGGGGTGAGGAGCCGGTGAATCCCCAGCCCACCAGGACGGCGTTGCCGTCCGGCCCGACCGCCCCGTCGAGGTAGCTCTCCGGCGGGAGGTCCTGGAATTCCGCCGGTGACCACGTTCCGTCGATGCCCCGCGCGATCAAGACCGGCGCGGTTCCGGGGAACGGGTCCGCCTGCTTGGTCACGACCCGGGAGCCCGTGGCGAGGCAATGCACGCCTTCACAGTCGATGCTCTGGAGCTCCGCTCCGGCGGCGACGGACCCGAGGTCCACTTCCGTCCAGAGATCCGGTGTCACGAGGTCGTCGTTGGGCTTCGCGGGGTCGTCGGCACAGCCGGCCAGGGCCGCGGCGAGGCCGGCTGCGGCCAGGAGCAGCAGCGGGAGGAGGCGCTTCATCGGGCAGGAATACATAGCGGCTTCCCTGGTGGAGGAGTGAACAAGAACTTCAACGGCAAGTTGAAACCCCATGATCCGGTCCCGTCCCGGCAATCTACCGCGGATGGCGACGGTTGTCACCCGTCCCGCCTCGGCGCCGTAGCTGGCGTCCGCGGGGCGCCCGGGCTCCGGCGGTGCCGACGGCGCCCAGGGCAAGGATGGCGATGAGGGTGCGGCAGAGCCGCACACTCTGTGCCGACCCGCCGCAGGGGGGCCGACCCTCTCCGGTCTATCCGACACGGCGACCTGGCGCCTGATCCTCCAGGCACCCCGGTTCCACACGGGCCTGTCGGTTCAAGCTTCTTCCCGGGCCACCAGGGAAGGGCGAGGTCGACGATTGATCTCGAGTTGAAAGATGTCGGGCCGGGAATAGTGACCCGCCACATCAAGGGTCCGCCTGGCCTCGTCCACCGAGGCGCTGTCCACGTCGGCATAGAGAATGCCGTGCTCTTCGTGAAGTGGACCCGCCACCTTCTTGCCGTTCGGATCGAAGACGACCGAATCCCCCGCGTTCAACCATTCAGCGGGATCCGGATACAACGCGCTCTTGCCCGGAAAATCATCCGGGATATCGGCGGCCTGCAACGAAGTTCCTGAGCCCAGAACCCAGCACCGGCCTTCGCGGGCGATATGCTGCATGCTGGCAAGCCAGTTGTCGCCGTAGTCCCAGGTGGGCGCAACATAGATCTCCACGCCCTGTGCGTAGAGGGAAAAGCGGGACAGCGGCATGTAGTTCTCCCAACAAATGAGAGTCCCCACGCGACCCACCGGGGTCTCCACGACATTGAGTCCGGACCCGTCGCCCATTCCCCAGACCATGCGTTCAGGGTTGGTGGGCATGAGTTTTCGATGACGATTCAGAATCGTGCCATCGGCGCCGATCAACACATGCTTAGTGTAGCGGACAGGAAATCCAACCGCCCAATCCCGTCCCCCGAGCCGCCAGATCCCCCCCATTCTACCGCGGGCGCCCGGCGCCTGTCACCCGTCCTGTCTCCGCGCAGCCCGCAAGAGCGCCCCGTTCGCGGCCGAGCCCCGGGATTCCCGCCGTTCCGCACACACCCCGCCACCCGCGGCGCTGTGGCCGCCGGTAGGCGCGCTCGATTTCGTGGAGTCGGGGCTCAGGCCCAGGGGTCGCCGTTCGTGCCCGCCGTCTGGTCCATCTCGGGCCACGGATCGCCCGGCGCGGTCTGATCGAACTCCAGCTCCCCCTGCGGCGGCGAGCGCACCGGCAGCACCGCGGGCGCCGTCACCGGTTCCCCGATGTGGCGCAAGATGCGCTCGCTCCCCGGCGGATCGAGCACGAACGCGATGATGCGCATGGGCTGGCCGCAGTGGGGGCACACCAGCGGGAGGCATTCAAAGAGGCGGGCCAAGAGCAACGCCCACTAGCGGGACGGCGCCCGCACCCCGCAGTAGCGGCGCATGTGGCGTTCCGGCGAGCAGAGCCGCCTCTCGCCGCCGTCTGCGCAGTCGCCGACGCGCGAGGCCCCCCGGACACGCGTCCGGGGGGCCTCGTCGTCTCACGTCCGTCGCCGGACCCTCGCCGTCAGCGCAGCCCGCTCATGCGCGGCTTGGCCTTGTCCGGGATAGGGCGGCGCGGGCGGGATCCGCCACTTGGCGCCGTCGGTCTTCAGCTGCTCCAGCAGGTGGGCGATGGCCGCGTCCAGCTGGTCGTCCTTGCCCGCGACCACGTCCGCCGGCACGTTCATCACCACGATGTCCGGCACCACGCCCCAGCCCTCGAACGGCCAGGTGCCGTCCAGGCCGTACAGCCCGAACTGCGGCGGCGTCGTACCGTGCCGCCGTCCACCAGGTCCTCGTGGGGCTCGATGCCCGTGGCGCCGCCCCAGGTGCGCACGCCCATGATCGGGGCCAGGCCCTTGCGCTGGATGGCCTCGGCGAAGAACTCGCCGTTGCTGCCGGTCTTCTCGTTCACCAGCACGATCGATCGGGCCGTGGAAGACGCGCTCCGGGTTGCGGCCCGGCCCGCCCTCGCGGGGCTGGGTGATGGCCCACAGCTTGCGCTCCAGCCGGTCGATGATCATGTCGCCGATGAACCCGCCGCCGTTCCAGCGCTCGTCGATGATGAGCGCCTCCTTGTCGGTCTGCGGGTAGAACAGGCGGCCGAACTCGATCAGGCCCGGCTGCTGCATGTTGGGCAGGTGCAGGTAGGCGATGCGGCCGTCGGTCTTCTTCGTCACGTAGTCCAGGTTGGCGTCGCTCCAGGCGCGGTAGCGCAGCGCGTACTCGGAGGTGAGCGTGCGCACCCGCGTGGTCACCGCGCCCTTGGCCGTGGGCTTGGCGTTGGTGGTGACCGTCACCATGGCGCCGGCCTTGTCCTCCAGCCGCGCGTACACGTTGTCGCCCGGGTGCACCTCGACGCCGTCGATGGCGATCAGGTAGTCGCCGTCCTTCACCGGCACGCCCGGCTCGGCCAGGGGTGAGCGGTAGGTGGGATCCCAGGGCACGCCCGGCACGACGTGCGCGATGCGGTAGTAGTCCGCGTCCTTGTCGACGGCGAAGTCGCAGCCCAAGCAGGCCGATCCGCACGTTGCGCGCGGCGTCGTCGCTGTCGCCGCCGTAGACGTAGGTGTGGCCCAGGTTGAGCTCGCCGATCATCTCGCCGATCAGGTAGTTCAGGTCGCCGCGGGTGCCGCAGCCCTGGACGAAGGGCTGGTACTTGTCGTACATGGCCTTCCAGTCGACGCCCTGCATGTTCTTGTCGTAGAACAAGTTCCGCTCGATGCGCCAGGCCTCGGCGAACATCTGCGAGAACTCCTGCAGGTGGTCCACCTTCAGCTTCAGCTGCGCCGGGATCGACCGCGCCGTCGCCCACCTTGCCGCCCTTGGCCGCGTCCACCACGCCGTACTTGGCGCCGGCGCGGTAGATCAGCTTCTTGCCGTCGGCGCTCAGGTGGTAGTTGGCGATGTCCGCCAGGATGTCCGACGTCTCGGCGTCCTTCAGATCGTACTTCACCAGCTCCAGGCGGCCGCCGGTCCCGTCGTTCACGTTCTGGTACTTGAGGAACTCGGGCTCGTCCTTGCGCAGCATCAGGAAGCCGCCGTCGATGGCCTCGAGCCGGAACCAGTTGCCCGGGTCCACGCCCTCGCAGGCCACGGTGCGCGCCGCCAGGCCCTCGGGGTCGACGGTCACGTCCGCGGCCTTCTTGTCCTCCTTGTCCTTCTTGTCCTTGTCGCCGCCGTCGCCCACGGCCGCCGCGGTGTCGTCGCTGTAGAACGGCGAACGCTCCCCGTCCTGCAGGATGACCACGTAGGGCCGGGCCATCTTCAGGAACACGTGGTTCTGGTCCTGGCGGCCCATGATGGGGTTGAAGGTGCGGTTGCTCAGGAAGAACAGGTACTTCCCGTCGCGGCTGAACGACGGCGACCAGCTCTCGGCCATGGCGTCGGTCACGTCGTACGTCTTGCCGGTCCTGGTGTCGTAGAGCCGGATGATCTCGTTCATGTTGGCGGTCTGGTCCGAGTAGGCCACCCAGCGGCTGTCCGGCGACCACACGTAGTCCTGGACGCCCCAGCGCTCCCAGGCGTCGTCGTAGCCGCTCTGGGCGATCTTCGTGGTCTTGCCCGAGGCCACGTCCACCAGGTGCAGCGCCAGGAACTTGTCGGCGAAGAGGACGGACTTGCCGTCGGGCGACCACACCGGCGGCAGGGTGAAGCCGTAGTTCCCGTTGGTGAGCTGGCGCCAGTCGCCGGTGCCGTGCTGGTCCACCAGGTAGAGCTGCTCCTCGCCCGTTCGGTCCGAGCAGAACACCACCTGGTCGCCCTTGGGGCTCCAGGCGGCGTTGCGCTCGCGGCTGGCCGAGGTGCGGGTCAGGTTCACGGGATCGCCCTTGTCCGCGGGCAGGTTGAGGATCTCGCCGCGGGCCTCGATCAGCACGCGCTCGCCGGCGGGCGAAAGGCCGAAGGCCCCCGTGGCGGGCGCCGGGGTGACCAGTTCGGTGCGCACGTGGCGCCGGTCGCTGGGGATGACCACGGGCAGGCGGCGCGTGGTGCCGGTGGCCGTGTCCAGCAGTTCCAGGTCGGCGCCGTGCTGGTAGACGATCAGGCCGTCGCCGCAGGAGGGGTACTTCACGTCGTAGTCCTTGAAGGTGCGTCAGGCGCGTGGTCTTCCCGCTGGCGGTGTCGTAGCCGTAGATGTTCAGCGTGCCGTCCTCGCGGTCGCTGTTGAAGTAGATGGTCGAGCCCATCCACATGGGGAACTGGTCGGTGCCGGGCCAGTCGGTGATCTTCCTGATCTCTCCGGTCTTGAAGGTGGCCACCCACACGTCCTGGGCCATGCCGCCCTCGTACCGCTTCCAGGTGCGGGCCTCGCGGCCGATGCGGTTGTAGGCCACCGCGCTGGCCGTCGGGGGCCATGCCCACCAGGGCGGCCTCGTCCAGGGGCAGCATCGTGGGCATGCCGCCGGCCAGGGGACGCGCCACACCTCGGACGCGCCCACGGGCGCCACCCGGTTGGCCCGGAACAGCACGCCCTTGCCGTCGGGGCACCAGTCCAGGACCTGGTCGTAGCCGGGGTGGAAGGTCAGGCGCTTCGGCACGCCGCCCTCGACCGGCATGACGTAGACGTCGGGGTTGCCGTCGTACTCGGCGGTGAACGCCAGCATGCGTGCCGTCGGGCGAGATCTTGGCGTACTGCTCGGTGCCCGGGTCGTTGGTGATGCGGCGGGCCTCGCCGCCGGCGACCGGCACCAGCCACAGGTCGTCCTCGTAGGTGAAGACCACGTGGCCGCCGCCCACGTCGGCGTAGCGCATGACGTAGCCGGGGGCGGCGTCGTCCGCGGCGGCGCTCCAGGACGCGGCGCCGAGGACGCAGAGAACGAGAGCAGGGATCAGGCGTTTCACGGGAGACCTCCGGGGTGGGCATGACGGACGGGCGCGGCGGGCGGTCGCGCCCTCGGTAGCGGATGCCGCGGCATTCTCCGCGGACGGGCGAACATTGTTGCACCCGAGGTCCGTTTCGGGCAAGGTCCGGTTGGCCGCGGCATGCCGCCGCCGCCGCATCCCGGGTGAACAGCATGGCCGGACTCTACGCCGACGCCTCCGTCTACGATATCCTGCAGACTCCCGGCACCGCCGCCGAGGTGGACGGCTTCGAGCGCGTGGAAGCGGCCTGGGGCGGCGCTTCCGGCCGCGCCGATCGCCTCTGGTTCGAGCCTGCCTGCGGCACCGGCCGCTACCTGCGCGTGGCCGCCGGCCGCGGCCGGCGCGTGGGCGGCTACGACCGGGACCCGGGCATGGTGGCCTACGCGGCGCGGCGCCTGGGCCCCGTGGTGCGGACGGCGGACATGACCGACCCCATGGTGCCGGGCGTGCGGCCGGGCGCGGTGAGCTTCGCCTTCAACCCCGTCAACACCATCCGCCACCTCCCCGACGACGCGGCCGTGCTGGCGCACCTCGCCCAGGTGGCCTGGCTGCTGGCGGCCGGCGGCCTGTACGTGGTGGGCATCAGCCTGACCGACTACGACTGGCTGGAGCCGGAGGAGGACCTGTGGGAGGCGGCCCGCGGCCGGTGCCGGGTCAGCCAGCTGGTGAACTACCTGCCCCCGGAGCCGGGCACCCCGCGGGCGCGCCTGGAGACGGTGGTGTCCCACCTGACCATCACGCGGCCCGGGGGCGTGGAGCACCGGGACGACCACTACGACCTGCGCACCTACGACGCCCGCCAGTGGCGGCGGTTGGTGGAACGCTCGGCCCTGCGCCGGGTGGCCTCCTGCGACGGCGAAGGGCAGCCCCTGGCCGGCCGCCGCCTCCCCTACCAGCTGGAGGTGCTGGCCCCCGCCCGCTCTTGACGAGACCGCGGCCACCCCGCACCATCGGCAACGGCTCCCCGTCCCCGGCCACACCCCGGAGGTGTTCCGTGACCAACCGCCTCGGCACCTTCTACGGCGTCTACACGCCGACGGTCCTGACCATCCTGGGCGTGATCATGTACCTGCGCTTCGGCTGGCTCGTGGGCCACCTGGGGCTGGGCCGGGTGCTGCCCATCGTGCTGCTGGCCAACGCGATCACCCTGATCACCACCCTGTCGTTCTCGGCGGTGGCCACCAACTCGCGGATCGGCGCGGGCGGCGCCTACCACGTCATCTCCCGCAGCCTGGGCGTGGAGATCGGCGGCGCCATCGGGCTGCCGCTCTTCCTGTCCCAGACCTTCTCGGTCACCCTGTACGCCTACGGTCTGGCCGAGTCCCTGCGGTTCGTCTGGCCCGGCCTGCCCCTGCAGCCGGTCACCATCGGCGTGATCCTGGCCGTGGGCCTGCTGGCCTGGCTGGGGGCCGAGAAGGCCCTGAAGGCCCAGCTGCCCATGCTGATCCTGGTGGGGTTGTCCCTGGCGGCCCTGGCGGCGGGCGCGCTGGTGGGGCACCGGGTGGAGTCGCTGCCCCTGGGGGGCGGCTCGGGCGACGTGGGCTTCTGGCGCGGCTTCGCGGTGTTCTTCCCGGCGGTGACCGGGGTGATGGCGGGCCTCGGCATGTCGGGTGACCTGAAGGATCCCATGCGCTCCCTGCCCCGGGGCGCCTTCGCCGCGGTGCTGACCGGGCTGGCGGTCTACCTGGTGGTGCCGGTCCTGCTGGTGATCGGGGCCACGCCCGAGCAGCTGCGGGACGACCCCCTGGTGTGGGCGCGGATCGCCCCCCTGGGCCCCGCGCTGATCCTGCCGGGCCTGTGGGCGGCCATCTTCTCGTCGGCGGTGGGCTCGATCCTCGGCGCCCCGCGCACCCTGGGCGCGTTGGCCCGCGACCGGCTGGCCCCCCGCGTGCTGGGCCGCCTGCGCAACGGCGAGCCCGACCTGTTGCCGGCCCTGGTGGTGTCCCTGGTGCTGTCCCTGGCGGCGGTGTTCCTGGGCGACCTGAACGCCGTGGCGGCGGTGGTCACCATGTTCTTCCTGACCGTCTACGGCACCGTGAACTTCGTGGCCGCCTTCGAATCCCTCAGCGGGGACCCCTCGTGGCGCCCCGGCCTGGCGTCCCCCTGGCTGCTGAACCTGACGGGCGGCGTGGCCTGCCTGGCGGTCATGCTGCTGATCAGCCCCGTGGCCGGCGCGGTCGCCCTGGTGGCGGAACTGGGTCTGTGGCTCCTGCTGTCGCGGCACGAGCGCACCGCCGGCTGGGGCGACGCCCGCCGCGGCCTCTACGAGAGCCTGATCCGCTGGTCGCTGGTGCGCCTGGCCGCCCACCCCATGTCGCCCCGCAACTGGCGCCCCCACGTGCTGGTGTTCGTGGACGACATCCGCGCCGAGCTGGACCTGGTGCGCTTCGGCGACTGGTTCAGCGACGGGCGCGGCGTGGTGACCGTCTGCAAGCTGGAGGTGGGCGACCTGCTGGACGCGGGACGGCCCGACCTGGACGCCGCCGCCGCGGACATGGGCCAGGTGCTGGCCGAGGAGGGCGTGGTCGCCTTCCCCGAGGTGGACATGGCCCACGACCTGGTCGACGGCATCGTGGACGTGGCCCAGGCCAACGGCCTGGCGGGCATCGCCAGCAACACCGTGGTGCTGGGCTGGCCCAACAACACGGACCTGCAGGTGGAGTTCCTGCGAGGCCATGCGGCGCCTGGAGGTCCTGCACAAGTCGCTGGTGTTCGCACGGGTGCGGCCCCAGCTCCTGTACCGCCGGGCGGGCATCGAGCGGCGCATCGTCCTGTGGTGGGGCGGACTGCAGCGCAACGGCGACCTGATGCTGCTGCTGACCTACCTGCTGGCGCCGCAACTCGTCCTGGCGCGACGTGCGGGTCTCCATCTACAGCCTGGCCACGACCGAGATCATGCGCGCAACAGACGGAATCGTTCCTGCAGCGGCTCATCGCGGAGATCCGCATCGAAGCGGACATCCAGGTCCTGCTCAAGGACCCCGAGGCGACCGTGGCCGACATCATCCGCAGCGAGAGCCGCGACGCCGAGGTGGTCATGCTGGGCCTGGCCACGCCCGAGCGGGGCGGAGAGGCGGCCTACGCCGAAAGGCTGGAGGCCCTCTCCGAGGGCCTCCACAACGTCTTCTTCGTCAAGAACGCCAGCCTGTTCGTGGGCGACCTGGTCACCCCCGAACCGGAGGAGCCCGCTACAGACCCCTGATGGTGATGCCGCCGCTGCCCGCGTCCAGGGTCACCCGGGCCTTGCCGTCGCCCACCACCATCTGCAGCTCACTGTTTTCCTTGTGGACGATGCGGGCCCCGGCCACGTCGGCGTGGATGGAACCGCTGCCGGTGTCGGCGCTGATGGTGGCCGAGGCATCGGTGGGCAGCTCGAAGTTGATGGACCCGCTGCCCGTGTCCACCAGGAAGCGGCCTTCGCCCATGCGGTCCAGGGACAGGGTCACGCCGCCGCTGCCCGTGTCGATCTTGGCCTGGTCCGTGTCGATGTTGCGGGCGCGCACGCCGCCGCTGCCCGTGTCCACGTACAGGTCCCTGCAGGTCGCCTTGTCCACCTTGACCATGCCGCTGCCCGTGTCCACGTGGATCTTGTCGCCCTTCACGTCGGTCAGCCCGACCCCGCCGCTGCCCGTATCCGCCAGCACGTCGCCGCGTACGCCCGCAACCACCACCGAGCCGCTGCCGGTGTCGGCCCGCAGGTCGCCCTCGAGGTCCGTGACCATGATGCCGCCGGTGTGGGTGTCCAGGTCCAGGTCGCCGCGCACCCCGTCGGCGCCGATCCGGCCCACGCCGTGGCGCACGGTCAGCGAACCACCCCGGGGCACGGCCACCGTCACGTCGGCCCACAGCTCCAGGCCGCGGCCGTCGCCGCTGACGGTGATCTTCTTCCCCTCGAACTGGCCGAAGACCTTCTTCAGCCAGGACGTCTCGTGGGAATCCTCGTCCCGGAAGTGGATGGTGGTCTTGCCCTGGCCCAGGGCCGGGTAGACGTAGCGCGAGTGGTCGTCCAGGGGGAAACGGATGGCCAGCTTGGCGTCGCCGCCCTGCTCCTCGGCGAACTGCAGGACGTCCTCGGCGGCGTCCTTGCCCTGGACGTGGACGGTCACCTCGAAGGCGTCGCCGGTGGCCGCCGTCACCTCGACCGCGCCGATCATGTCGGCCAGCTCGAGGGTCTCTCCGTCGAAGCGGAAGGTGCGGGTGACGTCGTCGCCCAGGGCGGTGCCTGCCGCCAGCAACAGGATCAGACCCGCCGCCGCGGCGAAGCCGGGCGTGCGGTGGGGATGGCGCGTGATCATCGCTTGCCTCCGGGACTCGGGTGGGCGTACGGGACTCCCGCTGTTACGCAGGAGGCCGGCGCCGGTTTCACGGGCGGGCCGCTTCGTCGGATTCCGGATGTTCCATGGCGACGATGATCCGCCCGGCCCCCGCTCCCTGTCAACGCCCGGAGACGGGCTTGGGCGGGACCTCGCGGCGGTACGCCAGGGCCTCCAGCCGGGCGCGGGTCCGGTGGCGGGCGGCCTCGGCCTCGGCGGCGGTGCGGGCGTCGGCGATGGCCTGCAGCCCCTCCTCCAGGGTGCGCTGCAGGCGGTCCAGGCGGGGGTCGCGGTCGCGGCTCCGTTCGACGGGCATGGGGTCCTCCCGGTGGCGATCGGGACCGGCGGCGCCGGGCCCTCCTTGGCCTCGTTGTCTTGCTTGGCGATCCGATAGCAGGGACCGTACCGCGGCGTGCCGCCGCCGGCGGAAAATCCGCCGCTTCGTGCCGCCCCTCCCGGTGCGGAAACATCGTTCCAGCCGGCGGCGCGGCAGATCCTGCCGCCGCCACCGCCGCCGTGCCAGAACCGGGCCGCGCCGTCCCTGGCCCGGCCCCTAGCACGGACTGGTCAGGTTCCAGACGCCTGGCGCCGCCACCGCAGGGGCCCCAGCTGCGAGACCATCACCCCCGCCAGCATCAGCGCGCAGCCGGCGATCCCCCGCAGGGAGAGCATCTCCCCCAGCAGCAGCCAGCCGCCCAGCGCGGCGAAGACCGACTCGAGGCTGAGGATGACCGCCGCCGGCGCCGGCCGGGCGTGCCGCTGCCCCATCACCTGCAGGGTATAGGCGACGCCCACCGACAGCGCCCCCGCGTAGAGGATGGGCACGAGCGCCGCCTCCACCGCCGCCGGGGTCGTGGTCTCCAGCACGACGCCGCCGGCCAGGCTCAGGACCGCGCAGACCAGGAACTGCACCAGCGCCAACTGCAGGGGATCGATGCGCTGGGCCGCATGACCCACCCACAGCACGTGCCCCGCCCAGAAGAACGCGCTCAGCAGCACCAGCCCGTCCCCCGGCGCCAGGGACGTCAGCCCCGTCGCGCTCAGCAGGTACAGGCCCACCGTGGCCAGCAGCGCGCCCAGCCAGGCCGCCCCCGTGGTGCGGTGGCCGAAGGCCAGACCCAGCAGCGGCGTCAGCACCACGTAGAGGCTGGTGATGAAGCCCGCCTTGCCCGCGGTCGTCCACAGCAGCGCCCACTGCTGCAGGGTGGAGCCGGCGAAGATCAGCAGACCCGCCGCGAGTCCGGCCTGGACCAGGCCCGGCGACCAACCGATGGCCCGGCGCCGCCGACGCACGACGATGAAGGGCACCAGCACCGCCGCACCCAGGGTGAAGCGGATGCCGTTGAAGGTCAGCGGCCCCAGGTGGCGCATGCCCACGCGCTGGGCCGTGAAGGCGAAGCCCCAGATGGCCGCGGCCAGCAGCAGCAGGAGGTTGGCATTGCGGCGGGCGGGGTCCATCGGGCCAAGATATGCGCGCTTGCGGCCGGGTCCAAGGGCGCGGATCATCGGGCCCATGATGCACCGTCTGCTCAGCCTCGCCCTGGTGTTGCTGCCGGCCTCCGCGGCGGCGGCGGGAGGATCGCTCGCCATGCCCGACCTGCCCCTGATCCCGGCCCCCGCGGCCTGGAGCGCCGACGGCGGCCGCCTCGAGGTGGCCGGCCTGGACCGCATCGTCCTCGCCGGCGACGACCGCGGCGCCTTGCGGCAGGCCGGGCTGCTGGCCGATTGGTGGCACGACGCCCTGGGCCGCCGGCTGCCGGTCCAGGTGGCCGGGGCGGGCGCACCGCCGACCGGAGCGGTGGTGCTGCGGCTGACCGGCGGCGGCCCCGACGCGGCGCCCGCCGTTCCCGGCGCCGTCGATGAGACCGCCACCCTCGAGCTGGCGCCCGACGGCGTGGTGGTGACCGCCACCGCACCCGCGGGCCTGTTCCGCGGCATCGTCGCCGTGCGGCAGCTGGCCCTGGCCGCCGCCGCGGGCGCCGGCCCGGCGCCCACGGGCCGCGCCCGCCTGGCTCCCCGTTGCCGCTGGCGCGGCATGCTCCTGGACAGCGGCCGCCACCGGCAGGAACCGGCCGCGATCGAGGACGTCATCGACCGGCTGGCCCTGTACGGCTTCAACGTGCTGCACTGGCACCTGACCGAGGACCAGGGTTGGCGCCTGGACGTGCCCGACCGGCCGCGCCTCACCGACGTGGGCGCCTGGCGCACCGAGACCGACGGCTCCCGCTACGGCGGCTTCTACACAGCCGGACCAGGTGCGCCGGGTGGTGGCCTACGCCGCCGCGCGGTTCGTCACCGTGGTGCCGGAGATCGAGCTGCCCGGCCACGCCACCGCCGCCCTGGCCTCCTACCCGGAGCTGGCCTGCACCGGCGGACCCTACGCGGTGGAGACCCAGTGGGGCATCCACGAGGACGTCTTCTGCGCCGGCAACGACGAGGTCTTCGCCCTCCTGGACGACGTCTTCGACCAGGTGGTGCGGCTGTTCCCGCTCGACCTACGTGCACATCGGCGGGGACGAGGTGCCCAAGGACCGCTGGCTGTCCTGCCCCCGCTGCCGGGCCGCGCATCCGCGACGAAGGCCTGGCCGACGCCGACGACCTGCAGAGCTGGTTCGTGGGCCGGGCAGGTCGGCTGCTGGCCGACCGCGGGCGCCGTCTCGTGGGCTGGGACGAGATCCTCGACGGCGGCCTGCCTCCGGGGGCCACGGTGCAGTCCTGGCGGGGCACCGCCGGGGCCGTGGCCGCGGTGACGGCGGGCCACGACGCCATCGTCTCCCCCACCAGCCACGCCTACTTCGACTACGACCCGGGCCCGCTGCCCCTGGAGCAGGTCCTGACCTTCGACCCGGTGCCGCCGGGCCTGGCCCCGGGCGACGCCGCGCATGTCCTGGGCGGCGAGATGAACCTGTGGACCGAGTACGTTCCGCCCGAGCGCATCGACCGGCAGCTCTTCCCGCGGGCGGCCGCCATGGCCGAGGCCCTGGTCGCGCCGGCCGGGGCCAAGGACCTCGCCTCGTTCCTGGACCGGTTGGCTGTCCACGAGACCTGGTGGCCGCGGCTGGGCATCGCCCCGGGCGCCGCGGCCCGGCCGGTGGCCCTGACCGTGGCGACGGAGCCCGACGGCCGGACGCGGGTGGCGGCCGGCCTGACCGACGACGCCCGGCGCCTGCTGGACGGTGTGGCCGCGGGCGTGGCCCTGGCCACCGTGCCGCGGCCCGACGGCTGGCGGCCCGACGACCTGGCCGAGGCGCAGCTCGCCCTGCCGGACGGGGCCTGGCGCGTCGCCGACGCCTGGGTCGGCGAGCCGGCCGCGCCCACCTTGGTGGCCGCCCGGCTGCTGGTGCGCACCGCCGCGGGCACCGTGCGCCCCTGGGGAGCGCCGGCGGTGGCGGAGCTGGTGCCGTCGCTGGTCCGGGGCCGAACGCCGGTCCTGACCCACGCGCCGTCGCCCCGCTACCCGGGCCGGGGCGCGCAACCGCTGACCGACGGCGCCCTCGGCAGCCGCGATTTCCGGGACGGCCGCTGGGTGGGGTTCGAGGGTGCGGACCTGGACGCGGCCATCGACCTGGGCGCGCCCACGCCCGTGGCCGCCGTGGAGGTGCGGGCGCTCCAGGACGCCAACGCCTGGATCTTCCTGCCGCGGGAGTTGGTGGTGGAAGGCTCGGACGACGGCGTCCGCTGGCGGGAGTTGGGCCGGGCCGGCCACGACGTCCCGGACCGCGAGCAGCGCAAGGTGATCCGCACCTTCGCCGTGCCCGTGGACGCCACGGTCCGGCACCTGCGGGTGGTGGCGGCCAACGCCGGTCCCTGCCCGGCCTGGCACCCCGGACGGGGCGGCCCGAGCTGGATCTTCGTCGACGAGGTGACCGTGCGCTGACCGGCCGCACCCCCGGTTCTCACGCCCGCCGACCTGTGCTATTCTCCGGCGCCGTCACACCCGACGCGAAAGGATTCCGCACCGTGGCCGCCCGTCTCGCCCTTCGACTTGGCTGCCTGGCCCTGGCGACCCTGCTGCCGGCCGGAGCCGGAGCCTTCCCCGTCCCGGCCGTGGATACGCCCCACGCCCAGGCCGGCTGCCCCCGTGCGGCCACGCCGCCGGTGATCGACGGCCGCCTGGACGACCCCGCCTGGACCGCTTGGCAGCGCCTGGACCACGACATCGAGGGCGACGCCCTGCCCCGCCCCCGTTTCGGCACCGAGGTGGCCACCGCCTGGGACGACAGCTTCTTCTACGTGGCCGCCCGCCTGACCGAACCCCAGGTGTGGGCCACCTACGACCGGCGCGACGCGGTCATCTACCACGAGAACGACTTCGAGGTCTTCCTCGACCCGGACGGCGACAACCACCTCTACTACGAGCTGGAGATCAACGCCCTGGGCACGGTCTGGGATTTGCTGCTGGCCAAGCCGTACCGGGACGGCGGGCCGGCCATCGACGCCTGGGACATCCAGGGCCTGCGCTCGGCGGTGCAGGTGGACGGCACCCTGAACGATCCGTCGGACCGGGACACGGGCTGGACGGTGGAGCTGGCCTTCCCCTGGACGGTGCTGGGCCAGGCCGCGGGCCGGCGGGCGCCGCCGGCGCCGGGCGACATCTGGCGCCTGAACTTCTCCCGGGTGGAGTGGCGCACCCGCGTGGAGGATGGCCGCATCGTCAAGAGCATCGACCCGCGCACGGGCAAGCCGCTGCCCGAGGCCAACTGGGTGTGGTCGGTGCAGGGGCTGGTCGCCATGCACTACCCCGAACGCTGGGGCGAGCTGGTGTTCCTGGCCCCCGGCCAGACGGCCCGCGAGGCGTTCGCGGGCAATCCGGAGCACGACGCCATCCTCCTGGGAGACGCCTTGATGCCCGTCTACTACCGCCAGCGGTCGTTCCAGGAGGCCCGCGGCCGCTTCGCCGCCGACGCCGCGGAGCTGGGCCTGGCGCCCGGCACCCTGCCCGGGCGCGATCCGGACCGCAGCGTGCCCCTGGGCGCGGACCAGGTCCTGAGCGTGGCCGGCGGTTCCGACTGGTTCACCGCCCGCCTGGTGACTCCGGTGGCCACGGTGACCGTGGACCAGGACGGGCGGCTGCGGAAGGTGCGGCCGTGAGCGGACGGCGCGTGGGCCGGGATGGCGTGGGTCGCCCGCTCCTGACGCGGGCCGACCTGCCGGCCATGCCGCCGGAGATCGTGGACGCCACCAGCGTCTTCAACCCCGGGGCGGCCACCGTGGACGGCACCGACGTGCTGCTGCTGCGGGTCCAGACCCGCGGCCGGCGCACCTTCCTGGTGCCGGCCCGCCTGGCGAAGGACCGGGCCGTGACGGTGGCCGGGCGCCCCAGCATCCTGCGGGGTCTGGAGCGGCTGCCGCACGAGGTCCACCACGTCTACGACCCGCGGCTGACGGTGCTCGACGGACGGCTGGTGGTGGTGACGGCCCTGGACACGGACCGGGGCGGCCGCCTGGCCCTGTGGCACGCCGCGGGCGGGGCGGCCGCCGGCTTCGCCGGCCTGGACACGCTGGAGCTGATCGGCCTGACCGGCAGCCACGACACCCGCAACGGCGTGCTGTTCCCGGAGCGCCTCGGCGGCCGCTGGGCCCTGCTCGAGCGCCCCAACCGCGAGGCCCCCGCCGGGGGTCCGTCCACCGGCAGCACCATCGAGCTGCTGCTGTCCGATGACCTGGAGCATTGGGAATCGGCGGGGCCGGTGATGACCGGCCGTCCCCGCTACTGGGACGAGCTGATCGGCGCCGGACCGCCGCCCGTGGCCACGGACCGCGGCTGGCTGCTGGTGTACCACGGCGTGGCCACCCACTTCGCCGCCGCCAACATCTACCAGGCCGGCTGCGTCCTGCTGGAACGGGACGAGCCGACGCGGGTGCTGGCCCGGGGCGGCAACAACATCCTCGAGCCGCGCGAGGCCTGGGAGCTGACGGGGCAGGTGCCCAACGTGGTCTTCCCCTCGGGCCTCGTGGTGGCCGACGACGGCACCGCACGCCTGTTCTACGGCGCCGCCGACACCTGCATCGGCCTGCTGGAAACGACCCTGGACGACCTCGTCGCCGCCTGCGACGCACCCTGAAGGAGCATCCCGTGAGCGCTGCCCCCCGCGAAGCCTTCGTCGTGTCCCACACCCACTGGGACCGGGAGTGGTACCTCCCCTTCAGCACCTTCCGCGTCAACCTGGTGGAGGTGGTGGGCCGCGTGCTGGACGCCCTGGAGCACGCGCCGGAGTTCACCCGCTTCGTCCTGGACGGCCAGACCGCCGTGCTGGAGGACTACCTGGAAGCCGTGCCCGGCGACCGGGAACGGGTGGCGCAGCTGGTGCGGC
The DNA here is from genome assembly GCA_963825035.1 of Candidatus Krumholzibacteriia bacterium. Taxonomy (GTDB): domain Bacteria; phylum Krumholzibacteriota; class Krumholzibacteriia; order LZORAL124-64-63; family LZORAL124-64-63; genus JACZKN01. Next base: position 28,319 of record CAWGRT010000004.1, on the reverse strand, counting down.
GCGGCGCCCTGGCCGTGGGTCCCTGGTACGTCCTGCCCGACGAGTTCCTGGTCTCGGGCGAGGCCACGGTGCGCAACCTCCTCTTCGGCAGCCGCCTGGGCACGGAGCTGGGCGGCGTCCAGGACGCCGGCTACATGCCCGACAGCTTCGGCCACCCGGCCCAGACGCCCCAGATCCTGCGCCTGGCGGGGCTCGACTCGTTCATCTTCACCCGGGGCCTGGGCGACGAGGCCGCGACCCTGGGCTGGCTCTTCCGCTGGGAGGCCCCCGACGGCAGCGCCGTGCTGGCGGTGAACCAGGCCGACGGCTACTGCAACGCCGCGGGCCTGGGCCTGGCCGAGATCTGGCACGCCCACACCCGCCGCGCCGTGGACCCGGAGCTGGCCGTGGCCAAGGTGCGCGATCTGTTCGCGGCCATGGCCGCGCGGCCCGGCGCCGAGCCGGCCCTGCTGAACAACGGCTGCGACCACTTCCCGCCCCAGCCCGAGTTCGCCGCGGTGCTGGCCGCCCTGCGCGCCGCCTGGCCCGACACCACCTTCACGCCGGGCCGCTTCGAGGACTTCCTGGCCGCGGCGCGGGCCCACACCCCGGACGAGGCCCGCCCCGCACACCGGGGCGAACTGCTGGGAGGGCGCGACCACAACATCCTGTCGGGGGTGTGGTCGGCGCGCATGCCCTTGAAACAGCGCAACGAGACCTGCCAGGGCCTGCTGGCCCGGGTGTGCGAACCCCTGCTGGCGGCGGCCGCCCTGCACCACGGCGATCGGTGGCCCCGCGGCCTGCTGCGCCTGGCCTGGCGCGATCTGCTGCGCAACCACCCCCACGACTCCATCTGCGGCTGCAGCATCGACCCCGTGCACCGGGAGATGGAGACCCGCTTCGACCGCTGCGAACAGACCGCCCGCCAGCTCCTGGTGCGGCTCCTGGACCGCCAGTCGCCCACCTTCGCCCGCAAGGAGGAGGACGACCGCACCACGGTCATCGACGTGGCCAATCCCCTGCCCTGGCGCCGCGACTGCGTGGTGGAGCGGCTGGTGGTGCTGCAGCCCCTGGACTACGACCTGAAGAACCTGCGGGTGGTGGACGACACCGGCCGGCCGGTGCCCTTCCGCATCACCGAGCGGCGGTTCCTGGAGCGCTTCTGGGGCATCGACTACCGCAGCGAGCTGTGGGCCGCCGACCAGCAGCGCCTGCTGGACGACTACCTGGAGCCCTTTGCCGAGCGTTTCGTGGGCACCGAGGCCGACAAGGACGTGCGCGACTGCTACCTCAGCCTGCAGATCCTGGCCCGCGACCTGCCGCCGGTGGGCATCGCCCGCTACCGGTTGGTGGACGAGCCCGGGCCGGTCGCCGAAAATTTCTCGGCGGTCAAGGCCCACCTGGAGGGCTCAGCCGCCGTGCTGGAGAACAACCACCTGAGGATCTGCCTCTACGGCGACGGCACCTTCGACCTGGAGGAGCCGGCATCCGGCCGCTGCTGGTCCGGCCTGGGCCGCCTGGAGGACGCGGCCGACATCGGCGACGAGTACGATTCCTGCGCCGCGCCCGAGCCGGGTCTGGTGTCGTCGGCCGACGCCGCCGGCAACGTGCGCCTGGTCTCGGCCAGCCACCTGCGGGCGGTGGCCGAGGCCACCTTCGTGCTGGACCTGCCCGAGGAGCTGGCGGCCGACCGCCGGCGCCGCGGCCCCCGCACCGTGCGCTGCCCCGTGACCGTGCGGGTGACCCTGTCCGCCGGCTGCCGCCGCGTGAACGTGGAGACGCTGCTGGACAACCGGGCCCGGGACCACCGCCTGCAGGCGATCTTCCCCACGGGCATCCGCGCCGCCACCGTCACCAGCGACGGCCACTTCGGGCTGGAGACCCGACCCCTCGAACGCACCGGCGGCGACGACTGGACCCAGCCCGCCCCCCGCGAGTGGCCCCAGCAGGATTTCAGCTGCGTCCACGACGGGGAGGCCGGCCTGGCGGTGCTGAACCGCGGCCTGCCCGAGTTCCGCACCCGCGCCCTGAAGGACGGCACCGTCGAATACCGCCTGACCTTGCTGCGGTCGGTGGGCTGGCTCAGCCGCGACGACTTCCCCTCGCGCAACCGGTCCAACGCCGGCCCCACCCTGGCCACGCCCGACGCCCAGTGCCTGGGCCGGCAGCGGTTCCGGTATGCGCTGGTGCCCTTCACGGGCGATCCGGTGGCCGCGGGCCTCAAGGACGAGAGCGAGGCCTGGCGCACCCCCCCGGTCACCCACCAGGGCACCGCCGACCAGGCCCGCGCCTCGGACCTGTTCCTGGTGGAGAAGACCCGGCCCGAGGTGGCCGTGACCGCCATCAAGCTGGCCGAGGCCGACCGCAAGCTGGTGGTCCGCCTGGTGAACCTGGCGGACGTGCCCCTGGTCGAGGACCTGAACCTGGGCCTGACGGTGCTGGCGGCCAGGAAGACGGGGCTGCTGGAACAGGACCTGCCCGTGGCGCGGGCCGTGGTGGCGGTGGCCGACGGCGGGCGGCGCGTCCACGTGCCCCTGGCCCCCCACGAGATCGCCACGGTGCTGCTCACCCTGGCCGAGGACGAGGAGGACGGCTCATGACCACGCGACGGCAGTTCCTGGTGGGGGCCACGGGCGTGGGCGTCGGGGCCTGGGCGACGGCGGCGGCGGGGCAGGATCAGGTGCCCGGCCGCGGTCTGCCCGCGGAGATCATCCATGAGGATGCCTGGCCCGTGCGGAAGCCCGTGGTGGTCAGCACCTGGAACTTCGGCCGCCCGGCCAACACCGCCGCCTGGGACGTGCTGGCCGGAGGGGGCCGCGCCCTGGACGCGGCGGAGGCCGGCGTGCGTGTGGTGGAGGCCGATCCCGAGGTGACCAGCGTGGGCTACGGCGGCCTGCCCGACCGGGACGGGCACGTCACCCTGGACGCCTGCGTCATGGACGAGCAGGGCAATGCCGGCTCGGTGGCGTTCCTGGAGCACATCCTGCACCCGGTGAGCGTGGCCCGCCGCGTGATGGAGGAGACCCCCCACGTCATGCTGGTGGGCGAGGGAGCCCTCCAGTTCGCGCGGGAGCAGGGCTTCCCCGAGCAGGACCTGCTGACCGACGCGGCGCGCCTGGCCTGGCGCAACTGGCTGGCGGAGAACGCGTACCGGCCGGTGCAGCCGCCCACCTCCCCGGTCAACCACGACACCATCAGCATGCTGGCCCTGGACGCGGCGGGCAACCTGTCGGGCGCCTGCACCACCAGCGGGATGGCCTACAAGATGCACGGGCGGGTGGGCGACAGCCCCATCCTGGGCGCCGCCCTCTACGTGGACAACGCCGTGGGCGCCGCCTGCGCCACGGGCGCGGGCGAGGAGGTCATGAAGACCTGCGGCAGCTTCCTGATCGTCGAACTGATGCGCCAGGGGGCCACCCCCCAGGAGGCCTGCGAGGCGGCCATCGACCGCATCGTCGCCCGCCACGACGACCTGACCGACGTGCAGGTGGGCTACCTGGCCCTGGACCGGCGGGGGCGGGTGGGGGCGTTCGACATCCAGCCCTGGTTCCAGTACACCGTGACCGACGCGACGGGGGGCACCCGGGTGGTGGACGCCGCCAGCCGGCTGCGGAAACCCTAGCCCTGGGTAGGTTTTTTCAAAATCGGAGTTGCAACGGCCATAATTGGCATTTATGTTGCTAGCAATCCGTGGCGGCCCACGGTGGTGCCGCCACCAAACCGCGCCGTGATTTCCTGCACGCCTCTCGGCTTCCGACTTGTATTCCGAGCTCGCTCCGAGACCAAGCCTGCTGAAGATCCCGGGCTACCGAGACTGGAGCCTATGTCTACCTCCGACTTTCGCAACCTGAGGCTGAGCGCCCCCCTGCAGCGTGCGCTCGCCGATTGCGGTTACGAGCAACCCACACCCATCCAGGAGCAGGCCATACCCCCCGCCCTGGCCGGCAAGGACCTGATCGGCACCGCCCAGACGGGCACCGGCAAGACCGCGGCCTTCGCCCTGCCCATCCTGGAGCGCCTCGATCGCCGCGGCCCCGACGGGGCCGGACGCATCGGCGCCGTGATCCTGACCCCCACCCGCGAGCTGGCGCTGCAGATCGACGAGAACATCCGCGCCTACGCCAAGCACGTGAAGATCAAGACCTGCGTCATCCTGGGCGGCGTGTCCTCCGAGCCCCAGATCAAGGCCCTGCGCCGGGGCGTCGACATCATCGTGGCCACGCCGGGCCGCATGATCGACCTGTGCGAGCAGGGCGAGGTGCGCCTGGACTCCGTGGAGGTCTTCGTCCTGGACGAGGCCGACCGCATGCTGGACATGGGGTTCGTCCACGACGTGCGCCGCATCGTCGACATGATGCCGCGCAAGCGCCAGACCCTGTTCTTCTCGGCGACCATGTCGCCGCGCATCGTGAGCCTGGCGTCGACCATGCTGACCGATCCGTACAGCGTGTCGGTGGCGCCGCCGGCCGCGGTGGCCGACAACATCGACCAGCGGGTCATGTTCGTGGAGAAGGCCCACAAGCGGGACCTGCTGGCGGCCTTCCTCAAGCGGTCCAACGTGGAGCGCACCCTGGTCTTCACCCGCACCAAGCACGGGGCCACCCGCCTGGCGCGGCAGCTGGAGCAGCGGGGCATCCGCGCCGGCGTCATCCACTCCAACAAGACCCAGGGCCAGCGTCAGCGCGCCCTGGCGGCGTTCGCCGGCGGCCGGCTGAACGTGCTGGTGGCCACGGACATCGTGTCGCGGGGCATCGACGTGGACGGCATCACCCACGTGGTGAACTACGAGCTGCCCGAGGACCCGGAGAACTACATCCACCGCATCGGCCGCACGGCGCGCGCCGGGCACGCGGGTGTGGCCCTGTCCCTGTGCGGTCTCGAGGACGTGTCCCTGCTGCGGAGCATCGAGCGCCTGACGCGCACGCCGCTGACGGTGACCGAGGACCACGACTGGCACTCCGAAGGGGTGGCCGCCTGCCGCGACGCCAGCCAGCGGGCCGCCCGCGGCCGGGCCCGTGCCGGCGGCAGCCGGGGCTCCGGCTCCAAGTGGGCCCGCTAGGGCAACCCACCACCATCCCCAAGACGACCGAGCCCGCCGGCGCCCCGCGCCGACGGGCTTTTGCTTGGCCGGCCCGCGCGGACGGCGCGGCCCGGTCAGCGGTCCAGCCGCTCCACGTCCAGGCTGCGGATGAAGACCCCCAGCAAGTCCGTGCGCACGTAGCACACCGAGAAGCTGACCATGGGCTGCGGGTCGGGCCGGAACAGGCCGTAGGTCCACTTGACCAGGGGCTCGGCCCCGGCGAAGGCGTCGTGGTCCACCAGGTCCGGGTCGGCGCACTCGGCCCAGGCCGGCGCCAGCATCCGGGGCGGCGAGGCCACCGTCACCTGGGACCGGCCCGCACGCACGTCGGGCATGCCCGCCTGCTCCAGCAGGGCGTACAGGGAAATGCGCGTCACGCCCTGGTCCCGCAGCCGCGACACCCGGGTGCGGAACCCCGCCCCCGCCAGGCCGTCCAGCCGCACCCAGGTGATCTCCGCCAGGCACACCCGGGACTGCGCGCCGCCCTCCAGGGTCCGCAGGCGCTGGAAGCACTGCACCTCGCCCCGGGTCCAGGACTGCCCGGCCCGGTGGACCAGCTGGTCGCCGCTCGCCGCCAGTTCGGACCGGAGGAAGGCCACGAAGGGATGGCCGACCGCCGACAGCTCCAGGGCCGTCACCGGGCTGACCAGCGAGGCCGACTCCATCTTCAGGGTCAGGGAGATCTGCTCGTCGGCCACCGCCCCCGCGTCGGCGAACACGGGCATGGCCGAGACGATGCGGTAGGGCGACTTGGCCCGCTCCTGCACCACCATGCCCCGCTTGGCCAGCTTCTCGATGGCCTTGGCCGCCGTGTTGCGGGAGCGGCCGATGCCCTCGGCCAGCGCGCCGACGGCGATGATGTCCCCCACCTCGAAACCGGGTTGCTCGTCGCCGATGGCCCACTCCAGGAAGCTGGCCACCCGTTCGGCGGTGGTGCTGTGGTGCTGGCCCTCGCTGTGGGACAGGAGGAACAGCTCCCAGGCGTCGGAATACTTGTGGGGCGGGTCGTTGCTGGGGGGCCGGCCGGAGGTCATGGCGAGTCCTTTCCCTGGCATCACGGTATCGTGGGATGGTGCGGAGTCCGTATCGGTTCATCACCCTATCATGAATCCATCGGGGCAAGAATCTCCGAATACGGACCGGGCCCGGGAGATCCGCCGGCCGAATCCGGGACTTGCGGCCCGCCCGTCATCGCCCCAACATGGTCTGGGACAGACGACGACGACGAGCCGCCGATGGAGGAGACACCATCCCATGACCTTGCCCGACCTGACCTTCCTCGACAACGACCTCCGCCACTGGGGCCTGGCCCTGGCCGTGACCGTGGCCACCGCCGGCCTGTTGCGCCTGGTCAAGGCCATCGCGGTCTCGCGCCTGGGGGCCCTGGCGAAACGCACCGCGACCACCGTGGACGACGCCGTGGTGGACGCCCTGCGCGGCACCAGGGTGATCACCCTGGTGGCGGGCGGCGTGGCCGCCGGCGTGACGCGCCTGGAGCTGGAGCCCGGTGCCGAGGCCGTCGTCATGAAGATCGTGTTGCTGGTGATGATCCTGCAGGTCGCCCTGTGGGTCATGGCCACGACCATCGGGTGGCTGCACCGTTACCGGGACCGCGTGCTGGAGAACGACCGCGGCGCGGCCACCAGCGTGGGCGCCATGTCGTTCCTGGCGCGGTTGATCATCTGGTCGGTGGCCGTGCTGGTGGCCCTGGACAGCATGAACGTGGATGTGACCGCGCTGATCACCGGCCTGGGCATCGGCGGCGTGGCGGTGGCCCTGGCCATGCAGAACGTGCTGGGCGACCTGTTCGCCTCCCTGTCCATCGTCCTGGACAAGCCCTTCGTCATCGGCGATTTCCTGATCGTCGATACGTACATGGGCGCGGTGGAGTACGTGGGCCTGCGGACCACGCGGATCCGCAGCCTGTCGGGCGAGCAGCTGGTGTTCTCCAACAGCGACCTGCTGAAGAGCCGCATCCGCAACTACGGGCGCATGATCGAACGGCGCGTGGTGTTCCGGATCGGCGTGACCTACGGCACGCCCCTGGAGAAGCTGAAGATCATCCCCGGCATCATCAAGGACGCCATCACCGAGCACGACAACACGCGCTTCGACCGCAGCCACTTCGCCACCTACGGCGACTGGTCCCTGCAGTACGAGGCGGTGTACTACGTGCTGGCGGCCGATTACACCATGTACATGGACGTCCAGCAGGCCATCAACTTCCGGCTGCGCGAGCGCTTCGACGCCGAGGGCATCGAGTTCGCCTTCCCCACCCAGACGCTGTACGTGCGCGGCCAGGGGGGCGCGCCGGACACGACGGCTCGTCCCCCCGGAGGGAGGTGGCGAAACGACGTCCTGACCGCCGTGTTGACTGTTTTTGAAAATTTCCATGCAACCCTGGGCCCGGTGTTCGTCCGTCTAGGGGACGATGCGTCCCCCGGCGCAGCCCCCGTTGGAGGACACCATGGCCCGCGGACGCCGCGTCCCCCGCCTTGCCCGCCTCGCCTGCTGCATCCTGATCGCCTCGGCCGGCGCGGCCGCCGCCGCCCCGGACGGCGACGCCTGGCACGCCACCCGGCTGCCGTCCTGGAGATCGGCCGTGCCCCCGGCCCCATCGTCCTGGACGGCCGCCTGGACGATCCCGGCTGGCGCGGCGCCCCGGTGGCCACCCACTTCGCCGAGCACAATCCCGGCGACCAGGTGCAGCCGCCGTTCCGCACCGAGGCCTGGCTGACCTACGACGACGAGAACGTCTACGCCGCCTTCCACTGCTACGACGATCCGGCCGCCGTGCGCGCATCGTTCTGCAAGCGCGACAACATCTTCCAGGACGACGTGGTGTTCCTCTGCCTGGACACCTTCGGCGACGGCGTCACCGGCTACGAGATCGCCGTCAACCCCTACGGCATCCAGGGCGACCTCTTCTACTCGGCGGCCGGCGGCGAGGACATCCGTTTCGACCTGGTCTACCACACCGCCGCGCGCATCACCGACGACGGCTGGATCGCCGAGTTCGCCGTGCCCCTGCGCAGCCTGCGCTTCCCCGACCGCCCCGAGCAGGTCTGGCGCGTGGACTTCTGGCGCAACCAGCCGCGGGACGTGCGCTACCAGGCCTCCTGGGCCGCCTACGACCGGGACGAGTCCTGCTGGCCCTGCCAGTGGGGCACGGTCACCGGCATCCGCGACGTCCACCCGGCCGCGGGCGTGGAGCTGATCCCCGCCTTCACCGCCGACCAGGCGGGCCGAGCGCGTCCGGCGACGGCCGCTTCGACGACGGCAAGGTGCGGGGCGAGCCGTCCCTGACCGCCCGCTACGCCCTGGCCAGCAACGCCATGGTGGAGGCGACGGTCAACCCCGACTTCAGCCAGGTGGAGTCGGACGCGGCGCAGATCGACGTGAACTCCAACTTCGCCCTCTTCTACCCGGAGAAGCGCCCCTTCTTCCAGGAGGGCGCCGACCTCTTCGACACCTGGCTCGAGGCCGTCTACACCCGCTCCATCAACGACCCGTCCATCGCGGGCAAGCTGACCGGCCGCAGCGGCGGCACCAGCTTCGCCGTGCTCTCGGCCCGGGACATGCACTCGCCCATCATCCTGCCCTTCGAGGAGTTCAGCGCCTTCCTCAGCAACGGCCGCAGCGTCAGCAACGTGGTGCGGGTGAAGCAGGAGGTGGGCGAGCAGACCCACGTCGGCCTGGTGGCCACCGACCGCCGCTACGACGACGGCGGCAGCGGCTCCCTGGCGGGCCTGGACGGCCGCCTGCGCCTGAACGGCCAGCTCAGCCTGGAGGCCCAGTACCTGCTGACCTTCACCGAGGAGCCCGAGGACACCAACCTGACCCGCGGCCTGAACCGGGTCACCTTCGACGACGGCCGCCACACCGCCGCCTTCGACGGCGAGCGCTACCGCGGCCACGCCCTTTACGCCGGGTTGGCGCGGGACGGCCGCAGCTGGGCCCTCAACCTGCGCTACTACGACCGCAGCCCCACCTTCCGGGCCGAGAACGGATTCGAGGTGCGCAACGCCTACCGCCAGGGCTACGGCAGCACCAGCTGCATCGTCCGCTTCGACGACAGCGACACCTGGGACTACCTCTCGCCCGGCGCGCAGGTCAGCCGGTCCTGGAACTACGACGACGTGGTGAAGGACGAGTCGGCCCAGGTGTGGCTGTCCGGCCGGCTGCGCCGGGCCCAGCTGACCTGGCACGTCCAGCACAAGGTCGACGCCGAGCGGTTCGGCGGCCGCGACTACCGGGGGCTGTGGCAGGCGCACCTGTGCGGCAGCGCGCGGCCGTCGGACCTGCTGGCGCTTCAGCGGCGCGGCCAACTACGGCCACCGGGTCTACTACGAAGGGGCGGCCGTCGGCCGGCAGGAGGACTACAGCCTGTCCTGCGACCTCAAGCCCGCGGACCGGGTGCTGCTGGAGACGAGCGTCGCCTGGTCGCGCAGCCGCCACCTGGACACGGACACGAAGCACTTCGACGCCTGGGTGATGCGCACGCGCCTGGGCCTGCAGCTGACCCGCGAACTGTCGGCGCGCCTGGTGCTCCAGTACGACGACCGACGGCAACTGTGGGAGGCCGACCCGCTGCTGCAGTACCAGATCGACCCGTTCACCATCTTCTACGTGGGCTCGACCCGGGACTACCGGCTGCTGTCGGCGTCGGCCGACCCGGACGAGCGAACAATGGCGCCTGACGGACCGGCAGTACTTCCTGAAGCTGCAGTACCTGCTCCGGATCTGAGGCCCGGGCTCACTCCAGTTCGTGGTCCACCGGGTTGTCGCGCCTGCGGTCCAGGTCCCGGTCCAGGTACGCGCTGTAGTCCTTGACGATGGGCTCGTAGGCCTGGGCCAGCAGCGGCGACGAGATGACGAAGTCCGCCGTCGAGCGGTTGCAGGCCACCGGCACGTTGTAGAGCACGGCGATGCGCAGCAGGGCCTTGACGTCCACGTCGTGGGGCTGGGGCTCCATGGGATCCCAGAAGAAGATGAGGATGTCGACGCGCCCCTCGGCGATCATGGCGCCCAGCTGCTGGTCGCCGCCCAACGGGCCGCTGCGCAGGCGGACGATCCTGACCGGCGCGTCGTCGAGCCCGTTGACCTTAGCCTGGTCGGCCAGGGTCTGCTCGATCATCCGGCCGGTGGTGCCGGTGCACACCAGGTCGTGGCCCGACCAGGGTGCCGTGGTTGTAAGCGCACCCACTCGGCCAGGTCGCGCTTGCGGTTGTCGTGGGCCACCAGGGCGACGGTCTTGCGCTTTTTCACGCTCGCTCCCTCCTCGAGGTTCGTGGGCGCCGGCTAGGCCGACGCCGCGCGGCCGCAGGCTGCGCCACAGGGCCACCAGGAACACGCCCAGGGTGACGCCCATGCCCGCGTGGAACGAATCCGTACACGGCCATGCGCAGGGCGGCGTGCGGCCCGCCCAGGAAGGCGGCGTCCACCGCCGCCAGGTCGGTCGGCCCCGTGGCGCACCGCCAGCAGCACGTGGTAGCCCTTGACCAGCTGCAGCAGGCCGTGGTGGCCGCGGCGAACGGCAGGTAGCCCCGCACCAGCCAGGCCAGGCCCGATCGGCCCCACCTCGCGGCCGCCGGCCTGGTGGGCCATCAGCAGGGCCGCCCCCAGCACCAGCGGCATGATCACCGCCATCACGAACACGTGGCCGTGGACCAGGGCCAGGGTCATGATCGCCTCTCAGGTGCAGGCCCGCGCCGGCCATGGCGAAGGTCAGCTTGCGCGCCGACTCCTGGAAGGCGATGCCCACCAGCAGGCCCACGAAGGCCATGACGACGGCGTAGCGGATCAGGGACGATGACGGTGCGGCGGTAGGGGCCGGGCAGGGGCGTGCTCGGCGGTCATGGCTTCGCGGGCTCCCGGTTGGCGGTCCGGTCGGTGGCGCGCGATGGTGCGCAAGGTAGCCCGAAAGCGGCCCGGCGTCGACCGCCGATGCCGCGGCTCAGACCAGCAGGTGCGACGGATCCGGGCACAGCCGCAGCCAGCGCTCCCGCTCGGACTTGCGGGCCACGCCGGGGTAGTCGCCCGCCAGGCCCAGCAGGTCGGTGATCTTCTGCAGGTGCAGGTGCGGCGGCCAGCCGCCGTTCTCCCGGCGCGCGCCCCACCCAGGCGAAGACCTCGCCCGGCGCCAGGCGACGGCCGGTGTGCAGGCCGTCCAGGCTGCGGCGGGCCAGGTGCCCCCACAGGGTCCAGAACGGGCCGTCGGGGCCCGGCGTGCTCCAGGATGATGGTGCCGCCGTAGTCCCCGAAGTGGTCGTTGTCGGCGAAGCTGTGCACCTTCGCCGGCAGGGGCGCGGCCACCGGTGTGCCGGCGTCGGTCCAGATGTCGATGCCCAGGTGGATCACCCGCGGCTCGTCGTCGCCGCGCGGCCACCCCGCCGAACAGGGCGCTGCCGGCGTAGATGCCCCGGTGCTCGTTCCAGCCGCCGATCAGGGCGGGCGCGGCGCCGCGGCGCGCGGCCAGGAAGGCCGCGAACGCGTCGTGGTCGCTGACGTCCACGGCGGCGCCGGCCAGGTCCAGGGGCGACGGCGCGCGGCGATGGGGAAGGGGAAGACCGGCGCAACGTCCATGCTCGACCTCCTCGGGGCGCGGCTCAGGCGCCGTCGGCGCTCGCGCCGGATGGCGTTGACCAGTCTCGTCCAGCTTCTGCAGGAACAGCGAGCGGTCCTTCGCCGAGAACGGCGGCGGCCCGCCGCCCATGACCCCCTGTTCCCGCAGCTGGGTCAGCAGGTGGCGCGTGGCCAGGGCCTCGCCCACGTTCTCGTCGGTGAAGGGCCGGCCCTTGTGGCCCAGCACCCGCGCCCCCCGGTCCAGGCAGCGCGCCGCCAGGGGGATGTCGCCGGTGACCACGATGTCGTCCGGGCTCCGACGGCGTCGGCGATCCAGTCGTCGGCCTCGTCCCGGCCCTTGTCCACCACCACCAGCTTCACGTCGCCGCCGGGAATGCGCATGTAGCTGTTGGCCACCAGGGTCACCGCCAGCCCGTAGCGGCCGGCGACCTTGTAGACCTCGTTCTTCACGGGGCAGGCGTCGGCGTCGATGTAGATGTGGAGCATGGCCGGCCTCCCGGTCGCTCAGCCGAGATCGTCCACGATCGCCGACCACCACCGAGCGCACCGGCATGTCCTTGACCCCGAGGATCTGGCGCGCGCCGTTGCCCTCGTCCAGGATGATCACGGTCTCGCCGGCGCCGGCGCCGACCGGGTCGACGGCGATGACGTAGCCGCCGGCGGGCTCGCCCGCGGCGTCCAGCTTATCGCAGACCAGCAGCTTGCGCGCCGCGACATTCGCGGTGGTGGATGGTCGAGGTGATGCGTCCGGCCACGCGCGCGAGGATCACGGCCGCGCCTCCGGTGGCGTCGTCGCAGCTGCAGGTCGTCGACGATGCCGACCACGGCGTGGTCCACCGGCACGAAGCGCGGGTCGAGGGTCAGCGCCGCCTCGCGGCTGGCCTCCCAGTAGACCATCTCGCCGGGGCCGGCCATGCGGGTGCCGTCGGCGCAGACGAAGGGCTTGCCGCCGGCGCGCGCCGCGCCTTGTCCAGGGGCTGCACCCACAGCAGCGGCACGCCCTCGAGGCCCGGCGTGACCACCGCCGGGCACCAGCCTGCCGATGACGCGCCCCAGGAACACCGCCTAGTCCTCCAGCACTTCCCCGCCCTCGGGCTGCCACAGGGCGCAGGCGCCGAAGCGGGTGGTCTCGGTCAGCACGTCGCGCAGGGTGTCGTCCAGGCGCGGCATCAGGGTGGCGGCCACCAGGCGGCCGCCGCGCTCCAGCCGGCCGCGCGGCCAGCTCCAGGGCCGCCTCCACGTCCGGCAGCAGGCCGTCCAGCAGGGCCACGGCGCGGCCGCCCAGGTCGTCGGCCAGGCGCAGCTCGGCCAGGCGCACCGGCACGCGCCTTGAGCGCCGCGTCCACCGCCGCGCAGCAGCGCCGGCGAGCGTCGCCGACTCCAGCACGCCGAGGGCCTCGCCCTCGGGCGCCAGGCGCTGGCCGCCGCACCGCCGCGGCCAGGGCGGGGTGCGGGTCGGCCAGGCAGACCTGGTCGCAGCACCGCGCGGCTGGCGCGCAGCCCTCGGCGTGGGCCTCCTCGGTGGCGGCCACCGTGCCGCCCACCAGGACCAGCCAGCGGCCCGGGTGCACGCTGCCGCAGCGCAGCAGGGCCACGGGCGACTTCTTGAGCATGCGGTCGACGGCCAGGACGCCGGCGGCGACCGATTCGAATTCCAGCAGGGCCAGGGCGCGGTTCATCGTCACCTACACGATCCGGAAGTGGTCCTTCAGCACGCAGCGCCGCAGGCGCGAGAAGCTGACCGCGTCGGTCATCCCCTCGCCCGTGGGGCTGGCGATGGTGAAGGAGGTGTGCCCCTCGCCGCCGTCGCCGAGGCCCGCGACGATGGGCGCGTTCTTGACGAAGATGCTGGTGTTCATCGACCCGCGCCATGCGGCTGAGCGCCGTCGATGTTCCGGGAGAACATGCTGGCCGAGTGGCCGAAGCCGTGCTCGGCCTCGCGGGCCAGGGCGATGGCCCGGTCCACGTCCGGCACCCGCACGATGGGCAGCACCGGCATCAGCTGCTCGCTCCACACCAGCGGATGGTCCTCGGGCACGTCGGCGATCACCAGGGCCGGGTCGCCCACGGGCCGCACGCCGATGCGCGCCAGCAGCTCGCCCGCGTTCCTGCCGACGCAGTCCTTGTTGATGGCGCCGTGGCTGCGGGGCGCGGGGATCTCCAGGAAGATCTCCTTCTCCAGCCGCCGCAGTTCGCTCTGGTCCACCAGGTAGGCGCCCGCGTCGCGCATGGCCTTGATGAGGTCGTCCGCCACGCTGGCGACCACGAACACCTCCTTCTCGTCCACGCAGATCACGTTGTTGTCGAAGCCCGCCCCGATGACGATGTCGCGGCCCGCCTTGGCGATGTCCGCGGTCTCGTCCACCACCACCGGCGGGTTGCCCGGCCCGGCGCAGACGGCGCGCTTGCCGCTCTGCATGGCCGCCTTGACCACGCCCGGCCCGCCGGTGACCACCAGCAGGTTGATGCCCGGGTGGTGCATCAGCTCGCCCGCCGACTCGATGGTGGGCTCGGCCACCGCCGTGACCAGGTTCTGGGGCCCGCCCGCGGCGGTGATGGCCCGGTTCAGCTCGCGCACCGTCTCCATGGAGCAGCGCTTGGCGCCCGGGGTGCACGTTGAAGACCACGGCTGTTGCCCGCCGCCACCATGCCGATGGTGTTGCAGATGATGGTGCTGGTGGGATTGGTCGTCGGCGTGATGGAGCCGATCACCCCGAAGGGCGCCAGCTCGGTCAGGGTCAGCCCGTGGTCGCCGGTGACCGTGTCGGGGCACGAGGGCCTCCGTGCCCGGCGTCTTCTCGGTAACCAGGCGCGTTCTTGAGCACCTTGTGCTCCCAGCGGCCGAGCCCGGTCTCCTCCCAGGCCAGCTTGCGCCAGGCGCTCGCCGTGCTGCCGCATGGCGGCGCGGATGGCGGCGATGATCTCGCCGCCGCTTCTCCAGGCGACGCGATCGCCAGGTTCAGGAAGGCGGCGCGGGCCGCGTCGACGCAGTCGTCGACGGTGGCGAACACGCCGTCGCCCTCGCGGGTCGGCGGCGGCCCGGCCTGGGGATCGGCGGAGATGGGCCGCACCACGTAGCCGCGCTCGGGCGCCGCCGCCGGCGGCCGGCCGCCCGACACGAACGTCCGGGCGGCGCCGCCCGCGGTCCCGCCCAGGCGCCCGGCCAGCTCGCCGGGCGATGGCGTCGACCTGCTGGTCGGTCAGCCGGCGCATCAGTCGTCACCCTTGCGGTAGCTGTCTCTCGCCGCCGATGTCCCAGCTGTCGACGATGGCCATGACCACCGCGTCCACCGGCTTGTCCGTCGGTGGCGGCGGTCTGGCGCGCCGACGAGCCGGACGCGTACAGCACGTACTCGCCCTCGCCGGCGCCCACCGCGTCCACGGCCACCACCGAGCCGCCGGTCAGCTTGCCGTCGGGCCCCGCCTGGCCGAGCATCAGCAGCTTGAGCCCCTCGATGGCTCGCCTCCTTGCGGGAGGCCACCACGCGGCCGAGCACCTTCGCCAGGTTCACGGCCTACGCCTCGTCCGTGGCGGCCCAGGGGCATCACGGCGTCGACGTTGGCGTGGGGGCGCGCGATCACGTGCACGGCCACCACTTCGCCCACGCGGGTCGCGGCGGTCTGGCCCGCGTCGCAGGCGGCCTTGACCGCGGCCACGTCGCCGCGCACCACGGCGGTGGTGTAGCCGCCGCCGGTCTTCTCGTAGCCCACCAGTTCCACGCGGGCGGCCTTGACCATCGCGTCGGCGGCCTCCACGGTCGCCGCGAAGCTGCGGCACTCGATCATTCCCAGGGCGTCGGCCATCGTCGTTTCCTCCTGCTAGATTGTCCGGTTCGGACTGCCTACTTGGTGATCTGCCTGCCGTCCAGCGCCTCCAGCGCCGCCACGGCCGCCGGCCGCGCCACCTGCACGTCCCGCTCCTCGCCGCCGATGTACACCCGGCCGAAGGCTGCCGAAGGCGCGCACCTCGAGGATGTTGATGCGGGCGGCCTTCTCCGCCTCGTTGGCCGCCAGGGCCGCGTAGGCCGCCGGCTCGCACTCCAGCACGAACAGGGTCTGGCCCGACAGGATCAGGTTGCCGTGGCGCATGCGGTTGATGAGCATGCACTGGTGGTCGTCCAGGTGGCGCACCACCTGGTCCGAGACGATGCGCGGCTTCAGCCGCTGGTCCTCGCCCAGCTCCAGGGCCTCGAGGATGGCCGCGCCCGCCTGGCGCACGTCCGCCTGGCTGTCGCTGTGCACCTCGAGCATGCCGAAGTTGCGCTCGACGATCTGCATGCCCGGCGTGACGGTCGTGCTCTTGAGCGCGATGTCCATCACCCGGTTGATCTCGATGCCCGGCGCGATCTCCACGAACAGGCTGGCCTGCCCCACCTTGGGCAGGAAGCCCTGGGCCACCGTCGCCTGGAACGAGGCGAACTGGGGCTGCAGGCTGTCGATCACGCAGTAGGCTCTCAGGTCGACCATGGATCTCCTCCCTAGCGGCTGACCGTGACGTTGTGGGCTTCCTGGACGATGGCGATGCGAGGCCGACGCGCCGATCCGCGTGGCGCCGGCCTCGATCATGCGCTTGGCGTCGCTGAACGAACGGATGCCGCCGGAGGCCTTGACCTCCATGCCGGCGCCGCGGACGACCGACGCCATCAGGGCAACGTCCTCGGCGGTGGCGCCGCCGCTCGAGAATCCGGTCGAGGTCTTCACGAAATCGGCCCGCGCGCGCTGCGACGAGCTCGCAGGCGCGCACCTTCTCGTCGTCGGTCAGCAGCGCCGTCTCGATGATCACCTTGCTGACGGCGCCGAGCCGTCGCGGCAGGCCTCGGTCACCGCCAGGATGTCCTTCAGGACGAAGTCGTCGTCGCCGCTCTTGAGGCGCCCGACGTTGATGACCATGTCGATCTCCTTGGCGCCGTCGCGGATGGCCTTGCGGGTCTCCATGCCCTTGATCTCGGAGGTGTTGGCCCCCAGGGGGAAGCCCACCACGCTGCAGGTCAGCACCGGCGATCCCGCGCAGCCCGTCGGCCACGCGCCGCACCCAGCCGGGGTTGACGCACACCGAGCGGAAGCCGAACTCCCGCGCCTCGGCCACGACCTTGTCGATCATGGCCACGGTGGCGTCGGCCTTGAGGATGGTGTGGTCGATGTAGCGGGCCACGTCCTCGGGGATGCGGCCGGGGCTGTCCAGGCCCGTGGCTCAGGCGCCGGGCGCCCAGCTCGATGAAGGCCCGCGCCGTGTCGGGGCATGCGCCCACGCAGGGGCCGGCGTGGCCGGGGCCGCCCAGCAGGCCCTGCAGCCGGGCCACGATCCGCGCCAGGTCCTCCTCGCGAGAGGTCGGCCAGAGGGTCGCCCGCCAGCGGCCGCCGGCGCGGCCGCGCGGCGGCCGGCGCCGCGGCGTCCGCGATCATGGCCACCCGGCGGCGGTGCCGCGGCTCGGTGCAGTCGGTGGCCAGGAAGACGTCGACGATCTGCTGGGCCAGGTTGGCGCCGATCAGGCCGGCGCCCAGGGTCAGCACGTTGGCGTCGTTGTGCTCGCGGCCGTTGCGGGCGCTGGAGACGTCGTAGGCCATGGCCGCCCGCACCCCGGGCACCTTGTTGGCCACCATGGACGAGCCGATGCCCGCGCCGTCGATCATGATGCCCCGCTCGGCGCGGCCCTGGGCCACGGCCTCGGCCACCGCCCGGGCGTACACCGGGTAGTCCACGGCCTCGGCCGAATGGGTGCCGCAGTCGTCCACCTGATGGCCCTTGGCCTGCAGGTGCTTCTTCAGCGTCTCCTTGAGGGCGAAGCCCCCGTGATCGGCCCCGATGGCGATCTTCATGCGTGCCTCCGGTCCGGCGTCGTCACCAGACCTGCGAATCGTCCCGTTCCCGGCGCCCGGACGCGCGCCGGCCTGAGGCCGGTGAGCGCCGCCTGCAGCCGGTCGGCCAGCTTCCGCAGCGCGGCCAGGCCGGCGTCCTCCAGGCTGTAGCAGGTGACCGTGCGGCCGCCGCGCTGCTCCCGGTAGCGCCGCAGGTACCCCGCCGCCGCCAACCGGCCCGTCTGCACGTGCAGGTTGCCGTCGGCCAGGCCGGTGGCGCTCTTCAGCTCGGAGAAGGTCCGCGCCTTGCCGTCGGCCAGGGTGGCCGCGATGGCCAGCCGGGCCGGCGCTCCCAGCAGCGGATCGAGGGTGCGCGCGTTCATGCACTCCGGTCCGGAGCCGCTCCGGCCCGACCGAGATTCGGCGAGGCCCAGGCCCCCTTCCGGTCGATACTTCGCATACTGAAGCAGGCCGGTCAAGGGGAAAGCCGAAAAAACTTCAAAGGATAAAGTCAGGCGGGATTTCCGCGCAGGGCCTCGGCGCCGATGCGGACGATGCGCAGGGCATTGCGGGCCCCGGCGGCGGCGCAGTGGAGCAGGCCCAGCTGCCAGGAGTCGGGCTCGCGGCCCGCCACCGGTTGGAGCCGCGGCCACAGCAGGCGGCCGACCTGGTGCCGACGCAGCTTCGCCCCCGGCACCAGGACCAGGTGCAGGAAGCGGTTGTAGCCCACCTCCACCGCCGATCGGCGGGCCAGGCAGCCCGCGGCCACGTCCAGGCCGTCCAGCAGACGCCAGGCCCAGGGCTCCAGGGGATGGGCCGGGCGGCCCGGCGGCGCCTCGATGCCGAGGATGTTCTTCATGAGGTGAAGAGAAAGTTCCAAGGCCCGATCCATCCGTCCCGCGTTGGCCAGCTCCCAGATGGTGTCCCAGTCGGCAGGGCTCAGGCCGGGCAGCAGCCGTGCCAGGTCCAGCAGCCGGCGCAGGTCGATGAAGCCGTCCGCCAGGTCCTGATACACCCCGTGGATCACGAGGTCGACCGGCGCGGCGACGCGGCACGCGTGGCGGCCGATGGCCACCAGGCGGGCCCGGGCGCGATCCCCGCCAGATCGAAGCGGTAGGGGGAATCGGCGATGCTCAGGTCCCAGTGCACCTCCACCACCGCACCGTGCCGGAGTTGACCAGGATCCGGTGCAGGTGGTGGCGGTCGTAGTAGACCCAGTCGCCGCGGCTGCGGAACGGGCCGGTAGCCGGCGTCCTCCAGGGCGGCGCAGGCGGCCTCCACCCGGTCCCGGCGTCTCCAGCAGGTCCAGGTCGATGAACCAGCGTTCCGCCGGATCCGGGTAGACGGCCAGGGCCAGGCCCGCCCCCTTGAGCAGGATGGGATCGCACGCCCGCCGCCTGCAGCCCGGCAGCACGCGCTCCAGTTCCAGCAGTAGCCACTGGGTGCGCAGGCCCGTGCGCTCCAGGACCTGCTGCTGGTCCGGGGTGCGCAGGCCGGCCGGCAGCAGCGGCCCCAGGGTCGCCTCCACGTGGTGCGCCGCCAGCGCCGGCCAGACGCAGATCGACGTCCTCCCGCGACCACCGGACGCGGCCGGGCCGGTGCCCGCCCACTGGCGCACCAACGCCTGCAGCAGCTCATTGCGTCGTCGAAGGATCGTGCATCGGTTCCTCTCAGGTGACACGGGAGCGATTCCCTACTATGATGCGCTCGGTTCGTGGTTCAGCAACATCGATTCCGCCCCCGCGCGCCGGGGCAGCGCCGGGGTGACCCGTGACCGGCGCCGGACGACCGTATCCACGCAGGCTCGACGCCTGGCTCGCCCTGCAGGATCCGCGAAGCCGATTTCGCCGGCACCGTCAGCCTGCCCATGCTCACCGGCAGCATGGCGCCGGCGATCCCCGTCGGGGCGCCCTGTTGCAGATCGTGCGGCGCGGCGGCGCCCTTCGGCGTGGGCGACGTGGTGGTGTTCGCGAGGGAGGGCCGCCTCGTCGCCCATCGTCTGCTCTTCGCGCTGGGCTTCGGCTCGCGGACCCTGTATCTTGAGAAGGGGGATTGGAACGCCTCCGGCGGCCTGGTCCGCCGCCGGGATGTGCGCGGTGTCGTCATCGGCTGGCTGCCCGCCGCGAGTTCGGCGGACGCCCCGGTGGCCGTTCCGCGCTCGCGGCGGGCGCCGCGCTCAGCTTCCTGCGATCGTTCAAGGCCCTGTGGCAGGGCCGCCGCGGTGCCTAGGGGCCGCGGTGTGTGGGATCCGTCCGGGGCGATCGTTCCTGCGGGTCCGTCCCGGCATCGATCCGTCCGCCCGGCGGCTGCGCCGGCCCGGCCCTACGAGGTTGATTTCATGCCCGACCTGAAGACCGTGCTCGCTCCCAATCCGGCCTGCCCCGTGCGCGAGGTCGGCGAGGGCTACGTGATCATGGCTCCCGAAGGCGACTCCACCCACTCCCTGGACGGCCTGGGCGCCTTCATCTGGAAACGCCTGGACGGCCAGCGCGACCTGGCCGCCGTCCTGGCCGACGTCGTCGCCGAGTACGACGTGGCCGCCGACGTCGCCCAGACCGACCTGCTGGAGTTCGCCGAGGCCCTGCTGGCGGCCGGCATCGCCGTGGCCCGCTGAAGCCGCCGGCCATCTCCCCCCGGCGCGGTGGAATTTTGCCGTGAGCGGTGATTGCAAACATGTTATCATCGACCCGTTCACCATCATCGCAACCGCCTAGCCGTGAGGGGATCCACCATGACCTCCCGCCGCCCGCGCGCGGCCGCTGCCTGCGGCCTGCTGCTTTTCGCCGTCGCCTGTGGCCTGCTCAGCAATCCCGGCTTCATCTACGCCGCGGACCGGACGGTGGTGGGGGAGCTGTTCTCCCAGGACGGCTGACCCTACTGTCCTTCCGCGGTCGCGGGATTCAATGATCTGCTCGATGCCTACGGGTCCGACAACTTCGTGCCCCTGACCTTCTACCTGACGGCGCCCTACCGGCTGCCGGCCACCGACACGCGCCTGCTCATGTACGGCTTCGACGGCACGCCGTCGGTGATGTTCGACGGCGCCGCCAGCGCCGTGGGCGGCGCGGGCAGCGGTTCCATGTTCGCCGCGTACACGCCGCTGTACCTGAACCGCGCGGCCACCTCCAGCCCCCTGGTCCTGGCCAGCAGCTACACGATCATGGCTGGCCAGGCCACCGTCACCACCACCGTGACGGTGGAGTCCGCACTGCCCGCCGGCGCCAACCAGGTGCAGTGCTACGTGGCCATGCACGGCATGCACGGGCAGGTCAACCTGGTGGTGGACCAGCTCGCCTCCGAGACCCTGGCCGTCGGCGCGCCCGGCGGACAGGTGACCATCACGCGCACCTTCGCCGTGCCGGCCGAGTGGAACCAGGACGACCTGCGCATCGTCACCCTGGTCCAGAACCAGAACAGCCTCGAGGTGCTGCAGGCCGCCCAGGCGGTGCCCGACTACAAGGCCAACATCGTGGTGGACTGCGAGCCCGACGGCGTGGGCGCCGGCTGGGTGCTGACCGGCCCCCACGGCGTGCTGGCCGCCGGCAACGGCGACCGCGCCGTCAACGCCTTCTATGCCGGCGAGTTCACCGTGCAGTGGGCGGACGTGCCCTACTGGACCGAGCCCGCGCCGGGCTCCGAGACGCTGACCGTGGGCGAGGGCGGCCAGCTGGTCTTCAGCGGCGTCTACACCGACGGTCCCTTCGCGGCGCCCCAGGCGACACCGGGCGATGCCGCCGCCGCCAGCCGCGGCGCCGGCCTGGTGGACTTCGACGGCGACGGGGACCTGGACCTGCACGTGCTCGCCCGGGGCGGCGTCGACCGGCTGCTGCGCAACGACGGCGGCACCTGGACCGCCGCCGGCAGCGGCCCCGTCCTCGACGGCGGCGCGGGCGTCGCGGCGACCTGGGCCGACTTCAACGGCGACGGCCACCTGGACGTGTACGTGGGCCGCGACGGCGAGCCGAACCTGCTGCTGGTGGGCGACGGCCAGGGCGGCTTCGCCCCGGCCATCAGCTACGGCGCCGACGACGCCGGCCAGACCCGCGCCGTCTCCTGGGTGGACTACGACGGCGACGACAAGCTGGACCTGTACGTGGTCAACACCGCGGGCGCCAACGTCCTGCTCCGGAGCCTGGGCGATGTGGGCGGCGGCACCTACGTCTTCACCGCCCTGAGCAGCGGCGCCGGCGATCCGGGCAACGGCCGCGGCGTGGCCTGGGCCGACGTGGACCTGGACGGCCGCCTCGACGCCTACGTGATCAACAGCTACGGCGCGAACCTGCTGCTGATGAACACGCCCGGCGGCTTCTCCAACATCGCCCCCACCCGCGGGCTGGCCGACGCCGGCAACGGCGCGGGCGCCGCGTGGGGCGACTACGACAACGACGGCGACTGGGACCTGTACGTGGCCAACGACGGCGGGGCCGACCGCTTCTACCGGGCCTCCGGCGCCACCGCCTGGAGCCTGATCCTGGGCGAGAACCTGGGCGACCTGGGCCACGCCCGGGGCGTGGTCTTCGCCGACCTGGACAACGACACCCGCCTGGACCTGTACGTGGCCCGCAACGGCGAGCCGGACCTGCTGCTGATGAACGACGGCGCGGGCGGCTTCGCCCGCGCGCCCGTGGGCTGGGCCGACGCCGAGGCCGGCGGCACGGGGGTGGCCTGCGGCGACGTGGACGGCGACGGCGACCTGGACGTGTTCGTCAGCCGCGACGGCGCCGCCGACGCCCTGTTCCTCAACACCATGGGGCAGGACAACCACTGGTTCGCGGTGCAACTGCACGGCACGGCCGGCAATCCCGGCGCCATCGGCGCCCTGGTGCAGGCGACCAGCGGCGGCGTGACCCAGATGCGCCAGGTCACCGGCGGCGGCAGCCTGGGCATGGTCGGCGGCCCGGCCCACTTCGGCCTGGGGAACGAGGCCTACGTCAGCGAGCTGCGCATCACCTGGCCCGACGGCACGGTGCAGACGGTGGGCCCCCTGGCCGGCGACCGGGTGCTGGACGTGACCTACGGCCAGCAGGTGTCCGGAATCGGCGACCCGGTGCCGGCCGCCGCGGACCGTTTGGCGGCGGCCCGCCCCAACCCGTTCAACCCGGCGACCACCATCGACTACGCCCTGGCCGCGGCCGGGCGGGTGCGGCTGGAGGTCTTCTCCCTGGACGGACGGCGGGTGGCGGTGCTCGTGGACGCCGAGCAGGCGGTCGGGCCCCACAGCGCCGTCTGGCGGGGTCGCGACGGCGCGGGCCGCGCCGTGGCCTCGGGCACCTACGTCTACCGGCTGACGACCCCCGGCGGTCGGGTGCTGAACGGACGGATGGCCCTGGTGAAGTGACCGTTCCCGACGCGAAGACGCCGCCGGCGGCCCTTGCGGCCGCCGGCGGCGTCGTTCTGGCGGACCGGACTACGCCGGCGTCACCAGCTTCAGCCCCACGATGCCCGCCACGATCAGCGCCACCGAGATCAGGCGCCCCGCGTTCGCCGGCTCGTGGAAGATGACGATGCCCATGATCACCGCCCCCACGGCCCCCACGCCGGTCCACACCGCGTAGGCCGTCCCCACCGGCAGCGACTTCATGGCGATCCCCAGCAGCACCACGCTGATGGTCATGGCCACCGCCGTCCCCACCGACGGCCACAGGCGCGTGAAGCCGTGGCTGGCCTTCAGGCCCACGGCCCAGCCGGTCTCGAAGAATCCCGCGCAGATGAGGATGAGCCAGGCCATGCAGGCAGCCTCCGTCGGTTGGCGTGGGGCGGCGCGTCCGTCCGCCGGCACGCAGGCGAAGCCGTCGCGGCTGGACGCCAGGATGCGCAGGATGCCCACGCCACCCGTCCCGTCGGGCCCGCTCAGGCAGCGGGCCACAGCCAGCCGAAGACGCCGCCGGTCACCAGACCGTAGATCAGGGCGTCGAGGACGGACTTCAGGGTGGCACTCCAGGCGCGCTTGTACCAGATGGAATTCTGCAGCAGCGCCAGGCCGTAGCCGGCGAACGCCACCGTGGCGATGTACCGGTGCACGTGCAGGTACGCGGCGCCGGGCGCCACCAGGCCGCCCACCACGTAGGCCGCGAAGACGCTGATCACCAGGCAATAGACGAACCACTGGCCCAGGGCCGGCCCCATGTTGGGCGCGCCCGGCTTCATCACCGTCATGACGGCGACGGGGCCCTCCTTCATGCGGCGAAGCACCTCGGGATCGTTCCACTTCCGGCCCGGGAGCATGCCCGGGAGCATGTAGTCGCCGGGGGGCACGGCGAAGGGCTTCAGCGCCGCGCGGACGCCGTCCTCGTCGGGCAGCCGCCGCCAGTCGCTCTTGTGGTAGGTCAGGGCCATGTGCAGCACCGAGCTGATCACGAACACCGCCGCGGCCGACACCAGGATGGGCAGCCACAGGGATACCAGGGAAACCATCGCGACCTCCTCGCGCCCGGATCCGGGGTCGGGGAGCGAGAATGAGAACGGATATCGTCCCGAAAACCCTAGACCGCGGCGGCGCCCGGGTCAACCGGATTCGGACGGCCGCGCCCTATGGATCCCCGTCCTCCAGCCCCCACAACGACGCCGTCGCCAGCTCGATGCTGTTGCCCGCGGGATCGCGGAAGTAAAGGGAGTGCCCGCCGGCGGGCCAGGCCAGGTCGCGCTCGATGGCCACGCCGTGGTCGGCCAGGCGCCGCCGCCAGGCGTCGATGTCGCCGGCCGGCACGCGAAGGCCATGTGTCCCGGGCCCTCGGCGCCGTGATTGGGCACGTCCAGCCCGCTGGTGGAGGTGGCGGTGGCCCGGGGGTCGAAGACCAGGAACATGCCGCGGCCGCAGCGGAAGAACACGTGGCGCCCGGTCTCGCGGGAGTGCACGGCCAGGCCCAGGACCCGGGTGTAGAAGCGCTCGGCTGCCGCCAGGTCGTGGGCGTAGACGACGGTTTCGAGGACGGCGGGGATCTCCATGGCGGGCTTCCCCGGACGGTGCGAAGAGTGACGGCCCCAGACTAGCATCGGGGGCCGTCGTCGTCCACGGCTAGCCGCGGCGGGCGCCGCCGGCGGATCGGGGCGACGCGGATCGGAATCCGTACTACGGCAGTGCGGATCACGGCCGATAACGATGGCGAAGACATCCGACCATACCGACCGCCAATCCTCGCCGGGAGAATCGTCATGTTCAATACGTCGATTCATCTTCTTCTGGTCGAGAGCGACGAGACAGCTTGCGCGCGCGGTTCGGGACTCGCTCGAACGCTGCCGTCTGACTTCCTACTCCGTCCGCCACGCGCGCACCCTCACCGAAGCGAAGTCCATCGTCCCGGTCCGAAGCGTATCGACGTCATGCTGGTAGAGATGATGCTCCCCGACTCCCATGGCGATGGCACGATCGCCGCCCTCCGCGAGGAAACCCACAACCAGGTCCCGATCATCGTCCTGGCCGAAACCGACGACTCCGATCTGGTCATGCGCAGCCTGCAGATCGGGGCCCAGGACGCGGTGGCCAAGGGCAGTTTCAGCGACGCCATCCTCTGCCGCACGGTCCAGTTCTCGATCCAGCGCAAGCGCCTTGAGCGAAAGCTGCAGGAGCAGGCCAGGGTCATCGAGAGCGTGATCTCCACCATTCCCCACTTCGTTTTCTGGAAGGATCGCGACTGCAATTATCTCGGCTGCAACCAGCAATTCGCGACCGCGGCAGGCCTCGGTTCGCACGCCGAGATCGTCGGCATGAACGACTACGACCTGGCCTGGACCAAGGCGGAGGCGGATTCCTATCGCGCCTGCGACCGTCAAGTCATGGACAGCGAGACCCCCATGCTGAACATCGAGGAAACGCAGAAGCAGGCGGACGGCCAGGAGCTGACGATCCTCACCAGCAAGGTGCCGCTCAAGAACGACGACGGCGCCGTGATCGGGATCCTCGGCATGTTCCTCGACATCACGGATCGGCGCCGGCTCGAGCTGAAGCTGGAGGAGCGCTCCCGGGATCTCGAGGAGTCCAACGCGAAGCTGGTGGCCAGCCAGAGCCAGCTGGTCCAGTCGGAGAAGATGGCGTCGATCGGCCAGCTCGCCGCCGGCGTGGCCCATGACATCAACAACCCGGTCGGATTCGTGATGAGCAACCTGGGGACGCTCGCGGACTACCTGCGGACGATGCAGACCGTGCTGGACAAGTACCGGGCCCTGGCCGGCTGCCTCGACGCCGAACAGGTCGACGAGCGCGAGCGCCTGGTCGCCGAGATCGCCAGGCTGGAGGCGGAGGAAGACCTCGCCTTCGTCATGGAAGATGCGACGCAGCTTCTCGCGGAGTCCCTGGACGGCGCCAACCGCATCAAGGAGATCGTGCAGAACCTGCGCAGCTTCGCCCGCCTGGACGAGGCGCAGGTCGCCGAGGTCGATCTGAACAAGGGCCTCGAGTCGACCCTGAACATCGTCTGGAACGAGCTGAAGTACAAGTGCACCGTCACCAAGGACTACGGTGCCATCCCCGACCTGCGCTGCTACCCCGGCCGGCTCAACCAGGTGTTCATGAACCTGCTCATCAATGCGGGACAGGCGATCGAGGAGAAGGGTGAGATCGCCATCAGGACCTGGGCCGACGACGAACACATCCACGTGCGGATCAGCCGACACCGGCCAGGGGATCGCCGGCGGAGAACCTGACCAAGCTGTTCGATCCGTTCTTCACCACCAAGCCGGTCGGCAAGGGCACGGGGCTGGGACTGTCGCGTGTCCTACGGGATCGTGCAGAGACACGGCGGCCACATCGACGTCGAAAGCACGGTGGGCGAAGGCACGGCGTTCACGGTGTCGTTGCCGCGGGCGGGGGTGACGGCGGCGTGATTCGTCTCCGTGGTGTGCCGGCGCGTCCAATGATGACCGTTGTCGGGGCCGGTCGGATCGGCGATCTGGAGGCATGCCGTCGTCGCGGCCATTGGCCCCCCGGGTGGCTCCCGGGCGGTTCCGACGGCCGCCGTCCTTTGCTTTGATGCAAGCCGGCCCGCAACCTGTCCAGGCAACATGCATGCCTGCCTGAATGTTCGTAAGCCGTTTCTATTTAATATTTTGAAAAATCTCCGGCAACGCCATCTCCATCAGAGTGATCGGGGGCGCTTCATTCCAATGGGGCGCGCGATTGTCGTCCGGCCCCACCGCCGCGTCGAGGTGGCTCTCCGGCGGCACGAGGTCGTCGTTGGATTGCGTGGCCAGCTCGCCGACGTCTCCGGGCGGCCGCGCTATGGGTGTTCTGCGAGCCGCACCGCAGTCGCCACGTGCTGTTGGGCCCGCGAGAACCGCAGTTTCTTGTAGAAGACAACCCGCCCCAGGGACTCCTCCAGCGCGATCTTGCCTTCCTCGTAGGGGTCGAAGGTCGGGCCGTGCCGCGCTTCCATCTCGGCCCATGCGAGCTTGAAGCGGCCCTCGGGGGCCGGCTCTCCGTCCGGGGCGGCGCGTGTCGACAATCGCTACGGGCGACTAGTGGATCCCCCGCATCGACTTGTTCAACAACGGCGACAGCACGACGATGCATAATCCCGATCCGAGCATCATCACCGCGATGAATGGGTACAGCGAGAAGTCGTACTTCTGCAGGATGCTCTCCAGCATGCCGGCCATGTAGTTGCCGGCGGCGAAGCTGGCCATCCACAGTCCCATCACGACCGACACGAGTTTCTGCGGCGCCAGTTTGGTGATCATCGACAGTCCGATGGGCGACAGCATCAGTTCACCGAAGGTGAGCAGCGTATAGACCGTCACCAGCCACAGCGGCGACACCGCCGTCGTGCCCCCGTTGGTCGCATGGTCGGCCTGGATCATCACCAGGAAAGCCAGGGCCCCCAGGAACAGACCCAGGGCGAACTTGATCGTCGTCCGCGGATTCCATTTCCGCTGATCCAGCTTGACCCACATCACCGAGAACACCGGCGCGAAGACCAGGATCGCCAGCGAGTTGACGTTCTGGAACCAGGACGCGGGCATCTCCCAGTTGTTGAACAGGGGAAGGATGCGGTTCGTATTCTGCTCGGCAAAAAGCGTGAACGTGCCGCCGGCCTGTTCGAATCCGGCCCAGAAGACGACGTTGAACAGCGCCAGGACGATGATGACCAGCATCCGGTTCCATTCATCGGCACCCTTGGTGCCCTTGAAGATCACGTACCCGATGGCGACGAGAATGCCCAGCAGGCCGAAGACCGTCGTGTAGTGATGGACGCTGGCCGGCAGCAGTCTCCAGACCGTGATGGCCAGGAAAGTGGCGGCGACGCAGCCCACGGCGTAGACGACGATCCCCACCCAGTCCCTGGCGTCCAATCTGAACTTGTCGGCGGCCGCATTGGGCGGCAGGCCGAACTGGAGCAGCGTCGCTTTCCCGCAGGTACAACCAGATGACGCTGATGATCATGCCGATGCCCGCGGTGAGGAAGCCGTAGCCCCAGTTGACGCCCGGCTAACGAACAGGCCACCTTGACCACCTGTTCTCCCTGCTCCGGTATGTGGGCGGCGATTACAATGACCCGGAAACATTCACGGCGCTCGGGCAGGCGCTGGGAGATGCACGGCGCCCGGCGCATTACCTCGCCATACCGCCCTCACTGTTTGCCACGGTTATCAAAGCGCTCGGCGCCGCAGGTCTGGCCGATCAGGCGCGTGTCATCGTCGAGAAACCGTTCGGACGCGACCTGGCGTCGGCGCGGGGGCTCAACCGTATCGCGCTGTCGGTATTTCCCGGAAGATGCCATCTTCCGCATCGATCACTATCTCGGGAAGGAGGCGATCATGAATATCCTCTACTTCCGCTTCGCCAACTCCTTCCTCGAGCCGATCTGGAACCGCAACAGTGTGGCCAGCGTGCAGATCACGCTCTCCAGAGGATTTCGGCGTGAAAGGGCGCGGCGCATTCTACGAA
>CAWGRT010000003.1:0-49348 GCA_963825035.1 Candidatus Krumholzibacteriia bacterium | reverse complement strand
CGTGCGCGTGGTGGCGGCCACCCACCGCGACCTGCGGGCGCGCATCGCCGCGGGCGCCTTCCGCGAGGACCTGTTCTTCCGACTCAACGTGGTGGAGCTGGCGCTGCCGCCCCTGCGGGAGCGGCGCGAGGACATCCCCGAACTGGCGGCCCACTTCCTGGCCCGCTACGCCCGCCGCTACGCCCGCCCCGCCCGCGCCTTCAGCGCCGAGGCCATGGCCGTGCTCATGGCCCACGCCTACGCCGGGAACGTGCGCGAACTGGAGAACATCGTCGAACAGACGGTGGTCATGACCCGCGGCGAGGTGGTGAACCGCGACGACCTGCCCCTGGGGCTCCTGCGCGGCCGAGCGCCGGGCGCCGACGCGGGCGGCCCCGGCGTGCCGGAGGGCGACCTGGCCGCGACCCTGGTCGCCCTGGAAAAGCGGATCGTCCTGGACACCCTGTCCGCCTGCGACGGCAACCAGAGCGAGGCCGCCCGCCGCCTGGGCCTGACCGAGAGCGGACTGCGCTACAAGCTGGGCAAGTGGCGCGGCGGCGACCCGTGATGTTTTCGTGATATCTCGCAGATTTTCGCGAGGCCTGGGATCCGTTCTCGCGAAGATCTGCGAAGCGAACCTCCAGGGACAATCCCGGCAGCGGCCCGCATCAGACCAGTTCGTTATCTCCCAACATCTTGAAAAGGATTAGGCCGTCGTTCCCAACCGGGAACGACGGTTGCAAGTCCACCGGCGGAGTCGTCGGTGCGAGCAGACCTCGACGGCTCCGCGCCCACTCCCTGGGCGCGCCTGAAAGTTCGCGCCGCGAGACCGGAGGAACCCTTGCTCCCCTCCACCTTCCGGCTCGCGGTGCGAACCCTTTTCCCCCCGCATGTCATCCCGAACAACGTTACATTTTCCTGTTGACCGCCTTGTCGGCGATCATGTAAAGTTTTGCCTAGTAACGACTTATCCTACCGCCGGACTGGGCATTCCGCGAGAGGAGGCTGCGCGCGCTATCGGAATCGAGGTCCAGGGTTGAGGAGGGGAGATACCTCACGCTGACTCGACACCCGAAGCCGAAACGGAGTTGCGACATGACATCTCGCCGCATTCTCGCCATCGCGGCGGTCCTCGTTCTGGCGGCCGCCACGGCAGGCGCCGCCGAACTGCCCAGGACCTTCGCTCCCGTCCAGAACGGATTCACCGACCAGGCCACCTCCGTCCTGCCCTACGTTCCCGACCACGTGCTGGTGAAGCTGCGCGCGGACCACGCCAAGGCCGTGCCCGCGGTGCCCTTCGCCCTGGGCGCCGAACTGCCCGGCGCCCGCTTCGGGCTGGCGGGCGTGGACGCGGTGGCCGCCGCGGCCGGCGTCACCCGCATCGCGCGGCCCTTCATCCGCCCGGCGCACGCCGACAAGGCCGCCGCCGCGGGCGTGGACCGCTGGTTCGTGCTGACGGTCGCCGCGGGCGACATGCCCGCCCTGGCCGCGCGGCTGGCCGCCGATCCCGCGGTGGAGACGGCGCAGCCCGAATGGCTGGCCTTCCCCGCGGCCGTGCCCAACGATCCCCTCTACCCCGACCACTGGGGCCACAACAACACGGCCCAGATGATCAGCTACGACTGGTCCACCTACGACCACACCGGTCCGACCGTGGGCACGGTGGGCTTCGACGCCAACGCCCAGGCGGCGTGGGACGTCACCTACGGCGATCCGGGCGTGATCGTCGCCATCGTCGACAGCGGCGTGGACATCTATCACGAAGACCTGGACTGCATGGCCGGCTACGATTTCGGCGACAACGACACCAATCCCATGGACGACAGCCGCAGCCCCGGCCACGGCACCTGCTGCGCCGGCGTGGCGGCGGCCGTGGGCAACAACGCACCTGGGCGTCGTGGGCGCGGCCCCCGGCTGCACCATCATGCCCCTGAAGGTGGCCGACCGCCGGGGCACCATGTCGTTCACGTCCATCACCAACGCGATCTACTACGCGGCGGACAACGGCGCCGACGTGATCAGCATGAGCCTGGGCGCCGCCATCACCAGCGACGCCGCCACCGACGCGGCCCTGGCCTACGCCTGGAACGCGGGCTGCGTGATCCTGGCCGCCACCGGCAACGAGAACAACACGGTGATCAGCTACCCGGCCATCAACCAGTACGTGATCGGCGTGGGCGCGGCGTCGCCCTGCGGCGAGCGCAAGCGCTCCAGCAGCCTGTCCACGGAGCTGAACCCGGGCGTGTACGCGGATCCCAACGGCTACACCTGCGACGGTGAGCGCTGGTGGGGCTCCAACTACGGCACCGCCACCCGCGATGCGGCCGGCGCCGTGGACGTGATCGCGCCCACCATCGTGCCCACCACCGACATCAGCGGCTCGGGCGGCTACGACGCGGGCAACTACGACATGTACTTCAACGGCACCTCCTGCGCCACGCCGTATGCGGCGGGCGTGGCGGGCCTGATCAAGTCGGCCTTCCCGTCCTACACGGCCCAGCAGGTGCGCGACCGGCTCTGCGACACGGCCCAGGACGTGGTGAGCGTCGAGTCGGGCGCCGGCTGGGACAAGTACGCCGGCTACGGCATGGTGGACGCGGCCGCGGCCGTGTCCGGCGGCGCCCCGGTGGAGAACCCGCCGACGGCGGCGTTCGCCGGCACGCCCACCAGCGGCACCGCGCCCCTGGCGGTGCAGTTCACCGACCAGTCCACGGACGCGCCCACCACCTGGGCCTGGACCTTCGGCGACGGCGGCACCGCGTCGACGCAGAACCCGTCCCACACCTACGCGGCGGCCGGCACCTACACGGTCAGCCTGACGGTGACCAACGCCTTCGGCAGCGACTCCCTCACCAGGAACGGCTACATCACGGTGAGCGAGCCCTCGGCCGGCGGCACCATGCACGTGGCCGACATCGTGGTCACGCGGACGCCCAGCGGCCGCAAGTACTACGGCCTGTGCAGCGTGACCATCGTCGACGACGGCGGTGCGGCCGTGGCGAACGCCAACGTCACGGTCTACTACACCGGCACCAACAGCGGCACGCTGACCCGCACGACCGGGACGGACGGCGTGGCCAGCTTCACCACGGTGAAGTCGACGGCGTCGGTGGACTTCTGCTTCGAGGTGACCGACGTCACCCACGCCTCGCTGACCTACGCGCCGGGCGACAACCTGGTGACCAAGTCCTGCGAGGGCGGCGACGTCTTCGGCGCGGACGAGGGCCGCTTCGCCGGCACGGCGCTGGGCGTGGCCAGTCCCAACCCCTTCAACCCCCGGACCACCATCGCCTTCAGTCTGGCGGCGGCCTCCCACGTGCGTCTGACCGTGTACGATCTGCGCGGCCGCGTGGTGAAGGTGCTGGCGGACCGGGAGTTCGGCGTCGGCGGGCACAGCGTGCTGTTCGACGGCCGCGACCAGCCCAGCGGCGTGTACTTCTACCGCCTGCAGGCCGACGGCCTGGACACCACCCGGAAGATGATCATGCTGAAGTAGCGCAGCCGCAGCCGGGCCGACGCGCGCAGGGGGCGGCCTTCGGGCCGCCCCTATTCGCGCCCCAGGGCCACGATGGGATCCATCCGCGCCGCCTTGTTGGCGGGGTAGAGGCCGAAGAACACGCCGATGGCCACCGAGAACAGCGCCGCGCCCGCGGTGACGGGCACCGAGCACGGTGAAGGGGAAGCGCAGCAGGTGGGTCATGCCCCAGGACGCCAGGTAGCCCAGGCCGATGCCCACCAGGCCGCCGATGCCGGTCAGGGTCGCCGGCCTCGATCAGCACCTGCATCAGCACGTCGCGGCGGCGGGCGCCCAGGGCCATGCGCACGCCGATCTCGCGGGTGCGCTCGGCCACCGAGATGAGCATGATGTTCATCACGCCGATGCCGCCCACCATCAGGCCGATGGACGAGAGCACCACCAGCACCAGGGCGATGCCGCCGGTGACCTTGTCCACGATGTCGCCGTAGGTCTCCGACGCCACCACGTCGAAGTCGTTGGCCTCGTCCGGCCGCAGGCGCCGCACCTGCCGCACGGTGCCCACCACGTTGGAGAGGACCGTGTCCGTGTCCCAGCCGTCCTCGACGGTGACGGCGATGTTGCGGTCCTCGAAACCCGCGTGCAGGCCGTCCTTCTCGAAGGCGGACCAGGGCACCACCACGTAGTTGTCGCCCAGCGCCCCGACGATGTGCTTGCGCTCGGCCATCGCCCCGACGATGCGGTAGGGCTTGCCGTAGATGCGCAGGGTCTTGCCGATGGGGTCGAGGTAGGGGAACAGGTCCTTGCGCGGGCCGTAGCCCAGCACCGCCACCCGCTCGCTGGCGGCCACCTCGGCGCCGGTGAAGAAGCGCCCCTCGGCCACGGGGATGGAGAAGATCCAGGGGAAGTGCTCGCTGGACGCCGAAGACCTGCACGAAGTTGGTGCGCTCGTTCGCCGTACTTGAGCACCGTGCCCGAGTTGTTGGAGACCTGGTAGTCCACCACGCCCACGCCCGGGGTGTGCGCCAGGGCCGCGGCCACCTCCGGCATCAGGTGCGGCCGGCGCAGCATGGCGTCGGGGTCCCCGCCGCCCAGCCCGCTGTAGCGGGAGACGTAGAGGTAGGGCCGGCTGGACGACACCACGTCGTTGCGGATGCGGCCGCTCAGCCCCGTGACGATGGAGTAGATGGCCACCAGGGTGGTCACGCCGATGGCCACGCCCAGGATCAGCAGCAGGCTGCGCATGCGGTGCCCGCGGATGGTGCGGAAGGCCTGGGCGCAGGCCCTCGGCCGTGCCGATGCCGATGCGCTCCCGGCCGTCACTCATGGCGCAGCGCCTCCACCGGATCCAGCCCCGCCGCCTTCCAGGCCGGCCAGGTGCCGAACACCGCGCCGATCACGAAGGTGGTGCCCAGCCCCAGGCCCAGCGACCAGCTCGCGATGGCGAAGGGCAGCGGCGAGGCCAGGGAGATGACCCAGGCCAGCACCAGCCCGATGCCGATGCCCAGCACGCCGCCCACCAGGGACAGGGTGATGGCCTCCACCAGGAACTGCCACATGATGGACAGGCGCCGGGCGCCCAGGGCCTTGCGCACCCCCACCTCGCGGGTCCGCTCGGTCACCGACACCAGCATCACGTTCATCAGCACGATGCCGCCGACCACCAGGCTGATGCCCACCAGGGGCACCAGGGCCCCGTAGATGGCGCCGCTGATGCCGCCCCAGATGCTCAGGAGCTGGTCGCTGGTGCGGATGGCGAAGTCGTTGCGCGCCAGGGGCCGCAGGCGGTGGCGGATGCGCATCAGGAAGGTGGCCTCGTCCTCGGCCTCCTGGATGCGGTCCAGGTCGCGGGCGGCGACGCGGATGTCCAGGGACTCGCCCGAGCCGTACAGCTTCTGCCAGGCGGTCACGGGGATCAGCGCCACCTCGTTGCGGTTGTTGCCCAGCACCGTGCCCCGGTCCTCGATCAGCGCCCACCACCGTGAAGTGGCGGCCGCCGATCTTCACCTCGCGGCCGACGGGGTCGGGGTGGCGGGGGAAGAGGTCGCGGGCCACGTCCCAGCCCAGCACCACCGACTGGCGGCTGGTCTCCACGTCCACGCGCGGTCAGCTGCCGGCCGGCGGCCAGGGGCACGTCCTCCAGCAGGGGATAGTCCTCGGTGACGCCGCGCACCCGCACGTTGCGGTAGCTGCGGCCGCCGGCGCGAAGCTCGGCCTGGCGCGACGACCTCGGCGCCCACGGCGCGGGCCTCGGTCATGCGCTCGCTGCAGGTAGTCGCGATCGTCCAGGGTCAGGTCGGGGTTGTTGAGCGATTCCAGGAAGGCGTCGAAGTCGGTCAGGAACTGCAGGCCGTCGATGCGCGTGAGGGTGAAGACGTCGGTGCCCTCGTCCAGCACCACCTCCGAGACGTAGCGGTCCGCCCCGTAGATCAGCGACACCACCGCGATCACCGACATGGTGCCGACGATGTTGCCCAGCAGGGTCAGGAACGTGCGCAGCTTGTGGCCGCGCAGGCTCTCCAGGGCGATGCGGACACCCTTCGAGCAGGTTCATCAGTCGCTCTTCCCGCGCCCGTCGCGGCCGCGCCGGATCTTCTTCTCCACGTCCACCCGGGCGCCGTCCTTGAGTTCGCGCAGGATGCGGAAGGGCCCGGTGACGACCGCCTGGCCCTCGTCCAGGCCCGAAAGCACCTCGAAGTCGTCCTCGCCGGCGATGCCGATGGTCACGGGCACGAACTTGACGAACCCGTCCTTGAGGACGAACACGCCCTCCGGTCTCCTTGCGCTCGACCTTGGCGGCGCCGCTGTCCGGCGGCGGCGGGCCGGGCCTGGAAGCCCAGGTCCTTCAGGGCCGCCTCCTGCTCGCGGGCGCGGCGGCCGCTGTAGCGGCGGATGTCCTCGGCCTTCAGGGGCCACTCGCGCACCGTCACCGCGCCCAGGGGCACGGCCAGGGCGCCTGTCGCGCATCGGCCACGGTGATCGACGGCCTTGGCCGACAGGCCCGGCCGGATGTTCGGCCGGCGCCCGGTCCAGGGTGATCTTCACCTCGAAGTCCACGGCCTCGCGGGTGGCGCCGGTGCGCACGCGCAGGGGGCTGTTGGCGATCTCGGTCACCCGTGCCGGTGAAGGTGCTGTCGGGGAAGGCGTCGATGGTGATCTTCGCCTGGCTGGCCCAGGGCCACCTTCACCACCTCGGTCTCGTCCACCTCGACCCAGGCCTCCATGGTGCCCAGGTCGCTGATGGTCAGCAGCACCGTGCCCGGGTTGTTCAGGGTGCCCATGATGGCGTTCTCGCCCTCCTCCACGTTCAGGCGGGTGACGACGCCGGACATGGGCGCGGTGATGGTGACCTTGGTCAGGTCGTGGCGGGCCTTGGCCAGGTTGGCCTCGTACTGCTCGATGCGGTGGCGGGCCGACTCGACCCGGGCCTGCCTCCACCCGCGCGGTGGTGCGCGGCGGCTCGACATGTCCTCCTCGGAGGCCAGGCCCTCGGTCGAACAGCTTCTCGGCGCGGTCGCGCGTCCTGCGACCGCCTTGTCCCGCGAGGCCTCGGCCAGGCGCAGGTCCGCCTGCGCCGAGCTGATCGGGCCTCCAGGGCCTTGACCGCCGGCGGCGTACTCGGAGGGATCGATCTCCAGCAGCAGGTCGCCCTGCCTCGACCCGCTGGCCCTCGTCCACGGCCAGGTTGACGATGGTGCCCATGGCGTTGGCGCTGACGTCCACCTTGCGCTTGGGCTCGATGGTGCCGGAGCAGTCCACCGTCGCGGTCAGGTCCTTGCGGACCACCTTGCCGGCTTCCACCGTCGCCTCGGCCTTGCCGCCGGCCTTGAGGATGGACACGGTCACCACGCCCAGCACGACCACGGCCAGGACGACCAGGATGATCTTCTTCACGTCTTCACTCCCGCTCGCGCGCCGGCCTTCGCTGGCCGGTCGCCTGGACATCGATCACATGAACAGCAGGGCCAGGCCCAGGGGCACGGCCGAACACAGCAGCCAGGGCAGCAGCACCGCCGCGGTCGCCGGCGCCGCGCCCCATGGCGAAGACCCGCCGGAACCCGACGACCAGCACGAACAGCCCCCACCAGGTGAAGAAGTCGCCGTAGGTCAGCAGCACCTGGTACAGCTTGCCGAGGGTTCGAGACCGGGCGCGAGGGCCGCCAGGCCGAAGGTGACCCGGTACACCGACTCGGTGGCCAGGACCAGCGGTATCTTGATCAGCGACCCCAGCACGAAGGGGATGATCGCCGCCCACGAGATCGACGCCCAGGGCCTGCTTGAAGCTGCCCTGGCCGCCGCCCATGCGGGCGAAGAAGCCGAGGATGAAGCCGAAGCAGCAGCACCATGACCCAGGCCCAGAAGCCGGCGCCCACGGCCGGTGACCAGCGCGCTTGACCGGCGACGGGTGCATGGCCTGCTCGTACTGCTGCTGCCACTGGTCCTCGGGCAGCATGCGCATGAAGCGCGAGTCGCGCATGAGTCTCCATCTGCTCGGGCCCGGAGATGGGCGACGTGAGCCAGGCGAAGGCGCCGACCACCAGGAAGACCAGCAGACCGGCGTGCCACCAGCGCGGGGCTGCGCCCACGTTGTCCATGAGGCGGGCAGGATGGGCGACCAGGTCGCCCAGGCGGCCGACGAAGCTGTCGTTCACTGGTGCGACCGTGTCGGGCCGGCGGCGATCTCGTTCATGGCTTCTCCTCGGGCTTCGCGGTCCGGTACAGGCGCGGCAGCACGCGGCGGCCGGCCCGGGCCAGGGGCCCGTCCGCCTCCCTGCGGGCCAGCGCCGCGGTCCCCCGGTCGGGGTCGGCGTGCCGGGCCAGCAGTTCGCGGGCGAAGGCCCCGCTCTCGATCTCGGCCAGGATCGCCCGCAGGCGCTCCCGCACCCCGTCGTCGATCACCCGCGGCCCCCGGGTCAGCCCGCCGTAGGCCGCGGTCCCGCTGATCCGCCGCCGCATGCCGTCGACGCCGTGGCGGTGCAGCAGGTCGGTGATCAGCTTCAGCTCGTGCACGCACTCGAAGTAGGCGTTCTCCTCGCCGTAGCCCGCCTCGACCATGATGTCGAAGGCGGCCTTGAGCAGCTCGATCACCCCGCCGCAGAGCACCGCCTGCTCGCCGAACTGGTCGCTGACGCATTCGGCCCGGAAGGTGGTGACGAAGCCGCCGCCCTGCAGGCAGCCCACGGCCAGCGCGTACGCCGCCGCCAGCTCCCAGGTTGCAGGCGGCGAGCCGTCGCGTCACCGCCAGCAGGCCCGGCACGCCGCCGCCGGCGGCGTGGGCCGCCAGCAGCATGTCGCCCTGCCCCTTGGGCGCGACCAGGAAGCAGGGGCGTCCGGGCCCGGGCACGACCTGGTCGAAGGCCACCGCGAAGCCGTGGGCGAAGCCCAGGGCCGCGCCGGCCCGCAGGTGCGGGGCCACCTCGGCGGCGTAGACCGCGCGCCATGGCCTCGTCCGGCAGCATCAGCATCACCACGTCGCCGGCGGCGACCGCCGCGGGCGTCGGGCGACACCTCGGCAGCCCTCGTCGCGGGCCAGATCGCCCCGGGGCGAACCGGGCCGGGCGCCCACCACGACCGTCCACGCCGCTGCGCCGCAGGTTCAGGGCGTGGGCGCGGCCCATGGTGCCGTAGCCGATCACCGCCACGGTCCGCCCCCGCAGGGGCCCGAGATGGGCCCGCGCCGACTCCAGCACGGTACCCGCGGGCGGCGGGAGTTGTT
The DNA here is from genome assembly GCA_963825035.1 of Candidatus Krumholzibacteriia bacterium. Lineage (GTDB taxonomy): Bacteria > Krumholzibacteriota > Krumholzibacteriia > LZORAL124-64-63 > LZORAL124-64-63 > JACZKN01. The sequence goes on along the minus strand of CAWGRT010000003.1, from coordinate 40,178 downwards.
CGAAAATCGGGCGTTCCATGGCCGGAGCATAGGTCGCGGCGGCCGCCTTGACAAGGCGCCGCTGCTGGTATAGATTGCCCGATCTGCCCGCGGGACCGGGCCAAACGTCCCAAGACGAAATGTGGGTGGCGGCTTAGCTCAGCTGGTTAGAGCATCGGAATCATAATCCGAGTGTCCGGGGTTCGAGTCCCTGAGCCGCTACCAACATTTTTTTTGCCCGCTCGCGAACGGGCACCACGCCTCGCCCGGAGGCGCCGTGACCTCCTCCCCCTTCATCCGCGAGACCGTCGCCGCCATCGGCGCCGCTGCTGGAGCCGCGCCTGTCCCGGCGTGCCGCGACCCGGCCTGCTGGTGGCCCTCTCCGGCGGCGCCCGACTCGATGGCGCTGCTGCTGGCGGCGCGCGGCCTGGCGCGACGAGACCGGCGGCGCCCTGGGCGCGGCCCACCTGAACCACGGCCTGCGGGGCGCGGCCGCCGACCGCGACGAAGCCTTCTGCACCGCCCTCTGCGCCGGGCACGGCGTGCCCCTGGTGACGGCCCGCGAGGATCCGCGGCCGGCGGCGCGCGCAGCGGGGGTGCGGCCTGGAGGAAGCCGGCCGCCACCTGCGCCGGCGGTTCCTGGCCGGCGTGCTGGACGCCGCTCCGGACCTGCACGCGGTCGCCACCGGCCACCACCGGGACGACCAGACCGAGACCGTGCTCATGCGCCTGCTGCGGGGCACCGGCCCCGACGGCCTGCGGGGCATCCGGCCGGTCAGCGGCCGGATCATCCATCCCCTGCTGGAGCACCGGCCGCGCCGGGATCACGGCCTTCCTGGCCGCGGCGGGCCAGCCCTGGCGGGAGGACGCCACCAACACCGACGGCGACAACCTGCGGGCGCGGCTGCGGCGCGAGTTGCTGCCGGTGGCCCGCAGCCTCTTCGGCCCCGGCTGCGACGAGGCGCCGGCCCGCCTGGCGGCCCTGCTGGACGACGACCTGGACCTGCTGGACGCGTCTGACGCGGGATCGCCGCGACCGACTGCGCCGACGGCGCCGGCCTGCGCGCCGACCGCCTGGCCGCCCTGGACCCGGCCCTGGCCCGCCGCGTGGTGCGCGCGCTGGCTGGCCGCCGTCGCCGACGACCGACGACGCTCCGGCCGCGTCCTGGAGCGGGCCCACGTGGACGCGGTGCTGGGCCTGCTGGCCGCGGACGCCTCGGGCCGCGGCGTGGACCTGCCCGGCGGCCTGCGGGTGGTGCGCGAGTTCGACCGCCTGCGCCGGGCGCGCCGCGGGCGCGGACGCGGGCCTGCGGCGGGCCGCGGACTATCGTATCCTGGTGCTGCGGGACGCGCCGGCGCCGCGCCCGACGACGTGCCCGGCCACGGCGATCCCCGCCGACGAGGCCACCTGGTCGCTGCCGCTGCCCCGCCGCCGCCCTGCAGGGCAACCTGCGGGTGCGCAACTGGCGCCGCGGCGACCGCATCGTGGCTTTTGGCCTCGACGGGACCCGAAGAAATTGAGCGATCTTTTTCGCGACAACCGCCTGCCGGCCAGCGCCCGACCCGGCGTGCTGGTGGTCGAAGACGACGTGGGCATCCTCTGGGTCGTGGGCCTGGCCCGCGCCGAACGGACCCGTCTGTTGCCGACGGGCGGACCGACCGTTACCTTGACGGTCGCCCGCCGCATGCATCCACCGAATCGAGGGAAAGACACCTGATGAGTCCCAATAACCCCCGCGGCCAGGGGCCGGACAACCGACCTCCGCGAGGTCCGAACATGAAGCCGCCCCAGATCCCCGGCAAGACCGCCGGCTTCTGGATCCTGCTCGTGTTCCTGGTCTTCCTCGTCTACCAGATGATGTACATCGACCGCTCGACGGTGCAGGAGATCACCTTCAGCGCCTTCGACGAGCAGGTCCAGAAGGGCAACATCCGCTCGGTGACGCGCACCGACCTGACGGTCCACGGCGAGCTGAACGAGAAGACCACCATGACGGTGAAGGACGGCACCCTCAAGGAGGTGGACCGCTTCTCCACCTACCTGGTGTCGGCGATGCCGGACTTCGACGAGTACATCAAGGAACACAACCCGGACGCCACCCTCATCGGCGAGCCGCCCCACACCAACTGGTGGGCCCACTTCCTGACCTACTACCTGCCCTTCGTGCTGATCCTGGTGCTGTGGCTGTTCTTCCTGCGCCAGATGCAGGGCGGCGGCAACAAGGCCTTCAGCTTCGGCAAGTCCAAGGCCAAGCTCTTCAACATGGACAAGCCCGAGGTGACCTTCGAGGACGTCGCCGGCTGCGACGAGGCCAAGTACGAGCTGCAGGAGATCATCGACTTCCTGCGTGCGCCCCAGAAGTTCCAGCGCCTGGGCGGCCGCATCCCCAAGGGCGCCCTGCTGGTCGGCTCGCCGGGCACGGGCAAGACCCTGCTGGGCCGCGCCGTGGCGGGCGAGGCCGGCGTGCCCTTCTTCAGCATGAGCGGCTCGGACTTCGTGGAGATGTTCGTGGGCGTGGGCGCCAGCCGCGTGCGCGACCTCTTCGACCAGGGCAAGAAGAATGCGCCCTGCATCATCTTCATCGACGAGATCGACGCGGTGGGCCGCCACCGCGGCGCCGGCCTGGGCGGCGGCCACGACGAGCGCGAGCAGACCCTCAACCAGCTGCTGGTGGAGATGGACGGCTTCGAGTCCAACGAGGGCGTCATCCTGCTGGCGGCCACCAACCGGCCCGACGTGCTGGACCCGGCGCTGCTGCGCCCCGGCCGCTTCGACCGCCAGATCGTCGTGGACATGCCCGACATCAACGGGCGCGAGGCCATCCTCAAGGTGCACATGAAGAAGGTGCGCGTGGCCGACGAGGTCTCCGCCACCCAGATCGCCAGCGGCACGCCGGGCATGGCGGGCGCCGACCTGGAGAACCTGGTCAACGAGGCCGCCCTGCTGGCCGCCCGCAAGAACCACGACTACGTGACCATGGACGACTTCGAGGACGCCAAGGAGAAGGTCATGCTCGGGCCCGAGCGCCGCAGCCGCGTCTTCAGCGACAAGGTCAAGCGCGAGGTCGCCTACCACGAGAGCGGCCACGCGGTGGTGGCCTACTACTGCCAGGATTCCGATCCGGTGCACAAGGTCACCATCATCCCCCGCGGCCAGGCCCTGGGCCTGACGGCCATGCTGCCGGAGGAGGACCAGTACACCGTCAGCGAGCAGAAGTACAAGGACAAGATCTGCGTGGCCCTGGGCGGCCGCGTGGCCGAGGACGTGTTCCTGGGCAAGATCGGTTCGGGCGCCTACGGCGACATCAAGGCCGTCACCAGCTACGCCCGCACCATGGTCACGCGGCTGGGCATGAGCCACGTCCTGGGGCCCATCGCCTTCGAGGAGGGCGCCGACCAGGTCTTCCTGGGCCGCGACTTCGCGCGCCACAACGTGTACAGCGAGAAGACGCTCCAGGAGATCGACGCCGAGGTCAAGCGCATCGTCATGGAGCAGTTCGGGCGGGCGCGGCGCATCCTCGAGGACAACCGCCCCAAGGTGGAGACCCTGGCCGCGGCCCTGCTGCGAGCGCGAGACCATCGACGCCGAGGAGTTCAAGCTGCTGATGACGGGCCAGGAACTGCCGGCGCCGAAGATCGCCGTGGACCACACCACCGGCGAGGAGCCCCCCGCGCCGCCGGCCCCGGACCCGGACGACGGCGGCGGGGATCCCGCGTGACCGACCGCCGCGACCTGCGCGAGGGGGGCCCGGCGGCCCCCTTCGTCGCGCCGGCCTGGGACCTGGGCCGGGTCCGCCTGCAACCGGCGGGACGGCCGCTGGTGATGGGCATCCTCAACCTGACGCCCGACAGCTTCTGGGCGGGCTCCCGCACCGGCGGCCCGGACGAGGCGGTGGCCGTGGCCCTGCGCCTGGCGGCCGAGGGCGCCGACCTGCTGGACCTGGGCGCCGAGTCGTCGCGGCCGGGCGCCGTGGACATCGGCCCGGCCGCGGAACAGGACCGGCTGCTGCCCGTATTGGAGAGCCTGCGCCGCGAGACGGACCTGCCGCTGACGGTGGACACCACCCGCGCGGCCACCGCCCGCCTGGCCCTGGACGCGGGGGCGGACGCGGTCAACGACATCACCGGCGCCGCCGATCCGGACATGCTGCCCCTGGTGGCGCGGCGCGGCTGCGGGCTGGTGCTGATGCACATGCGGGGCACGCCCCGCACCATGCAGGACGACCCGCGCTACGCCGATGTGGCCGCCGAGGTCACCGGCTGGCTGGCCGCCCGCTGCCGCCTGGCCGAGGAGGCGGGCGTGGCGCCGCGCGCGGCTGGCGGTGGACCCGGGCATCGGCTTCGGCAAGACGCCTGAGCACAACCTGGCCCTGCTGCGCGGCCTGGAACGGATCGCCGGCCGGCCGCCCCCTGCTGCTGGGGGCCAGCCGCAAGAGCTTCATCGGCGCGATCACCGGCGCCGCGGCGGCCGAGCGCCTGCCCGGCAGCCTGGCCGCCCTGGTGGCCGCCCGGCGCGCCCGGCGCCGACGCTGGTCCGCGTCCACGACGTGGCGGCCACGGTGCAGTTCCTGGACGTGCTCGCGCGTATCGACTGATCCCCTTCCTGCCCGGTGCGGCCCCTTCCCCGTCCGCCCGGCCTGGCGAAAGGACTCGACCATGAGTGCCCCTGTCACCGGCGTCCTGGAGATCGGCCCCCGCGGCGACGGTTTCCTGCGCGACCCCGCCCGCTCGTTCGCCCCCGACCCCGAGGACGCGGCCGTGGGCCCCGACCTGATCCGCCGCCACGGCCTGGTGGCCGGCGCCACGGTCACCGGCCCGGTGGGCGCGGGCCGGCGCGGCCGACGCCTGGCGGCGGTCGAGACGGTCTGCGGCCTGGCGCCCGAGGCTTTCGCGGCCCGCCCGGCCTTCGCCGACCTGACCGCCGTGAATCCGGCCCGCCGCTTCAACCTGGGGGCGGACGGCGACGCGGGCATGCGCATCGTGGACCTGGTGGCCCCCGTGGCCCGGGGCACCCGCGGCCTGATCGTGGCGCCGCCCCGCACCGGCAAGACCATGCTGCTGGAGGCCCTGGCCAAGGCCATCGCCGCCGACGCGCCGGACGCGCGCATCGTGGTGCTGCTCATCGACGAGCGGCCCGAGGAAGTGACCCACTTCCGCCGCAAGGTGCCGGCCGAGGTGCTGGCCAGCAGCAGCGACCAGAACGTGAAGACCCACGTGCGCCTGGCCGAGCTGACCCTGGCCCAGGCCCGCTGCGAGCTGGAGTGCGGCCACGACGCGGTGATCCTGGTGGACAGCCTCACGCGCATGGGACGGGCCTTCAACGCCGCCAGCGCCGGCTCGGGACGCACCCTCAGCGGCGGCCTGGATTCGCGCGCCCTGGAGATTCCCCGCCGCTTCTTCGGCATGGCCCGGGACGTGGAGAACGGCGGCTCGATCACCGTGATGGCCACGGCGCTGATCGAGACCGGCTCGCGCATGGACGACCTGATCTTCGAGGAGTTCAAGGGGACCGGCAACATGGAGCTGGTGCTCAGCCGCCAGCTGGCCGACCGGCGCGTCTTTCCGGCCTTCGACCTGCGGGCCAGCGGCACCCGCCGCGACGACCTGCTCTACAGCGAGGACGAGCTGGACGCCCTGAACCTGCTGCGCAAGCGCGCCGCCTCGGCCCAGCCGGGCCCCGCCATGGAAGGCATGCTGGAACTGATGTCCCGCTACCCCGACAACGCGGCGCTGCTGGCGGCCATCAAGCGCACCTGAGCGCGGCCCCGGCCGCGGGTCAGATGACGTCCAGGGCCAGCTCCATCATGGCCGAGAAGCTGGTCTGGCGTTCCTCGGTGGAGGCGGCCTCGCCGCGGCCCAGGTGGTCGCTCACCGTCAGCACCGTCAGGGCCTGGGCGCCGAACTGCGCCGCCAGGGTGTAGAGGGCCGCCGATTCCATCTCCGCCGCCAGCACGCCGTAGCGGGCCCACAGCCGCCAGGCGTCGGGATCCTCGTAGTAGAACGTGTCCGAGGTCAGCACCGAGCCGGCGTGCACGTCCAGCTTGCGGGCCTTCGCCTGCTCCCAGGCGCTGAACAGCAGCTCCGGGTCGGCCGTGGGCGCATAGTCCATGCCGTTGAAGCGCAGGCGGTTGACCGCCGAGTCGGTGCAGGCGCTCATGGCCAGGATCACGTCGCGCAGCTTCACGTGGTCCTGGAAGGCGCCGCAGGTCCCCACCCGCATGGCCCGCTTGACCCCGTAGACCGCCATCAGCTCGTGGACGTAGATGGAGATGGACGGCACGCCCATGCCCGTCCCCTGCACCGACACCCGCTTGCCCTTGTACGTGCCGGTGTAGCCCAGCATGCCGCGCACCTGGTTGTAGCAGACCGGATTCTCCAGGTAGGTCTCGGCGATGTGGCTTGGCGCGCAAGGGGTCGCCGGGCAGCAGCACGCGGTCGGCGATGTCGCCGTTCTTGGCTTCCAGGTGGGGGGTCATGGGGCGGCTCTTTCCTTCGACGATGGTGATGACGGCGGGGGAATCGCCTATTTAAGCCGCCCCAGCCCCGCGGTGTCAAGGCGAGCCTACGGCGCCGGGCGGGATCACGAGGACAGGCCGTCCAGCTCCTCCCAGCGGGCGTAGAGGCCGGGCAGCTCGGCGGCGACGGCGTCCAGGCGATCCCGCAGCCCGGCCACCTCGTCCGGCGCCTCCTGGTAGAGGCGCGGGTCGGCCAGGCGCGCGGTCACGGTCTCCTGCTCCGCCTCCAGTTCCTCGATCCTCGCCGGCAGCGCCGCCAGCTCCCGGTTCTCCTTGTAGGTGCGGCGGCGCGGCCCGTCGGCGGGCGCGGGCTTCGGCTTGCCCTTCTTCTCCACCTTGTCGGGCGCCGCGGCCGCGGCGGCCGCCTCCCGCGCCGCCCGCGACACCCGCGCCCACTCGGCGTAACCGCCCACCGTCTCGCCCACGCGCCCCTCCCCCTCCAGGGTCAGGGTCAAGGTGCAGACGTTGTCCAGGAACTCGCGGTCGTGGCTGACCAGCAGGATGGTCCCGCCGAAGTCCAGCAGCAGATCCTCCAGCAGGTCCAGGGTCTCCAGGTCCAGGTCGTTGGTGGGCTCGTCCAGCACCAGCAGGTTGGCCGGCCGCGTGAACAGGCGGGCCAGCAGCAGGCGGTTGCGCTCGCCGCCCGAGAGGTGGCTGATGGGGCTGCGGGCCCGGTCCGGCGTGAACAGGAACTGCTGCAGCCAGGTGATGACGTGCACCCGGCGGCCGTCCACCGTGACCGTGTCCCCCAGGTCGCAGACGTTCTCCTGCACGGTCTTCGTCTCGTCCAGCTGGGCCCGCTGCTGGTCGAAGTAGGCGACCTCCAGGTTGGTGCCCAGGCGCACGCGGCCCGCGTCGGGCTCCAGATGCCCCAGCAGCAGCTGCAGCAGGGTGGTCTTGCCCGCCCCGTTGGGCCCCAGGATGCCCACCTTGTCCCCCCGCAGGATGGACGTGGTCAGGCCGCGCACGATGGGCGACTCCCCCCAGGCGAACGCCAGGTCCTCGGCGCGGATCACCAGCCGCCCGCTGCGCTCGGCCTCCTGCAGGCGGAAGCCGGCCGCGCCGGCCTGGTCGCGGCGGGCGCGGCGTTCCTCGCGCATGCGCTTCAGCTCGCGCACGCGGCCCTCGTTGCGGGTGCGCCGTTCGCGCACGCCCTGGCGGACCCAGACCTCCTCCTGGGCCAGCTTCCGGTCGAAGTCGGCCCACTGGGCCCGCTCGGTGCGCAGCAGCTCGTCGCGGCGCACCAGGAAGGTCTCGTAGTCGCAGGTCCAGTCCCGCAGGCGGCCCCGGTCCAGCTCGAGGATGCGGCCGGCCAGCCCCCGCAGGAAGGCGCGATCGTGGGTGACGAAGAAGAGGGTGCCGGTGAAGCGGGCCAGCCGCTGCTCCAGCCAGGCGATGGCGTCGATGTCCAGGTGGTTGGTGGGCTCGTCCAGGAACAGCACGTCCGGGTCGCCCGCGAGGGCCCGGGCCAGCAGGGTGCGACGCTTGTTGCCCGCCGAGAGGGTGGCGAAGGGCAGGTCGCCGTCCAGGCCGCTGTCGGTCAGCACCCGGTCGACCTCGTGGTCGATGCGCCAGTGCTCGCCCGCCTGGGCCGCGGGCAGGTCGGCCAGGCCCGCGGCCACCACGCTGCGCACGGTGCCCGCCAGGGCCGGCGGCACCTCCTGGGGCAGCACGCCCACCCGCAGGCGGCGCGGGCGCAGGACCTCGCCGCTGTCGGGCACGATCTCCCCGGCCAGCAGGCGCAGCAGGGTGGTCTTGCCCTCGCCGTTGCGGCCCAGCAGGGCCAGGCGCTCGCCTTTCTCCACCCGCAGATCGACGCAGTCCAGCACCGGAGGTCCGCCCAGGGACAGGGAGACCCCCTTGAGTTCCAGCAGGGCCATGGCTAGGGCGTCACCGCCTGGCACCGGCCTTCGACGCAGCCCACCTCGGGCGGGGTCACGTAGGCGCAGTCGGACATCCAGCCCCAGCGGTCGTTGAGCACCGCGTTGAACTCGTCGTAGTCCTTCACCAGGCGCTTCAGTTCCACGGTGTCCACCTCGGCCGCGTTGAAGATCTTGTACTGCCAGGGTCCGCCGCAGGGCTTGGCGCCGAAGGCGATGGTGCGGCAGTCTTCGCCCCCCTTGCACGGGGCATCGCCGATGAGCGCATCGATCGCCTTCTCCTTGGCCTGCAGCTGCGCGACGTCCCGGTCCTCGTCCCGGCCCTCGTCCGGGCAGCCGGGGCCCGCCGCGACGACGGTGAGCAGGGCCAGCAGGGTCATGTTTCCGAGTCTCGTCATGGGGCAACCTCCCTCCTGGGTCAGCCACGCCCCCCAATCTAACGCTTTCCGGGCCCACGGTCAGCCCCGCACGAGGCGAGACCGTTGACAGGGGCCCGCCGTCGGGGCAAGATCGAACAAATCCGATCAAAATCCAGCCCCGGAGGATTCCCATGAGCAGGAAACCCCCTCGCCAGCCCGACGCCGACCAGCCGGGCGGCCTTTCGCGCCGCGGCTTCCTCAAGACCGTGGGCATCGGCGCCGCGGCGGTGGCCGCCGGTTCGGTGGCCGCGCGCGAGCCCGAAGTGGACACCGGCGAGATCCCGGCGGGCGCCACCGTCCCGGTGACCCTGCGCGTGAACGGCCGCGACCGCCGCGTGCTGGTGGAGCCCCGCTGGTCCCTGCTCTTCGTCCTGCGCGAGCGCCTGGGCCTGACCGGCACCAAGGTGGGCTGCGAGCGGGGCGAGTGCGGTTCGTGCACGGTGCTGATCGACGACGAGCCCCGCTACGCCTGCATGACCCTGGCCGTGGAGGCCGAGGGCCGGACCGTCACCACCCTGGAAGGGCTGATGGACGGCGAGAAGCTGGGCCCGGTGCAGGAGGCCTTCGTGGCCGAGGACGCCTTCCAGTGCGGCTACTGCACCCCCGGCCAGGTCATGGCCGTCGAGGGGCTGCTGCGGGCGAATCCCCACCCGGACCTGGAGCAGATCCGCATCGGCGTCAGCGGCAACCTGTGCCGCTGCGGCACCTACGCGCACATCTTCAAGGCGGCCGCACGGGCCGCGGACGAGCGCGGCAAGTCCGGCGGAAGTCAGGGAGGTGGGACATGAGCGAGCGCGAGGAGCTCTACTACCAGCGGGGCGTCACCCTGCCCGAGACCCCGCCCCCGCGGGCGAGGCCACGCCCTGGGGCGAGACGGCCATCGTGGGCCGGCCCCTGCCCCGGGTCGACGCCTACGAACGCCTGAGCGGCGCGGCCGTCTACCCCTCGGACGTGCACCTGCCCGGCCTCCTCTACGGCGCCCTGCTGCGCTGCCCCCACGCCCACGCCGAGCTGCTGGGCCTGGACGCGGACGCGGCCCTGCAGGCGCCCGGCGTGCGTGCGGTCATCCACGGCGGCACGCCCGCAGCCGCCCGCGTGGTCTGGGACTACGGCAGCGGGCAGGACGTGCCCCTGTTCCCCCGCGAGTGCCTGTTCGAGGGCGAGGTGGTGGCCGCGGTGGCCGCCGACAGCCCCTACGAGGCGGCCGACGCCCTGCGCCGGCTGGCGCCCCGCTGGAAGGTGTTGCCCCACGTCTCGGACCACCGGGACGCCGCGGCCGCGGGCGCGCCGCCGGTCCACCCGGGCGGCAACCGCCTCGGCGAGCCGCACACGTACGAACGCGGCGACGTGCAGCAGGGGTTCGCCGCCGCGGACGTGGTCCTGGAGCGGGACTACAGCACCGCCTGCGAGCTGCACACCCCCATGGAGCTGCACGGCTGCGTGGCGGCCTGGGACGGACCGAACCTGACCGTCTGGGAGTCCACCCAGGGCGCCTTCGCGGTGCAGGAGCAGCTGGCCCGCTACCTGGACCTGCCCCTGTCGCGGGTCCGCGTCGGTGGGCGCCTACATGGGCGGCGGCTTCGGCAGCAAGCTGCAGACGGGCAAGTACGCCGTGTGCGCGGCCCTGCTGGCGGGGGCCTCGGCACGGCCGGTGAAGCTCTTCGTCAGCCGCGAGGAGACCATGCTCAGCGAGGGCAACCGCCCGCCGGTCGACGCATGCACCTGAAGGCGGGCGTGAAGAAGGACGGCACCCTCACCGCGCTGGAGATGCACGCCGAGGGCACCGGCGGCGCCTGGGCCGGCGGCACGGGCCTGGTGGACTGGCTGGTGCGCGACCTCTACACCTGCCCCAACGTCCGCACCGAGACGGTGGACTGGTTCGTCAACGCCGGCGTGCAGCGGCCCTTCCGCGCCCCGGGCCATCCCCAGGGCGCCTGGGCCCTCGAGCAGATGATGGACGACCTGGCGGCCGCCATCGGCCTGGACCCGGTGGAGCTGCGCCTGCGCAACGTGCCCACCGGTGAGCCAGGGCCGCCGCGGCACGCCGCCCTTCACCTCGACGGGCCTGGCGGCCTGCCTGCGCGAGGGCGCTGCGGCCTTCGGCTGGGACGAGGCCCGCGCCCGCACCCGCGGCCAGGGCGACGGCCCCGTGCGGCGGGGCGTGGGCATGGCCGCCTGCGAGTGGATCGCCGGCGGCGGCGGCCCGCCCGCCGGCGCCGTGGTCACCATGCACGCCGACGGCAGCGTCAGCCTGGACATGGGCGCCGCCGACATCGGCACGGGCACCAAGACGGTCATGGCCCAGGTGGTGGCCGAGGAGCTGGGCGTCGAGCCCGGCACCATCCGCATCACCAACGCCGACACGGCCACGGTGCCCTTCTCCGGGCCCAGCGGCGGCAGCAAGACCGTGCCCAGCGACGCGCCCGCGGTGCGGGCGGCGGCCCTCGAGGTCAAGCGCCAGCTGCTGGAGCTGGCCGCGGCCGAGCTGGCCGCCCCCGAGGCCGACCTGGAGTTCCCGGGCGCGGTCGATCCGCCTGCGCCGGCGACTCACGGCAGGACCGTGGACGTGGCCGCGCTGGACGGCCTGCGCCGCCGCCGCAACGTGGTGGGCGTCGGCTTCCGCGGTCCCAACCCCGAGGGCAAGGTGGTCAGCCCGTTCGCCGCGCAGTTCTGCGAGGTGGAGGTGGACACCGCACAGCGGCGAGGTGCGGGTGCTGCGCTTCCTGGGCGCCCACGACAGCGGCCGCGTGCTGAACCGCAAGACCTACGAGAACCAGGTGGTCGGCGGCATCACCATGGGCGTGGGCTTGGCCCTGACCGAGGCGCGGATGCTGGACCGGGGCCAGAGCGGCACGCCTGTGCAACCGCAACTGGCACGACTACAAGCTGCCCACGGCCCTGGACGCGCCCGCCGGAGGTGACGACGGTGCCCATCGACCCGGGCGACACCGAGTGCAACACCACCGGCGCCAAGGGTCTGGGCGAGCCGGTGACCATCCCCACGGCGGCGGCCATCGCCAACGCCGTCCGCGACGCCTGCGGCGCGGCCACGCCCGGACTCGCCCCTCTGGCCCCAGCACCTGGCGCGCGGCCCTGGCGCCGCGCGGAAGGAGGGCTGAGCCATGCTGCCGAACTTCTCCTACGTGCAGGCCGCGCACCCTCGACGACGCCGTGCGCCGCGGCGCCGCGGACGGCGCCGCGGGTCATGGCCGGCGGCACCGACCTGCTGGGCTGCCTGCGCGACGACGTGCTGGACGCCGACGCGCGTGGTCAGCCTGGCCGCGCCTCGACGACCTGAAGACCGTGCGCGACCCGGGACGGCGGGCTGGCGCTCGGCGCCCTGGCGCCCGTCGCCGACGGTGGCCGCCCACCGCGGACGTGGCCCGCGCTGTACCCGGTGCTGGCCCAGGCCGCCGGCGCGGTGGCCAGCCCCCAGCTGCGCAACCAGGGCACCCTGGGCGGCAACCTGTGCCAGAAGCCCCGCTGCTGGTACTACCGAGGCGGATTCCCCTGCGTGCGCAGGGGCGGCGACTTCTGCTCGGCCCAGGACGGCCAGAACCAGTTCCACTGCATCCTGGGCGGCGACGCCTGCGTGTACGTGCACCCGTCGGACACGGCGCCGGCCCTGACGGCCCTGGACGCGGTCGCTGGCCCTGACCGGACCGCAAGGGCGCGCGCACGGTGCCGGTGGCGGAGTTCTTCGTGCTGCCCGGGGACGATCCCACCCGGGAGACGGTGCTGCGGCCGGGCGAGCTGGTGACCGAGGTGCGCGTGCCGCGCCCGCCGGCCGGCGCCCGCAGCCGCTACCGCAAGGTGCGCACCCGCGGGGCCTGGGACTTCGCCGTGGTCAGCACGGCCGTGGCGGTGGCGCTGGACGGCGGCCGCGTCACCCGACGCCCGGGTGGTGCTGGGCGGGGTGGCGCCGGTGCCCTGGCGGGCGGCGGCGGCCGAGGCCGAGCTGGTGGGCAAGCCGCTCACCGCGGCCACGGCCCGGCGGGCGGCGGAAGCCGCGGTGGCCGGCGCCGCTCCCCTGGCCCACAACGGGGCCAAGGTGGCCATGACGCGGGACGTGCTGGCGGCCGAGCTGGCAGCCCTGGCCTGAACCGCGGCGGGCGGTTGGTCACCGCCGCCGGGGGGACGGCGCAGGCCCTCGCCCGCCGAGGGGCGGCGCGGCCCTGGCCGAACGGGCCGGATCAGGATTGATTGTGGCGACGGCGCGGCCCGGGCCGCGCCGTCGCCCGTGCGGGGGACAACGGAAGGATCGGCTATGAAAAAGTGGAAGATCGCGCTCGGCGTGGTGGTGGGCCTGGTGGTCGTGGTGGTCGCCGGCGTGCTGTTTCTCGGCAGCAACCTGGACGGGATCGTGGCCGACGCCATCGAGACCTACGGCACGCGCCTGACCGGCACCAAGGTCAGCGTGGGCAGCGTCAGCGTCCAGCTCCGCGAAGGCCGCCTCACCATCCGCGACCTGCGGGTGGCCAATCCCGAGGGCTTCAGCAACCGCGACGCCCTGGCCCTGGGCCGCCTGGTGCTGGACATCGATCCGGCCTCCCTGCGCAAGGAACCCTACGTGGTGGACGAGTTGCTGAGCGAGGCCGCGTCGATGATCTACGAGGTGGACGCCAAGGGCCGCCGCAACCTGGACGTGATCCGCGCCCACATGGAGGCCGCCGAGACGGGCAAGGCCGCCGGCCAGGGCGGCCAGGCCGCGCCGCCCCCGCGGCTGATCGTGCGCAAGCTGGAGCAGGGAGGCGGCTCGGTGACCGTGGACGCGTCGGCCCTCGGCCTCGAGGGGCGCACGGTGGAGCTGCCCGCGTTCACCCTGACCGGGCTGGGCGCCCCCGACGGTGCCCCCGCCGACCGCATCGGTCGGCAGGTGCTGACGCGCCTGATGGAGCAGGCGGGCAAGGCCGCCGTGGACCAGGAGCTGAAGGGCAAGCTGAACGACCTGCTCGGTGGGCAGAACCTGGAAGACAGCGTGAAGGACAAGGTCAAGGGGCTGCTGGGCGGCTAGGACCGGAACCGGCCCGTTGCGGCGACGCGCAACCGGATATTGATTATCCGGTTGTCGTCGTTTTTGCGCGCCCCGAGCGTGTCCGCTCACCCCAGGAGCCGTCATGAAGCCCACCTCGCCGCTCCCGTCCTGCCCGCACCTGCGCTTGGCCGCTTTCGCCGCACTGACGGTCCTCGTCGTCGCCCTGGCCGGCTGCGGCAAGGACGCGACCAGCCCCGCCGAGGTCCTCGAACTGGCCACCCTCACCGTGGACTCCGGCTACGGCGGAGCGGGCACGCGGGCCGCCCCCCGGGACCTCGAGATCGAGTTCGGGGTCCAGTCCGACCCGCCGGACAACTCCAGCGACTACCCGTCGCCCCTGATCTTCGGCGACATCGTCATGTCCCAGGTGGGCCAGTCCTACGTCCTGCCCTTGGACGGGAGCGCGGACGCCGCCACGGTGGCCGCGCGCCTGACCGACGGTGTGGACGAGAGCATCTGGCTGGGCGTCGCCGTCGACGGAGTCTCGTCGTTCGGCACCGGCAGCCGCGAGAGTACGGGGTTCGACTACACGCAGCCGGACCTGGGCCACCCCGACTTCGCCGGGTACGACCTGACGACCATGGTGGTCACCCTCGACGACCTCACGTTGACCCAGGCCGCCGACCACTACACCGTCCACGTGGCGGCGACCATCAGCATCCGCGGGACGAAGAAGCCGTAGCGGCGGCGCTCAGCGCAGGAGGAGGCGCAGCGCGAACAGGACCACGACCACCAGGACCAGCCGCCGGATCCAGGCGTGCCCCTTGGCGATGGCCAGGCGCGTGCCCACCCAGCCACCCAGGGCGTTGCCGGCGGCCAGGGCCAGGCCCAGGCGCCAGTCGATCTCGCCGTGGGCGACGAACACCGCCAGCGCCGTCACCGTGTAGGCGCCCACCAGGAACACCTTCACGGCATTGATGCGCACCAGGTCCAGGCCGTGCACCAGCAGCCCGGTGATGATGAGGAAGCCCACGCCCGCCTGGATGAAGCCGCCGTACACGCCGATCCCGAAGAACGAGACCATCAGCGCCGCTGTCCGTGCCGGCCCCAGGCGAGCCGGATCGAAGCGCAGGCGCCGCGCCGGATCGGCGATCATCACCACGCACACGCCCAGCATCACCAGGGCGAGGATCCGGCGGAAGAGGGCGTCGTCCACCTTCACGGCCCACTGCGCACCCAGCACGCTGCCGAACAGGGCCGGCGCCGTGCAGAGCAGGGCCAACCGCCACGGCAGCAGCCCCTTGCGCTGGAAGCCCTGCACCGCCACCGCGTTCTGGGCCAGGATGGCCACGCGGTTGGTGCCGTTGGCCGTGGCCGCGGGCAGACCCAGGAACAGCAGCACCGGCAGGGTCAGCAGCGAGCCGCCGCCGGCCAGCACGTTGAGCACGCCGGCCACCAGGCCGACGCCGAACAGGAGCAGGGCGTGGAGCGGGTTCATGGCACCTCCGGGCGCGCGGATCGGTCGATATTCGGCTCGAATCGCCCGTTTGTCCAGCATTCGCCATTCTTAACATTCCCCTAATATTTTCGACGTTACCGTAGGGGCGTAGGTCGGCCCGAACGCGGCCGGATTGCGGGCAGCGCGCGCCCGGCTCCATCGCGTCGTCGGGTTGCGCCCGGCCCGGGCCACGGCCCGGTCGGGAACGTCTTGACCCCGAGTGGAGGAACCAGACCATGCGAAACCGACTGCTGATCGCAGCCGCCCTGGGCGCGGCGCTCGTCTGCGGGATCGTCCCCGGCGGCGCGACAACCGCCCGCGCGGGCGACGTGACCATCACCGGCGCCGGCGCCACCTTCCCCTACCCCCTGTACGCGCGCTGGGCCTACGACTACCAGGCCGAGACCGGCGTCAAACTCAACTACCAGTCCATCGGTTCGGGGGGCGGCATCGCCCAGATCAAGGCCAAGACCGTGGACTTCGGCGCCTCGGACGCGCCGCTGACCGCCGATCAGCTGGACGAGGCGGGCCTGATGCAGTGGCCCATGACCATGGGCGGCGTGGTCCCGGTGATCAACGTGCCCGGCCTGGCCGCCGACCAGGTCCAGCTGTCCGGCTCGACCCTGGCCGACATCTTCCTGGGCAAGGTGACCAAGTGGAACGACCCGGCCATCGTCGCCACCAACGCCGGCGTGAAGCTGCCCGACATGGACATCACCGTGGTGCACCGCGCCGACGGTTCGGGCACCACCTGGATCTTCACCAACTACCTGAGCAAGGTCAGCACCGACTGGAAGACCAAGATCGGCAACGACAAGGCCGTTGCCTGGCCCGCGGGCGTGGGCGGCAAGGGCAACGAGGGCGTGGCCGCCTACGTGCAGCGGATCAAGGGCTCCATCGGCTACGTGGAATACGCCTACTGCCTGCAGAACAAGATGGCCAACGTGAAGCTGCAGAACCACGACGGCGCCTTCGTCAGCCCCACCGCCGGGGCCTTCCAGGCGGCCGCCGCCAACGCCGACTGGGCCCACGCCCCCGGCTTCTACATGGTGCTGACCGACCAGCCGGGCCAGGACAGCTGGCCCATCACCGGCGCCACCTTCATCCTCATGCACAAGCAGCAGCAGGACGCGGCCACCGCCGGGCAGGTCCTGAAGTTCTTCGACTGGTGCTACCACAACCCCAATCCGGCGTCGGAGGAGCTGCACTACGTGCCCATCCCCGACAAGGTGGTCTCCCTGGTGGAGACGACCTGGACGAAGGGGATCGTGGCCGGCGGCAAGCCCGTCTGGGAGCAGTGAACGTCGCGTCGACAACCGCACCTTCGGCGGCGGCGCGCGCGACGCGCCGCCGCCGGCTGACCGGCGACCTGGCGGCCCACCTGGTGGTGGCCGCCAGCGCCGTCCTGATCCTGGTGCTGCTGGGCGGGGTGTTCCTGCAGCTCTGGTCCGGGTCGGCGCTCGCCCGCCACCAGCTGGGCTGGCAGTTCCTCACGAGCCAGGCCTGGAACCCGGTCACCGGCGATTTCGGCGCCCTCAGCAGCATCTTCGGCACCCTGGTGTCCACGGCCATCGCCCTGGTGATCGCCGTGCCCATGAGCCTGCTGATCGCCCTGTTCCTGGTGGAGCTGGCGCCGCCCTGGCTGGCGCGGCCCGTGGGCGGGGCCATCGAGCTGCTGGCGGCCATCCCCAGCATCATCTTCGGCATGTGGGGCCTGTTCGTCTTCGCCCCCTTCATGCAGGACCACGTGCAGCCGGCCCTGAAGGCGGTGGCCGGCGGGCTGCCCCTGTTCAGCGGGCCGCCCATGGGCATCGGCATGCTGACGGCGGGGCTGGTGCTGGCGCTGATGGTGCTGCCGTTCATCACCTCCATCAGCCGCGACGTGCTGGCCATGACGCCGGCGGTGCTGCGCGAGTCGGCCTACGGCCTGGGCTGCACCACGCTGGGAGGTCACCAACCAGGTGACCATCCCCTACGGCCTGCGGGGCATCGTGGGCGCGGTGTTCCTGGGCCTGGGGCGGGCCCTGGGCGAGACCATGGCCGTGACCTTCGTGATCGGGAACAACCACGCCGTCAGCGCCTCGCTGTTCGCCTCGGCCAACAGCATCTCCTCGACCCTGGCCAACGAGTTCACCGAGGCCGACAAGGCCGTCTACCTGAGCGCCCTGGTGGAGCTGGGGCTGGTGCTGCTGGTGATCACCGTGGCGGTGCAGGTGGCCGCGCGGCTGTGGCTGGACTACGCCGCCAAGCGGAAGGGAGCGGGCCGATGAGCACGCTGCGTCCGCCGGGACGGCGCCGGGCCGTCGATCTGGCCAGCCGCGTGGTGGCCGGCCTGGCGGCGGCGCTGGGCTGCCTCATGCTGGTCTGGATCCTGTGGACGGTGCTGCGGCGGGGCGCCGCCGCCCTGGACTGGAGCTTCTTCACCGCGCTGCCGGCGCCGCCGGGCATGCCGGGCGGCGGCCTGGGCAACGCGGTGATCGGCACCGCGCTGATGACGGGCCTGGCCACCCTGGTGGGCGTGCCCCTGGGGCTGCTGGCCGGGGTCTACATGGCCGAGTTCGGCCGCGACCGCCTCCTGGCGCGGGTGGTGCACTTCTGCGCCGACGTGTTCATCGGCGTGCCTTCCATCATCATCGGCGTGTTCGTCTACGCGATCCTGGTGCGGCCCCTGGGCGGGTTCTCGGGCTGGGCCGGCGCGGCGTCCCTGGCGGTGATCATCTTCCCCATCGTGGCCCGCACCACGGAGGACATGCTGCGCCTGGTGCCCGATGCCCTGCGCGAGGCCGCCCTGGCCCTGGGGGCGCCCCGCTGGAAGATGACCGCCCACGTGCTGCTGCGGGCGTCCAAGGTGGGCGTGCTGACGGGCGTCCTGCTGGCCGTCGCCCGCATCAGCGGCGAGACGGCGCCCCTGCTGTTCACCGCCCTGGACAATCCCTACTGGATCGAGTTCGGGTCGCCGGCGGCCTTCGCCCGGTCCTTCAGCGGACCCACACCCAACCTGACCGTGTCCATCTTCCACCGCGCCATGAGCCCCTACGACACCTGGATCCAGTCGGCCTGGGGCGCATCGCTGGTGATCACGCTGGGCGTCCTGGCGGCCACCCTGGCTTCCCGGGCCCTCCTGCGCTCGAAAGGACGATGATCGTGTCCCGCGCCGAACCCCTCAAGTCGCCCCTCGCGCCCGAAACCGGGTCCGCCGCGGCGCCGCTGCGCGCTTCGGTCTACCGGCCGGCCCACGCGGCCTCGCCGGAGGTCGCCGCCGCCACGGAACGGGCCGAGTGCGCCGTCGCCGCCCTGGACGCCGCCGACACCGCCAAGGTGGCGGTGCGCGGCCTGGATTTCTTCTACGGCAAGCAGCAGGTGCTGTTCGGCAACGACCTGGAGGTGGCGGCCAACCGCATCACCGCCATCATCGGGCCGTCGGGGTGCGGCAAGTCCACCCACCTGCGGACCTACAACCGCATCTACGAGCTGTACCGCCACCAGCGCGCCGCCGGCGAGATCGTGCTGGACGGGCGCAACGTGCTGGATCCGGCCGTGGACGTGATGGACCTGCGCCGGCACATCGGCATGATCTTCCAGAAGCCCAGCCCCCTGCCCATGAGCATCTTCGACAACATCGCCTACGGGCTGCGGCTGCACTACCGCCTGGGGCGCGGCGAACTGCACGACCGGGTGGAGCAGGCCCTGCGCCAGGCGGCCCTGTTCGACGAGGTGAAGGATCAGCTCCGGCAGCCGGGCACCGCGCTCTCGGGCGGGCAGCAGCAGCGGCTGTGCATCGCGCGGGCGGTGGCCCTGGAGCCCCAGGTGCTGCTCATGGACGAGCCGTGTTCGGCGCTGGACCCCCACTCCACCGCGCGCATCGAGGAACTGATGCTGGAGCTGGCCGGGTCCCTGTCCATCGTGATCGTGACCCACAACATGCAGCAGGCCGCCCGCGTCAGCGACTACACGGCGTTCATGTACCTGGGCAGGATCGTGGAGTTCGGGCGGACGGCGGACATCTTCACCAA
Source organism: Candidatus Krumholzibacteriia bacterium (assembly GCA_963825035.1). GTDB lineage: Bacteria > Krumholzibacteriota > Krumholzibacteriia > LZORAL124-64-63 > LZORAL124-64-63 > JACZKN01. The sequence continues at coordinate 20,899 of CAWGRT010000003.1, read as the reverse complement.
GCCCCGCCTGAAGCAGACCGAGGACTACGTCACCGGGCGCTTCGGCTAGAGGGCCGCGCCGTCCCGCGCCGCCTGGATCAGGGCGCAGTCCGCCAGCACCAGGGCGGCCATGGCCTCGACGATGGGTACGGCCCGCGGCACCACGCAGGGATCGTGCCGGCCGGGCGCGGCCAGGTCCACCTCGCGGCCGGCGAAGTCGGCGGTGTGCTGCACCTTGGCGATGGTGGCCGGCGGCTTGAAGGCGACCCGGAAGACGATGGGCTCGCCGTTGCTGATCCCCCCCTGCACCCCGCCGCTGCGGTTGGTGGCCGTGCCCAGGCTGCCGTCGCCGCGGGCCACGTAGGCGTCGTTGTGGGCCGAGCCCCGCAGGCGCACGCCCGCGAACCCCGAGCCGATCTCGAACCCCTTGACCGCCGGCAGGGAGAGCATGGCCCCGGCCAGCAGGGCCTCCAGCTTGGCGAACACGGGCTCGCCCCAGCCGGTCGGCACCCCGCGGCATACGCAGGCGACCACGCCGCCCACCGAGTCCTGATCCCGGCGGGCCGGTCGATGGCCGCGGTCATGCGGTCGGCGGCGGCGGGATCGGGGCAGCGCACCAGGGTGGCGTCCACGGCCGCGCGGGTCACCGCCGCCGGGTCGACGACACCCGCCTCGACCTGCTCCACCTGCTCCACCCAGGCCACGATCTCCACGCCGTGGGCCCGCCCCAGCCACTGCTCCACGAGGGCGCCGGCGGCCACGCGGCCGATGGTCTCGCGGGCGCTGGCCCGGCCCCCGCCGCTGGCGGCGCGGATGCCGTACTTCTGCTGGTAGGTGTAGTCGGCGTGGCTGGGCCGCGGCACGTCCTGCAGCGAACCGTAGTCCCCCGGCCGCTGGTCCCGGTTCCGCACCAGCATGGCCATGGGCGTGCCCAGGGTGACGCCCTCCTGCAGCCCCGAGAGGACCTCCACCCGGTCCGGCTTCGTCGCGGGGCGTGGCCAGGCGGCTCTGGCCCGGCCGGCGGCGGTCGAGCTGGGCCTGGATGGCGTCGCAGGTCCACGCGCCAGGCGCGGCGGGCAGCCGTCGACGACCACGCCCACGCCGCCGCCGTGGGACTCGCCGAAGGTGGTGATGCGGAACAGGGTGCCGAAGGTGCTGGACATGGATACCGCCCCGGTTCCGGAGGTGAATGCCGATCCGGGGCAGTATCGCAGAGGCGCGCGCCGGGCGCAAACGGCAAGCGGCCGCGGTCAGGGCCCTTCGTTCACCTTGACCGTGGGGATGCCGTCGATCTTGTACTCCCCGTTCGCGACCCGAATGACCTTCCCCTCGAACGAGGAAGCGAGCACCTTGAGCATCTTGCGGCCACTGGCGGGAATGATCACCTGGACCTCGCCGAAGATCGCCTTGGGCAGATCGATGGTCACGTCCTTGTCCGTCAGGTTGTTGAAGACAACGATGTCGCCGCGAAAGAGCAGCAGCTTCGGGATCGCCGTATCGGCGTCGAGCGTGACGATGCGCGCTTGGGCGTCGATGTAGAGATCGACGAAGTGGGTCGGCGCGTCTTCGCAGAAGATGCTGCAGCCCGCCGACGGCAACACCGCCGCCAGGGCCAGAACCGGCAGAAGACTCCGCATCCTGGTCATGATTCCCCCTCTCGGCCCTCCCCCGGGCCGCTCAAGGCACACTGTCGGTGGCGGCGGCCCGGTCGCCGGCGACAGCGGAGACAATCCGGGCGAAGCGCGGGTCGGCGACCAGATCCCGCAGCTCGCGGGTGTCCTGGATATCGCGGACCGGCATGCCGCGACGCACCGCCTCGGCCAGGTGGCGCAGGCCGGCGGTGCGGTCGCCGATCAGTTCGTAGCCGTCGCCCAGCTTGTAATGGAGCCGGGCGTCGGCGCCGCCGAGGGAATCGGCGATCGCGGCCAGGCGCACCACCGCCGCGCGGTCGCCGACCATGGCGTGGTACTCGATCAGGTCGCCCAGCAGGTCCGTGTCGCCGGGCGCGTCGCGCCACCGTGCCCGGGCCAGGCCGATGGCCTTGCGCAGAAGGGTCACCGCGCGCTCCCGCCCACCGTCGGACCAGTAGAGGGCGCGGGCCAGGTTGCCCCAGTTCTCGGGGTCGCCCAGGTCGCAGTACTCCAGGGCCAGCTCGTAGAAATCGGCCGCCTCGCGGTACTTCTCCTGGTGGTAGAGCATCAGCCCGATGTTGGAGCAGGTGTCGCAGTTGGGGTTCAGGGCGAAGGCCCGCTCGAAGCACGCCAGCGCCTGGGGATACCGGGCCTCGCCGATCAGGAGCGCACCCTTCATGTTCAGGGCGTAGTCGTCGTCCGGCGCCAGGGCCAGCACCCGGTCCAGCTGGGCCCGGCTGGCCGCCGACTCCCCCTCCCCGTAGTAGAAGCGGGCCAGGATGCGCGCCGGATCGGGCGCGTCGGGCCACCGCGCGACCGCCGAGTCCAGGATCGCCTCCGCCTCGGCCAGCCGCTGCTGGTCGGCGTAGACCCGCGACAGCCCGCGGCAGACCACGGGATTGCCCGGGTCCAGCGCGTCGGCCGCACGGAACGCGGCCAGGGCCCCGGGGGCGTCGCCCGTGGTCCGCCGCAGCTCGCCCAGGACGAAGCGGGGGCGCCAGCGGTCCGCCGCCAGGGCCATCGCCCGCTCCAGGCTCTCCTGCGCCCGCACCCGCGCCGCCTCCGCGCCGGTGGCCGCGTGTTCGCGCGCCTCGGCCTCACCCAGGGCGCACCAGCCCCCGCCCCACGCCGGTGCGGCCGCCGTGACGCTGTCGAACCGCGCCTCCGCCCCGGCCCAGTCGTCCTGCGCCAGCAGGCCGAGCCCTTCCAGGTAGGGGACGACGGCCGCGCCCGCAGCGGGCAGGCAAGCCGCCAGGCGGTGACGCGGGCCCGACCCAGCCGCACCAGGTCCAGGATCGCGCCGGGCAGCGAGTCGGCCAGGGCGGCGGACGGCGGCGCGAAGGGCACGATCGCCTCCCGCAGCGGCTCCAGCGACGCGGCGTCCCGCAGCACCAGCCGCAACACGAGACCGCCCCCGTAGCGCTGCAGGTCGCCGGTGACGATCCGGTTGACGCCGAAGGCCGTGCGCGCCTGCGCGTCGCTGGTCGGCGCGGCGTAGGCCACCAGGTCGTCCCGCGCCACCCACATGGACGGATGGGCGCGGGCGGCCTCGTCCAGCATGCGGTAGACCACCGTCCCCAGGCCGGCGACGGCTGCGTCGTGGGCCTTGTGGGCGTGGTTGGCCAGGGGCATCACCGCCACCCGCAGTTCCGTGGTGTGGACGTCGTCCGCGCGTCCGAACCAGAGCACGGCCGCCGCCGCCAGCGCCACCGCGGCGACCGCGACGGCCGCCAGCCGCAGCCGGTGCCGCACCCGGGCCGGCGCGGCGCCCCGCAGCGCATCCCCGAGCTCGCCGCTCGAACCCCAGCGTCGCTCCGGGTCCTTGGCCAGGCAGATCGCCACGATGCGGTCCAGCACCGGGGGCAGGCCCGGCCGCAGTTCCGACGGCGACGGCGGCTCCTCGTTGAGGATGGCGTAGATGACCGCCTGTTCGTACTCGGCCCGGAAGGGCCGCCGGCCCGTGAGCATCTCGGAGAGCACGACGCCCAGGGACCACAGGTCGGTGCGGTGGTCGATGCCAACGCCGCCGGCCTGTTCCGGGGACATGTAGGCGACGGTCCCGGGGGTCGCGCCCTCGCGGGTCAGCAGCGAACGGCCGCTGAGCTTGGCCAGCCCGAAGTCCAGGATCTTCACCAGGCCGTCGGCGGTCAGGAAGATGTTGTCGGGCTTGATGTCCCGGTGGATGATGCCGTGCTCGTGGGCCTTGGCCAGCCCCGCCGCCACCTGGCCGGCGATGTCCACCGCGTCGTCCACCGCCAGCGGCCCGCGGGCGATGCGCGCGGTCAGGGTCTCCCCCTCGTAGTAGGCCATGGCCAGGAAGAGCGAACCGTCGGGGGCCTCGCCGATCTCGTAGACGGTGCAGACGTTGGGGTGGTCCAGGGCCGAGGCGGCCTGGGCCTCGTGGATGAACCGCACGCGCGTGTCCGGGTCGGCCAACGCGCCGGGCGGCAGGAACTTGAGGGCCACCGGCCGGTCCAGGACCGTGTCGCGGGCCTCGTAGACCACCCCCATGCCGCCGGCGCCCAGCAGCCTGGTGATCCGGTAATGGGATACGACCTCGCCGATCATCGCTCTCCCGTTCCGTCGCGAGCCGGGAGTGCACAGCTTGGGATGTCCGCTCGGATACGCGTCAGGATAACCGAAAAGCGATGTTCACCACAAGGGTTGTGCCTCGCAGATTGTGCCCGGCCCGGTCCCTGCGACCGGGCCGGGTATGTTCACCCCCAAGCAGCACCATCCGACCTGGCGCCCACCCTTCTGCCCCAACCCCAACTGCCCATACCACAGGCAGTTGACCGCCGGCTGGCGCTACAAGAAGTCCGGATTCTTCCGGCGACAGGCCCGCCCCCACCGTATCCAGCGGTTCACATGCCTCCACTGCCGCCGCTCGTTCAGCTCCCAGACCTTCTCCACCACCTACTGGCAGCGCAAGCCCCAACTCGACGCCCTGATCATCACCAAGACCGTCGGCTGCATGGCCAACCGCCAGCTCGCGCGGGACCTGGGCGTCGCGCCGGCGACCATCGACCGGCGGCTTTCGCGGCTCGGCCGCCACTGCATGCACTTGCACGCCTTGCAGATGCAGTCGGCGCCGCCGGCTTCCCAGGTCGTCATCGACGGCTTCGTCACCTTCGAACGTTCCCAGTACCAGCCGTTCCATCACCACGTCGCCGTCGAGAAGGACACCGACTTCTTCCTCTACTTCACCGACAGCGAGGTGCGGCGCAGCGGGACGATGACTCCCGCGCAGAAGAGACGTCGCGCCGAGCTCGAGCAGTTGTATGGCCGTCCCGATCCGCAGGCGGTGCGCAAGGACGTGCGCGAGTTGCTCGCCGTCGTCATCGGTGGCCAACCGGCAGTGACGATCTACAGCGACGACCACAAGGCCTACCCGCGGGCGATGCGTGGTCTGGCGCCGCGTTCCATCATCGGGTGACGTCGAGCAAGGAGCGGCGGGACAACCGCAACCCGTTGTGGGAGGTGAATCTGCTGGATCTGCTGATCCGCCATTGCAGCGCCAACCACAAGCGGGAGACGATCGCGTGGTCGAAGCGGCGGCAGTGCAGCGCCGAGCGGCTGGCGATCTTCCTGGTGTGGCGCAACTACATGAAGGGTCGGCGGGAGAAGCAGCGGGGGAGCCCGACGCCGGCGATGGCGCGGGGGATGGTGGATCGGCCGTTGACGGTCGAGGATGTGCTGGCAGAGAGGATCTTCCCCGACCACGTCCCGCTCCCGCCGCGGTGGGCGGAATATCGGGACCGGGCCGTCGCCACCCGTTGCGTCGGTTGACCAGCGCGGCGTCGCCGAACCAATGGATGATTCGCGGCATCGGGAAACAGACAAACAGAAGCGGAAAACGAAAACCGGCCCGCGGTGTTCGACCGCGGGCCGGCAACAATCATCGAGGCACAACGGGCCCTTTGCGGCCGCTCTGGCGAGGACGTATCATGCTGCGGTTCGGTGGCCTATCGGACCCGCGACCTGCCGAGGGAGTCGTCACCCATGCCCGCTGCCCCCGCCCCGCCCCCCGTCCCCGGCGCGCCGCCGCCGGTCCGCGGTCCGGCCGCCGTGCGCTGCCGCGGCCTGGTCAAGCGCTACCCCGACGTGGTGGCGGTCGACGGCATCGACCTGGAGGTGCTGCGCGGCGAGTGCTTCGGCCTGCTGGGGCCCAACGGCGCCGGCAAGACCACCACGGTCGAGATCCTCGAGGGGCTCATCGCCCGCCGACGCCGGGCTGGTGGAGGTGCTGGGCCGCCGCTGGGGCCGGCGCCGGCGACCGCGCCCTGCGCCAGCGCGATCGGCGTGCAGCTGCAGGAGACCCGGCTGGCCGAGAAGCTGACCGTGCCCGAGACGCGTGCGCCTCTTCCGCAGCTTCTACCACGAGGGGCGCCCGGTGGACGCGGTGCTGCGACCTGGCCGGCCTGCAGGAGAAGCGCGACGCCCGGGTGGGCAAGCTCTCCGGGGGCCAGAAGCAGCGGCTGGCCCTGGCCTGCGCCCTGGTCGCGGCGCCGCGCCTGCTGTTCCTGGACGAGCCCACCACCGGCCTCGACCCCCAGGCGCGGCTGCGGGTCTGGGAGATCGTCGAGCGCGTTCCGCGCGCGACGGCGGCACGGTGCTGCTGACCACCCACTACATGGAGGAGGCCGCGCGCCTGTGCGACCGGGTGGCCATCGTCGACCACGGCCGCGTCATCGCCCTGGGCACGCCCGCCGACCTGATCGCCTCCCTGGGCGCGCGGCAGATCGTCGACGTGCACGCCGACGCGCGAGCTGGCTCGCCGACGCCTGGCCGCCCTGCCCGGCGTGGCCACGGCGCAGCGGCAGGACGGCGCGCTGCGTCGCTGACGGTGGACCGGGTCGGCGCCGCCCTGCCGGCGCTGCTGGCCGCTGCTCGAGGCGACGGGGCGCGGACCTGGAGCGCCTGGGCACCCACCAGGCCACCCTCGAGGACGTGTTCGTGCACCTGACCGGGAGGGCCCTGCGTGACAACTGAGCGCGACCCGCGGCCGCGGCGCCCGGCCCTGCGCGAGCTGACCCGGGCGCGCATCCTGGAGTTCGTGCGGGAGCCCGAGGCCGTGTTCTGGGTCTTCGTGTTCCCGGTCCTGCTGGCGGTGGCGCTGGGCATCGCCTTCCGCAGCAAGCCGGCCGGGCGCACCCCGGTGGCGGTGGTGGTCCAGGCCGACGGCCCCGCGGTCGACGGAGCCTGGCTGAGCCGCCCTGGAGGCCGCGCCCGCGCCTCGAGGTGCAGGTGATGGACGACGCGGCGCCGAGCTGGCCCTGCGCAAGGCGCGGGTCGACGTCGTGGTCGTGCTGGACCCCGCCGGCTCCCGGCGCGACGCGCCGCCCGTGCCGCTACCGCTACGACGGCACCCGCCCCGAGGGCCGCGCCGCCCGGCTGCTGGCCGACGACGTCGCTGCAGCGCGCGCTGGGCCGCGCCGACGTGGTCCAGGCCGCCGACGAGCCGGTACGCGAGCCCGGCTCGCGCTACATCGACTTCCTGATCCCCGGCCTGATCGGCCTGAACCTCATGGGCAGCGGCCTGTGGGGCATCGGCTACTCGGTCGTGACGCGCGCGCAGCAACAAGCTGCTCAAGCGCCTGGCCGCCACCCCCATGCGCCGCAGCCGACTACCTGGCGTCCATCGCCGGCTCGCGGCTGCTGTTCCTGGGCCTCGAGGTGGCGGCCGCTCGTCGGCGGCCGGTCGGCTGCTCTTCGGCGTGCAGGTGCGGGGCCAGCTCTGGGCCCTGGGCGTGGTGGCCGCCCTGGGGGCGATGGCCTTCGCCTCGATCGGCCTGCTGGTGGCCGCCCGGCCCCGGACGGTGGAGGCCGTCTCCGGCTGGATGAACCTGGTGCAGCTGCCCATGTGGCTGCTGTCGGGCACGTTCTTCAGCTACGAGCGCTTCCCGCAGGTGGTGCTGCCGGTCATCCGGGCGCTGCCCCTGACGGCGTTGAACGACGCCCTGCGCAGCGTCATGAACGACGGGCAGGGGCTGGGCGCCAGCCCGGGGCCGCTGCTGGTCCTGGTCGCGTGGACGGTGGTCACCTTCACGACCGCGGTGCGGTTCTTCCGCTGGCAATAGCCGGCTTCGCTCAGCGGAAGAGCGCGTGGACGCGGCTCCAGGACGCCGGCGCGTCCGGCACCGTCGCCCCCCCGAAGAACCCCGTGATCTCACCCGTCGCGTACAGGGTGGTGTGCAGGTTGAAGAGGGCGGTGCCGTCGGCCAGGCTCTGCTCGAGCACCGCCTCGGCGGCGGCGACGGTGCCGCCGGCGACGGTGATGAAGTCGGGGTTGTAGCTGGCGGCTGCCGTCAGGTCCAGGGTCACGTCGCAGGACCCGGACGTCACACCCAGGGGGAAGCCGGGCAAGCTGGGCGTGGGCGTCATGGCCAGGGCCGAGCCGCTGCCCGGGGTCGCCGTGGGCCCGTGGATGTGGGCGGCGTCGCTGGCGCCCAGCAGGTCCTGGAAGGTCACGACGATGCGCATGGTGTGGGCCGCGTCGTCGATGGTCACGACGACCGTCCCGGTGCCCGGCGAGGTGTTGCGGGGGGTCGCGTGGCTCCCGCTGAGGTCGGCCGTGTACTGGATGACGGTGGCGGAGGCCGGCGCCGCGGCCAGGACCAGGACCGCGGCCCCCAGCAGGACCGGCAAGGACGGGCGGCGGCACGGGGCGGCAGGCATGGCGAGACTCCCGGGGCGGAAGGAACGGTGGCGCGGGCGTCCGGGGGCGGACCGGCGGCGAAGCCGGCCGTCCCGCAATGAGCCCGGTTTCCGTCTTCATTCTAGGACGGGGACCGCGGTGCCGCCACGGGCACCGCCGCGGAGCCCTTGGACATCGCCCCCTCCACGGTTGTGGGCGGGGCGCCGCCGCGGGTGGGCCGCAACGTTGGCGGCCCCGGCGGGGCGTGCTAGACTCGGCCTTCCTGACCCCGGGAGGCGGACTGTTGCACCTGCGCATGCTCGACGCCGTGGGCGCCCTGCCGGGCGCGGTCCGCCGCTACGGTTCGCTCCTGGCCTGGCTGGTGTTCGCCAACGTCGTCGGCTACCTCACCTACGGCTTCGGCCTGTCCACCTTCCTCTGCCTGCTGGCCATGACGGCGCTGCTGGCGGGCCTGCGCCACGGCGCGCCGCGGGCCGGCCGCCCCCGCGGAGCCGGCGCGTCCTCGCCCTGGCCCGGACGCCTGACGGCGGTGGCGCTGGCGGCGGCCGCGGCGGTCACGGCCCACGCCGTGGTCCGGTCCTTCACCGTGGACCGGGACTGGGTCCAGGACATCGGCGCCAACACCCAGGCCGCGGCCGAGGTCTTCCTGGACGGCCGCAATCCCTACAGCGAGCGTACGCAACTGCGCCACGACGTGCCGCCGGACACGCCCGGCGTGGCCGTGGCCGACGGCACCCTGACCATGGACGGCGTGCCGTATCACTACGGCTACCCCTACTTCCCGGTCACCTTCCTGGCCTACGCGCCGCTGGTGGCGATCGTGCCCGGGCCGGACGCGCTGCGCCTCGCGAACCTGCTGCTGCTGGCGGCCAACCTGGCGGCGATGGGCCTGCTTGTCCGTCGGCTGGCGCCGCCGGGCGACCGGGCCGCGCCGGCGCTGGTCGCCTTCACCGCCTACCTGGGTGTGCTGGTCTACGGCCGGGAGATCTTCGTGCTGGGCCTGGTGGACATCCTCTATTCCACCTTCATACTCTACGCGTTCCTGGCCCTGGCCCACGGCCGCCACGGCCTGGCCGGCGTGTTGCTGGGGTTGTTGCAGGGGGCCAAGCTGCTGCCCGGACCGTTCGTGGCCGCGGCGGTGGTCCTGGCGCTGGCGAGTTGGTCCGACCGGCGACGGGTCCTGGTCGGCTACCTCGGGACGAGCCTGCTGGTGATCGTCCCCTTCGCGGCCGCGGCCCCGGGCAACTTCCTCTCGGCGACGATCCTCTACTACCTCACCTACCACGCCGGCGGCGACGACACGTCCCTCTGGTACGCGCTGCCGTCCTTCCTGAAGGGCGTGTTCCTGGTCGGCGGGATCGTCGCGTCCGTCGGGGTCCTGGGCCTGCTGGCCCGGCCCGGCCGGGGCCGCGTCGTCGACGCCATGCTGGCGGCCTTCGCCGGCTACACGGTCTTCATGGCCTTCAGCAGGATGACCCACCTGAACTACCTGTGGAGCGTCCTGCCCCTGGGCTGCGTGCTGCTGGCGCTGCTCGGGAGTCCGGAGCGCCCCGTCGGCGGCGCCGACGCCTAGATCTGGTCGCAGACGGCGGTCGCCCAGGGTAAGGTCGCGGCCGCGGGACCGTCGGCCGTCGGCCCGATGGCGGGCGCGCCGGCCGGCAGCGCGGCCCGGCCGCCGCGGGACACGGCCAGGGATAGGCTCACCGCCAGCACCAGCAGGGCCGCCACCGCGTACAGGGGCACCGGGCGCCGCCAGAAGGGCGCCGCGGCCGGCCGCACGCAGGCCGCCAGCACCGTGCGCCGGATCGCGGGAGCCGGATCGTGGGCGAACGACTGCAGGGTGCGCTCGAGATCATCGTGCTCATTCATGGGCGGTCTCCTGATCGAGGACGGGTTCGCGGCCCAGGGCGCGCAGGCGCGCCAGGGCCTGGTGCATGCGGCGGCGGGCGGTGCCCTCGGGAATGCCCAGCAGCTCGGCGATCTCGCCGTAGGCCAGGTCCGGGCCGGCCCGCAGGGCCACCACTTCGCGCAGATGCCCCGGCAGCCGGGCCACCAGGGCCATCAGGGTGGCCGCGTCCACGGCGTCCGGCGTCGGCGGCGCCGCCAGCGTCTCCAGCACAGCGCCGTCGGCCGGCACCAGCGTCGCCCGGCGGCGGGCGTGGTTGCGCCCCACGTTCAGGGCGATGGTGTAGAGCCAGTGGGCGAACGGATGCGTCGGCGCGTAGCGGGGCAGGCCGCGCGCGGCCCGCAGGAACACGTCCTGCAGCAAGTCGTCCAGCAGGTCACGATCCGGTCCGGCGAACGAGGCCAGCGCCCGCGCCACCCCGGGCGCGTGGCGGTCGTAGAGCGCCCCGAAGGCCGCCGCCGAGCCGTCCGCCGCCAGGCGCACCAGCTCCGCGTCGTCGCGGCGATCCCGGTCCGCGCTCACCGCTTCCGCAATCGTTCGACGTTGCCGAGCATGGCCGTCAACTCGTGGTAGCGGGCGATGGCCTCGGCCCGGTCCAGCAGCTGCGTCCGCGTGCCCTTGTCGACGCCCTTCTGCTGCGCCGCCTTGGCCATGGCCGCCACGTAGTTGGCCATCATCCGGGTCTGACTGGGAGCCAGGGACCAGGGCTGGTTCCAGTCGGTGGCCGAGTCCAGACGATAGGCGCCCAGGAACAGGCGCGCCGCCGCTTCCGGGGCCAGACCCTTCCCGCTGGCCCGGCGGTTCAGGCCTTCCATGACGGTCTCCGGCGCGAATCCCTGGTAGTCCTCCGGCACCGTCACCGCCAGGTAGACCGGCGCCTTGCCCTCGGCGATGAGGTGTTCGATCAGCGCGGTCGACAGCAAGGCAGGATGGCCGTCGACCATGCGGATCACATGGTGCTCGATGTCCACGTCGGGACGCAGCTCCGGCCGGCGCGCGAACGCAGCCTCGGCGTATTCTTTCAGGTTCAGCAGGGAGAGATTGAGCACCAGCACGTCCGGCCGCAGGTCCATCCCCGCCTGCAGGGCCAGGGGCGCGTAGGTGTCGTTGTCGCCGGCGGTGATCAGGACGGCGTTCTTGGGCAGGCCGATCAGCATGTTGTAGCCGTAGTCCTGCATGGGCTGCGACAGGACCCGGCGCGCGAAGATCGTCTTGAACGCCGCGTCGGCGTCTTCCAGGTCGCCCCGCCGCAGGTATGCCGTGGCCAGCATGGTCAGCCCGTAGCCGTAGTCGGGCGCCACCTCGCGGCTGTGCTGCAGCAGGGTCAGGGCCGAGTCGGGCGCGTCGGCGTAGATGGTCAGCAGCTTGCCCAGGATAACCAGGGCCTTCGGATCGTCGGGGCCCAGGTCCACCGCCTTGCGCGCCGTCCGCAGGGCGGCGTCCTGCTCGTCGCTGTACTCGTAGGCCATGGCCAGGTTCGCCAGGGCGCGGGACGAGGGACCGTGGTCCTCGATCCAGCCCTGCCACTGCTGGGCCAGGGCCACGTACGTGGGCTGGTCCAGGCCGCGATCCGCCTTGGGAGGCACCTCCGGCGGCTGGGCGAGGGCGGCGGCGGCGGACAGGGCCGCCGCCGCGATCAGGACGGTGGACACGCGCGTGCGGCTGGGCATGATCGACCTCCGGTCCGGGGTTCCGACCAGGAGAACCCGCCGCGCCCCCCTTCCGTTCACCACAGGAGCCGGTCGAGCGCGTATTCGACGCCCAGCCGGTAGGACCACTGCCAGCCCCGGCTGGTGGCGCCGGCGGCATCGTAGGTGCGCTGGTCGTTGCTCAGGGTCACGCCCGACACCAGGGCCAGCTTGTCCTCGAGCCAGGTCCGCAGCGAGGAGTCGATCCGGAACTGGAAGGCCCGCCGGGTGACGGCGTCGGCCACCTCGCTGCACGTGCGCACAAGGTCGATGCCGGTGCTGAGGGCGCTGCGGTCCGCCACCACCCACAGGTGCGAGACGAACAGGGACGCCCGCCCTTCGCTCCAGTCCCCACCGGCCCGGCGGAACCAGCGGTAGGACCCGGACAGGGTCGCCCGCACCTGGTGATCCAGCGAGAAGTTGTGGTACCAGGCGGCGTTCGCGCCCACGGACGGGCCATCGACGGCGCTTGCGCCGTACGATCCGGAGGTGCGGCTCCCCTGGACCCCGGGGGTGATCCCGATCGAGGCGCCCTCGTACCGGGCCGGGTCCACCTCGACCAGGACGTCGCGCAGGTAGAGGATCTCGTAGGGAGTCAGAGGCGCGCCCTCCCCCAGGATCGGCTGCAGGACGTCGCGCCAGAAGCGGCGTTCGGGCCGGTCGTACACCGCAAGGTAGCCCGGCTCCCGGGCCAGCACCGCCGCCACCTGGCGCTCCTGTCCGGGGGTGAGGCGGGGTCGGCCGAGGGTCGCCAGGCGCTCGCTCAGGCGGCGGGCGCGGACCAGCGGCGTCACGTTCCGCACCCGGCCCACGCCGACGTCCGCGGTGAGTCCGTACCGCAGGCCGCGGAGATACACCGCCGATTCGCTTCCGTTCGCGTCCGCCAGGTCGTCGGAATAGGTGCGGTCGCCGGTGGCGGTGGCGCCCACGAACCATCCGCCCGGACGGAGGTAGCGGCGCACCGTCCCGTCCAGGTGGACCGAGCCGGCCAGCTGGCGGTGCGAGGAATCGCTGACGGCGTCGCCGGCGTGGGCGTGGGCGTAGCGCCCGCCGACCGATGCGTTCAGCGCGCCGCTGGTCCGCTCGCTCTCGCGGTTCCAGACCAGGGTGCTGGCCAGATCCGAGCGGAACCGGTTCGCGATGTCCCGCGAGTCGGCACCCGTGTAGTCCCACCCTCCGCCCGAGAGATCGCCGGCCAGCGTCCAGGTCCGGTAGCTCCAGGTGGGCAGGCGGTAGTCGAGCAGGGCCTGCAGGTCGTGGGGATCGGTGAAGCCGATGGAGGTCCGGGCGGCGGCGGGGAGCGCGATGGTGAGGGTCAGGACGAGGGCGGGGAGGATCGGGACCGGTCGGAGACGTGGTTCTTGACTCATGATGGAACCCACTTTCGCCGAGTTGAAACGGGTCGCCTTCCCCGTTCAATCACGGCGATCGCGGTCGGTTCCCGTTCGCGGCGCGGGACCGCCGTCGTGCGCACGGGTCTCCGGCCCGATCCATGGCGGCATGGTTTCGGGAGAGGCCCAGCAGGTTCACGGAGTTTCCGTGACCGTTCTTCGGCCGCCGACCGGGGCCGGCTACTTCACCAGGACCATCGAACCGACGGCCTCGCCCCCCGCGCTGCCGCACCCGGCAGGAGTACACGCCCGAGGCGACGACCGCGCCCGCCGCGTCCCGGCCGTCCCAGCGGCACCATGTTGACGCCGGCCGCCCCCGTCGCCGTGCAGGGCCACCACGCGCCGCCCGGCCAGGTTGAAGATCTCCAGGTCGTAGGGCCCGGCCGCCGCCAGGGAGAAGCGGATCTCCGTGCGCGCGTTGAACGGGTTGGGCGCCGTGGTCACGCGCGGCCGCGCGGGCGGCGGCCACGCCGTCGTCCACGCCCGAGACCGCGCCGGCATCCCAGTAGATGTCGTCCAGGGCGAACTCGCAGGCGGTGCCGTTCTCCTCCAGGATGACGAAGGCGTAGCTGAGCATGCGCAGGTCCATGGCCGTGCCGCGGATGTCGATCACCGGGATCGCGGCCTGCCCCCACTGGCCGTCGCGCACCAGGCCGTAGGTGGTCTGGTAGGCGGGGAACGACACGTAGGACTGGTTCCCCCAGGCGTCGATGATGCCGATCTTGAAGGTGACGTTGGCGGGGATCCTGATGCGGAACTTCAGGTGGCCGTCGGGGAAATCGAACAGGTTCAGCGGCTGCCGCGACATGATGCCCGCGCCGAACCAGCCCTTGCCCGTGGTCTGCCAGGACAGGACGTTGGCGCCCTCGTAGGGCGCGATGGTGCCGTCGGTCAGGGTGCCTTCCCAGACGTAGATCTCCGCGTCGACGTCCGGCACCAGGGCGGCCGTTGGTGGGCGTCTCGTCGGTGTAGATGCCGAAGCGGCCCGACTGGGCGTCCGGCGGCCCCAGGTGCACCTCGCCCTGGCCGTTCCACTGGTAGACGCGGATGTAGTCCACGTACATGTCGGCCGGGAAGCGGCATGGTGACCGGCAGGCCGCTGCCCGCATCGCCCAGGTTGTAGGCGTCGGTGAAGGCGCCGCCGACGGCCAGGTTCACCACCAGGCTAGAAGGGCGACAGGAACTCGTCCGAGTCCGCGTCGATGGTGAACGGCTCGGCGAACAGGTCGTGCTCGACGCCGTCGTCCACGACCGTGAAGCGCAGGCTGGTGTCGTCCCAGTACAGGCGGTAGGTCAGGAAGCGGCCGGTCAGGTCCGGCTCGTAGCTGTAGTAGGGCCGGCAGTAGATGTCGTCCGGATCCCAGGACAGGCTCGACGCCCCCGACGGGTTGCCGGGGTTGACCGCCGCGTCCGCGTAGAAGATGGCGTTGGCCGACGTGGACTGGTTGACCGTGGCGTTGTCCAGGCCGTTGCCCCCGTTGTGGGTGTCGTGCAGGTCGCGGAACCACTGGTGCGAGCCCATCTCCATCATGTCGAGCTCGCCGCAGCGGGGCCACGCGAGGTTGGACGTGCCCAGCAGCCAGAAGGCGGGCCAGCCGCCCAGGTCCAGGTCGGGCGCCAGGACCCGCGCCTCGATCATGCCGTGGCGGATGCTGACCTTGGACTTGCTGACCAGCTTGCCCGAGGTGTACTGCAGCGGGTTGCCCCACTGGTCGACGATGCCGGGCCCGCTCTCCTGCCGCGCGACGATGTGCAGGGCGCTGTTCCCCGTCTCCCCGGGCACGGGCGCCACGGCCACGTTGTCCTCCGAGTAGTACTCCAACTCGCCGTTGCCCCAGCCCCAGCTCCCGTTGCCGGTGACGATGATCCAGTTGTCGAGGGTGTCGAACTCGTCGGACCAGATCAGGTTGCCCACCTGGGCGTGGGCGGCGCGCGGCAAGCAGCAGCGTGGCGGCGAGGATGAAGACGACGATGCGGTGCACGGCAATCCCCCTGGTTCGCGACGGCCGGGCGCGGCGCGGGGCCGTGGGCCCGATGGGGCCGGCGGCGTGCCGACCCGTGGCGACCCTCGGATGTTACACTTTGTTCGGTTGCCGTACAAGCGGGAACATCACCACACGAAAAATCAGAACGACGCTAACCTGCGATCCTTTGCCTTGTTATGCGGATATTCGAATATTCGTACCAAGCACGATTCCACTTTGTTCGCTTACCGTACATAGGGTACACTCGCCGCGTCAGGCCGATCCGGCCTGGCCACGGGAGGGCGCCGCCCTCCCCTTGGGGGCACGTGAAACACGTGAAAAGGAGACATGTCATGAAGCATCGTCAAAGCCTCGTCCTCTGCGGCATCCTCGCGGTGTCGGTCCTCTGCCTCGCGATCGCCGGGCCGGCGGCCGCCCAGACCGCCCTGATCAACGGCGACTTCGAGTCCGGCGACCTGACCGGCTGGTTGCTGGCCGGAGGCAACGCCGACGCCACCGCCACGGTCGAGACCACCGACAACGGCCCCACCCTGCCCGGCACCCACGACGTGCTGCTGGCGAACTTCGGCCAGGCCGTGGGCCTGACCCTGAAGCAGACCTCCGAGCCCGGCACCGGCGCGCCCGGCGACGTGTCCTGGTCCTTCGACCTGAAGCTGGACCAGGCCGACGTGGGCGGCGTGCTGTTCGTGGAGATCTTCGCCGAGCAGGTGGGCGTGGGCATCGTCGGCGGGTCGGGGCTGATGGGTCCGTTCTGGCCCTGGAACGCCTGGACCAACTACAACGGGTCGTTCGTCGCGCCCGCGGGCACCGACTTCCTGACCATCCAGTTCACCGCCACCACGGGCGCGGCCACCGGCAGCAGCTGCGTGGCCCACGTGGACAACGTGGTGCTGAACGCCGTGAACGCGGTGCCCAACGACACCGAGAGCTGGGGCGGCGTGAAGGCGTTGTTCCGGTAACGACGCGCTTCCACAACGTGCAGTGGGGAAAGGGCCCGGGGCGACCCGGGCCCCTTCGCGTCCGACGCCCGGCCGGCGGCGCACTCCCTTGACAAACGGCGGCCCCGTGGCGGATTCTCCCTCTCGTTATTGATCCTCACGTATCAGGAGCGGGAGCAAACATGGAAAAGACCTTCACGGTGGGGAATATCTTCTCGCGCAGCTTCGACGTCTTCGGCAAGAACTTCGCCTACATGCTGATCATCGCCCTCCTGGCGACGCTGCCGACCGTCCTTTCGGAGCTGAACGCCGGCAATCCTTCGGTCCAGCTCCTCATCACGCCCCTGGCCTACCTCGTGGGCTTCATGCTCGAGGGCGTCGTCGCGTTCGGGGTCTTCCAGCACCTGACCGGCCAGCGGATGGCCCTCGGCCCCAGCTTCGCCGTGGCCCTGCGCCGGCTCGGCTTCCTGGTGCTGGTCTCCGTCATCACGCTGCTGCTCATCGGGTTCGGGATGATCCTGCTCATCGTGCCGGGGGTCATCGTCTCGCTGGTCCTGTGGGTCGCGGTGCCGGTCACCGTCGTGGAGAGGGGCAGCGTCGACCACGCCCTGCGGCGCAGCGCGGAGCTGACCAAAGGCAACCGCGGCACCATCTTCGGCATCAGCTTCCTGATGGGACTGCTGACCATGGTCTCCGCCGGGATCCAGTTCGTCACCGGGCGCATGACCCTGTCCATGGGGCTGATCCCGGGTTCGCTCGCCGCGGCGCTGGCCCACTGGCCGGTCTTCATCCTGACCACGGGCCTGGTGGCGGCCCTGTCGTCGGTGGTCGTCACCGTCGGCTACTACGCCCTGCGCAGCGAGGTGGACGGCGTCGCCACCGAGGACCTGGCGGCGGTCTTCGAGTAGGCGGGGATCACGGCGCGGGCGCGCCGTCCGCGGATCCGGGTTCGCCGGCGTCCGCCGCGGCGGGGTCGCCGGCAGCGGCCGGATCGGCAGCGGCCGGCGCGTCGACGACAGCCCCGGCGGCGCCCGCGTACTTGTCCTCGCGGCGATCGCCCAGGAGCATCCGGCCCTCCAGATGGGCCCGCTGGGCGGCGTAGAACGCCGCCAGGAAGTCGCGATCGTCGTCCACCGCCTCGTCCCAGCCGATCTTGGCGCAGATGCGCGCGCGCACGGCGGCCTGCTGGGTCTGCATCTGGGGCGTGTGGGCGCTGCGCAGGATCCGCTCCAGCACCTGCAGCTCGTACACCCCGTAGAAGGCGAGCTGGGCGGCCGTGAACACGTAGCGGTCCGGCTCCGCCGCCCTGTCCGGCCGGTCCCGGTCGGCCAGGTCCCCCAGCAGCTCCACCTGGGGCGCGGCCACCACCATGGTGCCGGCGATGAGGTCGCCCATGCGCCGCCGCTGGCGGTTGAAGAGGGGCAGCAGGCCCAGCACCACCACCCAGGCGCCGGCCAGCACCGGGGCGAAGGGCGGGGCCGTGGGCCAGATCTGGTCGGGGACCATCAGCACGGCCAGCGGGATGAAGGTCTCCAGGTCCCGGGTCAGGTTGCGCACGACCACCGCCTCCACCGAGAGCAGTCCCCCGTGCGCGTCCACCACCCGCAGGCGGCGGTTGCGCTTGCCCGGGGTGGAGCCCTGCCACTTCTGCTCGAAGACCATGAAGTAGAAGTTGCGGATCAGGAAGAAGGCGATGGTGGCCGGAGCGACGGCCTCCGCCGCGCCCGTCAGGGCGACGGACGCGCCGATCGCCGCCACCGCAAACCCGATGGCCAGCAGGTCCATGAAGAAGGCCGTCAGGCGGTCGCCCGCCTTGGCGATCTCCAGGGACAGGGGCACCCCCTCGGGCGTCACCAGGGTGACGGTGTTGCGCTCGATCCGGTCCAGGTGGCGCCGGCGCGCCGCGGCCGTCGGCCCGGCCATCAGGAGCCCTCCCGGCCCGCACGGGTGAAGTAGAGGGCCCACAGGACCAGGGTCACGGCCGCCACGCCGTAGCGCACGCCCGTGTCGTGCACGAGCTGGCGGAAGAACCCCTCCAGCAGCGCCGCCACGGCGAACATCCCCACGCAGCCCAGGACGATGAGGCCCGCCCGCCGACCCTCGGCGGCCAGGTTCTCCAGGCGCGTGGCCTTGCCGGGCAGGACCAGGGCGCGGGCCAGCATCAGCCCGGCGCCGCCGCACAGCACCAGGGCGGTGAGCTCCGTCACGCCGTGGGGCAGCACCCAGCCCCAGAAAGCCGCGGACAGTCCGTGCTGGTGGTGCAGGGCGCCCATCGCGCCGAGGATCTGGCCGTTGACGAACAGCAGGTAGAACACCGGCAGCCCGGCCAGGAAACCGAGCGCGAAGCTGAGCATGCCGATCTGCGCGTTGTGGGTGAACAGGAACGACGCGAAGTTGGACAGGAGGGCGGTCAGGGTGCCCTCCCCGTCGAAGAGGAATCCACGCAGTTCCTCGGTGGTCGCCGTGGGATCGCGGCCGCCGGCCATCTCGACGCTGACGATGCCGTAGAAGGCGTCCTGGTCCCGCACCACCTGCACGTAGCCCGTGACCGCGCCCAGCAACAGCAGGGCGAACGCCAACGCCATCAGCCCGCGGCGGCGGCGCACCTCGGCCGGGAAGCGGCGGGTCAGGAACACCAGGAAGGCCTCCCCCAGCCGGTGACGCACACCGTAGACCCGGATGAAGGCGCGGTTGGCCAGGTTCTCCAGGTAGAGCAGCAGGTTGGCGTCCAGGCTGATGGCCCGCGCCACGCTCAGGGACGAGAGCGCGGCACGGTAGTAGACCGGCAGGCGCGACACGTCCCGCGGGCCCATGCGGTGCAGGCCGCGGCGCTCGGCCTCGCCGATCAGGCGCTCCAGCTCCTGCCAGTCCCGCTCGCGCTCCCGGCGGAACTCCACGCTCTTGATCTTCACGTCGCTCACGCGATCTGCTCCCTGCGCTTGATGTCCAGGTAGCGGTTCAGCAGCTCGCCGGCGATCTCGCCCGGCGCCGCGTCGACGGTCAGGATGCCGAAGCGCCGCAGCTCGCGCAGCACGATCTCCCGCTCCTGCAGGATGTCCGCGGCCACCACGCCCCGGGCCATGGCCGTCACGTCCCCCGGCCGCGCCGTGGCCAGGGCCTCCAGCTCCGGGTTGCGCAGGGCCACGAACATCACCAGGTGCTTGCGGGACAGGCGCTGCAGGTTCTCCTGCATCAGCCGCGCGGTGATGGCGTCGACGAAGTCGGTCATCACCACCACCAGCGAGCGTTGGCGCAGGAGGGTGGACAGGTCGGGCCAGGCCCAGGGTGAAGTTGGTCTCGCCGGTGCCGTAGTCCAGGCGCGTCGTGGCCACGTGCAGGGCCGGAAACGCGCGCATCCCGCCCTGGGGTTCGCGGTACAGGTTGCACGTCGGTGTCGAAGCCGCACAGGCCCACGCGGTCGCCCGGCGTACAGGCTGTACCAGGTCAGCAGCAGGCCCGCGTTGATGGCGTGGTCCAGCTTGGGCACCCCGGCGATGCGCTCGCCCATCAGCCGCCCCGTGTCGATGGCGATGACGATCTGGTGGTTGCGCTCGGCCCGGTACTCGCGGCTGAGCAGCTTGGTGTGGCGGGCCGACGCCTTCCAGTCGATGGAGCGGGAGTCCAGACCGGGCACGAACTCGCGCAGCCGGTCGAACTCCGAACCGTCGCCGGCGTACTCCTCCAGCTTCAGGCCCGACGTGAACTCGCGGCTGCCGAAGAAGCGCAGGGCCGCGCCGCGCACGCTCTGGATGTCGGGCACCACGGGGATCTCGTCGTCCCGGTCCAGGCGGCGCACGTGCTGGGCCAGGCCCAGCGGCCCCCGCCAGCGGATCCACACCGCCGTCAGCACGGCCCGGCCCCGACGGTGGGCGGTCAGCGGGAACGACCCCTCGCAGCGGCCGCGGACGTCGGGCTCCAGCACCCGGGCGGGCACCGGGGCGAGGATGTCGCCGGCCTCGACCAGCACCTCGACGCGCGCGGGGCGGGCGCGGCCGCCCAGGGCCACGGCCAGGCCCAGCCGTCCGGGCCGGCCGATCCACAGCTGGTCCGGCGCGTGCAGCTCCAGGTCCACGCGCCGCCGGGCCAGCAGCAGGGCGCCGTCGGCCCCCGTCAGCAGCAGGACCAGGGCGGCCGCCGCCAGCCACACGACCCAGAACCGGGCCCCGGCCAGGGCCGGCAGGGCCGCCACGGGCAGGCAGGCCACCAGGAGCAGGATGCTGCGGCCGGTCGGTTTCATCAGCGCGGCGCCGGGACCTGGTCGATGATGTCGTCGACCACCTTCTCGACCGTGGTGCCCTCGATCTCCGCGCCGGGCGCCAGGGGCAGGCGATGCCGCAGGATGGGCCGGACCAGTTCCTTGACGTCGTCGGGAATGACGAAGGTGCGGCCCAGGACCGCCGCCCGCGCCCGCGCCGCCACCGCCAGCATGTTGGCCGACCGCGGCGACGCCCCGCAGAGCAGCGCCGGCGTCTCCCGCGTCGCGCGGATCACCTTGATGATGTAGTCCACCAGGTCGTCGGCGAGGCGGATCTCCGCCACCAGCCGGCGCGCCTCCCGCAGACTCTCCAGGTCCGCGACGGCGGTCAGCCCGAACTCGGCCAGGTCCGGCATCACGGTGCCGTGGCCGTGGAGCACCACCATGGACCGCTCCTGCTCCTCGTCGGGATAGCCACCGATCGCCGAGACAAGCCGGATGCGTGCCTGGCTCCGTTCGTATTGCTAC
>CAWGRT010000002.1:0-98976 GCA_963825035.1 Candidatus Krumholzibacteriia bacterium | reverse complement strand
GACGGGTTTCACCGAGACCATGGGCCTGCACCCGGTTCGCGGCGAATCCCCGCGCACTATGTAGTTGCGAACGGCATCGGCCCGGCGCTGGGACAAGCCCAGGTTGAGGGCATCGGACCCCATCGAGTCCGTGAATCCCTCCACCACGATGTTGCGACCGCTCATCGAGTTGAGCGCCACGACGACCTGATCGAGTTTCGTCTGCGCCGACGGCAGCAGTGCCGCCTCGCCGGATCCGAAGAGAACACTGCCCGAGAGCGTCAGGATCAGCCCGCGCTCATCCTCCTTGGTGGCGACGATCTCGGCGAGCGCGGCCTCGGCGTCCGCGGTCTTCTTTTCGGCGGCCAGACGAGCTCCTGGCACGTCCAGCCGATCCGCCGCAGACCGCTCGTTCTGGGCCGCAAGCAGACTCGCCGTCTCCTTGTTCTGGGCTGCGAGCAAAGCCGCCGCCTTCTTGTCACGCTCCGCGGCTGCCAGCGCTTCCCGCGAATTGTTCAGGTCCGCCTTCTTCTGCTGCAGGAGGCTGCCCTGCTTCTCCTGGAAGTTCTTGTCCGCGTCAGCCTGGCTCAGCTGCTCGCGGGCGATGGATGCCTGCGCAACCGCCATCTCGGCTTTCCGCTGGGCCACGTAGGCGAGGTCCCGCGTCTGGTACGACGAGCCGTTGTCCGCATAGGACTTCTCCGCCACGGCCAGCGCCACCTGCGCCTTGTGCAGATCCGCGGGAGCCAGTTGCGTCGCCGGTCCGGCGCTGGCGCTGTCGTAGGCCACGCGGGCATCGGTAAGTTCGATCGGGATCGTGCCCCCGCAACCGCATAGGAATGCGGCGCAGGAGACATAGATCAACATTCCGGTCAATTTCATGGCATCCTCCTTCGGACAGTCCATCAGTTATTGGCTCGGAGCTGGCGTATCCGCTCCATGGCCTGCGCGGCATCGGCCTTCTCGGTCTCTTCCCGGGCGAGCAGGACGGCCAACTCGGCGTCGGCTTCGGCGCGCATCAGCTGCGAGGTCGCCTTGTCCTTGTCACCCTCGTCCTCCATGGTCATGGCGAGGGCCAACTCCTCCCGTGCCAGCTGCAGGTGCAACGAGGCGCGAGGGGTATTGTCGGCACCGCTCACCTCGGCGGCGCGGATCGCGGACGTGGACGAATCGGTGACCATTGCGGGTTGACTGCTCGAACAGCCCCCTGCAATCACGAGGGAGAGCAGGCTCCCTGCCATCAATAGGTGTTTCATTCATGCCTCCTGATTAAGTTCGTATACCGGTCTAGAAGTTGTATCCCAGGACCAGGGTCGTGGTGAATCCGTTCAGCTTGAACCCGTTCAAGGCATACTCGGTATGTTCAATCGGATCGTCTGGTCGCCGAACGACGGATTGGCCCAGACGTATCTCGCCTCTACCCCTATGAAGTAGTTCGGCGAGATATTGGCGTTCAACCCGGCCCCGGCGTGAAGGCCGAAAGTCGAGTTGCCGCTGAAGGTGTTGAGATTGTCGCTCACGCTGAAGTCGGTGAAGTAGGCGCCGACCCCCAGCTCGCCGTACGGATCGATCGGCCCGGCCGGGATGAACACCTTGGCGGACAGGATGACCGGGATGACGTTGAAATCCATCGGCTGGGGAGGGGTTGTCGCAAACGAACCCGTTCCCTTGAAGTACCCGATACCCATTTCCAGGGCGAACGTGGGCAGGAAGAAGTGGCCGAAGGCGATCTCACCGGCGAATCCCGTCTTGGTGTCGGCGTCGAACGTGGTTGAAACATTGATGTTGCCGAGGTCGAAGGTCGCGCTGGGTGAGTAGATGCCGCCTTTGAGCGCCAGATAGTTTCCGGGTCTCTCCGCTCCGGAGGCTTGAGAGCCCAAACGGCCGCGATGGACATGACCACCAGGACCAAGACCAGTTTTGTTTTCACGTTTCTCCTCTGCAGTGGTGGACGATGTCGGGGCCCGGGAGATCGTCCCGTCCATGTCCGTTCTCAAAGCTGTTCCGCCCGCACTCGGGATGCGTCGTATCAGGTTCACAGGCCCGGCCTATCGCGCTTGGGTATCTCCGCACCGCAATTCGATTCTGCAACTCATATGCCGCCGCAGGAATGACGTAAGTGATTTAGCGACAGCAGTTAGGCTGGACGAAGTTCGGGCGTGCCCCATCATATTGATGAGATCCACATCAGTACGATGCCGGCGGCATCGCTTCCCGGTCCAACTCCCGGCCCTGCTTTGGGGCCGCGGAGATCGTTCGCCGGGGAAGAGACGATTCACGGGGAACGGAAGATCCCCGGAAGGTCCTCGCCCTCCCGGGGATCCCATGGGGCCGTCATCGACCATTGCCGTGGCTCCGCGCCCGAAGCGGCAATCGCGCGTCGACGCGCCGAATCCCGCTGACTACGGCGTCGGCATGACGATGGCATTGGCGGCCAGGGTCACGCCGCCGATCCGTGCGAGCGCACGCCCGTTGAGCGTCGCTCCCGTGTTCAGGGTGATCGACTGGTTCGCCATGATGGTGCCCTTGAACACCGACGTCGTGCCCAACGTGGCCGAGCTCCCCACCTGCCAGAAGATGTGCGACGACTTGGCGCCGCCGGCCAGGATCACGGTCCGGCCCGCGGACGTGGTCAGCGTCGAAGCGATCTGGAAGATGAAGACGGCATTCTCATTGCCCTGGGCGTCGAGGGTCAGGTTGCCGGAGGATATCGCGACCGAAGACGAGGACTTGTAGAGACCCGGCGGCAGCGTCAATCCACCCAGGTTGCCGGCGACGGTGACGGGAGCCAGAGTGCGTCCGGCCGCGTCATTGTACGCCAAGGTCAGATCCGCCATGCCCGCGGCGGAGCTGGCATCGCCGGCGTGCATCGTGCCGGTCATGGTCCCGGGCGGGAATCCGGTCACGCCGGTACCCGGACTGACACCCATGTCGCCGGTCAGGTCGGTGGCGCCGGTGTTGGTGACGGCCGATCCGGCCAGAATCACGTAGGCCGCGGCGGCGCCCAGATTCGGCGTCGCAGGATTGGCTGCCGTCGCCGAGGTCGTGAAGTGCCACATGTGGTTGCTGCCCAGCGCGTTGCCGGCGGTGTCGGTGGCCCCGGTCGTGACCGTCGCGGTGTAGGCGGTCGCCGCCGCGAGGGCCGCGTTCGCCGAGAATGTCGCGACGTCGGCCGTCGCGTCGTACGCTACGGTGCCGGCCACGGCGGCGTCGCCGGGACCGACGAGGGTGAAGGTTGTCGCCGTGATCGTCGTCGCGTTCATCGCTTCGCTGAACGAAGCGGTGATGACCGCGGCGCCCGTGGCGCCATCGGGCGGATTTGTGGATAGCACGGTCGGAGCGACCACGTCGCCGGTCGGCGTGACCGGGTCCGAGTCCGAGGAACATCCGATCACGGCGACGAGCAGCACTGCCAGTGACAGTGCCGCCAGGCCGCGTGTTCGCAGGTCGCATTGCAGGTGACGCATTTGGGACTCCTTGGCTGATACCGGAATGGTGGGCGAGGCATTGCCGCGAAGGCGGCGACCGCACACCGGTGGCGAACAGGCGATGGAATCCATGGGGGCTATTCCGTCGTCGCAGTGCCGCTACGGCGCATTCCCTTCGTCGGCGTCAGGCCGCGCGAACGGATCATCCATGACCGCAGTCGGCAGCAGCGAGGTGGGACTTGCCACAATCGTGCCCCGCGTAAGTTGTTGGTGGGTAGACGATACTTCGCCTGCGGCGCGGGTGTGGTTCATCATAACGAGGCGTTGTCGATCGAATTGGGGGCTAGGAATCCGTGCCTCGCTCGACATCGACGGTGGGTTCCCGCAGCGCGTCCAGTGGCGCTCCGCCGTCCTGATGGCCTCCGATGGGGGACATCATGAAGGTCACGGCATGGAGCTTGGTCTCGGCGCCGGGCTGGTGCCAGGTGGACATGATGCTGAAGATGGCGTGGAAGTGCCGGTTGATCGCCTCGATCTGCGACGCATCGAGCCAGGCCTTCTTCCGGGCGCTGCGCAGGTTACGCTGCGCTCCCTCGACGACCGCGTCTCGCCGGGCCAGCGCCCGCGCGAAGTCGTGATACGAGATCCTGGACATGGACCGCACCACGGCGCCGATGGCTTCGGTCATGGCCGGGTCCTCCAGCCGGTAGGCGATGGACATGGCGTAGCCGGGAAGATCGTAGACGGCGCCGCGGGGGGACGTGCCGGGGGCGGGCTCGACCCGCCGGACCAGGCCGGCGCGCAGCAGGATGCGGATGTGGTGGTACAGGGAATCGGGCGCACGCCCCAGCAGCTCGCCCAGCGTCGCGACCGTCGCCGGACCGTTGCTCTCGAGGGTGTCGAGGATCTCCTGCCGGGTGGGGGCTGCCAGGGCCTTGACCTGTTCGGTCTCCGCGATCGAATAGTTGCTGGGCTTCATGGGGGGCCTTCCTGTATACTCCAGGTAGTCGCGTATATTGAATATTATGCAGATTATTCAACCGAACGGCAAGGGCGTTCTTGGCGATGCCCCGTTCCCGGACACGTCGAGTTTCCCCGCCCGTCGATTCCAGCACGCGGAACACCTGCCCGTACCGGTGCGGGGTCGGCCTTGACGGGACCCGCGATGCCGACCGATGCTGCCGGAATCAGGGGACGGGCCCCTCCGCGCACCCGCGACCGGAAAGGCAGCCATGCAGACCATCCGCTGGGGCATCCTGGGCCCGGGCAGGATCTCCCGCAAGTTCGCCGCCGGCTTGCGCGATGCCGCCGGCGCCGCCCTGGTGGCCGTCGGCTCGCGTGACCGGGCGCGGGCGGCCGCCTTCGCCGCCGAGTTCGGGGCCGCGAACGTCCACGGCAGCTACGAGGAACTGGCCGCCGACCCGGCGGTGGACGCCATCTATGTGGGCACGCCCCACGCCTGCCACCACGACCACACGCTCCTGTGTCTGGGCGCCGGCAAGCCCGTGCTCTGCGAGAAGCCGCTGGCCCTGAACGCGGCCCAGGCCGAGCGCATGATCGCCGCCGCGCGCGACCGTGGCCTGCTGCTCATGGAGGCCCTGTGGACCCGCTTCCTGCCGGCCGTCGTGCGGGCGCGGGAGCTGGTGGCCGCCGGCGCCGTCGGCGACGTCCGCACGGTCATGGCCGACTTCGGCTTCCGCGCGGCGTTCGACGCCGGGAGCCGCCTGTTCGCGCCGGCCCTGGGCGGCGGTGCCCTGCTGGACCTGGGCATCTATCCCCTGAACCTGGCCTTCATGATCTGCGGCGAACCGATTGCCATGGAGTCGGTGGCCACCCTGGGCGAGACCGGCGTGGACGAGGAGGAGGCCATCGTGCTGCGTCACGCGGACGGGCGGCAGTCCGTCCTGGCGGCCTCCCTGCGCGTGGACACGCCCCGCGAGGCCCGCATTCTGGGCACCGGGGGCAGCCTGACCATCGCCTTTCCGTGGTGGGCGGGGTCCCGGCTGGTCCTGCGGCCGCGGGGCGGCGCCGAGGAGGTCATCGACCTGCCGGGGCGCGGCGGCGGCTACGCCCACGAGGCGGAGGCGTTCATGGGCGCGATCCGCGCGGGCGCCGGCGAGGTGCCGGGCATGCCACTGGACGAGAGCCTGGCCATCCTGCGGACCATGGACGCGCTGCGGGCGCGGTGGGGCGTGCGGTATCCGGGGGAGTGACGGCGGGGCCGGCTATCCTTGTCCGTCGATCAGGCCGGGATACAGGTCGCGCGCGCATTCGGGGCAGATGCCGTGGCTGAACTCGGCCTCCGAGTGGTCGCGGATGTAGGCCTCGATCTGGGTCCAGTAGCCCTGGTCGTCCCGGATCTTCTTGCAGTTGGCGCAGATGGGCAGCAGGCCGCCCAGCAGTTTGACCCTGGCCAGGGCGTCGGCCAACTCCGCGAGCAGCCGCCGGTTCTCCAGCTCGGCCTCTTTACGGGCGGTGATGTCGGTGTGGGCGCCGACGACGCGTTGGGGCCTGCCGTCGTCGGTCCAACTGACCACCTTGCCGCGGTCCAGGACCCAGCGAAACGAGCCGTCCTTGCCGCGGATCCGGTGCTCGTTCGCGTAGAGCGGCGCCTCCCCGGCCAGGTGCCGGCCCAGGTCCGCGTACACGGCGTCGCGGTCGTCGGGATGGACCCGCGAATCCCATTCCTCCAGCCGGTTCTCGATTTCATCGTCTGCGAAGCCGAGCATCTCCTTCCAGCGGGACGAGAAGAAGACCTCGTTGGTGACCGCGTTCCAGTCCCAGATGCCGTCGTTGGTACCCTCGACGGCGAAGTGCCAGCGCTCCTCGCTCTCGCGCAGGGCCTCTTCCATGGCCCGGCGTGCGCCGATGTCGCGGAAGATGCCCAGCAGCAGTTGCCTGCCCTCGAACTCGAGCACGGCGGCCGTGATCTCGACGGGAACCGTGGTGCCGTCGCTGCGCAGGGCGACGTGCTCGATCATGTGCACCTCGCCGTTGCGCTGCGCTTCGCGAACGTGCTCGCGGAATTTCCCGCGGCTGGCGGCGGCCTGATCGGGGGGGTGGAGCCCGGTGAAGTCGGAGCCGACGATGTCCTCGCGCGTCCGCAGCAGCAGGCGTTCGGCGGTGTGGTTGGCATCGACGATGGCGCCCGTCTTGATGTCCGCCAGGAACATGGCGTCGGGAGCGCTGTCGAAAATGATCTGGAACCGGCGTTCGCTGTCCTGCAGCGCCTTGACGAGGGACGAGACTTCGTCGCCGGTGGCGCGGCGAGCACCTTCGTTGGTGGGGTCGGTCATGGTCTTCCCTGCCGTTGTCCCAAGGCTGTGACGGGTCGGTGAGCAACGGATGAGGGCAGGCTACCACGGGATACCGTGCCCAACCAACGGATTCGTGCCCCGGCCGGAAGGCCCGGCCCCGGCGGTCGCTAGCCGACGATCCCACAGGAAATTCCCGACAACCCTTCGGCCGGTTGGAGCGTCCATAGGACGGCGGCCCGCTCGGCGCGGGCCGCCCGCACCGCGGCCCCGGCTCCCCCGCCCGGTTCCGCACCCGCGCCCGACACCGTGAGGACGACCATGACCGCAACGGCGACCGTCCGCCTGCTGCTGATCCATTTCGCCATCCTGCTCCTGGCCGCCATGCCCGCGCGCGCGGCCGATCCCTGCGCCGACGATCCCGCCGCCGGGCCGGTCACGGTCCGCGCCGAGCGCCTGTCCGCACCCGTGGTGCTGGACGGTATCCTGGACGACGCCGCCTGGCAGCGTCCCGGCGAGACCCGCCTGGTCCAGAACGAACCCGACAACGGCTGCCCGCCCCGGCAGCGCACCGAGTTCTGGGTGGCCTACGACGATGCGGCCATCTACCTGGCCGCCCGCCTGCAGGACTCGGCGCCCGACTCCATCGGCGCCCGCCTGGGCCGCCGCGACACCTGGCCGGCGTCCGACTGGCTGTACCTGAACCTGGACACCTTCAACGACGACCGGAACGCCTACTCGTTCTCCGTGAACCCGGCCGGGGTGCTGGGCGACTCGAAGCTGTACAACGACGGCTGGAGCGACTCGTCGTGGGACGGTGTCTGGGACGCCGCCACGCGCATCGGCGACGACGGCTGGTACGTGGAAATCCGCATCCCCTTCTCCCAGCTCAAGTTCCCCGCCAACGAGGTGCAGGTGTGGGGCATCAACGTCTCGCGGCGCATTCTGCGGGACAACGGCCGTGACGACCTCTTCAACAAGCCGCGCACCGCGTCGGGCTACGGCAAGCGCTTCCCCGACCTGGTGGGCATCCACGGCATCCGGCCCGGGGCCAGGGCCGAGCTGCGCCCCTACGTCTCGGGCAAGGCGGACTTCCGCAACGTGGACCCCGGCGATCCCTTCCGCGACGATCCCGACCTGTCGGCCAACGCCGGTCTGGACCTGAAGACCGCCCTCTCCAACAACCTGACCCTGAACGCGGCGGTGAACCCCGACTTCGGCCAGGTGGAGGTGGACCCGGCCGTGGTCAACCTGGGCGACGCCGAAACCTACTACGAGGAGCGGCGGCCCTTCTTCGTGGAGGACGCGACCATCTTCCGGTTCGGGCAGGAGGGCCTGAGCAGCAACTGGAACTTCAACTGGATGGACCCGCTGCTCTTCTACAGCCGGCGGGTGGGCCGGGCGCCGCAGCTGGGCATCGAAGGCGATCCCGACTTCGTGGACCGGCCCGACCACTCCACCATCCTGGGCGCGGCCAAGGTCAGCGGCAAGATCGGCAACACGTCGGTGGGCGCCCTGACGGCGTTCACCGCGCGCGAGCGGGCGCAGCTGGCCACGGGCGACCAGCGCCGCGACCAGGTGGTCGAGCCCTTCACCAACTACTCGGTGATCCGCGCCAAGACGGCCCGCCCCGACGGCAGCCGCGGCCTGGGCCTGATGGCCACGGGCACCATGCGGGACCTGGACGATCCGGTCAGCCAGTCGGCCCTGGACCGCCGCTCGTTCAGTGCGGGCATCGACGGCTGGACCGAGCTGGACGAGGAGGGCATGTGGGCCCTGAAGGGATACCTGGCGGGCAGCCGCATCACCGGCAGCACCGAGGCCATCGCCGACCTGCAGAAGTCCCCGTTGCGGTATTACCAGCGGCCCGACGCCGACCACGTCCGCTACGACCCGACGCGCACCAGCCTCCAGGGCTGGGCGGGCCGCCTGGGCGTGAACAAGCAGTCGGGCCGCTGGCAGTTCAACTCGTCGGCGGGCTACTCGTCGCCGGGGTTCGAGATCAACGACCTGGGCTTCCAGTTCCGCACCGACGTCATCAACACCTCGATCGTCGGCGGCTACACCTGGCCCGAGCCCCACGGGCTTTTCCGCAGCCAGAGCGTCCACTGGGGCTCGTACAAGAGCTGGGACACCGGCGGCAAGCCGTCCACCTACGGCACCGGCCTGTTCTACTGGAACGAGCTGGCCAACTACTGGACGGTGGACGCCCAGGTGTTCTACAACCCCGAGCGCAACAACCTGTGGGCCACCCGCGGCGGGCCCGTCCTGCGCGTGCCCGAGTATCGGGAGTTCAGCCTGACGGTGGGCACCGACCAGCGGCGGAGCTGGCGGGTGGCCGCGGGCGCGTCGGGCAGCCGCGACGACGGCGGCACGGAGCAGGCCTCGGGCAACCTGTCCCTGGAGTGGCATCCCCTGGCCGCCCTGGGCCTGCAGGTGTCGCCCCGCTACAGCTGGACCCAGGACGAGTCCCAGTACTACGACACGGTGGACGACCCGGCCATGACCGCCACCTACGGCGCCCGCTACGTCTTCGCCGACCTGGAGTACCGGGAGTTCTCCCTGGAGACGCGATTCGACTGGACGTTCACCCCCAAGCTCACCCTGCAGGCCTACGTGCAGCCCCTGTTCGCGGTGGGGCGCTACAGCGACCTGAAGGAATTGGCGCGGCCGTCCACCTACGCGTTCAACCGCTACGGCGTGGACAACGGGTCGAGCCTGGCCTACGACGCGGCCGCGGACGAGTACGTGGTCACACCCGACGGCGCCGATCCGGGCAACACCTTCCGGCTGGACAACCGCGACTTCAACTTCAAGTCCCTGAAGGTGAACATGGTGCTGCGCTGGGAGTACGCGGCCGGCAGCACCCTCTACCTGGTGTGGACCCAGGACCGGATCGACAACCACCACCCCGGGCACTTCGACCTGGGGCGGGACGTGCGCTCGCTGCTGGACGCGCCGGGCGAGCACATCCTGATGGTGAAGGTGTCGCAGTACTTCTCGTTGTAGGCGGGGAACGGCGGTGCCGGCGGATTGCCCGCCGGCGCCCGTCCGTCGCGGTCGCACTCCGGCGGCAGGCGGCGGTGCGGCTCTTGCCGCCGGGCCCGATCCGGTATATCTCTCGGGACTGGCCCGCCCGCCGGCGGGTCCGGTCCGGACCATCGCCACGAGGAGGCATCATGTCCCTGACCAAGGAAGAAGCCCGGGGCGTCGGCCAGATCCCCAGCGGCCTGTTCATCGTCTGCGCCCGCCGGGACGACGTCATCGACGGCTACCTGGCATCCTTCGTCCAGCAGGTGTCCTTCGACCCCCTGCTGCTGGCCCTGGCCGTGCGCCCGGGCCGGCCCGCCTACGACCTGATCAAGGGCGGCGTGACGTTCTCCATCAACGTGGTGGGGGAGCACGACAAGGGCTTCCTGCGCCACTTCTGGAGCGGTTACGACCCGGCCGCCAACCCCTTCGCCGAGATCCCGCACCGGATCGAGGAGTCGGGAACCGTGACCCTGACCGGGGCCAAGGCGGTCATCGAGGCGCGGCTGTTCGACAGCGTCCAGCCGGGGGACCACGAAGTGCTGTTCGCCGAGGTGCTGGGCTCGCAGGTGCTGGCGGAGGACGCCAAGCCCATGGTGCACCTGCGCAAGTCGGGGCTGGACTACTGAGGGGCGCGCCCCTTGTCAGACGGGAGGAAACGGCTATCCTGGCTGGATATCCCCCTGAACCCGATTCCCGCGCGGAGGCTCGACCATGACCAAGGCCGTACCCAAGCACCTGTGGATCATCGGTGTCGTCACGCTCCTGTGGAACCTGATGGGCGCCTATGACTACCTCATGACCCAGACGCAGAATGCCGGCTACATGGCCCGCTTCGACCAGGCGCAGCTGGACTACTTCTACGGTTTCCCGGTCTGGTTCGAGTTCTTCTGGGCGCTGGCGGTGTGGGGCGGCGTCCTGGGCAGCATCCTGCTGCTGCTGCGCAAGCGCGCGGCGGTGGGGGTGTTCGCCGTGTCGTTCGTCTCGATGCTGGTGACCACCGTGTACAGCTTCGGCCTCTCCAACGGGCGCGAGGTGATGGGCGTTGCGGGCTTCGTCTTCACCATGGTGATCTTCTTGGTGGGCCTTGGGCTGGTGCTCTATTCGCGATCCATGCGGGGCCGCGGCGTGCTGGTGTGACCCACAGGTTGTGCCTCGATGATTGTTGCCGGCCCGCGGTCGAACACCGCGGGCCGGTTCTCGCTTGCCGTTTGTGTTGGTCGGTTCACGATACCCCGACTCATCCATTGGTTCGGCGGCGCCGCGCTGGTCAACCGACGCAACGGGTGGTGACGGCCCGGTCGCGATACTCCGTCCACCGCGGCGGGAGCGGGACGTGGGCCGGGAAGATCCTCTCTTCAAGCAAATCCTCGATCATCAGCGGCCGATCCACCATCCCTCGCGCCATCGCCGGCGTCGGACTTCCCCGCTGCTTCTCCCGCCGACCCTTCATGTAATTGCGCCATACCAGGAAGATAGCCAGCCGCTCGGCACTGCACTGCCGCCGCTTCGACCACGCGATCGTCTCCCGCTTGTGGTTGGCGCTGCAATGGCGGATCAACATGTCCAGCAGGTTCACCTCCCACAACGGGTTGCGGTTGTCCCGCCGCTCCTTGCTCGACGTCACCCGATGCCGCAGCCGAGGTGCCAGACCACGCATCGCCCGCGGGTAGGCCTTGTGGTCGTCGCTGTAGATCGTCACTTCCGGCTGGCCACCGATCACGACCTGCAGCAACTCGCGCACGTCCTTGCGCACCGCCTGCGGATCGGGACGGCCATACAATCGCTCCAGTTCGGCCCGACGCTTCTTCTGCGCGGGAGTCATCGTGCCGCTGCGCCGCACCTCGCTGTCGGTGAAGTAGAGGAAGAAGTCCGTGTCTTTCTCGACCGCTACGTGGTGGTGGAACGGCTGGTACTGGGAGCGCTCGAAGGTGACGAAGCCGTCGATCACGATCTGCGACGCCGGCGGCGCCGACTGCATGTGCAAGGCGTGCAAGTGCATGCAGTGACGGCCGAGCCGCGACAGCCGCCGATCGATGGTCGCCGGAGCGACGCCCTGGTCCCGCGCGAGCTGGCGGTTGCCCATGCAGCCGACGGTCTTGGTGAGGATCAGGGCGTCGAGTTCGGGCTTCCGCTGCCAGTAGGTGGTGGAGAAGGTCTGGGAGCTGAACGACTTCCTGCAGTGGAGGCATGTGAACCGCTGGATACGGCGCGGGCGGGCCTGTCGCCGGAAGAATCCGGTCTTCTTGTAGCGCCAGCCGGCGGTCAACTGCCTGTGGTATGGGCAGTTGGGGTTGGGGCAGAAGGGTGGGCGCCAGGTCGGATGGTGCTGCTTGGGGGTGAACATACCCGGCCCGGTCGCAGGGACCGGGCCGGACACAATCTACGGGGCACAATTCGGGTTTTCGCCCGACCCCGGCCCGGGCGATGCCGCGGCGGCGTCTGCGTCTATATTGGGTCTCGAACGACGTCGGCAGCGATCGACCGGACCGGAGGTGCGGCATGACGGAAGACAAGCGATTCCTCGTGGACGCCGGGCTCGACGACCTGGTGTTCCCCATCACCGTCCTTGCCCGGGACGAACCGGAGGGCCAGCGCACGATCGCCACCATCACGGTCACCGCCCGCCTCATGCGGGAGTTCGAGGCCTCGTGGATCGACCGGTTCATCCACGTCCTGCACGGCCACCGGGACCGCATCGGCCAGACCACGCTGCGGGCCAACATCGGCGACTATCTGGGGGGCATCGGCGCCGACGCCGTGCGGGTGGATTTCCGGTACCCCTTCTTCGCCGCCAAGACGGCTCCGGTCTCGGGCGAGACCTGCCTCGTCAAGTACGACTGCACCCTTTCGGCGAGGCTGCCGACCATCGGCCAGGAACCGCCCGTGTCCCTGCGCGTGGAAGTCCCGGTGGTGACCACCTATCCGCAGCGCCGGGCCGAGGCGCCCCGCGGCCTCTTCGGGCAGAAGAGCATCGTGACCGTCGAGGTCCACGGCGGCGGAGACATCTACGTGGAGGATCTGGCCGAACTGGTGGAGGGCCATGCGCTGGCGCCGGTCTATTCGTATCTGAGCGAGGCGGACCAGGAACACCTCATCACGCGGGTGCACGCCCAGGAGCAGACCAGCGTGGCCATGGTCGACGGGATCCGCGCCGATCTGGCCCGCCGCCGCGACATCGACTGGTTCTCGGTGCGCTGCCGCAACGTCGGCATGCTGCATTCCTACACCACGATGATCGGCACCGAGAAGAGCCTGTGGATTCCCTACAGCGGTGCGGGAGACGACTGATCGGCGGCGGGGCGACGCCCCTGCAGCCGCGCGTCCAGGCTGGCGGCGCCCGCCCCGCGGCAGGCCATGTACAGGAACAGGAAGGCGTAGACCACCGCCAACTCGCCCTTGTTGACCCCGGGGAAGAAGTTGGCGCCGAAGGCCAGCTTCCAGTGGAACTGGGTGTAGGCCACGGCCATCTCGCCGCTGGCCAGGAAGGCGGCCCAGCGCGTGAAGAGGCCGGCGGCGATCAGCAGCCCCAGCACCATCTCCAGCAAGCCGCCGATCCAGAGCTGGGAGCCCACCGGCGGCTGGAACTCCGACAGCACGCCGAAGATCTTCTGCAGGCCGTGGAACGAGAACATCAGGCCGGTGACGACGCGCAGGGCGGCGTAGACCGGTTCGGCGGCGGGGGCGAGCAGGCGGCGGAGCATGGCGGACGTTCCTTTCGCGGGACGGTCGACGGGATTCGTTCTATCCTAAGCGGATCGCGCGGAATCGGCCACGGTCGGCCGGTCCGCCGCGCCCCGATCCGCGGAGGCGGCGTGATGGCATCCAGGCAGCCTGGCGCACTCCTGACGACGGTGGCCACGGTCACGGCGCTGCTGGCGTTCGCCGCCAATCCGGTGCTCTGCCGCTGGGCCCTGGGCCAGGGCGCCATCGACGCGGCCGGCTTCGCCGTGGTCAGGCTGGTGTCCGGGGCCGCGACCCTGCTGGTGGTGGCGTTCGCCACCGGGCGGGGCGACCGCCGGGGGGCGGGCAACTGGGGTTCGGGCGCGGCGCTCTTCGCCTACGCCGTGTGCTTCTCCTTCGCCTACCTCGAGCTGACGGTGGCCACGGGGTCGCTGATCCTCTTCGGCGCCGTCCAGGTGACCATGCTGGGGGCGGCCTTCGCGGGCGGGGAGCGGCCGCAGCCGCGGCAGTGGGCGGGTCTCGCCGCCGCCGTCGGCGGGGTTGTCATCCTGGTGGCGCCGGGGCTGCAGGCGCCGCCGCCGCTCGGCTCGGCGCTGATGGCCGTGGCGGGGATCGCCTGGGGCGCGTACAGCCTGCGCGGGCGCGGCAACGACGATCCGGTGGCGGCCACCGTCGACAACTTCGTGCGCGCGGTGCCGTTCGTGCTCGTGGTGGGGCTGGCGCAGCTGTCCCGGATCCACGCCACCCCGCGGGGGGTGGTGCTGGCGGCCCTGTCCGGATCGGTGACCTCGGGGCTGGGCTACACCGTGTGGTACGCGGCGTTGCGGGGGCTGACGGCGACGCGGGCGGCCACGGTCCAGCTGACGGTTCCGGTGATCGCGGCGAGCATCGGCGTGCTGCTGCTGGGCGAACACATTTCCGTGCGCCTGGTGATCGCGACGGTCGCCATCCTGGGCGGGGTCGGGGTGGTGCTCGCGGGGCGGGAGCGCGACCGCGGGCGGGTTGGAACGAGCGGCCGCATGCCCTAGGATGGAACGATGAAGATCAGGTTCGGCAAGCTGCTGCTGGTGCTGGCGTCCACCCTCCTGGCGTTGGGGTTGGGCGAGGTCGTCGTGCGCGTCGTCGGCCGCATCGACCGGTGCGGGCAACTTCGATCTTCCGCAACCGGGTGGTGCGGCCGCTGCCACCTGCCGGTGCGCCAGGTGGCGGCCGCAGGTGCGGCGGCTGCAGGAGTCGGACGATCTCGATCCTGGTCTACGACCGAACGCTGGGCTGGCGGCCGCGGCCCGGCAGCCGCTCGGCCGACGGCCTGTACGCCTACAACTCGCCAGGGGCTGCGCTCGCCGGTGCCGGCGTACGCGGCGCGGCCCGACCGGGCGTCCTGCGCATCGCCCTGTTCGGCGACTCCTTCACCCATGGCGACGACGTGGCGTACGCCGATTCCTGGGGCGCGCTCCTCGAGGCCGCCCTCGACTCGGCGGGCGTGCGCGGCCGAGGTCCTGAACTTCGGCGTGGGCGGCTACGGCATCGACCAGGCCATGCTGCGCTACACCACCGAGGGGCGGGCGCTTCGCGCCGCAGGTGGTGGTGCTGGGCTTCCAGCCCGAGGACATGAAGCGCGACCTGAACCTCCTGCGGCCCCTCTACGATCCGCGCACCCGGCTGCCCTTCGCCAAGCCCCGGTTCGTCCTGGAGGACGAGGGGATCCGGCTGATCGACGTGCCGGTGCTGCCGCCGGACCAGGTGGCGCCGACCCTGGCGCACCTGGACCGCTGGGACCTGCTGCCCTGGGAGCACTTCTACGATCCGGCCGACTACCGCGGCGCCTGGTGGCGGCGCAGCCAAGCTGCTGGCGGTGCTGGCGGACCTGGCGCGCCCCGCGACGACCCGTTCCTGCTGAACGGATCCTGTACCGGGACGGCAGCGAGGCGCAGCGCGTCAGCTGGGCGGTGATCCAGGCCTTCGCCCAGGAGGCGGCGGCCGACGGCGCGGCGTTCGCCGTCGTCCACCTGCCGACGCCCCCGGACCTGGACCTGCGGCGGCGCCTGGGTCGCTGGCCCTACCAGGCGTTCCTCGACGGCCTGGACCGCAGTACTGCCGGTGGCCCACCCCGAGGCGGGCCTGATCGCCCTGGCCCGGCCCGCGAGGGCATGGACGCCGTGTACCGCGGGCACTTCACGGCGGCGGGCAACCGCATCGTGGCGGCGGCGGTGCAGCGGGCCCTCCTGGCGGCCGTTGGCGCCGCGTCGCCGGCCCCGAGCGAGTGAGCCGCCGGCGGCCGGAACGATCTTGAGGAATCGGGCGCGAACAACTTGCCGACTGGCGGTTTCCGCACCCTCGGTCGGGTGTCAGGGACGCTCGACCAGCTCCACCGGTGCCCCCAATGCCAGTCGGAACCGCCCCCGCCCCGCCGGGACCAGCGCGATCCCCGGGCAGCGCTCCTCCAGACGGCGGCGCAGCAGGATCAGCCGGCTCTCCAGGTTGTCCTTCACCGGGGGCAGCTCCAGGGACTTGTCCAGGCGCAGGCGGCGGTTGGTGAACTCGACGGCGCCGTCGTCGCGGTGCTCGCACCAGCAGCTTGCGCAGGATCTCGCGCGGGCAGGCCCCGCACCAGGTACTCGCCGTCCACGAGGATGCACTCGTCCGCCGCGTACCAGGCGACCTGCAGGCAGGCGGCGGCCGGCGGCGCGGGCGCCGGGCACGCGGCGGCGCGCCGGGCACGGCCGCGCGCTCGCCCGGCTCCTCGGCCCGCTCCTGCAGCAGCGCGTTGTGGATGGCGATGGCCAGGTAGCCGCCCAGCACCTCGACGCAGGCGCGGTCCTCCTCGTGGAAGCGGTACCGGGCGTCGGTCTCGATGCAGAGCACGCCGATCAGCTCGTCGCCGGGCCAGCAGGGGGATGCCCAGCTGGGTCTCGGGGTCGGCCAGACCGGGCAGGGGAATGCGCCGGTCGTCGGGGCACAGGCCCTGGCTCGCGGGCCCGCTGGGCCACGGCGTAGGCGTAGAGCATGTGGCGCATCATCCCCGAGATCCGGATGGGCTTGCGGGCCTCGGCCACCATCCCGATGATCCCCTCGCCGAAGCCCACCTCCGAGCCGACGCCGCCCTCGGGATAGCCGCGGCTGGCCACCAGGGCGAGGCGGTCCGGGCTGTTCGGTGGCCAGCAGGATCATGGCCGTGGCGGAAGCCGAACAGGGACTCGAGGGTCTCGAGCATGCCGTCCAGGAGGCAGTCGACGGACGGCGCCTGCCGGATGCGCTCGGCGAACTCCTGCAGGGCCTTCATGGTGAAGGGCACCGGCGCCGCGGCCGTCGGCGGCCGGCGCCGTCGCCGCGCGTCGCGGCCGATCTCGTCGGGGATCGGCCGTCGCGTCCAGCACCTCGTAGATGTCCGCGCCCAGCAGCTTGAAGATGCCCTTGGCCCCGGTGTGGGAGGCGATGGCCTCGATGCGCAGGCGCATGGACTCGAAGACGGGCCCCGCGGTCTCGGTGCGCACGTAGCGCACCCGCAGGACGTGGATCTGCAGGGTGTCCGGATCGTACAGGCGCAGCGTGGCCCGGGGGTTCTCGGCGATGTTGCGGCGGCTCTTGTTGAAGAACTGGAACGAGAGGGCCACGTGCCGCGGGTCCACGTAGTCCACGTGGCTGAGCATGGCCACGTTGGGCACGCCGTCGGCCGAGCAGGTGCCCAGCCAGGCGGGGATCAGGCCCTGGAAGCAGGGGGTCAGGCTCTCCAGGGGGATCATGGCGCGCGGTCCGCGGGGCGCGGTGCCGGCGGGCATGGCGTCCGGCGGCAGGAGTTCGCCGGCGCCGGGGCCCGGGGTCTGCTCGTAGATCTCGGCCACCGGCCATGCTCGACGGCCACGCAGGGCCAGTGGCGCCCAGCCGCGCGGTCATGGCGCGGGGGATGCCGATGGTCTCCAGTTCGGCGAGGAAGCCGTCGGCCTGGCGGGCCACCTCGGCGCGCTCGGCGGCGCGGGCGGTGCGGCGACCGGTGAAGCGGCCCTTCAGCTGGCAGGAGCAGTTGTCGCTGGGGCGGTCCACGCAGACGGCGATCTCGGGGTGGGCCTCCAGGTTGCGCAGGGTGGCGGCGGCGGACGGCTTGTGGAGGAAGAGGATCAGAGGCTGCGGCGGTCGGGATCCACGCAGGCAGCCCAAGCCCGGGCCACCTCCGCCTGCAGCTCGTCGTCCCGGGAGGCCACGGTCAGCGAGATGCCGGATTCCAGGAAGCCCGCCAGTTCCTCGGAGATCAAGGGCCTCGTTTTCACGGCGCATATTTTAGGAAAGATTTAGGATTCGGCTAGGGTTCATTGAGCAACGCGTTCCGCATTGTTCGGGTTAGCTTGATCCTCGCCAGGCGGCGCCGCCGGGAGCCGCCCGCCATCGAACCCCCAGAGGAGGAGTACCTCATGCAGAAGAGGAATGCCATCCCCACCGCCGCGGCCCTGGTCGCCTTCGGCTTCGTGACGTCCTGGCCCTGGGCCGGGCTACCGGCACCGCCGACGCGTCCCGCCGCCGCCCAGGCGACCCAGGCCCAGGCGACCCGGGGCGAGTACCTGGTGCGCACCATGGCCTGCAACGACTGCCACACCCCCTGGAAGATGGGCGACCACGGGCCGGAGCCCGACATGAGCCGCATGCTCTCGGGCCATCCCCAGGACATGGCGCATGCCGCCGGCGCCCGCCGCGGCAGGGGCCGTGGCTGTGGTCCGGCGCCGCCACCAACACCGCCTACGCCGGGCCGTGGGGCGTGAGCTTCGCCGCCAACCTGACGCCCGACCAGGAGACGGGCCTGGGCCTGTGGGACGAGGAGACCTTCGTCCGACGCCCTGCAGCACCGGCCGCCACGCCGGCGCGGGCCGGCCCATCCTGCCGCCCATGCCCTGGCCGGCCTACGCGCAGATGACGGACGAGGACCTGGGCGCGATCTTCGCCTACCTGCAGTCGATCCCGGCCATCAAGAACCGGGTGCCGCAGCCGGTGGAGCCGACGGCGACCCCGTGACGGGGGCGCCGGAGACGGCCTGGGCGGGACGACCGTCGCCGCGACGTCGTCCCGCCCGGTGCCGTCAGGCGTCCTGGTTGTGGCGGTAGACCAGCACCCGGACCTTCTCCAGGGTCACCAGCCCCTCGCCGATCATGGCGTCCAGCTCGGGCAGGAAGGCGTCGATCTTCTCCTGCTCGTCGACGATCTCCACCACCATCGGCAGGTCCTCGGACAGGCGCAGCACCTTGGCCGTGTGCACGCGGCTGTTGGCGCCGAAGCCCATGAAGCCCCGCAGCACCGTGGCCCCGGCCAGCCCGCGGGCGCGGGCCGCCTCGACGATGGCCTGGTACAGGGGGCGGCCGTCGGTCTTGTCGCTCTCGCCGACGAAGGCGCGCAGCAGGTACGATTCGGAGGGCAGGGTCATGGCGGCGTCTCCTTCAGGCGAGGCGGCCCAGCGCCATGCCGGCGAACAGGGCGACGAAGCCGACCCCGTTCTGCACGGCGACGTTGGCGGCCGCGTACATCAGTTCGTGGGAGCGCACCAGCTGCCCGGTCTCCAGCATGAAGGCCGAGAAGGTGGTGAAGGCGCCCATGAAGCCCACCAGCACCACGGTGCGCGTGGTGGCCGACACGCCCCAGCGGTGCTCGAAGAGGGCCCACAGCAGGCCAGCCAGGAAGCAGCCGACGATGTTCACGGTCATCGTGCCCCAGGGGAAGCCGGCGCCGCCGAGGCGCTGGGCCAGCCCGGCCAGGCTGTAGCGGCAGATGGTGCCCAGGGCGCCGGCGGCGGCCAGCCACGCGAGTTTCGGGAACATGGGCGGGGGCGTCCTTTCGCCGGGAATCGAGGGGAAGGGCGCGGCGCCGGGGCCACGCGCCGTGGGTCAGCCGCCATGGTAGATCCACGGGGGCGGTTTCGTCACGGCCGATGTCCGGCCTCGCCGTCTCCGGGCCAGAACTGCCGCAGCACGTCGTCCAGCTGGGCGCGCCAGCTGCCCCAGGAATGGCCCTCGTCCACCTCGAGCTCGCGCACCGTCCAGCCCTTGTCCGCCAGCACGCGACGGAACCGCGCCGTGTCCTCGCCGAAGTCGTGCTGGGTCCCCCAGGACAGGAACAGGTCCACGTCGCGGCGGGGCGCCTGGCGGTAGAGGTCGACGATGGCGCCGTCGCGCACGTGGCAGGCGGGCGACTGGATGGCCGCGTGGCCGAACACGTCGGGAGCCTGCAGGGCGAACCAGGCGCTGTTGACGCCGCCCAGCGAGGTGCCCAGGATGGCCCGGTCGCGACGATCCCGGCTCACCGGCCAGGTGCGTTCCACCGCGGGCACCAGTTCCGTGATGACGAAGGCCAGGAACGCCGGGTTCAGCACGTATTGCTCGGCCCGCAGGTTGCGGCCGCCCACGCGCGGATCGATGAACACCGCCGCAACCGGCCGGATGGCCCCGGCGGCGATCAGGTTGTCCAGCACGATGGTCATGCTGCCCATCCGGGGGTCGGCGTACTCCTGGCCGTCGGTGACGTAGATGACCGGCAGGTTGCGCAGGGTGTCGCCGCCCGCCGGCAGATAGACCCCGTAGGCGACGGTGTAGCCGAGGGCGGCGCTGGCCAAGTTGGTGATCGCCACGTGGCCCTGCGGCACGTCCGGCCGCCGCTCCACCCAGGGCGAGGGCACGTAGGCCGGCATGCGCAGCTCCGAGTTGTCGCCGAAGCCGCCCCGCTGGGTGCGGGGATTGCGCGGGTCCAGCAGCCAGGCGCCGTCGCGGACGATCTTGTAATCCAGCCGGGCGTCGGCGGGGAAGACCTCCTCCTGGCGCCATACGTCCGACGCGCCCAGGCGCAAGGCCCGCGGCGGCGTCGGCTGCCAGCCGTCGAAGTCGCCGCAGAAGGTGACCGTGCCGGCCTCGCCGCGCCAGAGGAAGGCCACCGAGTCGCCGCACACGAAGGGGAACCGCCCCGCGGCCTGGAGCGAGTCCCACAGGGCGTCCAGGGCGGCGTCGCGGCGACCGGGATCGGGCAGGGCGGCCAGGGTGTCGAGGCGGCGCATCATGGCGGCGTATGGTGCGCCGCCGGCGAGGGCGTGCGCCGGCAGCAGCAGGCAGATCAACAGCAGGGCGGCGCGCACGGACGACCTCCGGCCGGGGTAAAGAGCGGCTCGGCCATGGTAGCGCAAAGCGGCCGGCAACGTCGCCCTGAGAACTGCGTAGGTGCCGGGCGAACGTCCCGTGCTAGACTGACCAGCGCCACCCGACCACCGCCGTCCCGGGAGGGATCCATGCGCCGCTGCCTCGTCGTCCTGCCGTTGCTGGTCCTTTGCGCCGTCGCCGCTTCCGCCCAGCCGCCGGGGGTGGCCGAGGCGCCGCCGGTGCCCTACGAGCTGGAGCCCCTGGCCTTCGACGTCCTGCAGTTCCACGTGGAGGGCGACCTGCTGCTGCCGCCGGGGGCGGAGCACGCGCCGGTCATCGTCTACGTGTGGGGAGCGGGGCCCACCAATCGCCAGGCGACCATCGCCAAGTCCCCGGTGCTGCGATCGATGCTGAAGGCCGGCTACGCCGTGTACCTGCACGACAAGCCGGGTTCCGGCGGCTCGACCGGCGAGTTCACCCCCGGCCTGGTCTTCCACGAGCGGGCGCGCCTCACCGCGGCGGCGCTGGACACCCTGGCCCGCCACCAGCGGCTGGATCCGACGCGCATGGGCCTGATCGGCTCGAGCCAGGCGGCGTACGTCATGCCCCTGGTGCTGCAGGCCGCCGACAGCGTGGCGTTCATGATCTGCTGGTCGTGCCCCATGGAGGACAGCATCGAGCAGTCGGCCTACCTGGTGGGCAACCTGGTGCGCTGCGCCGGCCGGGACGACGCCACCGCCGCCGAGGCCCGCCGCCGCTACCGGGCCCGGGCGCTGGCCCCGGACTACGCCGCTTATCGCCAGGCCGCCGCCTGGCTGGACAGCCTGCCGGAGATCCGCGACGACCTGGGTTGGGGCGGCGTGGCCGACGAGAACGACTTCGCGCCCCTGGACGAGGACTCGGAGATGTTCCTGGACCCCGGGGCCGAGTTCCCGCCGCTGGAGATGCCGGTGCTGGTGATCTACGGGCGCAACGACCGCAACATCGATCCGGTGCAGGGGGAGAAGCGCTTCCGTGAGCTGCTGGGGCGGGGCGACGCGGGCCTGCAGGAGATCCGGATCATCGACGGCGCCGACCACAACATGCGCCTGACCCCCGACGGCTGCGTGCAGCACCAGCTCCGCGGCTACAAGGACCTGCCCTCGGCGCCGGTGGCCGACGAGTTCTCCGCGGTGATCTCCGACTGGCTGAAGCGGCTGAAGAAGGAGAAGCGGCTGCCGCGCTGAAGCGCGGGGGCGGTTGCCGGCGCGGACCGGGGGCCGGAAAAGCGGAGCCCCCGCTTCCCGAGGGAAGCGGGGGCTCTCTTCGTCGGATGGTCGTGGGCTTGCGCCGCGACTACCAGCCCCGGCCGCCGCGACCGCCGCCGCCGCCGCCACCACCGTAGCCGCCGCCGCCGCCGTAGCCGCCACGGCCGCCGCCGCCACCGCCGCCGCCGCCACCGCGGGGACGGTCCTGGGCCTCGTTGACGCGCAGCGTCCGGCCGCCCATCTCCTGGCCGTCGAGGGCCGAGATCATGGCCTGCAGGGCGTCGTCATCGATCTCCACGAAGCCGAAGCCCCGGGGCCGACCGGTCTCGCGGTCGTTGATCAGCGCGACCGAATGCACGGTGCCGTGCTGGCCGAAAAGCTGGGCGATCTCGTCCTCGGTGGCGCTGAAGGGCAGGTTGCCCACGTACAGTTTCTTCACGTTCTACTCTCCAAGTGCCGGCTTTCCGGCTTATCTGAGCGTCGCGGGATCTCCGGCTTCTTCCGGAAGCATCCCCGGCGCATCAAACAGGTCCGGCCAGTGCCGGACCGCATCCCCCGGCTGTCGGGTGGATGCTTCGACCCGCCGCTCGCGGCGGCGGAACAGAATCGGGCTCGCGAAGGTCCGGGTCCACCCGTGCAGGCAGGCGCTGACGTATCGCCCCGAAGGCGGCGGTCAACCGGGCCTGAATGTGTCCACGGGGTGATAACGCAGACTCAGCGATTGATCGGGAAAAGATAGCCTGGACCGGGGAGGGCGTCAACCTCTGTCGGGGGCGGGAGGTGGAGGGAGGGGACGGCGGATCCTCCCAGCCGGGCCCGGACCGGCTAAGTGCTTTGCGGCACAAATAATTACCGGTAGAGGGCGCGCAACCCCCCGAAGCTGGTGCTCCCCGTCGGCACGGACGCTTCCAGCAGCGGAAGATAACCGATGGTGACCCCGGTCCCGGTGTCGTTCCCGTCGTCGATCCAGCGGTCGATCGTCGCCGTGTCGGTGGTGCCCCAGTAGTTTCCCGAGAAATCGAGGGTTTCGGGTTCCACGAATCCCGGGGTGTCGCAGACGACGAGGTAGCCGTCCACGGCCTCGTTGCGGAGGAAGCTGTTGCGCCGGATGGACTGCTGCCGGTTCGGATGGCTCACCACGAGGCAGGTGCCGCAGCCCCGGATCAGGTTGTCCGTCATCACGAGATCGTCGGCGAGGTAGACGTCGACGCCGGTGCCGGGGTTGTCCTCCACGACGTTGGCGTCCAGCGTGACGGTGCTGGCCGTGCCGACCATGATCGCGGCGCCCGTCCAGCCCGTGACGCGGCAATGGTCGATCACCGCGTCGCCGTTCCAGGCGTCGATGCCGATGTTGCCGACGCCTCCGCCGTCCAGCGTGCACCCGGTGATCCGGACGTCGTCGGTGTCGCGCGCCATGGCGCTGATCCCGTACCAGTAGCCGGCGACGGTCACGCCCTGCACCAGCGCGTGGGGGGAGGCGATCTCGAGGCCGCGCGTACGGAGATCCAGCGGCGGCCCGTTGACGATCCGGCTGTCCACGAGCGCGAAGGTCTCGCCGAAGGAGACGATGCCCTTGAGCGCGCCCTCGATCCGGCAGTCCTCCACCCGGAGGTCGGCGCAGCCCGCGGACATCGCGTACTCGTTGGCGTTGACGACGGCCAGGTGTTCCACACGCAGGGACGCGGGGCCGGATTCCGCGGCGATGCCATACCGGACGCCGTCGTCGGTGAGCGCCGCCGGCCCGATGATCGTGGCCTCGGCGCCGGCGCCCGACAGGACGAGGCTCTTCTGCCCGTCCAGGTAGACGTTGATGGGCATGCCCCGTTGGGTCGCGAACGCGTCGAAGCGGCCGGCACCGATGCGGATGGTGTCCCCGTCCGCGGCGGCATCGATGGCGGCCTGGATGATCGCGTAGTCGCCGCTGCCGTCCTTCTCGACGCGCCAGGTACGGGCCTGGGCCACCGTCGAACTCGCCATCAGGATGAGGAATGCCGCCAGGAATCGCCGCATCGCCGCTGCTTTCGGGTATCGGGAACGGGTTTGCACGTACGCTGAACTTATCACGGACCGGGGGG
This sequence comes from Candidatus Krumholzibacteriia bacterium, assembly GCA_963825035.1. GTDB lineage: Bacteria > Krumholzibacteriota > Krumholzibacteriia > LZORAL124-64-63 > LZORAL124-64-63 > JACZKN01. The sequence goes on along the minus strand of CAWGRT010000002.1, from coordinate 75,176 downwards.
GGGCAAGACGATCAATCCCGATCCCCTGGCAGAGATGACTCCCCGCCCCGCCCCTCGACCCGATCCAGCACCAGCCAGGGAAACGCGTTGCCGGTGAACCGGAACTGTGGCCACCAGCGGTCGCTGGGGTAGCGCCAGGCGCAGACCGGCACCAGGTGCCCGGCCCTGGTCCAGCAGACCCAGGCGGTCGCGCAACGACCCGGGCCCTCGGGCCCGCCCCAGGCGGCAGCAGCAGGTGGGTGGCGCCCCGTTCCAGCAGCAGCGCATCCATCTCGCGGCCGTACAGCGCATCCAGAGCCGCCGGCTCGCTGAGCCCGCTCACGTCCACCAGCGGGCAGGGGCGCAGGTAGGCCACGGCGCCGATGTCGAACACCGCCACCATGGCGTCGGGCCCCACCAGGGCCGGCAGGTCCCGGGCCGCGGCCACGTGCAGCCGGTCGATGTGCCGGACCGCGCCCGCCCACAGCCAGGCCGTTTCGGCGGTGGACGCGACCAGGCCGCGGCCGAGCACGCCGGCACCGCCAGGGCAACCGCGCGGCCCGGCGGCCTCGCTCCATCAGCGGGCCAGACCCTCGACCGCCGCCACGGTCACCGCCAGCCACACCTGGGGCTGGTAGCGGCCGGCGTGGCCCCAGTCGGGCAGGACCACGGCGTAGAAGCCGATCGAGAGCAGCGCCCAGACGGCCAGGGCGTCCGCCGGCCGCAGCCCGCCGCGCCGCCACCGTCGGCCCACGGCCACAATCCACGGCCCCACGGCCGCGGCCGCCGCCAGGCTCCAGGCCACGACCCAGGCGAAGGCGATCGGCCCCGCCGGCAACAGACGCGCCGCCCCCAGGTCGGCCACCAGGCCGGCGCCCCAGGTCGCGGACCAGGGCCGCGAGGCCCGCCGGCGCCTGCAGCAGGCTCACATGCCGCGGCAGGCCGACGATCCACCGGCGCCCGGCCAGGGTGGCCGGCGGGAATCGCCCTTCCAGCAGCGACAACGCCACCGCCACCCCGACCACGGCGACCGCGGCCGGCCACAGCCGCCGCCGCGTCCCGGCCTGGGCCAGGACCGCCAGCACGGGCAGCAGCAGCACCGCGTCCGGGCGCAGCAACACGGCGACCGCGGCCAGCGCGCCTGCCATCGTCACCCGCCCCGCCCGCACCAGCACCAGGGCGGCCACCCCGCAGGTCAGCGCCGGCACCGTCTCCATGCCCGACAGCGCGGCGAACAGTTGCGGTCCGCCCAGGCCCGCGGCCACCGCCACGGCCAGCCCGCGCCGCGGCCCGCCGGCCAGGTGCCCGGCCAGGCCCGGCAGCACCAGGTAGGCCAGGGCGCCCAGATCAGGGCCAGCAGCGGCGCCCCGGATCCGCCGCCCAGCTCGCCCGGCAGCAGCAGCACCGGCCACAGCAGGCTGCTCTCGCCGCCGCTGGGCACACCGGCCAGCAGGCCCCACACGTGGTCGCGGGCCAGGTTGCGGGCGAAGGCGGCGTGGATCCAGGCGTCGTCCAGGGGCAGGCCGAGGCCGACGCCGCCCAGGCGCGCGGCCAGGACGGCCCCCGCCAGGGCGGCCAGCGCGACGGCGGCGCCCGTCAGCAGGATGCGGCGATCCCAGGCGAAGGCGGGTGCGTCGGTCTTGCCCATGGCGAAGGTCATGCCCGCAGCTCCCGGTCCGCGCCGCGGGGGCGGCGGGCGTCGCCGTGCCCGGGCGGGGATCGCGGCCATGCTACCACGGAACCGCCGGGGCGTCGGCCCCCGGATGGGGCGGGCTCAGACCAGGTCGCCCAGGTCCGCCAGCTGGTTCAGGACGGCGCGCGACCAGCTCCTCGCCGGCGCCGAAGGCCAGACCCAGGCGGGCCAGGTCGTCGTGGATCCGCGGTTCCAGCTCGGCGGGGTCGTCCCCGGCGTGGAGGCGGGCCAGGCGGTCGGCGCAGGCGACCACGTGGGCCAGCCGGGCGTGCTCGCCGGCCTGCTCGGGATCGTGGTGGCCCGTCACGCCGGCGACGATGGAGGCCGGCAGGTGCCAGCGCGACGTCAGGCAGGCGGCCAGGCGGCCGTGGTCCACGCCCACGATCACGTTCTCGGCCACGCAGCTGTCGCAGCGGCCGGACAGGATCAGCTCCTGGATGCGCTCGTAGTCGTCGGGCCGGTTGAGCAGGATCACGACCTTGCCGATGTCGTGGAGCACGCCGGCGGCGAAGGCGTCGTCGGGATCGCGCAGCCTCACGGCCTCGGCCAGCATGCGCGCGGCCACGCCGCAGGCGGCGCGAGTGGCGCCAGAGCTCGCGACCCCGGCGGCCGGTGATCTCGTCGTCCAGGGGGAACAGGGCGCGGGCGCCGGCCACCACCACCAGGCGAGCGGATGGCCCGGTAGCCCAGGCGCACCAGGGCCTGGTTCAGGGTGCGGATCTCCTGGGAGGCCCCGTACAGGGCCGAGTTGCTGACGCTGAGCATGCGCGCCACCAGGGCGGGGTCGCGCGGCGATGGTGGCCTCGATGGCCGGGATCGACCAGTCGGGCGACGCGAGCTGCTGCAGGACCGTGTTCACGGTGCGCGGCATGGCGGGCAGTTCGCGAAAGCGGACGGCCGCATCGCGCAGGACGGCACCGCCGTCCGCTTCGAGGAGTCGCTGGGTGTCGTTGGTCATCGTGGGGCTTCCTCCGTCCGACCCGGTGCCGGTGGCGGCAAGTGGGCGTCTTGCGATTCGCCGCCGGCGCGGGGGGCCGCCGGTGGACACGCAAAGGGCGGGCCAGAAGCCCGCCCTTCGTCGTATCAGCTTGGCTGATTTACACTTACATGGCGTCGATGATGCGCGTTGAACGTGGCGCTGGGCCGCATGGCCGGCGTTCGCCAGGGCATCGTCGGGCTGGAAGTAGCCGCCGATGTCCACGGGCGTCGCCCTGGGCCGCCAGCAGCTCCGCGACGATGGTCTCCTCGTTCCCGGCCAGCGCCTCGGCCACCGGGGCGAAGCGGGCCTTCAGGTCGGCGTCCTCGTCCTGGGCGGCCAGGGCCTGGGCCCAGTACAGGGCCAGGTAGAAGGTGCTGCCCCGGTTGTCGATCTCGTTCACCTTGCGCGACGGGGAGCGGGCGTTCTCCAGGTACTTGCCCATGGCCTGGTCGAGGGTCTCGGCCAGCAGCGCGGCCTTGGCGTTGCCGGTCTTCTTGGCCACCAGCTCCAGCGACGGCACCAGGGCGCAGTACTCGCCCAGGGAGTCCCAGCGCAGGTGGCCTTCCTGCAGGAACTGCTGCACGTGCTTGGGGGCCGAGCCGCCGGCGCCGGTCTCGAACAGGCCGCCGCCGTTGAGCAGCGGCACGATCGACAGCATGCGCGCGCTGGTGCCCAGCTCGAGGATGGGGAACAGGTCGGTCAGGTAGTCGCGCAGCACGTTGCCGGTGACGGAGATGGTGTCCTCGCCGCGGCGGACGCGCTCCAGCGGAGAACTTCATGGCGTCCACCGGCTTCATGATGCGGATGTCCAGCCCCGCGGTGTCGTGCTCGGGCAGGTACTTCTTCACCTTCTCGATGATCTCGGCGTCGTGGCCGCGGTTCTCGTCCAGCCAGAACACCGCCGGCGAGCCGGTGGCGCGGGCGCGGCTGACGGCCAGCTTCACCCAGTCGCGGATGGGGACGTCCTTGGCCTGGCACATGCGGAAGATGTCGCCGGGCTCGACCGGCTGCTCGAGGAGCGTGGTGCCGGCGGCGTCGACCACGCGGATGGTGCCGTCGGCCGGGGCCATGAAGGTCTTGTCGTGGGAGCCGTACTCCTCGGCCTTCTGGGCCATCAGGCCGACGTTGGAGCACGCTGCCCATGGTGGCCGGGTCGAACTGGCCGTGCTGCTTGGCAGTCCTCGATGATCGGCCTGGTACATGGTGGCGTAGCAGCGGTCCGGGACCATGGCGATGGTGTCCTGCAGCTGGTCGTCCTTGTTCCACATCCTGCCGCCGTCGCGCACCACGTTGGGCATGGAGGCGTCGACGATGATGTCGTTGGGCACGTGCAGGTTGGTGATGCCCTTGCGCGAGTCGACCATGGCCAGGGCGGGCCGCTCGGCGTAGCAGGCGCTGGATGTCGGCCTCGATCTCCGCCTTCTTGGCGGCCGGCAGCTGGTCGAGCTTCTCCAGCACGTCGGCCAGGCCGTTGTTGACGTTGGCGCCGATCTCCTTCAGCGCCGCGGCGTGCTTCTGCGAGCGCCTTGCCGAAGTACACCGACACGCAGTGCCCGAACATGATCGGGTCGGAGATCTTCATCATGGTGGCCTTCAGGTGCAGCGACAGCAGGACGCCGTCGCGCCTTGGCCTCGTCGATGGTGCTCGGCGTAGAACGCGCGCAGGGCGGCCACGTTCATCACGGCGGTGTCGATGACCTCGCCGTCGAGCAGGGCCAGCTTGTCCTTCAGCACCTGCGACGTGCCGTCGGCGCCGACGAACTCGATGCGCACCGTCGGTGGCCTTCGCCACGGTGGTCGAGGTCTCGGTGCCGTAGAAGTCCTTCTCGGTCATGTGAGGCCACGCGGCACCTGCTGCCCGTCGGCGGGCCAGGGCTTCATCATCCGGTGCGGGTGCTTCTGGGCGAACTTCTTCACCGAGGCCGCCGGCGCGCCGGTCGGCGTTGCCCTCGCGCAGCACCGGGTTGACGGCCGAGCCCAGCACCTTGGCGAAGCGGATCTGCAGGGCCTTGTCCTGCGTCGGTCCTGGGCTCCTCGGGGTACTCGGGGATGTCGTAGCCCTGGTCGCTGCAGCTCCTTGATGGCCGCCTGCAGCTGCGGGATGGAGGCGCTGATGTTGGGCAGCTTGATGATGTTGGCCTCGGGCTGGCTTGGCACCAGCTCGCCCAGGATGGCCAGGTTGTCGGGGATGCGCTGCTCCGGCTGTCAGGTTCTCGGGGAAGTTGGCGATGATGCGGCCGGCCAGGGAGATGTCGCTGGTCTCGACCTCGACCCCCGTGCCCTTCAGGTAGGCCTGCACGATGGGCAGCAGGGAGTAGGTGGCCAGCGCGGGCGCTTCGTCGATCTTCGTCCAGACGATCTTGGCGGACATGGCATTGCCTCGGCGTTGGGGGTGGGCGACGCGGGAACACGGCGCCGGGGCCGGATCCGCCGTCGCGGGTCAAATATCTATGCAACAACGATGCTTTCGTGATCCTGCGTAGTCAAGATCTTCCGGCCTTCCGGACCCATCCGGACCCCTCCGCGCGGGCGCCGGACCGGTCTGGGAGGGGGGCGGCGGCGGCCTCCGCATGCTATCTTCCCGGGACGCAATCACCACGGCGCCCACCGGGAGACGACACCATGCGCCCCATCCGTATCGTCAGCCTGCTGCCCCTGCTGCTGGTGGCGGCCCTGGCCGCCTGCAACAAGGACGACACCACCGCCCCGGGCGGCGGCCTGCCCGCCGACGCGGTGCCGGACTTCGCCCTGACCGACGTCAACCCCACCTCGGCCACCTCCGACCAGGCGGTCTCGCCCCGCGACTACCTGCACAAGGTGTCGGCCTGGTACTTCGGCCACGCCACCTGAGGCTACTGCGTGAGCCAGTTCGGCTTCCTGGACACCATGCAGCAGCGGATCGACGCGGCCGGCTGGCCCGTGCCGGTCCAGATCCTCGGCGTCAACGCCGTGGGGCAGGAGGGCGCCAACGCCCGCGCCTGCGACGGCCGCGACATCCCCTGGCTGCAGGACACGGCGGACCAGAACGCCTGGGCCGCCTGGGCGGTGACCTGGCGGGACGTGGTCATCCTCAACGAGCAGAACGAGCCCATCGGGGTCTACAACCTGACCGCCCACGACCTGGCCGATTCCACCAACTTCGACGAGCTGATGGGCATGCTGCGCCAGGCGGCGGGCGGCGGGGCGGCGCCGTGACCCGGACCGCCTGGCTCGTCGACGGCATGGCCTACGTGTTCCGCAGCTACTACGCCATGCGCGCCATGGCCGCCCCCGACGGCACGCCCATCAACGCCGTGTTCGGCCTGGGCATGACCCTGCAGAAGTTCCTGGCCGACCACCGGCCCGAGCTGCTGGCCTGCTGCTTCGACGCCGGGGCCCACACCTTCCGCAACGAGATGTTTCCCGCGTACAAGGCCAACCGCGGCGCGCCGCCGCCGGATCTGGTGCCCCAGTTCGACCTCTGCCGCGAACTGGTGGAGCGCATGGGCATCGCCACGGTCATGTGCCGGGGCTGGGAGGCGGACGACCTGATCGCCACCCTCACCGGCCGCCTGCTGAACGAGGGCGTGGAGGTGGTCATCGTCTCGGGGGACAAGGACCTGGCCCAGCTGCTGCAGCCGGGGGTGCGCATCTGGAACCTGGCCAAGGCCGAGTGGCTGGACGAGGCGGGGGTGCCCGACCGCATGGGCGTGCGCGCCGAACAGGTGGCGGACCTGTTGGCCCTGACCGGCGACGCGGTGGACAACATCCCGGGAGTGCGGGGGGTGGGCCCCAAGGCGGCCACGGCCCTGCTGGCGGAGTTCGGCGACCTGGCGGCCATCTACGCGGATCTGGAGCGGGTGGCGACGCTGCCGGTGCGCGGCGCGAAGGGCCTGCAGGCCAAGCTGGCGGCGGGACGCGAGGCCGCCCTGCTCAGTCGCCGCCTGGTGGAACTGGACCGGGAGGCGCCGTGCCCGTGTGCGGTGGACGCGTTGCGCTACCTGGGCGCCGAGAGCGCCGACCTGGAGGCCTTCGCCGAGCGCTGGGGCCTGCGGCGGGTGGCCGACCGCATCCCCCGGCGCTGACGGCCTAGGCCGGCGCGATCTGCCCCGAGTCCAGCAGGATCTTGGCGACCCGGAACAGGGTGTAGGTGGAGCAGGGGACCATCTCGTTCAGGCCCTCCAGCTGCCGCGGCGACCGCAGCAGGCGCAGCACCGCCTGGGCGGCCCCCATGTCGGCCACATCCGGCCACTTCAGGACCGACGTCGCCGCCTCGAAGGCGCGGCGGGGGTCGGGCATCTCCTCGCGCATCTTGCCCAGCTCGTCGGCGCGGCGCATGGCCTCCATCAGCAGGTGCATGGCCGGCGCGTCGATGGCCACCGGGCTGATGGACCCGGGCTCCATGGTGTCGGTGGAGCGGAAGATGAACTCGCCCTCGTCCCGCAGCAGGAAGATCTCGGTGAACGCCTCGGCGCCGTGCAGGGGGCCGCACCAGGCGCGGTCGATGACGCCGTTGGCCAGCATCACCTCGGCGAAGGTCTTGCCCTCGTCGTCCATGAACGAGAGCAGGCCGTTCTGCTTGGCGTTGATCAGGGTCTGCACCACCGTCGGCATGTCGAAGTGGCACAGCTTGCCCGTCAGCTCCTTCCGCCGGGACTGGCGGCGCATGTGCGTGATCAGCTCCTGCATGCGGTGGGCGAAGAGGCGCGCCAGGTCCATGCCGAAGCCGGGGACCCGGTCGGCGATGGCCTCGAAGCTGCGGGCGGTCAGCTCCCAGACCATGGCCACCTCGGGGATGCGCGCGTCGGACTCGCGCAGGGTGCCGGTGAACAGGGCCATGTCCCCCACCAGCTCGCCGGGCGTGATGTAGGCCACGGGCACGGGGCCCGACTGGTCGCTGGTGGCGCGGATGATCTCGATGGCGCCGTCCATGAGCAGGAAGATGCGGTCGGACGGTTCGCCGCGGCGGAAGAGCATCTCCCCCCGCTCCAGGATGCGGATCTCGCCGGCGTCGGCGAAGGCGAGCAGTTCGTCCTCGTCCAGGCCCTCGAACATGTCGACGGTGGCCAGGAGGTCGGCGATTTCCAGGTCGGCCCGGGACTTGAGTGCGGAGTCGAGCACGTCGGTTCTCCCTCCGGAAGGCAGGGGCGAGCACGGGGTGATGCCGCCCGGCGGGCGGCGGTCTCCGGGGGATTATCGGCCGCGGGGAGGGGGGCTTGATCCCGGACCGGCTCAGGCGGCGTCGCTGCGCCCGCGGCGGCGCTTGCCGCGGGCGTGCCGGGCCAGGGCGGCGGCCACGATCGTCCGGGTGAAGCCCTCGTGGCCGGCAGGATCGTGGGCCAGGCACAGGTCGGCGCTGCCGGCGGCGGACATGGGGTAGTAGAGCCCGCAGTTGGGGTTGATCTCCAGCATCCAGGGCTGTCCGGCCTCGTCCACGCGGATGTCGCAGCGGGCGAAGCTGTTGCCCCCCACCGCGGTGAAGAAGCGCGCGGAGATGTCCCGCAGGCGCGCCGCCAACAGGGGGTCGGCCACCGGGTGGGCGTCCAGGCCGTCGTAGTCCACCCACTTCAGGTTCTCGTGCTTGAAGGTCTCGCCCGCGGGGAAGCGGTACTGGATGGGGGTGTAGGTGACGGGGGCGGCCGGGTCGTGGGGATTCTCGGCCACCAGCACCGTGCACTCGGTGCCCTCGACGAACTCCTCCACCAGGGCGGCGCCGTGGCGCGCCAGGATCTTCCGCGCCTGCCGCCGCAGCCCGGCCGGCGAGCACACGCGCGAGGCCCGGCTCAGGGAGATGCTGGCGTAGCTGCTGTGGTGCTTGACGATCATGGGGAAGCGCAACCGCTGCGCCGCGCGCTCGAGGCCCCCCTCGCTGCGCACGAAGGCGTGGGCCGGCGTGGCCACGCCGGCGGCCTTGCAGGCGCGCTTCATGCTGGCGCGGGTGGGCTCGTGGAACGCGGCGGCGGGTCCGACGAACGGCACGTCGTGGCGCTCCAGCACCCGCGCCACCTCGATGCCCGGCATGTCCTCGTCCGCGGCGCCCGCACACAGGTTGAAGTAGAGGTCGAAGCCGCCTTCGCGCACCAGGCGCGCGGTCTCGCGCCGCGACGTCTCCTTGGTGAGCGTCGCCACGTGCCAGACGGCCTCGGGCAGGTAGGGACGCGGATCGTTGGGCCAGTCGTTCTCGGGAAAGGGATCGGCGTCCAGATCCTGGGGCGTCAACAGGCAGATGCGCAAGGTCGGTTCCGTTTCTTGAAGGATGGAAAAGCGACGCGTTGCCGCGATCAGTATAACCAGGAGACGCGAGCAAAGGAAAGCGCGCATCGCCGGGGACGACGTTGCCGTCGTTCCGCGCCGTCGGTATCGTGGCGAAGCGGACCATCGGCACGAGTCACGGCACGAACGGGGGCCAACATGCAGACCATGCTCAACGGTGCGACCATCCACTACGTCGAGAGCGGCGACGTGAGCGCGCTGCCCGTCGTGTTCATCCACGGCTTCCCCTTCAGCCACGCCATGTGGGCGCCGCAGCTGGACGTGGTGGCCCGGCTCCATCGCGCCGTGGCCTACGACCTGCGCGGCCACGGGCAGAGCGACGTGGGCGACGGCCAGTACACCATCGAGGGGCACGTGGACGACCTGCTGGACCTGCTCGACCACCTGGGCATCGCCAAGGCCGTGCTGGTGGGCCTGTCCATGGGCGGGTACGTGGCCCTGCGGGCAGTGGAGAGGGCGCCCGCGTGCTGCCGCGGCCTGGTGCTGGCCGACACCCGCAGCGAGGCCGACGGCAACGAGGCCAAGCTGAAGCGCGCCGCCGGGGCGGTGGCCGTCAAGCGGGACGGGGCCGCGGCCTTCGCCGACGGCTTCGTCAAGGCGGTGTTCGCGCCGGAGACGTTCACCGCGCGGCCCGAGGCGGTGGAGGGCATCCGCCTGATCATCGAGGCCAACGACCCGCGAGGCATCGCCGGCAACCTGATCGCCCTGGCGGGCCGCACCGACACCACGGCCTCCCTGGAGCGCATCGCCGTGCCCACCCTGATCCTGGTGGGGGAGCACGACGCGGTGACGCCGCCCGAGGCGGCGCGGGCCATGCAGGCGCGCATCCCCGGCGGCGGATCTGCACGTCGTGCCGGGGGCGGGGCACATGGCCAACGTGGAGAACCCGAAGGTCTTCAACGGCAAGCTGATGGAGTACCTGGAGCGCTGCGCGGACTGAGTCCGCCCGTCCGGCCCGGATCCTGCTTGGGGACGGCAGGATCGCCGTTTCCGGGCAGAAAGGGGCTCGTCCGTGCGCAACGCCGCCAGGATCCTGGCCATGGCCGTGCTCGTCGCCGTGTCCGGCTGCGCGGGTTCGCGCCCGGGCACCTTCCGCGAGGTGGGTCCCGAACCCGCCGCGTCGGTGCAGACGGGCCTGGCCTCCTACTACGCCCACCGCTTCGACGGCCGCCCCACCGCCAGCGGCGAGATCTACGACGAGAACGCCCTGACGGCGGCCCACCGCACCCTGCCCTTCGGCACCCGCATCCGCGTCACCAACTCCCGCAACGGCCGCAGCTTGACCCTGCGCGTCAACGACCGGGGCCCCTTCGTGGAGGGCCGGATCGTGGACGTTTCCGCCCGCGCGGCGCGGGAACTGGACTTCGTGGCGGCGGGGGTGGTGCCGGTGCGGCTGGAGGTGCTGGACTGAGGGACGCCGGCGGCGACCCGCGCCTTCGACCAAGTTCTTAAGTCGGTTATCCTTAACCATTTGACTTGCCTGCGGCAAGACCTACGTTTGAACCGTGCGAGACGCGGGATGACCTGGGGAGCAGGCGGCCCGCCGGTCCTGACCCGCGGGGTTCATCATGCCCAGGGGCATCGCGCGCAAACTGATCATCTACCTGACCTTGATGGTGATCGTGGTCGAGAGCGCGTTCGTCCTCATCAACATCCGCGCCCAGGAGCGCCAGCTCCTGCAGGAGATGACCCTCAGCGCGGATCTCGTGTCCCAGACCATCGTCAGCTCCACCTGGCACGCCATGCTCGAGGACCGCCGCGAGCGGGTCTACGAGATGATGACCAACGTGGGGCGCCAGGCCAGCATCCAGAAGGTGCGGGTCTTCAACAAGTCGGGCCGCATCATGTTCTCGACGGGCGACGACGAGGGCAGCACCGTCGACGTCGGCGCCGAGGCCTGCGACATGTGCCACGCCGTGGACCAGCCGCTGGTGCAGGTGGACGTGCCCTCGCGCACCCGCGTCTTCCACCTGGCCGAGGGCGGCCGCGTGCTGGGCATGGTCACCCCCGTCTACAACGAGCCCTCCTGCAGCAGCGCCGACTGCCACGCCCACCCGGCCAGCATCACCGTGCTGGGCGTGCTGGACGTGACCATGCCCCTGGACCGGGTGGACCGCCGGCTGGCCGAGGTGCGGATGCGCTTCATCCTGGCGGCGGTGCTGTCGGTGGCCGTGCTGTTCTTCTTCGTCATCGTCTTCACGCGGCGCTTCGTGCAGCAGCCGGTGCGGCAAGCTGATCGAGGTCACCCACACCGTGGGCGCGCCGGGCGCGGGGCCGCCCACCGCTGGCTGGCCGCGGAGGACGAGCTGGGCGAGCTGGCCCGCTCGTTCGTGGGCATGCAGGAGCGCCTGCGCCTGTTCCGACGCCCAGGTGCGCGAGTTCACCGAGACCCTCGAACGCAAGGTGGACGTCCGGACGCGGCAGCTGCGCGAGGCCGAGCGCAAGCTGATCCAGAGCGATCGCCTGGCGTCGCTGGGTCAGCTGGCGGCCAGCGTGGCCCACGAGATCAACAACCCCCTGGCCGGGGTGGTGAACTTCGGCAAGCTGATGCAGCGGCTGGTGACCGCGGACGGCATCCCGCCCGGGCGCGTGGCGGACTTCCGCGGCTGGCTGGACCAGGTGGCCACCGAGACCGTGCGCTGCGGGCGCATCGTGCGGGACCTGCTGGTCTTCTCGCGCCGGTCGAACGTCCAGCTGCCGCGCGCCGACCGACTTCAACGCCGTGGTCACGCGCACCCTCTCGGTGCTGCACCACCGCCTGGTGCTGGGCGAGGTCACGCCGGTGCTGGACCTGGCCGACGACCTGCCCGCAGTCACCTGCGACGCCTCCCAGCTGCAGCAGATCGTCACCAACCTGGTGATCAACGGGGCCGAGGCCATGGAGGACGGCACCGTCACCGTGCGCACCCGGTGCCTGCCGGGCCGCGCCGAGGTGATGCTGCAGGTCGCCGACACGGGCTCGGGCATCGCGCCGGAGCACCTGGCGAAGATCTACGACCCCTTCTTCAGCACCAAGGCGGAGGGCCAGGGCACGGGCCTGGGCCTGGCCGTGGTCTACGGCATCGTCCACGACCACGGCGGGCAGATCGACGTGGAGACCGCCGCCGGGACGCGGGCACCACCTTCACGGTGACCCTGCCGGTCGAGCCCGCCGGACGCGGTCTCCGCCGGACGGCGACCGTCGACGCGGCGCCGCCGGCGCGGGCCGCGATCGTGATGCTGCTGTGCCTGCAGCCCGTGACGAAGTGGAGGAGGCCATGCTGGTCGCGGTCGACGGCGGAATTCGTCGACGGCGCGCCTGCCGGTGACGGCGTGCGCGCCTGCCGCCCCTGCCGATGCCGCCGGACGCGCTGGGACGCGGCCCGCGGCCAGGACGACGGCGCCGCCGACCTGTGCGCCGGCCCTGGAGCGCTGCCCGGCCGACGCCGACCGGGTGCTGGTGCTGGCACGGCGCGGACCTCTTCATCCCCATGCTGACCTTCATCTTCGGCCAGGCGCAGCTGGACGGGCCGCGCCGCCGTGGTGTCGCTGGCGCGGCTGCGGCCCGGAATTCTACGGCCTGCCGCCGGCGCCCGGCGGTGCTGGCGGCGCGCCTGCGCAAGGAGACGCTGCACGAACTGGGGCACACCTTCGGGCTGGTCCACTGCGCCGACCCGCCGGTGCGCCATGGCCCTGTCGGTCAACATCGTCGGCATCGATCGGAAGCGGGACGAGCTCTGCCGCGACTGCGCGGTGCGTCTCGCCGACAAGCTGGAAGCGGCGCCGCGATGTCCGGGCGTCGCGGAGGAGTGGAATCATGAACAGCCAGTGGAGGATCCTGGTCGTGGACGACGAGGCCGCCATGCGCGACTCGCTCGCGGCCTGGCTCCGCGAGGACGGCTACAACGTGGACACGGCGGCCTCGGGCCGCGAGGCGGTGGAGATGGCGAAGGGGCAGCCCTACGACATCTACTTCCTGGACCTGAAGATGCGCCCGGGGATCAACGGCATCGAGACCATGATCGAGATCCGCCGCGGGCAGCCCGGACGCCACGGTGGTCATCGTCACCGCCTACGCCACGGTGGACACGGCCATCAGCGCCATCAAGGAGGGGGCGCAGGAGTACATGGTCAAGCCGTGCAACCCCGAGGAGATCTCGGTCTTCGTGCAGCGGGTCATCCGCGTCAAGACCCTGGAGAAGGAGAACGTCTACCTGCGGCGGAAGCTGAGCGGGCGCTGGTCGTTCCAGGACATCATCAGCAAGAGCCCGCGGATGCAGAGCATCTTCGAGCTGATCCGCGAGGTGGCCAGCCAGCGCAGCACCGTGCTGATCCAGGGCGCCAGCGGCACGGGCAAGGAGCTGGTGGCGCGGGCCCTGCACGACGCGGGCGGGCGGGCGCAGCGGCCCTTCGTGGGCATCTCCTGCGCGGCCCTGGCCGAGACCCTGCTGGAGTCGGAGCTGTTCGGCCACGAGCGCGGTTCGTTCACCGGCGCGGTGGCGCGCAAGCAGGGCAAGCTCGAGCTGGCCGGCGACGGCACCATCTTCCTGGACGAGATCGGCGACATCCCGCCCAAGCTGCAGCTGGACCTGCTGCGGGTGCTGCAGGAGCGGCGCTTCTTCCGCGTGGGCGGCACCGAGGAGATCCGCATGGAGGCGCGGATCATCGCCGCCACCAACCGCGACCTGCTGGCGGCGGTGGAGTCGGGCGTGTTCCGCGAGGACCTGTACTACCGGCTGAACGTCATCAACATCCAGCTGCCGCCGCTGCGCGAGCGGCGCGAGGACATCCCGCTGCTGGTGGACCACTTCCTGGCGCGCGCTGGCCATCGAGACCGGCAAGCCGGTGCGGGGCATCGCCCGCGACGCCCTGAGCCATCCTCATGGACCACGACTGGCCCGGCAACGTGCGCGAGCTGGAGAACGCCGTCGAGCGCGCGGTGGTCACGGCCCGGGGCGAGATCCTCGAGGCGGCGCGACTTCGCCTTCATGGCGCGGACCATCCGCAACGGCGCACCGGGCCGATCCGGTCGATGCCCTGTGCCTGGCCGACCTGGAACGGCGGGCGGTGCAGGCGGCCATCGACCAGACCGAGGGCAACATCAAGGAGGCGGCGTCCCTGCTGGGCATCGACCGGTCGACCCTGTACGCCAAGATCCGCAAGTACGCGATCGCCCGCTGACCCGGGGTCAGGGCTGCGAGCAGGACCCGGCCCCAGATGGCGTCCCAGTCGGCGTCGGGGCAGGCGGCCACCAGGTCGCCCACGGGCACGCCGCCGTCGGCCAGCGCCGGCGCCGTGCCGGCCGGGGCCAGGGCGCCGCTGCAGCCACTCCAGCTCCCGCAGCATCCAGACCTCGGCGGCGCGGCCGGACAGCAGGTGGTCCAGCCGCGCCGCGGCGGCCGGCTTGAGGGTCATCAGCCAGCCGTCATGCAGGTTGCCGTGGTCCACCACCCGGCCCGCCACCGGCGCGACGACCCCGGCCTGCAGACGGCCGCGGGTCACCTGGGCGGCCTCGTCGCCCTCGTCCAGCACGGACGCCCAGTTCGGGCAGCTCCACCTGGTCCGGGCGGCCCACGCAGCGCAGGGCGAGGCCGTCCAGGCCCACGCGCAGGGTGCCGTCGTCCTGGGGCTCGACCCAGGTGTGGCCCCGGTGGTAGCGGCGATTCGCATGCAGGTGCACGCCGGCGGGGGCGTCGGCGCCGTCGCGGCCGGCCGCCGCGGCCTCCAGTTCGTGGTGGCGCGGGCAGTCGTCGCAGGCGAAGCCGTGCTCGCAGACGCCGCCGGGGCGCAGGCCGTCGAAGTCGTGGCGGCAGCGCCGGCACTCGGGGGGCAGGTCGGCGAAGGTCTCGTGCCAGCGGATGGAGCCGGCCTGCGGCCCGCTCGTCGCGGCGGGCGCGGCGCCAGGCCAGGCCCAGGCTCAGCAGGACCACCGTCACCACCGAGTAGAAGATGCCCAGGAAGACGATGTGGCCCAGGTCCCAGTGGAATTCGTAGGCGGTGGGGATCATGACGCGTTGCCTCCGGGTTGGGCCTGCAGTTCCCGCTCGCGCGGGAAGAGGTTCAGGTAGCGGAACGACAGGGAGTAGACGATGACGCCGTAGGCGAGCACGCCGAACATCACGGCCCACTCGCTGGCCGACGGCACGTAGAGCATCAGCTTGTCGAAGGCCAGGGTGGGCACCGACTGGGTCTGCAGGGTCACCACCAGGCGGTTGAAGGCCACCCCCAGGCAGGTCAGCAGGCCGCCCGCCAGCAGCCAGCGCGGGTTCTTCACCCGCTCGCGCCCCAGCAGGATGGTGGCCGGCAGCATGCCGAACACCGTCAGCTCCAGCAGCAGCACCCACACGCCGAACTGCTCGTGGCGGTAGAAGACCGCGGCGTCGAATCCCTGCGCGGGCAGGGTGACCAGGATCCACACCGCCGTGTCCGCCAGCTTGGCCAGCACGTACACCGACAGCAGGATGCCCGACAGCCGCCCCAGCCGCGCCAGCACCGCCTCGTCCACCAGACGCTTGCCCGACAGCCGCGACACCGCCTTGACGATGAGCATGATGAACGACGGCCCGGCCGCGATGGCCGACAGGATGAACAGGAAGAAGGTGGTGGGCCAGATGCCCACACCCTCGCGGAAGGCGAAGGGCCGGCCGTTGAGCACGCCGAACATCCCTCCCAGCGATCCCTGGTGGAAGAACGAGAGGAACGCTCCCACGCCGGCGAACACCGCCATGATCCGGTGCAGGTTGAACTCGAGCACCAGGAACGATGGCACGTGCCGCAACTTGCGGTTCTTCAGGATGATGGGCAGGTACTCCACCGAGAGGATCACCAGGTAGCAGGTGATGCAGAAGGTGACCTCGGTCAGCATGGAGTGGACGTTGGCGTGCCAGAACGCGAACCAGGCGCGGATGGGCTGGCCCACG
The DNA here is from genome assembly GCA_963825035.1 of Candidatus Krumholzibacteriia bacterium. Classification (GTDB taxonomy): domain Bacteria; phylum Krumholzibacteriota; class Krumholzibacteriia; order LZORAL124-64-63; family LZORAL124-64-63; genus JACZKN01. The sequence continues at coordinate 59,374 of CAWGRT010000002.1, read as the reverse complement.
TCCACCGCCAGGGTGAGGATGGCGCCGCTGTAGCAGACGAAGCCCACGATCACCGCCGTGTTCAGCACCTGGCGCATCTCCTTCTGGCGCATCAGGTAGGTCAGGAAGCCCAGGAAGAAGGCGCCGGCGCCCAGGGCGATGATGGTCAGGTCCAGCACGATCCACAGCCCGAACGCGAAGCGGTTGTCCATGTTGGTCAGGTGGAGGCCGTGGGCGAACAGGTCGGCGATGGCCTGGCCGCCCCAGCCCGCCAGCAGGACCCAGGGCAGCAGCCAGAGGGCGAAGCGGCCGAAGCCGGCCCGGGCCAGGCCGCGGGGGATCAGCGTCCTATCCATGGTTCACCTCCGGGACCGACGCGGTGGCCCGGCGCAGCTGCAGGGGGCTCTCGCCGATGCGGCGCACCCAGTCGCGGCTGGTCAGGTAGGTGATCCTGGGCTCGGTGCCCAGGGACTCCAGCAGGCGGAAGCCGCGCGGATCGCGGGCCAGGCGCGAGACCTCCGAGTCGGGATCGGCCAGGTCGCCGAAGCGGATGGCACCCACGGGGCAGGCCTCCGCGCAGGCGGGCACGTATTCGCCTTCGCGCAGCTCGCGGCGGCCCTCGGCGGCGGCCACGGCCTTGGCGCGCTCGTAGCGGCCGTGGCAGAAGTTGCACTTCTCGGCCACGCCCCGCATGCGCGGCGACACGTCCGGGTTCAGGGTGGCCTCCATCCCCTCGGGCCAGGTGGGATCGAACCAGTTGAAGCTGCGGACGTGGTAGGGGCAGGCGGCCATGCAGTAGCGGCAGCCCATGCAGCGCTCGGGAATCTGGCCCACGATCCCCGTGTGGGGATCCACCTGCACCGCGGTGACGGGGCACACGTGGACGCAGGGCGGATCGGCGCACTGCTGGCAGGGGATGGGCACGTTCACCGTGCGCCGTTCGGGGAAGGGCCGGCCGTCGTCGGCGCGTTCCACCCGCAGCCAGGTCAGGCCACGCGTGGCGTCCTCGCCCGCCGGGGACACCGCCACGTTGTTCTCCACCGCGCAGGCGGCCATGCAGGCGCCGCATCCGGTGCACAGGTCCAGGTCGATGACCATGCCGTAGCGGCTGCCGTCGCCGTGGCTCTTCTTCATGTCAAACCTCCCTGAGGGCGGCGCGGCCCAGGCGCCAGGTGCCCTGCGTCGTCACGTCGCAGATGTCGAGGATGCCGCCGCGGCCGTCGTCGGGATCGCCCAGGTCGCACGGCAGCGGTCCGGCCGCCACCTGCACGACGCCGGGGCGCACGGCTTCGTCCGGGACCACGCGGACCGGCAGCCCGCCAGCGGCGGTGGTCAGCTCGGCCGGCCGATCGGGACGCAGGCCCAGCGTCCGGATCGTGCGGGGATTGAGGCGGGCGCACCGGCCGTCCGGGCGCAGTTCCGACTCGCGGTAGAGCTTGGTGACCACCGGGGGCAGGGCGCCCGCGCCGCACGCTTCCGGCCGGCCGTCCACCACCAGGTCGAGGGCGAAGGCGCGGCTGTCGGCGGGGCGGTCGGTGCCGTCCACGGCGGCGGCCAACCGTTCGGGCAGGCCGGGATCGGCGGGCAGGTGGAGGCCGCGGGCGGGCGCCGGGGCGCCGGGATCGCTCCAGCAGGCGCCACGCGCCAGCAGGGCGGCCAGGGTGTCGGCCGTCGTCCACGGCGGCGGGGACTGGGCCCGGCCCGCGGCCGGATCGAAGATCTCGCCCCGCCCGGCGGCGGCCAGGGCGGCGGCCCGGTCCCGCAGCACCGCCGCATGACGGTCGCGGCCGGCCTCGGCCGGGGCGACGCCCGCGGCCCGGGCCATCCGGTCCAGGAGATCGGCCGGGTGGCAGGCGCCCGGCCGCGGCGGCAGCACCGCCGCCGACCACGCGTAACTGGTGCGCGAGGCCAAGGGTGCGGCGAGGATGTCGTCCCGCCACTCGCCGGGGGCGACGCAGGGCAGGATCAGGTCGGCCTGGGTGGCCGGGCCCGTGATGGTGGAGGCCAGGGCCACCACCAGGGAGCGCGGCCCCCGCAGCTTTCGTTGCAGCAGCCGGCGGGGCAGGGCCGCGCCGGGCCGCGAGGCGTCGATGATCACCAGGTCCAGCGAACCGTCCGGCAGGTCGGCCAGGCGCGTGGTCGCGGTCGCGGGCTCGTGGGGGAACAGGGTGGCCGGTGCGCGGCGCAGCACCAGGCCGCCCCGGTTGGGCTCGCCCGCCAGGACCAGGGCCAGGATGGCGACGGCTTCCGTCGTGGCCGGCGCGAAGGGGCCGGCGCCGGGATCGCCGGCCAGGGCCAGGCCGGGGCCGCGCGCGGCCAGTTCGCGGGCCGTGTCCAGGAGCTGTTGCGGCGCGATGTCCGCGGCCCGGGCACAGCGCTCGGGGGTGAACGGCGCCAGCAGGTCCTGCCAGCGGGCGTCGCCGCGCAGCGCCGCCACCCGGCCGGCCAGGCCCAGGGCGACGGCGGCCTCGCCGCCGGGGCGGCAGGCCAGCCAGCGGTCGGCGCGCTCGCTGTCGAACGACGCGCAGGGCTGGACCTGGACCACGAAGGGGGCGTCCTCGCCGGCGCGGAGCCCGGCGGCCGGTCCGGCGCCGGCCCAACCGCCCCGCAGGGGCGCGCCGAAGGAGACGACGGCCCGGGAGGCGGCGAAATCGCACCCCGGCACCATGCCGGGAGCCGCCAGCAATCCGCCGAGGACCCGGGCCGTCGCCGTGCGGCCGTCCTCCACCGTCAGCAGGCAGCCGCCGCCGACGCGATCGAGGAATTCGCGATGCAGCAGGGAGAGGGCCCGGCCCGGCGCCGGGTCGATCACCGCCACCCCGCAGGCGCGGTCGGTGGCCCGCAGTTCGGCCAGGCGCCGGCCCACCTCGTCCAGGGCGTCGTCCAGGGGGACGGGCCGCCGCACGGTCGCGCCGTCCCTCTCGAACCGCCGCAGCGCGCCGGTGACCCGCGCCGGATGGTAGCGCAGCTGGGCCAGACCGTGGCCGGCGGCGCAGGCCGTGCCGCCGCCGAGGGGATGGCCCGGCACGGCCCACGCCGACACCACCTGCGCGCCGACGCGCCGCAGCTTCAGGCCGCAACCGGCCGGGCAGAGGGTGCAGGTGGTGGTGCACCAGCTCACCGGGCCGCGGGGCGGGCGGGCGATCCAGGACCAGTTCTGGGTCCAGATGGCCGCGTCGTCCAGCAGCTTCCAGGGCAGGGGCGAGAAGGCCACCCCGGCGGTCACGCCGCCGAAGGCCCTCAGGAAGCATCGTCTCGTCAGGTCCATCGTTCCGTCCTTCGCCTGCGCGCGGGGCGCTACTTGTGGCACATCACGCAGCTGTCGTGCACGCCGCGGGCGGCGTGGCACCCGCTGCAGTCGCTCATCTTCATGGCGTCGGACACGTCGGGGCCGCCGCCGGCGATGCGGGGGCCCCAGATGTTCCGGCTGTAGGTGCTGATCCGGTTCTGCTGGTAGGGCGGCAGGCTGGTGGACTCGCCGTGGGTCCCGTGGCAGCGCGTGCAGGCGATCTCCGCCAGCACCACGTGCTGGGCGTGGGGGAAGTGCACGTTCTGGGGCTGCCGTGCGTAGACCAGCCAGGGGATCTCGATGCCCGCGGCCACGTAGTCCGTCACCAGGATGCGCTCGGCCTCGGTGTCGCCCAGCGGCTCCTCGTGGCAGCCGGCGCAGGTCGCCACCGCGGGGATGCCGGCGAACGAGCCGTCGCTGCGGAAGCCGTGGCAGCCCTCGCAGGTCAGGCCCGCCTCGTCGGTGTGGACGGCGTGGCTGAACTGCAGGGGCTGGGCCTCGCTGGTGTAGAGCAGCGCCGGGAACACGAGCCAACCCAGGGCCAGACCCCCGACCAGGCCGCCCAGCAGGGCGAAGGTGCCCAGCCGGGCGGTGCAGAAGGCGGCCAGGCCACCGCGGGTGCGGGCGGCCGGGCGGGTGCGTTTGCCGGCGGTGATGATGGTCGTCTCGTTCACGAGTCGGTCCTTCCGGTGCGCAGCGAGAAGAATTCCTGTTCCAGCCTGATGAGGGCGTGGCGGTCCAGCACGTCGCCCAGGGGGCGGCAGGGGAAGCCGCCGTCCTGCAGCACCGGGACGGCGTCGCCCGCGGCTTCGTGCAGGCGATCGTGGACGAAGCGAGCCAGGCGGTCCCACTCGTCCTGCATCCAGTCGCGGGCGCTCTCGCCCCGCCGCAGCCCGGCCCCCAGGGCCGCCACGGCGCGGTCGCCGGCGGTGGCGGGCAGCATTCCCTCGAAGAGCCAGCCGCGGCCGTAGGGGTCCCGGACCGCGTCGGCGGGATCGACGGCCAGGTGGGCGTTGGTCTCGACCTCCGGCAGCAGATTGGGGAAGACCAGGTCGAAGGCCACGCCGCCGGTGTGCAGCCGCACCACGGGGCGGCCGTCGGCGCGGCGGAAGGGGAACGAGAGGGCGTCGATGCGGCCGAGGGCCCGACCCACGAAGGCGTCCACGCCCACGTGGCAGGTGTGGCCGCCGCCGCAGTCCAGCCACAGGTGGTTGGAGCTGTAGGCCAGGTGGTCGGGGGTGGGGATGGTGTCGTCGAGGGCGCCGCCGGAGCGCGGAGCGGCGCCGGCCCCGTCGTCGTCGTCGCGGGGGGCGGCCATGGCCAGATACGCGGGGCAGTGGCGATAACCGTCGTCGGTGCAGCGGGAGGCCGCGGCCTCGTTGCAGGAGATGGCCTTGCGCACCGCGGCCGCCTGGCACGAGTGCACCTCGTCGTAGCGCAGGAACGGGCAGCGATCGGGGGGCAGCGCGCCATCGTGATGGGCCTGCGCCAGGGGGCAGTCGCGATAGCCCGCGCCGGCACACTTCTCCGTGGCCTGGCTGCGTCCCTCCACCGGGATCATGGCCAGCCGGTACAGGCCGCAGTACTTCACCTTCGACTTCTGCAGGAACGGGCACGGCATCGTCCCACCTCCCTTCCGTGTGGCACCGGCGTGATTGCAAGCACGGGACCAACGGCAGGCCGGCGGGTCAGGTGGCGCGAGACGACGGCGAATCGCGGGTTTGCGCGCGGCGGCGGGCGCAGGGGCGGACGGCGGTGCCCGCGAACCGTGTAGGAGATCGCGACGGCGTGCCGGACATCTCCACACGAAACGGCGCGCGCGGCGCGGCCGCGGCGGGTGCGATCGCCGCAAGGCGTTGGTGGGCAGTCATGTGAAAGGTCGGCGCCGCGGTGGCAAGGGCTATGCAATTGCGGGGCGACACGCGTCATCGCCGGCAGCGCCCGGCCAACCAGGGAGAGACCCATGGACACCAGCACGATGACCTTCGAGGAGATCCTGTTTAACGGCCGTTACCACATCATCGGCGCGATCCTCTTCGTGGTCTTCTTCGCGGTCTTCATCCAGGAGACCGTCCGCGAGCTGATGGCCGCCCGCGCCCACCGGCACGAGCACGCCGGCGTCGGCGGCCCCGTGTACTGCGACCCGCGCCTGGGGGCCACCATGGCCGACGGCGGTGAGGCCGTGGCGCCGGAGGGCGGCGACCAGCAGAAGAAGTAGGGGAAGCGGTTCAGGCCGCCGGCCCGCCGCGGTCGTCGTCCTCGTCGCGTCCGCCCTGCCACAAGGACTGCAGCCATGCCGTCCCGTGGGAGGTGGACATGACGATGGCGACGATGCAGCCCACCAGGATGGCCGCGGCCACGATGACGATGAAGAGGTTCATGAACATGGGGTCCGTCCGGGTTGCGGTCCGTCGCCGCGCGGGCGGGAACCGGTGCCGACCCCACGATAGCGCCGTTCGGCCAAGCCGCTACACGCCGACCCCGTCGCCCACGGCCAGCCACATCTGCAGCGCCTTGCGCAGCTGTCCGGCATTGATGGGCTTGGTCAGGTAGTCGTCCATGCCCGCCTCCAGGCAGCGGTCGCGGTCGCTGCCGAAGGCGCCGGCCGTCAGGGCGATGATGGGGATGCGCCGCCCTGCGGTTTCCCGCTCGCGGATGGCCCGGGTGGCCTCCAGGCCGTCCATCACCGGCATCTGGCAATCCATGAGGATCAGGCCGAAGTCGCCGGTCTGCCAGGCCTCCACCGCGAGCCGGCCGTTGTCGGCGGTCTCGTGGCGGAAACCCCACTTGCGCAGCAGCAGCGACACGACCCGCTGGTTGGTGGGGTTGTCCTCCACCACCAGGATGGGCCGGTCCGCCTCGGCCTCGGCCCCGGCCGCGGCCGACTCCGCTTCCGGCGGCGGAGCGGCGGCCGGCGCCGGGGCGGGCACGCCCACCACCGCGTTGAAGTGGAAGACCGAGCCGCCCTGGGGTCCGTCGACCACGCTGATGCCGCCGTCCATCAGTTCCAGCAGGTGCCGGCAGATGGCCAGGCCCAGGCCGGTGCCGCCGAAGCGGCGGGTGGACGAGTCGTCGCCCTGGGTGAAGGGGGCGAAGATCTCCTCGCGCAGGTCCGCCGGCACGCCGACCCCGGTGTCCTGCACCGCGCCCTCCAGGCGCACGCGGCCGTCGTCCAGGCGGCGGCCCCGCAGGCGCAGCTCCACATGGCCCGACGGCGTGAACTTCACCGCGTTGGCCAGCAGCTGGCGCAGCACCTGGCGCAGGGCGCCCGCGTCGCCGACCACCTGCGGCGGCAGCGCCTCGTCCAGGTCCACACGCAGGTCCAGGCCGCGGTTGGCCGCCTGGGCCTCGGTGGCCCGGACGGCGTCGTCCAGCAGCTGTGCCAGGTCGAATGCGGCGGGTACCAGCTGCCGCCGTCCGGCATCGAAGCTGGCGAACTCGAGGATGTCGGTGATGATCTCCTGCAGGGTGCCGGCCGCGCGCCCGATCACCGCCAGGTGGTCCTGCTGCTGGTCGTCCAGGCCGGTGGCCTTGAGCAGCTCGGACATGCCCACCACCGCGTTCAGGGGCGTGCGCAGCTCGTGGCTCATGGTGGTCAGGAAGCGCGACTTGGCCCGGGACGCCGTCTCGGCCTGGTCGCGGGCCTGCCGCAGTTCGGCCGTGCGCCGCACCACCTGGCGCCGCAGCGACCACGACCACAGGAAGGCCAGCGCCAGCACCAGCAGCAGGGGCACGATCACCCAGCCCGCGTAGCGCACGTAGTCCAGGAACCCGGGCTTGGGGTCGAGGATGCCGAACCACTTGTCGTAGATGCGGTCGTACTCACCGCTCTTTTCCACCAGGGCCAGGCCCAGGTTCAGGCGCAGCAGGATGTCGCGGCGGCCCGGGCGCACGGCGAAGGCGTAGTTGGACTGGGCCACCGGCTCGCCCACCCGCCCCACGTTGTCGATGCCCTGCTGCTGCAGCACGTGCAGGCCGCGCAACTCGGACATGATGCAGCAGTCGGCCCAGCCGTTGGCCACCAGATGCAGGGCCTCGGCGGCGTTCTCGGCCAGGATGGGATGGGCGGTGTAGCCCCGCTGCTTCACGTAGTCGGCCATCACGCCGCCGCGCTGGACCACGATGCGGCGGCCCCGCAGATCGTGCTCCCCGGTGACGGCGCCGTCGCCCAGGCGGGTGAAGATGCGCGATTGCTGGGTCAGGAACGGGGACGAGAACTGGAAGGACTCGGCGCGGCGCGAGGACTGGCTCATGCCCACGTGCATGTCGATGGTGCCCGCGGCCAGACCGTCGCGCACCTGCTCCCAGGGACCGAGGCGGATGTCCAGCTGCATGCCCATGGCCCGGGCCACGGCCTGCAGCAGTTCCACGTCGAAGCCGGTGGGGCGGCCGTCGTGCAGGTAGTGGTAGGGTTCGTAGTTGTCGCCGCCGCCGACGACCACCACGCCGGTGGGCGCGGGGGAGGGTTCGGGCAAACCGCGACCACCCTCGCCCGCCGCGGCGGGGATCGCCGCCAGCGCGCACAGGACGACGGCGGCCGTGCCCCACCAGGGGACGCGGCCGGCGCGTGGTTCCCTCCGAACCCGGTCAACCAAGATCCGACACCTCGCTCGCTGGCAATATCCTTTGCGACAAACGGATTATCGGCCGTCCGGGAACGGGCTTGAACGGGATTCGCGGCCGGTTTCGCCGTCAGGGGGCGTCGTCGGGGCCGTAGATGGACACCTGGGGTTGGCCGCCGGGCTTCAGCCAGCCCCGGTACATGCCCGGGGTGTTGAAGACCATGGCCACGTCGCCGGCGCGATCCAGGGCGATGATGCCCCCGTCGGCGCCCTGGGCGGCCAGCTCGTCGTGGATGACCCGGCGGGCGGCCGCCTCCAGCGACAAGCCCTTGTAGGCCACCAGGCTGGCGATGTCGTGGGCCACGGCGTCGCGGATGAAGAACTCGCCGTGGCCGGTGGCCGAGACGCCGCAGGTGGCGTCGTCGGCCCAGGTGCCGGCGCCGATGACGGGCGAGTCGCCGATCCGGCCCCAGCGCTTCAGGGTCATGCCCCCGGTGGACGTGCCCGCGGCCAGGTGGCCGTCCCGGTCCAGGGCCACGCAGCCCACGGTGCCGTGCTTGTCGTCGGGGTCGGCGGCGGCCAGGGAATCGGCCCGGGCCTTGGCCTTCAGGAAGGACTGCCAGCGCCGCTCGGTGCGGAACCAGGACGGATCGACGGTCTGCAGGCCCTGGGCGGCGGCGAAGGCGTCGGCGCCGTCGCCGGCCAGCATCACGTGGGGGGAGGAGTCCATGACCCGCCGCGCCGCGGTGATGGGATGGCGCAGGGTGCGCACCCCCGCCACCGCGCCCGCGTCCCGGTCGCGGCCGTCCATGATGGAGGCGTCCAACTCGTTGGTGCCGGCGTCGGTGAACACGGCGCCCCGGCCCGCGTTGAACAGGGGGCAGTCCTCCAGGAAGCGGATCACCGTCTCCACCGCGTCCAGGCTGGAGCCGCCCCGGTCCAGCACCGCGCCGCCCCGGCGCAGGGCCTCGGCCAGGCTGTCCCGGTAGGCCTGTTCGGTGGCGGGATCCATGTCGGCCTTGAGGATGGTGCCGGCGCCGCCGTGGACCACCAGCGCCCAGGCGGGGCGATCGGCGGGGGCGGCGGTCCGCTCGGTCTGGTCGCCGCAGGCGGCCAGCAGCAGGAGGGCCGCCAGGGCGGCCAGGACGGGGACGGGGCGCGGCAGGCGACGGGACACGGGAGACCTCCTGGATCGGGTGCAGCGGTCCGGCCGCCGCATCATACCATCCGGAGGGTCGGGCACGCACCTTGCCATCGTCAGGTGAACCGAGGCCGCCTAAGCCACTTCGATCGCCCGGAGGGACCCATGAACGACGCGCCCCGCATCCTCGTCGCAGACTCGCAACCCCATATCCGACGCATACTTCACTTCCTGATGGAAGCCGCGGGCTATGAGGTCCGCGTCGCCGCCGACGGCGAGACCGCCTGGCGGGAACTGACCGGTTTCCGGCCGGACCTGGTGCTCCTGGACACGGGATTGGCGGGTCTGGAGGCCTGGACCCTGATCGCCGGCATGCGGGCCCGCCAGGACCTGGCGGGCATCCCGGTGGTGGCCCTCAGCGGGACGGACTGCCTGGAGGACCGCCTCCGCGCCCTGGGTGCCGGGGTGGCCGACTGCATGGTCAAGCCGTTCAACCAGAACGAGTTGCTGCTGAAGGTGGCGAACCTGGTCCGCGCACGATCGGCGACCCGGCGGCTGAACCGCCTGCCGGGCCTGGCCGCCCTCATCGAGACCGAGGTTGCTGTCGGGAGCCGCTGACCTCACCCTCGCCCCGCATCTCGTCCACCAGGAAGCCCGCGTCGTAGAGGCGCTCCAACGCCTGGACGATGCCCGCCGCGTGCACCGCGACGCAGCGGTTGGTGGTCTCGTCGTAGACGAAGCGCCCCACCAGGCTCTCGATGTTGCCGTCGAAGACCAGGCCCACCAGCCGGCCCTCGGTGTCCACCACGGGCGAGCCCGAATTGCCGCCGATGATGTCGCAGGTGCTGACGAAGTCCACGGGCACGGCCAGGTCCAGGCTGTCCTTGCGCTCCAGGAAGCGGGTGGGGGGCAGGAACGGCTCCTGCAGCCCGAAGCCGTAGGCCCGGTCGTACAGCCCGTAGTACGTGGTGCGCGACGGCGCCCGGGTGCCGTTCATGGGGTAGCCGGCGACCTTGCCGAAGGACAGGCGCAGCGTGCCGGTCGCGTCGGGGTAGATGCTCTTGCCGTAGACGGCGAAGCGGGCGGCGCCCAGCATCTCGCCGGCCTTGGCCTTCACGCTGTTCACGTGGGTCTCTTCCCAGTCGTGCTGGGCACGGAGGATGGGCTCGACCTGGCGGGCCAGCACCACCAGCGGGTCGGTGCTGGCGGCCACGGCCTCGGCGCCGCCGTCCACCAGGGCGCGCCGGGCGGCCGGGTCGGCCAGGGCGGTGCCGCCGATCAGCTCGGCCGCGCGGGCGGCGGGCGTCTCGCCGGCCAGGCACAGCTTCACGAAGTCGTCGTCCGGGCCCAGCCGGTCCAGCATGCGTTGGAGGGCCCGCTCCATCATGAAGGTCTCCAGCTCCGGGTAGACCGGCGCGGGGGAGAACAGGCGGAACATGCGGCGGCGCAGCTGGACGTCGTGGAAGCCGTCCATGCGCTCGGCGTCGGGCTTCTGCTTCTCCTGGACCAGGCGCACGAGGTCGACCGCGGTGCTGGCGAGGTTCCAGCGGCCCAGGTTCCGGCCCTGCAGCTCCTCGCGGCGCGCGGACTCGGCCCGCTCGGCCTCCTCGATCATGGACCAGGCCTGGCCGTACCTGGCCTGCAGGTCCGGATCGGCGGCCACGCGGGCCCGGAAGTCGTCCTCGTCCTTCTGCTTCTTGGCCCAGACGGCCGGGTCCAGCAGGCCCTGGTACTCGCCCTGGCCGGCCTTGCGGCCGTTGTTCAGGCCCATGAGCATGCCGCCCACCTGGCGTGCCTGCTCGGGACCGCGGGCGGCGTACTCCTGGAGCGCGGCCAGGGTCTCGTCCAGGTACTCCTCGCGGCGGGGATAGCCCACGTCCCGCAGGGCGGCCAGTTCGGCCATGGTGTACAGGCGGTCGGTGGAGCCGGGATGGCCGGCCACGAACACCAGGTCGCCGTCCTGCGCGCCGTCGACGTTCAGGGGCAGCCAGTCGGGGCTGGCCAGGGGCTTGCCGTCCTGGTAGACGCGGAACAGGGCCATGTCCAGGTCGTGGCGCGGGTAGGTGAAGTTGTCGTCGTCGCCCCCGAAGTAGGCGATGGCCGACTCGGGCGCGAACACCAGCCGCACGTCGGTCCAGCTGTGGAGGCGGTACAGCCAGTACTCGCCGCCATGGTAGAGGGTGACCACCTCCGAGCGCAGGCCGGTGGCGTCCTGGCTCTCCTTCTCGATGGCCGCGATCACCGCCTTGCGGGCCTCCAGCGCCTGCTGCTCGTCCATGTCCGCGGTGATGGCGCCCAGCACGCGGGCGGTGACGTCCTCGTAGGAGGCCAGCACCGTCACCTCCAGGTCGGGGCAGGGCAGCTCGTCGGCGCGGGTGCGGGCCAGGAAGCCGTCGGCCACGTAGTCGTGCTCGGCCGAGGACAGCTTCTGCTGCTGGCCCCGGGCCACGTGGGCGTTGGTCAGCAGCAGGCCGTCGGGGCTGACGAAGGAGCCCGAGCCGCCGCCCACCTTCACCGCGGACAGGCGCAGGTGGTCCAGCCAGGCCTGGTCGGGGGTGAAGCCGTAGCGCTCCTGCAGCTTCGCGAGGGGCGGGTTGTCCAGGGTCCACATGCCCTCGTCGGCGCGGGCGGCGCCGGACGGCAACAGGACCGGAACGACGAGGCAGACGGCGACGGCGGCGAACAGGAGCTTCGGCAGGCGGTTCATGGCGCACTCCGCGGCTGGGGTCGGGCGAACGGTCCGCCGATCCCCCGGGCCCGGCCGCGCGCCGGGACGATGATCGCCCCTGGCGCCGGCCGTGGCAAGAGCGGGGCTAGTAGGCGTACAGGGTCAGGTCGTGGACCGGCACCTCGGCCTCCTCGCCGCGGCTGCCGCCGAAGGTGTTGCGCCGCGCCTGCACCGCGCCCCGCACCAGGGCCAGGCGGTCGCCCGGCAGCAGGTACAGGCGATCCTCCTTGGGGTCGCCCGGCACGGCCACCGCGGCGCGGCGGACGTAGGCACCGTCGCGGTCGAACACGTCGAAGGTCATCATCACGCCCTCGGGCTGGTCGCGGCGGCCGCGGGTGGTGGACACCCAGACCTCGCCGCCGGGGCGGCAGTGGATCTCGGCGATGACGGGCATCGTGTCCTCCACCTTCACCTCCACCGGCAGCCGCTGCCCGTCGGCCAGCACCACCACCGAGTCGCGGATCTCCTGCTTCTCGGCCTCGGTGCGGCGCACGGGCTCCTCGTCCCGGCCGAAGGTGCGCACCAGCGTGCCGTCGGGCGCGAACACGTCGACGAGGTAGGCGTCGCGGTCGGCCGCGGCGTAGACGAAGCCCCGGTCGTCCAGGTCCCAGCGCTCGTGGCTGGGGAACCACGAGCCCTTCTCGATCCAGCCGTCGCGCTGGACGTTGGTCGAGGCCGTGCTGCTGAGGTACTCCACCCCGGGCGTGCCGTCCGGCTCGCAGTGGACCAGGTACTGGGTGCGCTCCATGCCCTCGCCCGCCTGCTTGTTCCGCACGCCGTTGACCACCAGGTTGCCGCCGCGGCAGCGCACGCGGCGGATGTTGGCCAGGCCGTCGCCTTCCGGCGAGCCCGGGGGCATGATGGTGCCCAGGGGCGTGCCCTGCAGGTCGACGTGCACGATGCGCCCGCTGATGTACTGGGCCAGGCCCAGGGTGCCGTCGGCGAAGAAGACCATGTGCTCGGGGCGGCGGCTCTCGCCGGGGCCCTCGCCCTCGCGGCTGAGGGTCCGCAGCAGCGTGCCGTCGTCCGGCGCGAACACGTCCACCTGCGAGAGCTGCTGGTCCAGCACGTAGAGGTTGCCGTCGGGGCCGGTCTGCACCGAGTTGACGGCGCCGAAGATCAGGTCGTCGTCCTCCTGGCCCCGCTGCCAGAGGGCGCGGGCCTCGAGGGTGACCGTGCCGTCGCGGGGCGTGTCGCCGCCCTGGACGTGGGGGACCTCGGCGAGGGCGGCGGAAGCGGCGGAGGCGACGGCGAACAGGACGATCGGGACGGTCAGTCGGCGGAGCATGGGCAGCCTCCCGGCGGATCGTGGGACGGAACGACGGGCGGCCCCCGGGGACCGCCCGTCACATTACGCAAGCCTGCGGTGCGGGTTACCCCGGCGGATCAGTCGGACTTCTTCGCCGGCACGAGCGCGTCGAGCACCAGGGGCGGCATGGGCCCGTCCCAGGCGTAGCCGTCCTGCAGGTACCAGTCGAACCAGGCCAGGGTGCGCAGCAGCGCGTCCTCGCGGCCGAAACGCTTGGCGTTGCCGTGATGCTCGCCCGGGTAATAGACCAGCCGTACGGCGGGATCGCCCGCCATCTTCAGGGCACGGTACAGCTCCTGGCTCTGGCTGGGGTGGACGCGGGTGTCGCTGTCGCCGTGCAGGATCAGCAGCGGCGTCCGGCACGCGTCGGCGTGGAACACGGGGCTGCGTTCGCGCATCAGCTCCCAGCTCTCGCGCACGGGCTTGCCCATGTGCACGAATTCGTCCTCGTAGGGGATGTCCGTCAGGAAGCGCTTGCTCACCAGGTCGCTGATGCCCACGAAGCCGACGCCCGCCTTGAACCGGTCGCTGTAGGTGGTCACCAGCCAGTTGGTGGCGTAGCCGCCGTAGCTGCCGCCCATGACGCCCACCTTGTCCTTGTCCGCGATGCCCTGCCGCACCAGCGCGTCCACCCCGTCGACGATGTCGTCGAACTCGGGTCCGGCCGGATCGCCGTAGGCCATCGCCGCGAAGGCGATGCCCCGTCCGGTGCTGCCCCGGTAGTTGGGGAAGAACACGGCGTAGCCCCGGGCGCACAGGGCCTGGCCCGGGCTGGCGTAGCGGCTGAGCCAGCCGTCGGATTCCTGGGACTCGGGCCCGCCGTGGACGTCCACGACCAGCGGCGCGGGCTGGCCGTCCCAGCCCACCGGCAGCATGAGGATGCCTTCGAGCTCCAGGCCGTCGCGGGCGTTCCACGCGAACACCTTCTGCTCGCCCAGCGCGACGTCCGCCAGCGACGGGTTCAGGTTGGTCAGGCGCCGCGGCTTGCTCTTGCCGTCCCAGGCGTACAGCTCGCGGGGCGTGGTGCCGTTGTGGCCCACCAGCACCATGGTGTCCAGGCCCGGCCGCGATGCCGGCTGGCCGCAGACCAGGTCGATGTCGCCGCCGTCCAGCACCTTGCGGAACCGCGGCGCCTTGGCGTCGGCGTCCACCAGGTAGAGGGTGGTGGTCACGCCCTCGTCGGCCCGCACCAGCAGGGTGCGGTCGTCGCGCCAGGTCGCGCTGCGCAGGTGGCCGGGGAACTCGAGCGGGGTCAGGTTGCGGATGCCCACGCCGTCGGCCGCGGCCACGTAGAGGCTGCTGACCGAGTGGTCCGAGCGCGACGCCGCGGCCGTCCAGGCCAGCCGCTTGCCGTCGGGGCTCAGCGCGTACTCGCCCAGCTTGCCGGGCACGTCCACCACCGTGCGCTCCTTGCCCGTGGCCAGGTCCAGCAGGTGGATGTCCTGGAACATGTAGTGCTGGTCGATCAGGTTCCGCGGACTGGCCCCGAAGACCAGCTGTTTCCCGTCCGCGCCGGGCTCCAGGCCCCACACGGCCATGCCGGTGACCAGGGCGTCGCCGGGGGCGGGCGCGGCGCCGAAGGTGAAGGCGGTGCGGCGCAGGGTGCGGTCGCGGAGGTCTTCCTCGTAGAAGCGCGGCAGGCGGTCCGCATCCTTCAGGGCCTTGATGTCGGCGGGCAGGGGATCGGTGTCCACGTAGAAGATGTCCGCGCCGTCGGCGCTCCAGGCCCAGGTGGTCACGCCCGTGGGGCTGGCGGTGGCCGGCTTGGCCTCGCCGCCGGTGACGGGGATGACCCACACCTGGGTCTTGGCCTTGTCGCCGCGGCTCATGGTGAAGCCGATGAACGCGCCGTCGGGGGAGAACTGCGGCGCTCCTACGGCGACCTCGCCGGTGACGAAGGGGCGCGGCGCGCTGCCGTCGGTGCCGACGACCCAGAGGCGGCTCCAGGAACCGCCGGGCTCGTCGTCCAGGCTGCGGTTCCGCGCGACGGTGAACGCCGCCAGGCTGCCGTCGGGGGCGATGTCGGCGCTGCGCGCCTGGCGGAGGTCCAGCAGCTGCTCGGGGGTGATGCCGGCGGCCGGCGCGACGGCCGGCACGAACACCGCGACGGCAAGGGCGGCCGCGGCGAGGGTCGGGATCCTGCGCATGGAATTGCTTCTCCGGTTGGGGGTTCGGGGTGTCCGGGGGCGAGGGGCGCACTATAGCACGGACGCGGCGTCCCGGGGCAACCCGCGTGCCGCCCCCACCACCGAGACGGCAGGCGAATCGGGCCGGGCGGAGCTGGCGGTGTCCGACGCCCGTGGCCGACGCGTGCGCCTGCTGTGGAGCGGGGACCTGCCCGCCGGCCGGCGCGTCTTCGCGGTGGTGCGGGTCCCGCTTGTGGGATCGATCACAATTCCGTTACAATCGTCCCTGCGGGCGTCCCGCGACGCCCCGGGGACGGGCGATGACACAGCGAGGGGAACAGCACGATCACGGCCCGGGGCGCCTGGATTCCACAGCGGAACTCCTGGCCCGGGTCCGCGGCGGCGACAGCGACGCCGTGGACCGCCTGCTGCGCACCTACGGCCCCCTCCTCGAGCGCTGGGCCCACGGCCGCCTCCCCGCCTCCGCCCGCGGCCTCTCCGATACCATGGACCTCGTGCAGATCACCCTCGTCCGCGTGTTGACCAAGTTGGAGACGTTCGAGTCGCGGCATCCGGGGGCCTTCCTGGGCTACCTCAAACGCAGCCTGCTGAACAACCTGCGCAACGAGGTGCGGGCCGCGTCGTCCCGGCCGCGGGGCGAGCCGGCGGAGGAGAACCTGCCGGCGCCCGGTCCGTCGCCCCTGGAGCAGACCATCGGCGTGCGGGCGCTGGAGGCCTACGAAGCCGCCCTGGCCGCGCTGACCGACGACCAGAGGGCCGCGGTGACCCTGCGGCTGGAGATGGGCTGCCGGCACGAGGAGATCGCCGCCATCCTGGGCAAGCCTTCGGCCAACGCCGCGCGGATGCTGGTGGCGCGGGGGCTGGTCCGGCTGGCGGAGACCATCGACGAGGAGGCGCTGCGCGATGCGCCCTGGTGACGGAACGGAACTGGAACGGGTGGCCCTGGCGATCACCGACGAGGTCGCCGTGGACTGGGACGCCGAGTGCCGCGGGGAACCGGCCCACGCGGCCCGGCTCGAGGGCCTGCGGCTGCTGGAGCGCATCGCCACGGTGTTCCGCAGCGGCGACGCGCCGACGTCCGCCGCGCCCGACGGCGCCCGCTGGGGGCCCCTGGTCCTGGGCGAGCGCCTGGGCGAGGGCGCCTACGGCGTCGTCTACCGGGCGCACGACCCGCGCCTGCAGCGCGACGTGGCCCTGAAGCTCCTGCGCGACGACCTGCCCGGGGGCGGCGCCCACGCCCGCCGCATCCTGGCCGAGGCCCGCTTGATGGCGCGGGTGCGCCATCCCAACGTGCTGGTCATCCACGGCGCGGACGAGCACGACGGCCGCGCCGGGTTCTGGACCGACCTGGTGGCCGGCGAAACGCTGGAGGCTCGCCTGGACGGCGGCGCGCGGCTGGGCGCCGACGAGGCCGCCCTGGTGGGCCGGGAGCTGTGCCGGGCCCTGTCCGCGGTCCATGCCGCCGGCCTGGTGCACGGCGACGTGAAGGCGTCCAACGTGATGCGGGACCAGGCCGGGCGTATCCTGCTCATGGATTTCGGTGCCGGGAGCGACCGCGCGGCCGCGTCGGCCGGGGCCGGTCCCCTGCGGGGCACGCCGCTGGTCCTGGCCCCGGAGGTGCTGGCGGGCGCCGACCCGACGCCCGCCGCCGACCTCTACGCCCTGGGCGCGCTGCTCTTCCGGCTGGTGACCGGGCGGTATCCGGTGGAGGCGGCCGATCTGGCGGATCTGCGGCGGCGGCACGCCGCCGGCGGCGGCACGCCGTTGCTGGACCTGCGGCCGGATCTGCCCGCCGCATTCGTGCGCATGGTGGAGCGGGCTTTGGCGGCCGACCCGGCCGACCGCTTCCCGAGCGCCGGCGCCATGGCAGAAGCCCTGGCCGCCTGCCTGTCCGCCGGCCGCCGGGGCCGCGGCCGCAAGGGGCGCTGGTGGCTGATCGCGGCGGTGATCGCGACGGTGGCCATCGCCGTCCCGGCTGCGCGCCAGATCGGGCACGCCTGGTCCGCGGCCCACGGCCCCCTGGACGGGTCCGTCACCTACCTGCGCACGTCCGGCGGCGCCGACGAGCCTCTCGCCGAGGCCACCCTGGTCCGTCCCGGCGACACCCTCGGCCTCTTGCTGAAGCTCTCGGCACCGGCCCATGTCTACGTCCTGAACGAGGACGAGTCGGGCGCCGTGTTCGTGCTCTTTCCCCTCGCGGCCACCGGCCTGCGCAATCCGCTGCCGGGCGGCCAGACCGTCCGCCTGCCCGGCGCCCGCGCCGGCCGGCGCCTGGATTGGGAGGTGACCGACGGCCGAGGCGAAGAGCACTTCCTCCTGGTGGCCGCCCGTGAGCCGGTGGTCTGGCTCGAGGCCCAGTTGCCGGACTTCGCCGCGCCCGCGGCGGATCCCGAACCGCACTATCGGCGGCTCGATCCCCGGACCCTCAATCCGGAGCGGGGCGTGGGGGCGGTCACCGCTCCCCACGCGGCCGGCGCCGACGGACCGCTGGTCCTGGACCTCCTCGCCGCCCGGATCCGCGGTGGCGCGGCCGATTCCTCCGCTGTATGGCTCCACCGGCTGATGCTGTATAATCTGGGACGGTAGCGACCCTCTGTGGTGGTGCATCCCGGCGGTGTGTGATGGGCGTGCGGGCGGCCTGGATCGGCGTGATCGCGGCGGCGGCGCTGGCGGTGGCCGGTCCGGTCCGCGCCGCCGATATCGATGCCGCGGCACTCGCCCGCTGCGACTCCCTGGCGGCGGCCGGGGATCACGGGGCGGCCGCCGCCGCCGCGCGGGACCTGCTGGACGCGGTGGACGCCCGCGGTGACAGCCTCACCGCGACGGCGGCCGAAGCGCTCGCGCGCCTGGTGAGGGAGACCATGGCCCGGGGCGGCCGGCTGGACCCGGCCTGCACCGGCCAGGTGGGGCGGCTGCAGGCCCTGGTGCGCTCCCTGGACGGGACGTCCGGCGCCCGCTACGCCGAGGCGCGGCTGCTGGCCGGCCTCGTGGCCGAGCGCGGCGGCGACTTCGCCACCGCCCGGGAACTCTACGTCGACGCCCTGGCGGTCCGGGAGCGCGCGGACATCCCGCCGGACAAGGAGTTGGCCGACTGCCTGGTGTCGCTGGCCAACGTGCGGACGCGGCTTGGCGACTACGATGGTGTCGCCGCCCTCTACCGACGCGCCCTGGGCGTGGCGGAGGGCACCCGCGGCCGCCGCAGCAGCGAGGCCGCCATCGTCCGGGTCAACTACGCCATCTTCGCCAAGCGCACCGGCGACTTCGCCCTGGCCCGGGATCTCTACGAGCAGGCCCTCGCCATCTGGATCGAACTGCACGGCGAGGACAACCTCCGGGTCGCCCGCACCCGCTACAACCTGGGCAACCTCCTGACGGAACTCCAGGACTACGACGGGGCCCGGGACCAGTACCGGCGCGCCCTGGCCATCCGGGAGCGGCAGCTGGGTTCCGACAGTCCCGAGGTGGCCACGACCCTGGCGGCTCTCGCCCTGGCGGAGCAGAAAGCCGGCGACCTGCTGGGCGCCCGCGCCTGTGCCGAGCGGGCCGTGAACGTCCAGCGCACGGCGCTGCCGCCCCTGCACCCGCAGTCGGCCCACGGGTTGTCGGTGCTGGCGGTGATCCAGGCCGACCTGGGCGACCTGGAGGCCGCCCGGGCCACCCTCGACGAGGTCCTGGCCGTCTACGAGAAGGCCTACGGGCCGGCGCACTTCCGGGTGGCGGAGGTGATGGCGGAGCAGGGCCGTCTGCAGGCCCTGGACGGCGACACCCGGGGGGCGCTGGCCAGCTACGCCCGTGCCCGCGGCATTTTCGAGGCGGCCGACGCCGGTCAGGTCCGGCTGCCGGGCATCCTCAACGTGGAGGCGCGGCTGCGGGCCGACCTGGGCGTCGATCCCGACGCGGCGGCTCTGGCGGCCCGGGCGGTCCGGCTGTGGGCCGAGTCCCCGGGCGTGACCCCGGTCCTGCTGGGCGAGCCCCTGGCCACCCTCGGCTACTGCCGTTGGCGCGACGGCGACCTGGCCGGCGCCGATTCGTGCCTGACGCGCGCCCTGGCCGACCTGGCCCAGACCGTGGGCGAGGACCATCCCCTCTACCTGACGGCGGCCCTCGACCTGGCCCGGGTGCGGCGGGATCGCGGCCAGCCCGGCGAGGCCCTGCACCTGGCCCTGGCGGTGGAGCGGGGGCGGCGGGCGGCCCTGCGCGTGACCTTCGGCGGCTTGCCCGAGCGCCTGGCTCTGGAGCATGCGCGCCATTGGCCGGACGGCCTGGGCTTCGCCGTGGCTCTGGCGGCCGACGGCGCCCTCGCGGGCGCGGACGTGGAACGGGTCTGGGACGAGCTGACCGCCTCGCGGGCGCTGGTGCTGGACGCCGTGGCCCTGCGCCAGCAGGCGGCGGCGGCCACCGTCGACGCCTCGACGGATTCCCTGCGCCACGACCTCGCCGCCCTGACCCGGGAGCGGGCGGGGCTCCTGGCGGCGGACTGGCTGGGCGAGGGGGCCGCGGACCGCAGCGAACAGGTCCGGGAGGTGCGTGCCCGCGCCGAGGCCGTCGAACAGCGGCTGGCCGCCGCGGGGGCCGCCGCACCAGCCGATCCGGGAGCCGATGCAACCCTCGCCGAGGCGGCCGCCGCCCTGCCGCCCGACGCGGCCCTCGTGGGCTACGTCCTGTACCGCCGCGGGCCCGGACCCTATGCCCCGACCTTCTACGCCGCCCTGGTGCGGCCGGTGGGCGGTGCGCCGGCGGCCGTGGACCTGGGCGACGCCCCGGGCATCGATCGGCTGGTCCGCGCCTGGCGCGACGAAGCCGGCGCCGGGCCCACGGTGCCGGGCCGGACGCCGGCGGCGGCCGAGGTGGCGTGCCGGACGGCCGGTGCGGCCCTGCGCCGTCGCGTCTGGGACCCGTTGCAGCCGCTCCTGGCGGGGGCGGGCCGGGTGTGGGTGGTTCCCGACGGGACGCTGTCCCTGGTCAACCTGGCGGCTCTGCCCACCGACGACGGCGGCTACCTGATCGAAGAATCGGTGCCCCTGGCGATCGTCGACGCGGAGCGCGACCTGGTTCCGCCGCCGGCTGCGCCCCCGCCGGCCGGCGACCTGCTGGCCCTGGGCGCGCCGGTCTTCGCGCCGGGGCTGGGATTGTCGCCCCTGCCGGCTTCCGCCCAGGAGGTGGAGGCGGTGGCGGATCTCTGGCGGCGCCGCCACCCGGCCGCCGCGGCCGGGGCGGTGCGGGTGCTGGAGGGCGACGAGGCCAGCGAGGGGGCGTTCAAGGCGCTGGCCCCCGGTTTCCGTGCGTTGCACGTGGCCACCCACGGCTTCTGCCTGGCCGCCGGTTCGCGGCCGACCCTGGCCGGCGAACGCGGCGTGGGCGGCCTGCACGAGGCGGCGGCGGCGGCGCCCGGGGCCGAGGCCGGCATCATGTTCCGGTCCGGCCTGGTGCTTGCGGCGGGCAGCGACGGCGAGGACGGCGTGCTCACCGCTGCCGAGGTGGCCGGCCTCGACCTGCGGGGCGCCGACTGGATCGTGCTCTCGGCCTGCGACTCGGGCCTGGGCGCGACGGCCGCCGGGGAGGGGGTCTTCGGTCTGCGCCGGGCCTTTCGCATCGCCGGCGCCCGCCACCTCGTGTTCAGCCTGTGGCCCCTGGAGGACGAGGCGAGCCGCGACTGGATGCTCGCCCTGTACCGGGCCCACTTGGAGGAGGGGGCGGACCTGACGGCCTCGGCCTGGCGGGCCGGCCGCAGCGTGCTCGCCGCCCGGCGCGCCGCCGGCCTGGACACCCATCCCCACACCTGGGCCGCGTTCATCGCCTGCGGGCGGTGAGCCCCGCGGCCGCGTGCGCTCGTTCCCTCGCCGCGTGTTGATTCCCATGAGAGCCCGGACCGGCCGGCGTGGGGGAGGTCGGCCGGTCCGGCGGTGGGGCGGCGGTCCGGGGCCGCACCTTTGCGGTGCCGGGGCCAGGTGTTACCATGCTCCGATCCGATCACCCCGGAAGGAGCCGCGCCCCATGGCCATCGACCCGTCCCTGCTGGCGGTCCATACCCACGAGGATCCCGCCTACCGCCCGCTGGTGGATTTCGGCGCCTGGCGCGTGGCGGTCTTGAACTTCTGCGACGAACTGCTGCCCGGGAACCTCATCCGCATGCAGCGCCACGACGAGACCGACGAGGTCTTCGTGCTGCTGCGCGGCCGCTGCATCCTGTTCGTGGGTGACGGCGCGGGCGCGGACGAGGCCGGGACCATCCACGCCGCCGACCTGGAGCCGGGCAAGGTCTACAACGTGCGGCGCGGCGTCTGGCACACCCACACCCTGAGCCGCGACGCCTCGGTGCTGGTGGTGGAGAACCGCGACACCACCGTCGCCAACTCGCCGTTCTGCGACCTGGCGGCGGAGCAGACGACGGCGTTGTGCGCTCACGTGGCGCGGCTGTGGCCGGACGCGACGCCGGGGCGGTCCGGAAGCTCCCGATGACCACGAAGCGGGGGATCGCGTGATCGCGGACGGCTTCGCCACCGGCCTGCTGAACCTGCTCGGCTTCGGGTTGCTGGTGCTGCTGCGCCGGTTCGTCCACGGCGAAGGTCCGGGCAGCTTCAGGCTGGGTGCGGCCCCCCGGGACGGGGGCCTGTTCCTGGGCGGTGCGGCGTTCGGCGGCGTGGCCTTCGCCGCCTATGCGGGCCTGGTCCTGCTGGCCGGCCGGGGCCGGCTGACGGTCGGGGCCGGCGATGCGGCCCAGGCGCTGGCGGTGCTGGCGGCCTGGGGCTTCGGGTTCCTGGGGGTGGCGCTGGCGGAGGAGGCGTTCTTCCGCGGGTACCTGCTGCAGAAGCTCCTGGCCCGCACGCCGCGGTGGGTGGCCGTCGGAATCCCGTCGCTGCTCTTCGGCCTCATGCACTACACCAACTACGCAGGCAGCGACACCCGCTGGCTGGGCCTCGCCAACGCGGGCCTCATGGGTGTCGTGCTGTCGCTGGTCGTGCTCGACGCGGACTCGCTCCTGCCCGCGGTGGGCTTCCACTGGGCCTGGAACCTGGTGCAACTGGTCCTGATGCCGGACCCGTACCCCGACACCGGGTTCCCGATCCACCTGGAAGTCCGGGCCGGCCTGTGGGCGGGCACCCCGACCGTGTCCGAGTCGGGCCTCGCCATCTCGGTGGCGCTGCTCGTCCTCGGCGTCGTCATGGTCCTCTGGTACCGGCGGAAACCCCTTGCCATCGCGCGGGCGGACCGGTAGGAAGGGAGCGCGGGTGCGGCCGCCTGCGTGTGCCGCGGCGGACCGCCCGCATCAGCCCCCAACCGGGGTCCGCGGACCCACACGGTACCGAAGCCCATGGCAGACCGGGACGCCCCCGCCACCTTCGTCGATCCCGCGTTCGTCCGGCGCCTGCGGGCCCGGGACGCGCGGGCGATCGAGTCCGTCGTCCACGCCTACCTCCCGCAGATCCTGCGCGCCGCCCGCGGCGCCGGTCTGGACACCCCGCAGGCCCAGGACCTCACCCAGGCCGTGTTCCTCGTCTTCGTGCAGGGCATCGACCGCTTCGAGGGCCGCTCCCACGTGCGCACCTGGCTGTTCGGCATCCTCTACCGCAAGCTGGCCGAGACCCGGCGGGGCCTGCAGCGGGACGCCGAGCAGGACGACATCGACACCGTGATGGAGGCCCGCTTCACGGCCGACGGCACCTGGGCCCGTCCGCCCGCCGCGCCGGACCGGCGCCTCCTGGACGAGGAGATCCGCGAGCACCTGGCCGCGTGCCTGGACGAGGTCCCCGAGCGCCAGCGCCTGGTGTTCCTGCTGCGCGAGGTCGAGGGCCTGGAGACCGAGGAAATCTGTAAGATCACGGAGGTCAGCCGCACCAACCTGGGGGTGCTGTTGTTCCGGGTGCGCAACCGGCTGCGGGAGTGTCTCGAGAAGTCCGGGCTGAAAGGTTGAGGGCCATGCTGCGATGCCACGAAGTGACCCATCTGGTGGCCAGCGACGAGATCGCGCGGCTGGGGCTGTGGAAGCGCGTGGAGCTGCGGCTGCACCTGCTCATGTGCCGCCACTGCCGCCACTACGTGCAGCAGCTGCAGCGGATCCGGGAGGCGGCCCGCCGGCTCTGGGCGGAGGAGCCTGACCCGGCGGCGGAGGCGGCGCTCAGGGAGAAGGTGTTGGCGGCGCTGCAGCCGGAGATCGAAGCCCGCCGCGACGACGGGGCCGGCGGGCCGCCGCCGCCGCCGGCGGGGGGCTAGCGGGCGGGCGCGGCCGGCAGGAACCGCCGCAGGAGCAGCCCCAGCAGCGCGCCGTAGGCCAGGTGGGCCAGCACCACCGTGACGATCATGGCGGGCATTCCCAGGGCGAAGGCGCCCACGCCCAGGGACCGGGGCACGGGGCCGGCCAGGAACCCCAGACCGATCAGTTGCGCGTACACGAGCGTCCAGCCCGCGGGCCTTCGCCCCAGCACCAGCGCGAACACGATCCCGAACACGGCCCCGTTCCAGAAGTGGTAGGCCCAGCCCAGCACGTCCGACCATGGCGAGGGGCCCACCATGAACCGGTCCGTCAGCAGCACGCCCATCAGCCGCGGCATGTCGCCCGGCATGCCGCCCAGGTGGAAGCTGGTGATGCGGACGGCTTCCAGGCCCAGCGTGGCCAGGGCGCCCGCGGCCGCGCCGGCGGCCAGGCGCCGCGCCAGGCGGGCGTGGCCGCGCGCCCGGGCGATCACGAACAACAAGGTGAGCGCCGCCGCCGAGGGCAGCAGCACCCACGGCCCGGTCGTCGACAGCTTGGCGTCGCCGGCCTGGGCCAGGGGAAACAGGTTGGGGGCGACGCCGGCCAGGGCCAGCGCGATCAGGGTCAGCAGCGTCGTTTCGGTGATGCGGATCTTCATGGCGGCCTCCTTTCGCAACGGAAACGGCACGGGGATGCGTGGCCGGGGCAAGGGGAGTGGCGCCCCGGCCACGCGGGCGGATGCCGTCGCGGGCATCCGCGGGCCACGGTCTACTTGCCGAGCATGCCCACCATGGCCGCCAGCTTCGTGTCCAGCATGCCCGCGGCCATGTCCAGCTTGGGGTTGCCGAACCCGGCCAGCAGCCGCGACGGCGGGATGTAGGCCACCACCGTCCGGCCGTCGGCGTTCCGGTAGATGTTGACGCGCACGGGAACCACGACGCCGGCGCCCGGCTCCAGTTCGAACAGCTTCTTGCCCATGGCGGGGTTGCCCACGAAGATCGACTCGGACTCGGTCTTCAGGCCGGTCATGGCCAGCACCTTGCCCTGGTGCAGCTCGCCCATGACCATCATGCCGTTGTCGGCGACCATCTTGCTCAGCTCGCCGAGGGTCTGCTCGACCGTGCCCTTGACCACCGTGCGGCTGACGAGGCTGTCGGCGGCCTGTGCGCTCCCGACGGGGAGGGCGAGCAGGGCGGCGACGGCGACGGCGGCCAGCAGCGGGGGAATCGTCTTGAGGTTCTTCATGATCCTGTCCTTTCGATGAATCGTTTTCCGGCCTCCCGGCACGGGCGGCTTGCTTGCACCGGGTGAGTGCGGCGCAGGGAGGATTTCTTACAGGGGAATTTCCGGGGGTGGCGAGGCGGTATCGCAAAGGGGATGCGGGTCAGACTCCCGCGTCGACGATGTCCTTGAGCATCTGCGCGGTCCGCCAGATCTCGTGGAAGGTGCCGTACAGGGGCGAAGGCCCGATGCGGATCACGTCCGGCGGTCGGAAGTCGGGCACCACACCACGGGCCTCCAGCGCGGTGCAGATGGCTTCGGCGCCGTCGTCCCGTTCCACCGCCACGTGCCCCCCGCGACGCGCGTCCTCGCGCGGCGTGCCCACGCGGAACCGGTAGGGCGCCGCCGCCAGGTGCTCGTCGGCCAGGGCGATCAGATACGCCGTCATCATCAACGACTTGCGCCGGATCGCCTCGATGCCCGCCTCGTTGATCAGGTCCAGCGACCCGCGCAGCGTGGCCGAGCCCAGCACGCCCGGCGAGGAGATCTGCCAGCGGCCCGCGTCGGCCCGCGGCTCGAAGTCCGGATCCATGGCGAACATGGTCTCGCGCCGGTTGCCGAACCATCCGGCCAGCACCGGCTCCGCGGCGAAGTGGCGCCGGTTGGCGTAGAGGAAGGCCGAGCCTCCCGGTCCCGAGTTCAGGTACTTGTAGGCGCACCACACGGCGCAATCCACGTCCCAGGCGTCCAGCGCGTGGGGGATGACGCCCGCCGAGTGGCAGCAGTCGAATCCGATGAGCGCGCCCGCATCGTGGGCCCTTGCGGTCAGCCGCGCCATGTCCAGCAGCTGCCCGCTGCGGTAGAGCACCGAGGGCAGCCAGACCAGGGCGACCTCGTCGGTCATCAGGTCGGCCAGCGCCTCCTCGTCAAGGGTGCGGCCGTCGGCCGAGGGGGCCAGGACCAGGTCCTCGCGCCAGTCGCGGCCCTTCAGGGTCAGCATGCCCTTCAGGGCGTACAGGTCGCTGGGAAAGTTCAGGGCGTCGGCCAGGATCTTCACGCGCCGGCCCGCGGGCCGGTAGAGGCTGCCCACCAGCGCGTGGATGTTGACGGTGGTGGTGCCCGAGTGGATGACCTGGTCCGGCGCCGCCCCCATCATGCCGGCGGCCAGGGCGCCGATGTCCGCCGCCGTGTCCAGCCAGGGATGCTCGCCCGCGAACCAGCCGGCCACGCCGCGCCGCTTCCAGGTCTCGAGGGTGGCCAGCAGCGACGCCTCCGCGTCCCGCGACAGCAGCCCCAGGGAGTTGCCGTCCATGTAGACGGTGTCCGGCAGCAGGTAGAACCGCTCGCGGAAGCGGGCCAGGGGGTCGGCGCGGTCCAGGGCCAGGGCGCAGGTCTCGGTGGGCTCGATGGGAAGCGCCACGTCACGCCCGCCGGTAGTCGGCTTCGAACATGGTGTTCCAGTGCTCGCCGTCGGGCGACATCTCCATCCTGCCCCGCCAGTGCCCGGCCTCGCTGAAGTCGTAGGTCAGGCGCGAGTGCATGGGCCCGCGGCGGCTCTCGAGGACGAGCACGTCGCCATCGAACCGGCCCCGGAAGATCTCCGGTCCGTTGCTCATGCAGTCGAACCAGGTCATCTGGCAGGCGTCGGCCTCGGGATCGTAGCTGAGCACGCCGTGGCCGGTGTAGGTCACCTGGCCGTCCTTGCGCTGCTCGTAGTCGACGATGGTGCCGAACCCGTTCAGGGCCAGGCGGCAGGTGTTGGTCCCCTGGGCGGTGAACGGCTCGGGGCACCACTGGGACGCGTGCATATGTTCGTCGCCGGTCCAGGTGCCGTCGAACCGTTTCAGGTTCTCGTGGCCGGGGGTGAGGGCGGGCATGGTCATGGCGGGACTCCCGGTTGGCATTGCGGTCGGCGGTGGGGACATGATGGCACCAAGCCGCGCCCGCCGCCACGCCGGAACGCGCCGCGGCCCGGCCTCACTCGACCTTCATGACCCGCAGCAGCACCGGCAGCACCAGCAGCGTCAGGGGCATCTGGGCGACCAGGCCCGCCTCGATGGCCACCGCCAACGGCTGCAGCATCCCCGCCCCGTGGCCGATGCCCAGGGCCAGGGGCGCCAGGGCCAGGATGGCGGCCAGGGTGGTCATGGCGATGGGCCGCATCCGGTTCCGTCCCGCGGCCACCAGCCGCTGCCGCACGTCGGCCACCGCCGCCTGCTCCCGGTACTCGGTGACGTAGAAGATGGACACCTCGGTGACGATGCCCACGATCATGGTCAGGCCCATCATCGAGGCGATGTTGACCTCGGTGCCGGTCAGCCACAGCCCCAGGTAGACCGCGGCCAGGGCCAGGGCCGTGGTCAGCAGCATGGCCAGGGCCATGCGGAACCGCTCGTAGAGGAACACCAGCACCAGGAACACCAGCATGACCGCCGCGGCGAACACGGCCATCAGGCCGCGGAAGGCGATCTGCTGCTGCTCGTAGAGGCCGCCGAGGCGGTAGTACACGCCCGCGGGCAGCAACCCCGGCTCGGCCAACGCCGCGCGCACGTCGCGCAGGGTCGAGCCCAGGTCGCGACCGGAGATGCGGCCGGTCACCGCCGCCATGCGCTTGAGGTCGTCGCGGGTGATCTGCGGCTGGCCCCGCCACCCGCTCGATGGTGGCGATCCGTCGCACCGGGAAGGCGTGGCCGTCCGGGGCGTGGAGCAGCAGGTCGCCCAGGTCGCGGACGTTGTCGCGGACGCGCGCGGGCACCCACACGCGCACGTCCACCATCTTCTCGCCCTTGCGGCAGGCTCGTGGCCACGGCGCCGCCCACCAGGTCGCTCAGCATCTGCGCCACGTCGTCGGGATCGACGCCTTCCAGCGCCGCCCGGTCCCGCTCCACCCGCACCCGCAGGGCGTCGCCCGCCGGCACGATGCCGTCCTGCACGTCCACCACGCCGGGGATGCGGCCCAGCCGGGCGGCCACCCGGGGCGCCAGCTCCTCCAGCACGGCGCCGTCGTCGGCGAAGAGCTTGATCTCGATGGGCTGGGGCACCGCCGTCAGGTCCCCGATCAGGTCCTCCATGAGCTGGGCCATCTCGATGTCCAGGCCCGGCACCCGGCGCTCGACGCGCCCGCGCACGTCGTCCATGACCGCGTCGATGCCCCGGCGCGGCGGCGGGACCAGGCGGATGAAGTAGTCGCCCTCGTTGGACTCGGTCAGGCCGCCGCCCAGCTGCACGCCCGTGCGCCGCGAGTAGGTCTGCACCTCGGGCGTGGCCTGCAGGATCCCCTCCACCTGCCGCAGCAGGCGGTCGGTCTCGGTCAGCGAGGTGCCCGGCGCGGCGCGGTAATCGAGGATGAACCCGCCCTCGTCGGTGGCCGGCATGAACCCCGAGCCGACGTGCCGATGGCCCACCAGCCCGAGGGCCACCAGGGGCACCACGCCCAGCAGGACCAGCGCGGGCCGGCCCAGGAGCCGGGCCAGCAGGTTCGCGTAGGCCCGGGAGAACCGGCCGCCCGATCCCGCCCTCGGCCTTGTCGGCGTCGCGCCGCCGCACCAGCCGCGCGGCCAGCAGCGGCACCCCCAGCCAGGCCACCAGGAACGACACGGCCAGGGCCACGGCCATGGTCAAGGACAGGGCGCGGAAGAACGCGCCGGTCACCCCGCTCAGGAACGCCAGGGGCGTGAAGATGACGACCGTGGCCGCCGACGAGCCCACCAGCGGCCGCGTGAACTCCAGGGCCGCGCCCAGCAGTCCGTCCGCCGGCCGGCACGGCGGCCTTCCTCCATGCGGCGCACGATGTGCTCGATCATGACGATGGTGTCGTCGATGATCAGCCCCACCGCCGCGGCCATGCCGCCCAGGGTCATCAGGTTGAAGGTCTGGCCGCAGGGCGCCCAGCACCAGGGTGGTGACGGTCAGCACCGCCGGCACCACCACCGCGGCGATGGCGGTGATGCGCCCGTTGCGCAGGAAGAGGAACAGCACCGCCATCGCCAGCAGCACGCCCAGGAGCACCGCGTCGCGCACGCTGGCGGCCGAGGCCGTGATCAGGTCGCTCTGGTCGTACCAGTTGGCCACCCGGACGTCCGCCGGCAGCAGGCCCCGCGCGTCGGCCAGGGTCCGCTTGATGTCCTTGGCGATCTTCACCGTGTTGCCGCCGGGCTGCTGGTAGACCTGGAAGAGCACCGCCGGCCGGCCGTCGGCGGTGACGATGGTGCGCTGGGGCGCGGCGGCGCGGCTGACCGTGGCCACGTCCTGCAGGCGGACCAGCCCGTCCTGCCCGGAGCGCAGCACGACGTTCGCCAGCTGGTCCAGGTCGGCCGGGCGCGCATCGGTCAGCACCAGGTAGAGCTTGTCCTCGTCCTCCAGCACGCCCGCCGCCGTGATCACGTTGGTGGCCGAGAGGGCGGACGCCACGTCCGAGACCGTCAGTCCGAACCGCTCCAGGCTCGCCGGCGAGGCGACCACGTGGATCTCCTCGGGCGCGCCGCCCAGCCACGCCCACGCTGGCCACGCCGTCCACCGTCGACAGCAGGGGGCGCAGCTTGTAGGTGGCCAGGTCGTAGAGATCGATCGCCGCTGCGCACGGGCGAAGTCAGGCTGTAGGCGATGACCGGGAACACGGTGGGGTCCATGCGCCGCACCCGGGTCCGCGTGCCCGCCGGCAGCGTCGGCATGACCTGGGCCAGGGCGGCCTGCGCCTGCAGTGTCGCCGCGGTCATGTCGATGCCCCAGGCGAAGTTCAAGGAGATCTCGGCGCTGCCCCGGCTGGTGGTCGAGCGCACGCCGCGCACCGAGGGGATGGCCCGCAGGGCCGCCTCCACCGGGTAGGTGACCAGGGCGGCCATCTCCTCGGCCGGGCGGTCGCCCGCGTCCAGGGAGACCACCACCCGGGGGAAGTCGATCCTGGGGAACAGGGCCACCGGCAGCCGCGTCCCGAAGAACACCCCGCCGGCGGTCAGCAGCACCAGCAGCAGCAGCAGCGAGCGCTGGTGCCGGCCGGTCCAGGCCGCGACCGCCCGCAGACGGTCGGCGCCCGAGGTGTCCGGGGAACCGCTCACGGCCGCCCCGTCCCCGTCGCCGTGCTGTCGCCGGGCGCGCCCGCCAGGCGGACGCGCATGCCGTCGGCCAGTTCGTAGTTGCCCAGGACGACCACGCTGTCGCCCAAGGCCAGGGCGGTGTCGCGCACCGCCACCAGGCTGTCGCTGGCCACGCCGAGGGCCACCAGGTGCCGCGTCACGCGGCCGTCGCGGATGGTGAACAGGGTGTACCGGTCCTGGTCCGGCAGCAGCGCCGTCCGGGGGACGATCAACCCGCGCGCCGTGTGCACGGCGATGTCCCCGCGCACGAACTCGCCCAGCAGCAGGGTGGCGGCGGAGTCCGCGGGGGCGACCAGCACGGGGACCAGCCGCGTGTCCGCGTTGACCTGGCGGGCGACGCTGCGGACCGTGCCCGCCACCGTCCGCCCGTCGGCGGCGCGGCCCACCGGGGCGATGGTGACCGCCTGCCCCGGCGCCACCAGGGCGGCGTCCTCGGGCTCGACACCCATGCGGACGGCGAAGCGGTCGGGGCGCGCCAGGGCCAGCAGCGGGCCGCCGGCCGGCACCAGCTCGCCGGCCGCCACGTCCACCCGGTCGACGATGCCCTCGTCGTCCGCGGTGACGACGCCCGCGGCGGCCCAGGCGGCGACGGCGTCGCGCCGGGCCGCGGCGTCGGCGAAGGCCTGCTCCTGCCGGGCCACGTCGTCACGGGTGGCCAGCCCCAGTTCCAGGCGCCGCCGCGCGGCCGCCAGCTGTTCCTGGGCGGCGGTGAAGGCCTCCCGGGCCTGCCCGGCCTCCAGGCGGGCCTCGGGACTGGGGTCCAGCTCCAGCAGGGTGTCGCCGGCGGCCACCGCCTGGCCCGCGCCCACGAGCACCCGGCGCACCCGGGCGGCGAAGGGCACCGCGACGCTGCGACGGGCGCCCGGGGCGGAGATGACCGTGCCGTAGGCGGAGACGGTGGCCGTCAGCGAGCCCTCCCGCACGGTCACCGCCCGCACCAGGGCCACCGGTTCGGGCGGCGTCTCCGCGGCCTGACGCCCGCAGCCCGGGACCAGGACCAGGGCCGGTGCGGCCAGCAGCAGCAGGCGGCGCGCGCGGCGGCGCAGCCGGTGGGGATCGGGAAGCATCACGGTTCGCCCTCCCAGGCGTTCACGGTGAAGATCCGCCCGGACACCGTCTCCAGGCCCACGGCCAGCTCGGCCAGGCGGCGGCGCAGCTGGAGCACGTCCAGCTCGCGGGCCAGGCGCTCGCTGCGGGCGGCGTCGCGGGTGACGAGGTCGAGGTCGCCCGCGCGCCAGGCGGCGTCGCAGGCGGCGGCGAAACGCCGGGCCGCGTCCCGGGCAGCGGCGGCGTCGGCCAGCAGGCGGCGGGTGCGGGCCAGATCGTCCAGCAGGTCGGCCGCCTCGGCCCGGGCCGCGAAGACCCGCGCCGCGTACTCCTGGCGCAGCTGCGCCCGGGTGGCGCGGGCGGTCGCCACGTCGCCGCGGCCGCCGTTCAGGAACGGCAGGTCCAGGGTGATCGCCGGACCCAGGGTCAGCAGACCGGCGTCGTTGCGCAGGCGGTTGACGCCCAGGTTGATGCGGGGGAAGCGCTCCTTGACCGCCGCGCGCACGGACGCCTCCTGGCTGGCGTAGCCCCGGCGCAGGGCGCGCAGGTCCAGGCGGCTCCGCTCCAGGCCAAGGCGCAGGCTGTCGGTGGCCAGGGCGCGGACCGCGCGGGCGGCGGCCGAGTCGGTCGCCGCGCAGGCGGCCGGGTCGATGCCGGCGCGGGCGAAGGGCACATCGTCCATCTGCAGAGGGATGTCCGCGCCCGGGGCCAGGCCCAGCAGCCGGTTCAGGTCGCGGCGGCAGGCGGCGCGCTCGCCTTGCCGATCCAGGAGCGTGGCGTGGGCGTCGTGGGCGGCGGCCGTGGCGGCGGCCTGCTCGAAGCCGTCGGCGAAGCCCTGGCCGGCGGCGGCGTCCACCGCCTGCCGCGACGAGTCGAGGGCGGTCGCGGTGGCGGCGGCGAACGCGACCTGGCGGTCCAGGTACGCCGCCCGGCACACCAGCAGCCGGGCCTGCTGGGCCACCTGCCATTCCTGCCAGGCCACGTCCAGGTCCACCTGCGCGGCGGCGGCCCGGGCCGCGTCCGCCCGGGCGCCGTGCGCGAAGAAGGCGTTCAGGTCCAGGCTCAGGCCCAGCCCCGTCTGGATCAGGGCCCCGGTGTCCTTGTGGACGGGGATGTCGGCGCTGGCGGCGAGCTGGGGGTCGGGCAGCAGCCCCGCCGCGAACAGGGAGGCCCGCGCCACGCCCCGGGCCGTGCGCGCCGCCCGCAGGTCGGGGTTGGCCAGCACCGCGTAGACGGCGGCCTCGTCGGGGGAGAGGCCGTCGGCGGGATCGAACACCAGGGGCGGCAGCAGCGGATGCGCGGCGGCCACGCTGTCGGCCAGGGCGGCGTCGATGGGCCGGGGTGCCGACTGGTCGTGGAGGTAGGCCTCGTCCAGGGGTGCCGGATGGTAGGTGCCGCAGCCGACGAGGACCGCCAGCAGGATCGCCGCGAGCGGGAGCGCGCGCCTCACGACCGCACCCCGCGGGGCAGGCCCACCACCGCCTGCCAGGTGCCGTCGCCCGGCACGCGGACGGCCAGCTCGCCGCCCAGCACCGCCAGGGCGGCGCGGACCAGGGACAGGCCCAGGCCGCTGTGGTGGTCGTCGTCCACGGTCCGGGCCCGGTCGCCGCGGCGGAAGCGGTCGCCCAGGGCGTCGGCCTCGGCCTGGGTCAGGGTGCAGCCCGTGTTGACGATGCGGATCTCGACGGTGTCGTCGCCGCCGACCGAACAGGTGATGGTCCCGCCGGCGTCGGCGTAGGCCACGGCGTTGTCGGCCAGGTTGCGCAGGACCGTCTGCAGCAGGAGCGGATCGGTGTCGAGGGCGGCCGCACCGGGGTCATCGCAACGCAGGGTCAGGCCGCGGTCGATGGCGGTCGGCCGCAGCGGCGACCAGGCCCGCTCCAGGGCGTCGGCCAGGACGACGGCCTCCCGCCGCGGCTTGACGGCGCCGGCGTCGAGACGGGCCAGCTCCAGCAGATTCTGCACCAGCGCCTCCAGGTGGGCCGAGGTGTCCAGGCACGCGTCCAGGGTCTGCCGATAGTCCGCCGCTTCCCGCGGCCGGGACAGGGTGACCTCGAGGTTGGCGCGCAGGCCGGCCAGGGGCGTGCGCAGCTCGTGGGCCACGTCGGCGCTGAAGGCCTTCTCCCGGGCGAAGGCGGTTTCCAGGCGCGCCAGCAGTTCGTTGAGGCGGACGATCACCGGGCCCAGCTCGGCCGGGACGTCGGCCTCGGCCAGCCGCGCCGACAGGTCGTCGGCGTCCAGGCGGGCCAGCCGCCCGGACAGCGCCGCCACCGGCCGCAGGCTGCCGCCGATGACGGTGATCACGGTCAGGCCCATGACCAGGACCGTCACCAGGATCACCGCCAGCAGCACGCCGCCGAAACGCGCCAGGACGCGGTCCAGGGCGCCGGTCTCCCGGGCCATGACCAGGGTCAGCGGCGGCTCGCCGGCCAGGGCGGCGGCCGGGACCTCCTCCTCGTCGGGCCGGGGCCGGAAGACCACCGTGACTGCGCGGCCGTCGCGGTCGCCCGGCAGATCGACGTCCGCATGGACGAGCGATCCCGGCGCGGCCTCGACCCGCGGCAGGTCGGCGGTGCCGAGGGAGCCCGAGCGGTACAGCACCGAACCGTCGCCGCCGTACAGCTCCAGGTAGCCGGTGCCCTCGCCGGCCAGGAACTCGCCCATGTCCAGCTCGGAGAACTCCAGGTCCAGGCCGTCGGCCTCGCGGCTGACGGCCGACGCCAGCAGCCGGGCCTTGTCGTCCAGGGCCCGGTCGAACTGGCGCCGCAGGTCGGCGCGGAACAGCACGTACAGCAGGGCGCCGGCCAGGACCAGCACCAGGGCGGTGGCCAGGCCCGTGCGGACCAGCAGCGTGCGGCGCAGCGATCCCCTCACGGCCGCTCCTCCAGCACGTAGCCCATGCCCCGCCGGGTGTGGATCAGGCGCGGCCCGTCGTCCGCTTCCAGCTTGCGGCGCAGGGTGCCCACGAAGACGTCCACCACGTTGCTGTTCAACTCGGCGTTGGCGTCGTAGATGTTCTCCCAGATCTGCTCGCGGCTCTGCACCCGGCCCTTGCGCAGGGCCAGGAATTCCAGCAGGGCGAACTCGCGGGCGGTCAGGTCGAGGGTCCGGCCGTCCCGCGCCGCGGTGCGCGCCGCCAGATCGACCACCAGGTCCCCGATCTCCAGCCGCGACGCGCCCAGGTCGTGCCGCCGCCGCACCAGGGCCTGCACCCGCGCCAGGAATTCGGCGTAGGCGAAGGGCTTGACCAGGTAGTCGTCGGCGCCGGCGTCCAGGCCGGTCACGCGGTCGGGCACCGTGTCCTTGGCCGTCAGCACCAGGATGCGGGCCGGGTTCCTCTCCGCGCGCAGCTCCTTGAGGATGGTCAGCCCGTCCTTGCCCGGCAGCATGAGGTCGAGCACGATCACGTCGTACGCGACCTCGCGGGCCTGCCAGAAGCCCTCGTCGCCGTCGGCCACGCCCTCGACCACGTAGCCGTTCTCGCGCAGGCCGCGGACCAGCGACGTGCGCAGCGGCGTGTAGTCTTCGATGACGAGGATGCGCACGGCGAGGGCCTCCGGCCGGTTCGACGTCAGTGGTTGTCCCGGTCGTGGCCGCCGTCCGGGGTGTCGGCGTCCTCGTCCTCGGCGTCGGGCTTCTCGAACTCCTTGCTCAGCAGCTTGCCGTTCGGCGCGACGTGGATCTCCACTTCCTTGTCGCCGTCGATCCAGTCGGTCTCGAAGTACATCGGGCCGTCGCCGGTGACCAGCTCGACGAGCTTGATCTCGTGCTTGCCGGCCTCGGCCAGCATGGTCTTCTGCACCGGGGCGGGCAGGTCCTTCCAGGCCACGGCCTTCTCCACGATGTTGGCGTCCTCGTCCTTGTCCTGGGCCAGGACGGCGCCGGCGGTGATCAGGGCGATGGCGCAGGCCACGCCGATCACGATCAGTTTCCTGAATTCCATGGTCGTCTCCTCGGGTTCTGCGCGTCGGTCGTCCGCCCCGCGTGGGCGGCTCGAGGCCGAAACATCGGGAACGAACATGAAGCCGGGATGAAGGCCGGCGATTTTCTTCGTCGCCGCCGCCGGCCCGCTAGGGCGCGTCCCCCTTGTGGGCGTGGGCGCGGGCCAGCATGTCGTCCTGCCAGTCGGTCCGGTGGCACTGCACGCAGAAGGTCTTGTCGGGGATGACGAGCCCCGCCGCCTTGGCGGCCTCCAGGTCCTTCATGATCTTCAGCGACTTGTACTCGCTGCCCGGGCCGTGGCAGCCCTCGCAGTCCAGGGGGGGCGTGCGCTTGGCGTGGGCGCTCTCCGCCCAGGACGCGTCCTGGACCTTGTGGCAGATCTTGCACTTGGCGGCGCCCACGTAGGTCAGACCCTCCTTGGTGGCGGCGACGGCGACCACCTTGCCGGCGAGGTCGTCCGCGGCCGCCGGCGGCTCGGCGGCGGGAAGCTCTTCGGCCGGGGCCTCGGCGGCGGGAGCGGGCGCCGGCGTCTCCGCGGGGGCGGGTTCCGGCGACGGCTCCTCGGGGGGCTCCTGCCGCGGCGTCTCCTTCGGCGGGGTCTCGGCGGTGGGCTCCGGTGCGGGGGCCATCGTGGCGATCGTGTCCGGCGCCGGGGTGGCCGCGGTCGCGGCCGTCGTGTCCGGCGCCGGGGTGGAGGACGACGATTCCTTGGCCACGGTCCGGTCGGCATCGCCGCCCCCGGAACACCCGGCCCAGGCCCAGGCGATGCCCAGGATCAGGACGCAACCCAGCCAACGCATACGGCGCATGACGACATCCTTTCGTTCGCGCGTCGGGATCCCGGCGCGGCGACGGCCGATGCGCCGGTCGCCGCGATC
Organism: Candidatus Krumholzibacteriia bacterium; assembly: GCA_963825035.1. Classification (GTDB taxonomy): domain Bacteria; phylum Krumholzibacteriota; class Krumholzibacteriia; order LZORAL124-64-63; family LZORAL124-64-63; genus JACZKN01. The sequence goes on along the minus strand of CAWGRT010000002.1, from coordinate 23,847 downwards.
GTCCCCACCGTTCACCCTGCACCCTGGCGACGGTCTCGCCGCGTGCCGGGAGGAGTCCTTCACCAGCCTGCTAGTCGTCTCCGCGCAGGTAGTCCCCCAGCAGCCCGCGGCTGTGCTCCGCCTCGTGGCAGTCGATGCACAGGTTCTCCCAGTTGGAACCGTCGGCCGGGTTGTTCTTGTCGTTGCCGTCGATGTGGTGGACGGTCAGCTCGCGGCGGTTGGCCCAGGTGAACTCCCGCGCGCACTTGGCACAGATCAGCCCGTGCAGGGCCAGGGAGCGCTCGCGGTAGTTGGTGTCGGGCCGGCCGTCGCGCTTGAGCTGCTTGACGCCCTTGGCGATCTCCTCGCGGGTGGGCACGTGGTCGGGCCGGGGCCGGCCGGCCTTGCGGTGGTAGGGATTGCGGGGGGACATGGGGCACTCCCTTTGCCGGAGGGTGCGGGTTCCGCGACAAGATCGGCCAGGGGGGATGAAGCGTCCACCCCGCGCTTGCCGCATAAATGAAACAGAATTATCATTTAATGCAACTGGCCGTGGGGGCGGGCAGTCAGCACACCATCGATCCTTCAGCTAGCACAACCGCGGCCGCGATGATCGTTCTCGACCTGTATCGAGGGGGAGATCATGAATGGGATCCGCGTGCTTTCTATCGCCTTTGCCTTGTTGTTCATCCTCGTCGGCTGTTCCGCCGACAACCCGGTGACGCCCGGCGACCGGGGGGCGGCCGGCGTCGACAAGGGCTCGCCCTGGGTCTACGCCACGTACCTCCAGGACATCGTGCAGCCTTGCCCATGTCTGGGCGAGGACGTCTGGTTCCACGGCGAATTCGCCTACCGCTACCGCGAGATGGTCACACCGAGCGGCCAGTACCTCTACCGCTGGCAGACCGTGCCGACCACGCCGTTCGCCGCGCCCTTCGTCCTGGAGGGCCTGACCAGCGGTACCGTCTTCGACTACCGCAACGGCGGTCCCGTCTTCGAGTTCATCCTGGACGGCCCCGCCGATGTTCACGTGGTGCGCGACCAGGAGGCATACGTCGCCGAGGACGGCCGCCGGCTGATCGCGTCCTTCGACCTCCAGATGACGACCAATCCCGACGGCGAACTGGTGGTCTCGTGGATGAATCCGTTCGCGATCGAGTGCCGGTGGTAGGCGACGGCCGAACGTGATCGACGGGTGGCGCCCCGGCCGGCGGTCGGGGCGCCGTCGGCTCAACGCCGCGGCACCGTCGCCAGCAACACCCCCGCCGCCGCCAGGGCGAACATCCCGGACGCCGTGAACGCCGTCGCGCCGCCGAACCGGTCCCAGACGAACCCGAAGGCCGAGCTGGCGATCAGCGCCGCGAACCCGATCAGCATGTTGTAGGCGCCGAACGCTTTGCCCTTGCCCGAGCCGCCGGCCAGCTCGGCGATCAGCGCCTTCTCGGCGCCCTCGACCAGGCCGTGGCTGGTGCCGTAGACCGCCGTCAGCACGAACAGCAGGTGGATGCTCCCGGCGAACCCGACGGCCGCCCAGGTGACCGCGTACACGGTCCAGCCCAGGGCCAGGGCGTTGCGGCGCCCGTAGCGGTCGGCCAGCTCGCCGCCGAAGGTGGCCGTCGACGCCTTGACCATGTGCAGCACCAGCCACAGCAGCGGCGCCAGCACCGGCGACGCCCCCAGCCGCGCCGCCTTGACCAGGATGAAGGCGTCGGTGGCGTTGGCGAAGGCGAAGAGCATCACGGGCAGGAGCGCGCGCTTCAGCGCGGGGGGCAGGGCCGTGGTTGCGGCGGTTGCTGCCGTTGGCACCGGGCGCGCGGGCTCACGGGTCAGGGCCAGCGCCACCATGGCCGCCACGCCCGGCACCGCCGCCCACAGGAAGACGGTGCGCATGGCGTCGGCCGAGGCGGCGCCCGGGTGGGTGCCGCCCAGCGCCCACAGCAGCCCGGCCGCCAGCAGCGTGCCCAGGGCCGCGCCCGCGTGGTCCATGGCCCGGTGGAACCCGTAGGCCCGCGCCCGGATGGCGGGATCGGTGGCCGTGGCGATCATCGCGTCGCGCGGACTGGTCCGCACCCCCTTGCCCACGCGATCGCCGATCCGGACCACCAGCACGTGCCACGGCGCCGCCGCGAACGCCACCAGCGGCCGCAGCACCGTCGACACCCCGTAGCCCACCAGCACCAGCGGCTTGAGCCGCGCCCGCCGATCCGCGATCACGCCCGTGGTGTACTTCAGGACGTTGGCGACCAGCTCGGCCCCGCCCTCGATCACCCCGATGAACGCATTCGACGCGCCGAGGGTGGCCAGGAACGCCGGCAGCAGGGGGAAGATGGCCTCGCTCGAGGTGTCGGTCAGCAGGCTGACCAGGCCCAGGCCGCGGACGGTGGGGGGGAGCTTGGGGCGGGGGGTGGTGGTTGCGGGCGACGTGGACAGGGCGGGGCTCCTTGGTGGCGGTTGGTCGGTTCGGGGCATATTCGCACGGGTGGGGGGAGGGCGCTTCTGGAAATGGTGGGGTGGCGGTGAATTGGAGGTGTCTGTCCGGCTTCCGCCGGCGGAAGTTTTCTATATAAAGTGTTTTATAACAACGTGTTAATGGCAAAGTGCGTAACGCGGCGAATCCACCCACCCCGCACTCAACGCCCCAGGAACAGCGCCTTCAATCCGCCGAGGCTCTGCTTCTCGTTGGGGACCGGCCCGGTGGCGAAGGGTTGGAAGTCGACGGTGCACTCCACCAGCCCGCCCGGCGGCCACATGACGTCGTTCCCGTCGTGGATCCAGGCGGCGATGCTGTCGGGCTCGGTGGTGCCCCACCAGTTGCCGGTCATGTCGAGGTGATGGTTGTCGGGGCCGATGTGCCGCGACTCCGGCGCAATGCCGGAGCGCCCCGCCCCGCCCACCTCACCGTACCAGCACCACCTTCCCCGTGCGCACCTCGTCTCCTGCGCGCAGCCGCGCGAAGTACAGCCCGCTGCCAACCGTGCGCCCCGCGTCGTCCCGGGCGTCCCAGGGGAAGTCGTGGGGGCCGGCGGAGAGCACGCCGCCGCCGTCCAGCAGCCGCCGCACCAGCCGACCGCGCACGTCGAGGATCTCCAGGCTGACCGCAACCGGCGCGGCCAGGTCGCAGCGCAGGACCGTGCGCGAGTTGAACGGGTTGGGCGCCGCGACCAGGGACAGCAACGCAGCCGCCGGCGTGTCCGGACCGTCGTCCACGCCCGCGGGCGCCCCCGGGTCCAACAGGAAGGCCGCCGCGTTCACCACCAGCCGGCGCGCCTGCTCCTGGTCCGACAGCGCCGACAAGGCGAAGCAGAAGGTGGCCGTCCGGCCGCGCGGATCCTGGGCCGAACCCTCGAACACGTGCGCGCCCGAGGTCAGCGCGGTGCTGGTGCACTCCAGGACCAGGCGCGCTCCCGGCGCCAAGACGGCCGCGTCTTGGTCCGCTTCGGCGTTGCCGGAGAAGGTCAAAGGCGTCGACACCGCCAGCGGACGGGTCAGCAGCGGATGCGCTCCCTGCCCCGCCGCCGCCACCAGCTGCCCGGCCGAGTCGCCGCGCCAGAAGGTCACGCCGACCACCTGGGCGGCGTAGACGCCGATCGAGCCGTCGGTCACCGCCGCGTAGGCCACCTCGCCGCCCTCGCTGAGCACGCGGCCGCCGCCGGCGTGCCAAGCCATGACCCGGTTGCGGAAGCCGAGGCTGGCCAAGGGGTTCGAGTTGCTGCCCGACAACACCACCAGGGCGTCGGCCGCGGCCAGGTCGGCATCCGTGAGCGTGGTGAGATAGCGGGTCGTCACCTGGTAGCCGACCGCCGTCAGCCAGCCGGTGACCGTGGCCGCCTCGGTGCCGCCGCCGGTGTCGTTCACCAGCACGATCCGCCCGGCGCCGGCGCGGACCGCGAACGCGTGGGGTCCGTCGACGGCCTCGTTCCCGGCCAGCGACACGTCCCGCGCGGTGAGGCTGTAGGCGATCGTGTCGCCGTCGGCCAGCGCCGCGGCGTCCAGGGGGAAGGCCCGGGACCAGGTGTCGCCGTCGCCGCGGTACAGGGGGGCGGGATCGCCGATCGCCACCCCGTTGATCGCGACGCTGACCGTGACCGCGGCCACGCCGATGTCGTCGGTGACCTCGGCCACCAGGTAAGGCGGCCAGGACGACAGCAGTTGCCGCTCCAGGGGCACGTGCGCGATCACGGGCGCCGTCGTGTCCGGCGCCACGGTGAACGAGAAGACCTCGTGCGGCGCCAGCAGCGGCAGGTCGGCCGCCAGGCCCCGGACATCGGCGGCGGACAGGTAGTATTCGATCACCGTGCCCGCCGGTGCGCCCGGGATGGCGGACGCGAACGTGTCGCCGCCCTGGTTCGCCATGGCCGCGTCCTGCCAGGAGCCGCCGTTTGCGCGCCAGTGCAGGTGCGGGCCCGCGGCATCCAGCCCGAACGGATCGGTGACCGTCGCGGCGACGGTGTACGGCCCGACGACATCCTCGGAATCGGCCAGCGGCGTGTGGGCGAGGTGGGGCCCCCAGTAGAAGACGGCCGCCGCGGCGTCGACGGTGCCCCAGCCGTAGTGGTTGTCGGGTGCGTCGTGCCGGTCCGCCGTCTGGCGCAGGGCCTCGCGCACCTGCATGGGCGTCAGGAACGGTGCGCGTTCCAGGATCAGTGCCGCCACGCCCGCCACCTGGGGCGCGGACAGCGAGGTGCCGCCGCCGACGGCGTAGGCGTGGTCGTCGGAGGCGTCGGCCCCGGTCACGACGTTGCCCTGGGCGGCCACGTCGGGCTTGGTGCGGCCGTCGCCCGCGGGACCGGACGACGAGAAGAGGGAGATCAGGCCCGTCGGCTCCAGCGCGCCGACGGCCATGACGCTGTCGCCGTCGGCCGGTGCGACCACCACGTCGAAGTCGGTGCCGCCCTGGTTGCCGGCGGCGTTGACCACGAGCACGCCCAGCGCGGCGGCCCGGTCGGCGGCGATCGACGAGGGCGCCGTGTCCCCGTCCAGCTGCTCGCGGGTGTACCAGGTGAGATAGCCGAGGCTGCTGGACACGACGTCCGCGCCCTGCGCCTCCGCCCACTCGATCGCCGCGACCCAGCAGTCCTCCTCGGCCGGGGAGGTGACGCCGACCTCCTCGGCCCGCGCCAACAGCACCGAGGCCCCGTAGGCGGGCCCGATCACGTGGCCGGGCGCGAACCCGCCCATGACCGAGGTGACCATGGTGCCGTGGTCGACCGATCCGACGGGGTCGCCGGGTTCGGCGTCCACATTGCCGTCATTGCCGACGAAATCCCAAGCCGCCACCACGGGCAGGGGCGCCAGCGACTCGTGGGCCATGTGGAAGCCGGTGTCGAACATGGCCACCAGGACGCCCGCGCCGGTGTAGCCCAGCTCGTGGACCGGGGGGACGTCGATCAGCTCGAGGGGGATGGCACTGAGGCCGTAGTCGAGGGTCCAGGCGGCGTCCTTGTCGGCATCGCCCGTCGCGACGGCCGGGCGCGTGGCGTCGCTTCCGGGTGTCGGCCGAGCGCGGAGGCCCACCAGGGAGACGCGCCGGACACAGGGCAGCGCCGCCAGGGCGCGCACCTGCTCGGGGGTGGCGTCGTAGCTGGCGGCGTTCAGCCACCGGCTCTGCCGGCGCGGCGTGGCGCCGGTGGCGGCGCCGGCGTGCAGGCAGGCGGCGTCCAGGGGCAGGTCGCGGGCGTCGATCAGCGGGCGGCCGCCGCCCTGCATCCTGGCCCGACGGCTCAGGGCGCGCGGGGTCAGGAGCGAGGCGTCGGCGTCCAGGGCCGCCGATCGCAGGTCCGCCGCGCGCGGCGCAAAGAACACCCACACCGCCACGCGGCCGTCGGCCTGGCGCGCCGGATGGGCGGCGTCGGCGATCGCGGCGGCGACGACGGGGTCGAGGGGCGGCGGCGCGGTGGCAGCTACGGCAGCCGCAGCCAGGAGGATGAGGAAGAACATCATGCCCGCGGCGGCGGCAAAGCGCGAGCCGGGGCGGGGGTCCGGACGGCGTTGGCGAACGGGACGCACGGGGACCTCGCCTTCGTTGGAGTTTGATGTTCATTAAGTATAGGGAGGTGCGGAGGCTCGGGGCAACGCGGCGCCGCCGATGCTGTCACGTCCCGCGGGGAGGGGTGGACGCGCGTCCGGGTGGGCAGGGCTTCAGCATTGATGATATCATGCCCGCACGGGCAGGCGCCAGCACGGCGCAAATTGCCCAAACCGGACCGAGATGCCCGGCTTCCGCCGGCGGGAGTTTTCGATCTAACTGGTTTTACAACAGCGTATTAAGCTCGCCATTGGCCACGCCCCCGACAGGAGCCGCCATGCCCACCCCGCCGCCCCTCCGCCTCGCCTGGGCCAGCGACATCCACCTGGACCACGCCGGCCCCGACCGGGTGATGGGCTTCTGCGCGAAGGTGCGGGCCGCGGGCGCCTCGGCCCTGCTGCTGGGCGGGGACATCAGCACCGCCTCGCGCCTCGGCGACGATCTGGCGACCCTGGCCGAGGCCATCGACCTGCCCATCCATTTCGTCCTGGGCAACCACGACCACTACGGCGGGTCCGTCGCCGGCGTCCGTGCGCAGGTCGAGACCCTCGAGCACCCGACTCTCGACTTCCTCGAGGGCCACGGTTGGCGCGAACTGGCGCCGGAAGTCGGTCTGGTGGGCGAGGGCGGCTGGGGCGACGCGCGGCACGGCACGTTCCACGAGTCGGACGTCATCCTCAACGACTACCTCATGATCGAGGAGCTGCGGGCCGTCTTCGACATCCGGGGCTGCGACGGCACGCTGCACGGCCAGGACGATCTCGAACGCGCGCTGCAGGCGCTGGGCGCCGCATCCGCCGCCCGCCTGCAGCCGGCGCTGGACGAGGCCGCCGCCGCCTGCCGCCAGGTCCTGATCCTGACCCACGTGCCGCCCTTCCCCGCGGCCGCGCTGTACAACGGCACACCCTCCCTGCCGGCCTGGCAGCCGGGCTTCGTCTGTGGCGCCCTGGGCGAGGTCATCGCCGCCACCGCCGCCGCCCACCCGCAGACCACCTTCACCGTTCTCTGCGGCCACACCCACGGCGGCGGGACGGCGCCCATCGCCCCGAACGTCGCCTCCCACATCCAGGCGGCGGCTTACGGTTTCCCGGATTTCCAACTCGTCACCGGCGGTGCCGACGGCCTCGGCATCCTCGATCCGGACTGACTTGCGCCGCGGGCCCCGTGCCCCTAGAATCCCTCCGCCCCCCGGCACCCATCGCCAACAATTCCCCGTGGGAGTCCACCATGCGACTGTTCATCCTGTCCTGCCTGCTGCTCAGCGTGGGCGCCGCGTCCGCGGCGGCCGTGCCCCGAAGAGGCGCGCCTGCTGCGCACGCCCGACGTCAGCGCCACCGGGATCGCCTTCGTCCACGCCGACGACATCTGGATCGTGGGCCGCGACGGGGGTCAGGCCCGGCGCCTGACCACCTCGCCCGGAGCCGAGACCGATCCCCACTTCTCGCCCGACGGCACGCATGGTGGCGTTTTCGCGGCGAGTACGACGGCAACGTCGACGTGTACGTGGTGCCCGTCGGCCGGCGGCGAGCCGCGGCGGCTGACCTGGCATCCCCTGCCGGACGAGGTGCGCGGCTGGACTCCCGACGGGACGCGCGTGCGTCTTCGCCAGCGGCCGCACCGGGGCGCCGCGGCCGACGCCCAGGCTGTGGACCGTCGGCCTGGACGCCGTCCTGCCGGTGGCCCTGCCCATCCCGCGGGTCTACACGGGCGCGTACTCCCCCGACGGGACGCGCATGGCCTACCAGGTGGTCGAGCGCTGGGACGTGGAGTGGCGCAACTACCGCGGCGGCCAGTGCAACCCCATCCGGGTCATCGACCTGGCGACCCTGGACGTGCAGCGCCTGCCCTGGGACGGCAGCAACGACCTCTCGCCGGCGTGGGTGGGCGACACGGTCTTCTTCCTCAGCGACCGCGACTTGGCCATGAACGTGTGGGCCTGGAACGCGACCACCGGCCAGCTGGATCAGCGTACCCACTTCAAGGAGTTCGACTGCAAGAACCTGTCCGGCGGCCACGGGCGCGTGGTCTTCGAGAACGGCGGCTGGCTGTGGACCATGGACGCCGCGGGCGGCGAGGCGCGCAAGCTCAGCCGTCACCCTGGACGGCGACTTCCCCTGGGCGCGGCCCCACTGGACCGACGCCGTCGACCTGATCGAGAACGCCGCCCTCTCGCCCACGGGCAAGCGCGCGGTGTTCGAGGCCCGCGGCGAGATCTTCACCGTGCCCGCCGAGAAGGGCGACGTGCGCGACCTGACCATGACCAGCGGCGCCGCCGAGCGGGCGCCCGCCTGGTCGCCCGACGGGGCCCACCTGGCCTGGTTCAGCGACGAGAGCGGCGAGTACCAGCTGGTGATCGCCGACCAGTTCGGCCACGACCGCCGGGTCATCGCCCTGGAGCATCCCGACCTTCTACTACACGCCGCGCTGGTCGCCCGACAGCAAGTCCATCGCCTTCGGCGACGCCGACCGCAACCTGTGGGTGGTGGACGTGGCCTCGGGCAAGGCGAAGCACGTCGGCAACGAGATGTTCGCCCCGCCCGAGCGGCTGATCTATCCCGAGTGGTCGCCCGATTCGCGCTGGATCGCCTACAGCAGCAAGCTGACCAACCAGTTCAGCGCCGTGTTCGTCTACTACCTGGAGACGGGCAAGTCCACGCGCATCACCGACGGCATGTCCGACTGCCACTCGCCGGCCTGGGACAAGGACGGCGTCGCACCTGTACTTCCTGTCCAGCACCGACTACGGCCTGAACGTGGGCTGGCTGGACATGAGCTCGTACTTCCGGCCGCTGAACTACGCCGTCTACGTGGCGGTGCTGGATGCGTCCGAGCCCTCGCCCTTGCGCCGCAGAGCGACGACGAGGAGCTCGCCGCCAAGGACGAGAAGAAGGACGACAAGAAGAAGGACGAGAAGAAGGACGAGGACGAGGAGGCCGACGCCCGCCCGGTGACGATCGACTTCGCCGGCCTGGACCAGCGCATCCTGGCCCTGGGCGTGCCCGAGCGGCCCTACGGCGACCTGCAGACGGGCAAGGCAGGGCGTGCTGTTCTACACGGAGCAGATCCCCAACCAGCCCGGCGTGACCCTGCACCGCTACAGCCTGGAGGACCGCGAGGCCAAGGACGTGACCTCCGGCATCGCGGACTACATGGTGTCGGCCGACGGCGAGAAGCTGCTGACCGGGCGGCCCGGCCACCAGTGGGCCATCGTCGACGCCGGCGGCGAGGCCACGCCCGACGACGGCGCCCTGGACCTGGGCGGCCTGCGCATGAAGGTGGATCCGCCGGCCGAGTGGGCCCAGATCTTCCGCGAGGCCTGGCGCTTCCAGCGCGACTACTTCTACGTGCGCAACGTCCACGGCCTGGACCTGGACTGGGCCTACAAGACCTACGCGCCCTGGGTGAAGTCCGTGCGCCACCGCGCCGACCTGACCTACGTGCTGGACATCCTGGGCGGCGAGACGTCGGTCGGCCACTCGTTCACCCGCGGGGGCGACGAGCCCGAGGTGGACCAGGTGCCGGTGGGCCTGCTGGGCGCCGACTTCGCGGTGGACCACGGCCGCTACCGCATCGCCCGCATCTACCGGGGCGAGAACTGGAACCCCGAGCTGCGCGCGCCGCTGTCGGGCCCGGGCCTCGACGTGGACGAGGGTGACTACCTGCTGGCGGTCAACGGCGTCGAACTGACCGCCGCCATGAACCCCTACAGCGTCTTCGGCCGCACCGCGGACCGGCAGACCGTGCTCACCCTGAACGCCAAGCCGGAGCTGAAGGGTTCGCGCGAGGTCACCGTCGTCCCGGTGGCCAACGAGGGGAACCTGCGCCAGCGCGAGTGGATCGACGCCAACCGCCGCAAGGTGGACGAGCTGTCGGGCGGCAAGCTGGCCTACGTCTGGGTGCCCGACACCGGCGGCGGCGGCTACACCAACTTCACGCGCTACTACTTCGCCCAGCAGGACAAGCAGGGCGCGGTCATCGACGAGCGGTTCAACCACGGCGGCTCCATCGCCGACTACATGACCGACATCATGAACCGCAAGCTCCTGGGCTACTTCAACAACCCCGTGGGCGACCACCAGCCGTTCACCGCGCCCAACGCGGCCATCTGGGGCCCGAAGGTCATGCTCATCAACGAGATGTCCGGCTCCGGCGGCGACATGCTGCCCTACATGTTCCGGAAGATGGGCATCGGCCCGCTGATCGGCACCCGCACCTGGGGCGGCCTGGTGGGCATCTGGGACGTGCCGGCGCTGATCGACGGCGGTTTCATCACCGCGCCCCGCGGCGGCTTCTACGACACCGACGGCCACTGGGCCGTGGAGAACGAGGGTGTCGCGCCCGACGTCATGGTGGAGATGGAGCCCAAGCTGGTGGCCGCAGGGTCACGATCCCCAGCTGGAGCGCGCGGTGACCGAGTGCCTGAAGCTGATGGACAGCGAGGGCGTGGACCTGCTGCCGCAGCCGGCGGATCCGGTGCGGGTGCGGCGGCCGGAGTAGCGTCGCGCCGAGCGCGAACGAGACGAGGGGCGGTCGCCGCGGCGGCCGCCCCTCGGTTCATCGCCCCGGCGGTATCCGGCCCGGAGCTTGCTTGCCCTGGCCCCGAAACCCGAACCGGCCCCCAGGCCGCCCGAAAGGACTCTCATGCGCCCGAAGATGTCCATCCTGACGCCTCTGCTCGCCTGCGCCCTGCTGGCGCTCTGCACGACTCCGGTCCTGGCCGCCGGCGCCCTCGGCCCGCGCCTGGGCATCGCCGGCAGCAGCGACGTCTTCGTGGGGGTGCAGGGGGAGTTCGGCCCGGTGGTGGACCAGGCCACCATCGTGCCCGGGATCGACTTCGGCGTGGGGGACGGGCCGCCCACCATCGTCAACTGCGACCTGCGGATCTACCTGGTGCGGCTGCCCGAGACGGGCCTCCGGTTCTACGGCGCCGCCGGGCCGTCGCTGGTGACCGAGGGCGGGTCGGACCTGGGCCTGAGCGTGACCCTGGGCCTGCACATCCCCATGCACGGCCAGCGCCGCTACAACCTGGAGTACCGCTGGGGCCTGGGCGACCTGCCCGACCACCGGATCGCGCTGGCGGTGATGTTCGGGCTCTAGCAGGACGGCCCGACCATCACCGGCAGCACGCTCCGCACCTACGGGAGGTAGGCGTCGACCTGCCCGCTGTCGATGCTCAGCGCCCCCGAGGTATTCAGCGGCGGCAGGTCCGCGCTGAAGGAGATCACCAGGTGGTGGGCGTCGAAGGTGGCGACGTGCACCGTGCCGATGTCCGCGCCGGTGGTGGCGGCCCAGGAGTCGGCCGTCCCCGTGCGCATCACGGTCAGGCTCATCTGGGACGGCACGCCGTAGTCGCCGCTCGCGGTCACCGGCACCGTCGGCACCAGGGTGACGGAATAGGCCGTGTTGTTCGCCGCCAGGGTGAAGATGCCGGAACCCGCGTTGCTGGCGACGACGGTCGCGGCGTCCCAGGCGGCGCCGCCGATGGTCGCGACCGCCGTGCTGCCCGCGCTCGTGGGCAGGCCCGGCAGCCCGCCGTCGATGGTGATGTCGAAGCTGCCGCCGGTCACCGCCTTCGTGTCCGCGGCGTTCAGGGTGTTGGCGGCCGTGAACTGGAACGTGCCGGCGATGTGGGTGGCGGTCCGCGTCGTCACGGTGATCGTGCCGGCGTCGCCGCTGTAGGGCGTGGTCCACGACGCCGGCGCCTTGATCACCATGCCGATGCCGCCGGGCGTGGAGTCGGTGTTCACGCCGAGGGGCTCGGTGGACGGTCCGCCGATGAAGGACAGGGTCAACGACAGGGTCGTGCCCGACGAGGTCTCGTAGCCGGAGATGATCATGGTCCCGGCGTGCGTCGGCGACGACGAACCGGTCACGGTGATCACGTTCGCGTCGCTGGTCCAGGCGGTGCCGTCGATGGTGGCGGTGAAGGTGTTGCCTCCGCCGGTGCCTCCGCCGGTACCTCCGCCCGGAGGCGCCGGCGCCGCGGGGTCGCTGCTGCCGCCGCAGCCGGCGGCCACGAAACCGAGGGCGGCGATCCAGGTCAGCAGGTGCAGCAGGCGAAGGGAGCCGCGGCGGCGGGCCGCGCTCGATGGGGACGGCGACGGGCGATGGGACATGGTGGGCCTCCCGGATGATGGTTCGGGACTGTGGTAAGCCGATGGCCCCACATTAGTCCCAGCCGGGATTGAATCGCCACATAAACGATCCTTTATGTCCTTTTGCCGTGGTCTGTAAGCGGCGCCGGCGGCCGCGCTTCCGCGCGCCGCCGGCCGTGCCGTTCCTCCGCTGCCGCTACCGCGGGTCCGCCAGCACCAGGTCCTTGTCCTTGGCGATCAGCCGCGCCAGGTCCTCGCCGCCCGGCTTCAGCAGCCGCGCGATGGCGTCGGCGTTGACCGTGGCCACGATGATGTCGCCCACCTCGCTGGTGACCTCGCTGAAGATCCCCAGCTTGAGCATGCCCTCGGTCTGGTGCCGGTTGTCCTCGGTGGGCGTGACGTAGTGCACCGACTCGGACCTTGTAGCGGTGGATCAGGAAGATCTGGCTCAGGGTCATCAGCCGCTTCTTGCGGAAGTCGGCGATCGAAGGTGTTCTGGTCGCGCACCGACAGGATGCTGCGGCCGCGGCGGTCCTGGATCGGCGCGAAGACGACGTTGGCGACGCCTGCGTCGCCGTACTTGTCGATGACGCTCAGCTCCAGCAGCTCGCGAGCCGGCGCGGTGCGGCCGCAGCCGACGCGCAGGGCGTCGGCACGTTGTACTGCTCGGTCCACAGCTCCAGCCAGCTCCTCCAGCAGCCTTGGTCGGCACCTCGGTCTGCACCAGGTGCTGGAACTGGGTCGAGCCCTTGCCCATGGCCTTGGTGGTGGCGGTGCGGCCCGAGGACGCGGCCAGGGCGCCGTCGAGGCGCGGCCCGCCCACCAGGGTCTGGGGCGTCCGGTAGGGCGACTCCAGCAGCCGGAACTTGCGCTGCAGCCGGGCCAGCGCCAGCATGCCGTCCTGCTGCAGCGCGGTGGCGAACTCCTCGGCGGCCAGGCCGTCGATCTGGTGGCCGCCGTAGGTGATGAAGTTGAAGACGAAGCCCAGCTTGCCCAGCTCGGCCGGGAAGGCGCGCATCTCGTCGTCGCTCATGCCGGTGGTGTCCCAGTTGAACGACGGCGACAGGTTGTAGGCCAGCATCTTGTCGGGGTAGACGGCGTGGATGGCCTCGGCGAAGTGCGCGCGCCTCCTCCAGGTTGGCGGTCTTGGTCTCCATCCACAGGATGTCGGCGAAGGGCGCCACGGCCAGCGACTTGGCGATGGCGTAGTCGATGCCGCCGCGGACCTGGTAGTAGCCCTCGGGGGTGCGGGCCAGCTCGGCAGTCCCAGATGACATGTCGATGCCCGAGGTCGCCGGCCTTCTCGCGGATGCGCCGGACAGGACGCGGTGCCGGCGAAGGCCTGCCACTCCTCCAGCGGTCAGGTCGAACTCGGTCGCCCTCCTCGACGCTGCGAAGCGCGATCACCTCGGCCACCGCCTCGCCGTAGGTCTTGAGGCCCGCCTCGCCCTCCCAGGCGTCGACGAAGCCGGGTCGAGCACCCGATCGAGGGCCCGGTCCAGCGGCGGCTCGCCGCCGTCCGAGGCAGCCGGCGGCCTCGGCGTCGATCGCGCTCGACAGCCCGACCCGCTCGCAGCCAGGCGTCGGCGGCGGCGTACTCCTCGTCGGCAGAGCCGTAGAGCAGGTGGCCGTTGAGCTCGGTCGACGCCCGGCGCGTGGAAGCGCCGCAGCATGGCCAGGTAGCAGGTCTTGTAGGCGGGCAGCGCCGCGTTGGTGGCGCCGAGGATGAACGGCTGGTCGCGCTCGTCGCCGCGGCTGTCGAGCAGGGTGGCCGCCTCGGCGTCGGTGCGGGCCACGATGATGCCCGGCACCCTCATGACGTCGAGCTGGAAGCGCGCCGCGTTGAGCCGCTTGATCTGCTCGTCCGCCGGCACCAGCACCTTGCCGCCCTGGTGGCCGCACTTCTTGGTGCCGGGCCGCTGGTCCTCGATGTGGTAGCCGGGCACGCCGGCCTCGACGAAGCGGCGGATCAGGTTGCGCACGTGCGGCGTCGCCGCCGTGGCCGGTGTCGGCGTCGGCGATGATGAAGGGCCGGAAGTCGTAGCTCGGCGTGCGCGGCGCGCTCCTCCTCGCGTCATGCGCGAGCGCAGGTACTGCTGGTTGCGGTCGGCGGTCGAGCAGCGCGCGCACGAGCGGCGCCGCCTCGTCGGGCACCTGGCTCAGCGGGTAGCTGGCCAGGTCCGGGCCCGGGATCCTCGTCGACCGAGCCCTTGGCCGAGGTGGCCCAGCCGCCGAGGTAGATCCCCTCGATGCCCATGCGCTTCATCGCCACGGCCTGGCCCGGGGAGTAGGGGCCGAAGGTGGTGATGGACTCTGCCCCTCGGCGAACAGCTCGCGCAGCCGGGCGTAGAAGCCCTCGGCCGCCTCGCGGGCCACCGTGTAGTCGTCGGCGATGGTGCCGCGCTGCTCGACCACCTGGCGCGGCGAGTAGAGGCGGGTGATGCCCGCGAAGCGCGGGCTGTCGAACCATCGCTCGGTCGGCTCGATCTGCTCGTCGAACGTGCTCATCGGACTGTCAGGTCGTCGGTCCCGGCGTCCGTCAGGCTGGCGAAATCGAGGTTCTCGGTGATGCGCGTGCCGTCGCCGTCGAAGGCGTCGATGTAGCGGCGCGATGCGCTCGCTGCGCCGTCGTCCAGGTCGTGGTTGTCGAGGTTGAGGTTCAGCAGGTCGATGTACCAGGGCGGCTTGACGTCGCTCGGCACGTAGGCCTCGACGATCGCGCGGGCGATCGGCAGGGTGGTCGTCTTGGAGTCGTCGTGGACGTCGCGGTTGCCGGCGCGCCAGCAGCTTCTCGTACTCCTCGGCCAGCAGCCGCGCGAAGAGCTCGGCGGTGAAGCGCGTCGCCCGTCGCGCACGCCGGTCTCGGGATCGTCGTCGGTGAGCCGGCGCCCCCTTGTGCAGCCACTCCCAGAGGATGCTCAGGCGGATCTCGCCGGTCGCCATGTCCTCCATCAGGTAGAGCACGTCGTCGTTGCCGAAGAAGTCGGCCGGCTTGAGCGCCGCGGCCTGGAAGCCCTGGCCGAAGGCGTTGCCGTACTGCAGCGCCACGCTCAGCAGGTCGCGGGCGCCGCGGACGGTGCGCGGCGCCGGCTCGAGCAGCGTCAGGCCGTCGGCGTCTGCCTCGGTGTAGGTGAGCGGCGGGAACTCGCGGCCGAGCTGGTTGGCCTCGCCCGACCTGCTCCCAGACCGGCCGCACGATGTGCACCATCTTCCAGTGGGCCACCCACTTGCCGCTGGCGCCCTCGCGCTGCTCGCGCTCGGCGCCGGCCACCGCCTTCTTCATGCCGGCCTCGACGCCGGCCTCGGAGCCGACCGGGATGTTGGGCTCCATGCCGCCCTGCCAGAGGGCGAAGCGGCCGTTCGCGGTCCGGCGTGTTGACGGCGCGGCGCACGCGGTCCTCGTAGTTGCGCATGTAGCCGTAGGTCATGGTGATGGCGTCGATGTTGGGGTTGACGAAGCTCCGCGTCCCAGGCCATCGCGTCGGCGACGCTGTTGATGTAGTCCCAGCGGCCGGTGTTGAAGCCGACGAAGTGCGGCCGAGGGCGGCGCGGATCTCCATCAGCTGGAAGGTCGCCTCGAGCTGCTCGACCAGCACGTAGACCTTGATGGTGCCCACCGGCAGGCCGAGGTGCTCCTCGAGGCGCGGTCGAGCATGTCGTTCCAGAGCGCCGCCTCCTCGGCGGTCTGGATCTTCGGCAGGTAGAGGACGATCGACGCGCCCTCGGCCGCGCAGGCGCTCGTGGTTGTTGACCACGTAGAGCGCCAGGTCGACGATGGAGGCGGAGAAGCCGGTGCCGTCGGCGTCGCGGACGTGGCGGTCGTCGAGGTGCAGGCCGCGGGCGCGGAAGATCTGGGTGGTGAAGTCGAGCTGCTCGCTGCCAGTCGTCGATGATCGTCGCGGCCGAAGAAGCCCTCGGCCCAGGCGTTCATCTCGCCGGCGACCGCCTCGGCGACCGCGCAGGAAGACGCGGATCGCGGGCGATGGCCAGCTTCAGGTTGCGCTGGTTGTCGAGCGACATGGTGTCGACCTGGCCGAGGGCGTCCTCGCCGTCGAACATCCAGCCGTCGGCGCCGGACAGCAGCGCGTAGGCGACGTTGCGGAGGCTCGCTCGTCGGTGGTCGCGCGGGGCCGGGTCGCCGGGCCCGGTGCCCTGGATCCACTGGCGCTGCAGGTCGGCGGGGATCTCGCTGCCGTCGAAGCGGCCCGCGCGGGCGTCCGCCACCGTGAGGTCGGTGCGGGGGATGGTGCGCGTCGGGGTCGAGGAAGCCGATGCG
This sequence comes from Candidatus Krumholzibacteriia bacterium, assembly GCA_963825035.1. Lineage (GTDB taxonomy): Bacteria > Krumholzibacteriota > Krumholzibacteriia > LZORAL124-64-63 > LZORAL124-64-63 > JACZKN01. The sequence continues at coordinate 7,472 of CAWGRT010000002.1, read as the reverse complement.
CTCGCCGTTCTCCGGCCGCCGGGCGCGGCGGGCGGCGCGCGCGGCCATCAGCTCCAGGCGGTCGCCGTTGAGGGGCGCCAGGACGGCCAGCGCGGCCAGGGCCTCGGGGTGTAGACGTCGGGATACTCCTGCTGGAGTCCGGCGCGGATCCGGATCGGGGGTTGGGCCATGGTCGTCTCCTTGCCGAGGGATAACGAAGGGTGCGATTTGGTCCTCATTGTCAGTCTAGCACGGATTGATATTTCGTCGCAAGCGAAATTTCGCTAATACAGCTATTTTCACAAAAAGCGATATCTCTGTGATCCGGTGTTTCCAGCCCCGCCAATCTGCTATCCTGCCCGTGGCCGGGCACGACTCCCGGCCGCTATCCGTGCCACACCAAATCCGAGGACCGCCATGAGCCGACCCGTCTCCAGCGAGCAACCTGCGCCTGATATTCGGCCTGAAGGTGAAGAACTTACCGCCAGGACAAGGGCTGTCCCTGGTCCAGCTGGCCGCGCGATCCGGGCCTGGCCGTCTCCTACCTCAGCGAGATCGAGCAGGGCAAGCAAGTACCCCAAGCCCGAGAAGATGCTGCAGCTGGCCGCAGGGGCTGGGCGTGCCGTACGACGAGCTGGTCTCCCTGCAGCGTGGACGAGAAGCTGGACCCGCTGACGGCCTCATGGACTCGGACCTGGTGCAGGAGTTCCCCTTCGACCTGTTCGGCATCGCCCCGCGGGACATCCTCAGCCTGTTCAGCGACGCCCCGCGAGAAGGCCACCGCCTTCCTGCAGACCTTCCTGGAGATCAGCCGCACCTACGACATGTCGGTGGAGAACTTCCTGCTGGCGGCCCTGCGCACCTACCAGAAGCTGCACGGCAACCACTTCCCGGACCTGGAGGAGGCGGCCGCAGGAGTTCCTCGACCGCGCATCCGGACCTGCCGGCGCTCCGCCGACGGCCGAGGACCTGGCGGCGATCCTGACCGACGGACTTCGGCTACCGCCTGGACGAGCACCGCCCTGGCGCGACGGATCCGCGCCTGGCCGGCTTCCGCTCCGTCTACCGGGACGGCCCGCAGCCCGACCCTGTTCGTCAACCCGCGCCTGCTGCCGTCCCAGAAGGCGTTCCTGCTGGGCCGGGAGCTCGGTTTCCGCCGCCTGGGCCTCCAGGAGTGCGGCCGGCCACCTCGTCCTGGCTGAAGGTCGAGTCGTTCGACCACCTGATCCACAACTTCCAGGCCTCGTACTTCGCCGGCGCCGTGCTGCTGCCGCAGGAGCGGCTGGTTCCGGACCTGGCCGACCTTCCTGGCGCCAGCCGACCTGGGACGCCGGCCCTGCTCGGCGACCTGCTGGCCGCGCACCAGGCCACCCCCGAGATGTTCCTCTACCGCATGAGCCAGCTGCTGCCGGGCCGGTTCGGCCTGGGCCGCCTGTTCTACCTGCGGTTCACCCGGGACCTGCGGAACGACCGGGGTGATCCGCTGACCAAGGAGCTGAACCTGACCGACGAACTGGTGCCCTACGGCCTGGGCCTGAGCGAGCACTACTGCCGGCGCTGGCTGCCCCTGCAGCAGCTGGCGCGCCCGGAGCCGCGCGGCGCCGCCGCGGCCCCGACGCCCGCGCATCGGCATCCAGCGGCCCGCTTCCTGGAGAGCGGCAGCGAGTTCCTGATGATCAGCATGGCCCGCCCCCTGTCCCTGTCGCGACCACAAGCTCTCGGCCATGACCATCGGCCTCGAGCTGGACGCCGAGCAGCGCGGCGCCGCATCGACTTCGCCGACGACCCGGCCATCCCGCGCCCTGGTGTAACGAGACCTGCGAGCGCTGTCCCCTGCCGCCGGACCAGTGCGCCGAGCGGGCGCGCCGCCGGTGCGTGCAGCAGCAGCAGCGCGGCAGCAGCGAACGGGAACAGGCCCTGCGCGAGCTGCTGGAGGGTTGACCGTCCCGGGCGACCCGGCCGGGAGCGCCGCACGTGCGGTCACGAGCCGAGATTCCGGGTCCGGACTACCTTGCAAGGCGGCATCCGACGGCCACGGGAGGCCGCCTCGGCCCGGGAGACCCGATGACGTGACCACCATCGCCGCCAGGATCAACGCCGCGCTGGGGACCAACCGGACGGTCCTCGCCCTGTCGTTCGCCCGCCTCTGCGACGGCATCGGCAACAGCATCCTGTTCGTGGTCATCCCGCTGTACGTGGTGGGGATGCCCGACAAGCTGCTGCCGCTGCCGTGCCCCTGCTGGTGGGGCTGCTGGTCTCGGCCTACGGCCTGGCCAACGCCGCGATCCAGCCCTTCACCGCCCGGCTGACCGACCGGGTGGGCCGCTACAAGCTGCTGATCCAGATCGGCCTGGTGGTGCTGGCGGCGTCCACCTGGGCCTTCGTCTACGCGACCCGCTTCCTGGACCTGCTGCTGCTGCGGGTGGTGCAGGGGGCGGCCCTGGCCCTGGAGATTCCCGCCACCATGGCGCTGCTGGCCCTGGCCAGCCGCAAGGAGACCCGCGGCGGCACGATGGGGTTCTACACCACCATGCGCATGGTCGGCCTGGGGCTGGGGCCGGTGATCGGCGGCTTCCTGCACGACACCTACGGCAACGAGGCCGCCTTCGTCGCCGGGGCCGTCGTCCTGCTGGTGGCGGCGGTCGTGGTGCAGTTCGGCGTCCGGCGCCAGGCGACGCCCGGCGAGCGGCGGCGCCTGGCCGAATCCGGGGCCGCGGACGCGTCCGCCGCCGGCAGCCGACCCGCCGGTGCCGGCACCCGGCAGGAGCCTGTTCGCCGCCGCCATGGCCACGTTCCTGATGGCCGTCGTCTCGTTCACCCTGGTGACCACCCTGGAGAACGAGTTCAACAGCCGCCTGGGCATCGACGCCTTCGCCTTCAGCCTGGCGTTCAGCTCGCTGATGGTCTCGCGCCTGTTCTTCCAGGTGCCCATGGGAAAGCTGTCGGACCGCCACGGCCGCAAGCCCTTCGTGGCGTGGGGGCTGGCGGCGCTGGCCGTCGAGCACGGCCCTCCTGGGGGAGGTGCCGACCCTGGTGGTTCATCGCCGCCCGGTTCGTCCAGGGGATCGCCGCCGCGGCCATCGTGGCGCCGGCCATCGCCTACGCCGGGGACATCGCCCAGGGGGGCGGAGGCGGGCAGGAAGGCCGGCAGATGAGCACCGTGACCATCGGTTTCGGGCTGCGGCATCGCGGCCGGGCCCTGCTGGCGGGCATCCTCGCCACGGTCTTCTTCGAGCGCCGTTCCTGGCGACGGGCGGGCTCTGCCTGGTCGGCGCCGTGGTGGCGTGGCGGTGGATGGTCGAGACGGTGGACACGGGGGGACTGAACGGCCGCCGGCGGTCCCCGCCCCGGGGGCGGCGCGGCGGCCCGATGCGGAACCCCGCCTCCTTGCGGAAGCGGGGTTCCCCGGAACAACCCGAAGGCTGCCTGCCTAGCCTACCACCCCCCACGGCTGCCGCCGCCGCCGCCGCTGCCCCTTGCTCCTGGGCCTCGTTCACGCGCAGGGTGCGGCCGCCCAGCTCCTTGCCGTCCAGGGCGGCGATCATCGGCTGCACCGCGTTGTCGTCCACCTCGACGAAGCCGAAGCCCCGCGGACGCCCGGTCTCCCGGTCGTTGATCAGGGCGACCGAATGCACGGTGCCGTGCGCGCCGAACATGGTGGTGATCTCTTCGTCGGTCGCGGTGAAGGGCAGGTTGCCCACGTACAGTTTCTTCAAGGTCTTGTCTCCAAGTGCCGGCGTGCCGGCCAAACCAAGCGCTCAGGATCGCCGGCGTTCTTCCGGCAGGGCCCTCGCGCTCATCATCGGTCCGACGGTCGTGACGAGCGTCGATCCCTTCCCCCGACGGTCGGGGGATCCCGGGGGCCCCGCGTTTCCCCGGAGGGTGCAGCGGGGCGGAACTGGCGGGCGTACCACCGGTGCGACCTGGCGCAGCGCGGCGGCGGGCACGGGTCCTGGACGTCTGATGGAGTATGCGGGGGTATCCTCGGGCGGGATTCAACCGGCAGCTCAGACTGGCAGCGACGGCAATATCGCCGTGTTTCCCCCGGATGTCAAGGCCGGTGCGTCAGGCGCGGCTTGCGCCGGACGCCTTTCGGCACTATCGTTGTCCCCCTACACCGGGAACCATCCCGCTAGCGGCGACAACAACAGGACCCCGCGCCCTTCGCGAAGGTCACGCCGAACCCCGCTCTTGCCCTTCACTGTTGTTTGGGTCGGAACCGACACCGTGCCGTACGGGACCGTCCTGTCCGTGCGCGCCGGAGAACAGTTTGTCCAACTTCCCGGAAAACCCCACAAGACCCCCGCCGCGACCCGCACCCGCCGTCGGACCGGCTTCGACCAGTTCGGGCTCGACCGCGCCCTCCTGCGCGGCGTCGACGCCGCCGGCTTCACCGCGCCCCGGCCGATCCAGGCCGCCGCCATTCCCGCCGCCCTCGACGGCCGCGACGTGCTGGGCCTGGCCCAGACCGGCACCGGCAAGACGGCGGCCTTCGCGCTGCCCCTGCTCGACCGCCTGCTCGACGAGCCGCGGCCGGCGGCCCGCGCGCCCTGGTGCTGGCGCCCACCCGCGAGCTCGCCACCCAGATCGCCGTCGAGATCCGCGCCTGCTGGCGCATTCACCCGGCTCGACGATGGTCACCGATCTACGGCGGCGTCTCCATGCACGAGCCAGATCGCAGGCGCTGCGCAGGCGGCCGGACATCGTCGTCGGCTGCCCGGGCCGCGTGCTCGACCTGCTGCGGCAGGGCGTGCTGCGGCTGGACCGGCGTCGAGACGCTCGTGCTCGACGAGGCCGACCACATGTTCGACATGGGCTTCCTGCCGGACATCCGCCGGATCATCGCCGGCGCTGCCGCGCCACCGGCAGAACCTGCTGTTCTCGGCCACCATGCCGCGGGAGATCCGCCGGCTGGCCGACGATCTGCTGCGCGATCCCCACGTGGTCGAGCTGGCGGACGCCGCCCCGGCCGCGACCATCGACCACGCGCTGTTCCTGGTGCCCGAGAAGCGCAAGCGGGACCTGCTCGAGCACCTGCTGCGCGGCGACGACTGCGATTCGGCGATCGTGTTCACCGCGGACCAAGCACCGGGCCAAGCGCCTGGCCCGGCAGCTCGCCGACGGCGGGCCACCGCGCCGTGGGCATCCAGGGCAACATGTCGCAGATCGCAGCGCGACCGGGCCATGCGCGGCTTCCGCTCGCGCCGCTACGACGTCCTGGTCGCCACCGACATCGCGGCGCGCGGCATCGACGTGAGCGACGTGTCCCACGTCATCAACTTCGACGTGCCCAACACGCCCGAGGCCTACACGCACCGCATCGGCCGCACCGGCCGCGCCGAGCGCGAGGGCATCGCCTGCACCTTCGTCACGCAACGACCACGGCTGGGTGCGGGCCACCGAACGGATGATCGGCGCCGGATCGAGCGGCGGCAGGTGGAGGGTTTCGAGGCGGAGCCCGAGCCCGGGAACGGCCAGGGGCGCGGCGCCTACCCGGTGCACGCCAAGGGCGGCTTCGGCGGGCGCAGCCGCGGCACGCGGCCCTACGGCCAGCGCCCCCAGGGCGAAGGCCGGGGCGGCGGTCGGCGTGATTCGGGGCGCTCGCGGCGGCAGCGCCAGCGGTAGATCGGCAGCGACGTCGGCGGGCCGTCGGCGCAGCGGAAGCGGCTGACGGCCCGCGGTCTGCCGGGATCGCCCTATTCGGCCTCGGCTTCGGCCAGCCCCGCCGACGGCCGGGCTGCGGCGACGCTGGCGGGCACGGCCGCCGGGCCCACCCGCGACGCCTTGAGATAGGCGTGGTGGTCGTGGTGCAGCGCGCCTTCCGGCAGCCACCGCCACAGCGCCCCCAGGTCGCGGCGCACCGTATCCACGTAGAATGCGGGCAGGACGTCGCTCTCCCGTTCCAGGAACGCCCGCAGGCCGTCATCGACGGCCAGCTGGCGCCGCATCCGCCGGAACTCCTTCAGCCGACCGAACCCCTCGGAAGACACGCCCCGCACGAGATTCAGCCAGCGGGGGATGGTCTCCCGGTTGGCGCGGAAGCGCCGCGCCATCGTGGACCAGGCGAAGGTGTACCGGGTCAGGTCGATCACGTGCCCGTAGAACTCGTCCCAGCCGTAGTTCAGCGGGCGGACGTTCATGGCGTGGTTGTTGTCCAGGAAGTGGAACGGGAAGGGGATCACCCGGTCGCTGAGCTGCAGCTCCAGGTTCAGGGGCGCGGCGCGGCCGAAGGCCGTCAGCAGCGAGTAGCCCGGGAAGACCCCCGGCGTCAGGTCGATGAACCGCTTGGTCAGCTCGAAGGGCTCGGCGCCCGTGTCGCTGTCCAGGCCCAGCACGAAGTTGGCCTGCACGTAGGGCACGTGGCGCAGGATCATGTTGAGCTGGTCGGACACGTGCCGCACCCGGTCGTGGGCCTGCCGGCTGCCGACCCGCGACTTGGCACCCATCTCGTACCACGATTCGATCCCCGGCAGCAGCCCCTTGAAGCCGTTGCGCGCCAGGCGCCGGACGTGGCAAAGACATAGCCGCCGGGGCCGGTGCCGATCACGATGAGGTCGTAGGAAGCCATGACAATCACCTATCGAGGGCGATCGCCGGACTTGTTCCGGCGATCCCGACGGATGGGCACCGCGGTGCGTACCTAAGCGAGATGGCCGGGACAAGTGACGGGAGACGGCGCTTCGCGCCTTTTGCCCGGCCATGACGGAAATGAACGATCAAAGATCCAACACCAGCCGCGCCGGGTCCTCCAGGGACTCCTCCACCTGCACCCAGGAAGGTGACCGCCTCGCGGCCGTTGACGATGCGGTGGTCGTAGGAGAGCGCCAGTTATTATCTCGCCGGCGCCTCGATCTTGCCGCCGACCACCATCGGCCGCTCCTGGATCTTGTGCATGCCGAGGATGCCGGACTGCGGCGCGTTGAGGATCGGTGTCGACATCAGCGAGCCGTAGACGCCGCCGTTGGTGATGGTGAAGGTGCCGCCCTGCATCTCGTCGATCTTGAGCTGACCGTCGCGGGCGCGGCGGCCGAAATCGCCGATCGTCTTCTCGATCTCGGCGAGCGACTTGTCCGCGCGTCGCGCACCACCGGCACCACCAGGCCCTTCTCGGTGCCGACGGCAATGCCGATGTGATAGTAGTTCTTGTAGACGAGGTCGGTGCCGTCGATCTCGGCGTTGACCGCCGGAATCTCTTTCAGCGCCTGGATACAGGCCCGGGTGAAGAAGCCCATGAAGCCGAGCTTCTGCCCGTGCTTCTTCTCGAACAGCTCCTTGTACTGATTACGCAGCGCCATGACCGCGCTCATGTCGACCTCGTTGAAGGTCGTCAGCATGGCGGCGGTGTTCTGCGCGTCCTTCAGCCGGCGCGCGATGGTCTGGCGCAGCCGCGTCATCGGCACGCGCTCTTCGCGTGACGCGTCGTCGGCGGGCGACGGCGCGCGCATCTGCGCGGTCGGCACCGGGGTGGGCGCGGAGGCGGCGCGTTCGATGGC
>CAWGRT010000001.1:0-19209 GCA_963825035.1 Candidatus Krumholzibacteriia bacterium | reverse complement strand
CCAGAAGACGACGTTGAACAGCGCCAGGACGATGATGACCAGCATCCGGTTCCATTCATCCGCACCCTTGGTGCCCTTGAAGATCACATACCCGATGGCGACGAGAATGCCCAGCAGGCCGAAGACCGTCGTGTAGTGGTGGACGCTGGCCGGCAGCAGTTTCCAGACCGTGATGGCCAGGAAAGTGGTCACGACGCAGCCCACGGCATAGACGACGATCCCCACCCAGTCCCTGGCGTCCAACCTGAACTTGTCGGCGGGCGAGTTGGGCGGCAGGCCGAATTGGAGCAGCGTCGCTTCCCGCATGTACAACCAGATGACGCTGATGATCATGCCGATGCCCGCGGTGAGGAAGCCGTAGCCCCAGTTGACGTTCTCGCCCAGCCCGCCGGCGATGAACGTCCCGAGGATCGCCCCGAGGTTGATGCCGAAGTAGAAGATGTTGAAGGCGGCATCCTTGCGCGGATCGTTGTCGTCGTAGAAATCGCCGACGATGGTTGAGATGTTGGGCTTGAAGAAGCCGTTGCCCAGGATCAGGGTGCCGAGGCCGAAGTTGAATAGGAACAGGCGTGTATCACCCTGCAGCGATTCCGCCATGAATGAGCTCGCGGCCAGCAGGAACTGACCGATCGCCATGACGAGACCACCGATGTAGACGGTCTTCCGCTTGCCGAGAAAGCGGTCCGCCATCCAGCCGCCGAGAATGGGCGTCAGGTAGACCAGGCCGGTGAAAATGGCGTAGACCTGCAGCGCCTGTTCCCTTTCCAGTCCGAAGCCGTCGTCGACCAGCTTGGCTGTCAAGTACAGGGTGAGCAGGGAACGCATGCCGTAGTAGCTGAACCGCTCCCACATTTCCGTGGCAAACAGCGTGTACAGTCCGCTGGGGTGCTTCTCGCTGCTGCTCATCAAGTCCTCCGGAAATTTGCCCCGCCATGAAGAATCCATCGTAAGAAGGCGGTATTGTAGGAGCCCCCCCGACAAGTGTCAAGACGACCGTCCTGCGGGCGTTTGCGGCCCCCGGCGGCCGTTGCAACATTCCCGCGGCGATCACGTTGGGAACCGATCGCCACCCGCAACCCGCGTCCTGCGGTCCCGAACGGAGTCCAGCCTGATGTCCGCAAACCACATTGCCGCCGGGTCCATCGCGGCGGGGCGGAACGAACCGCTTTCGCCGCTGGTCATGATGGTGGCCGCCCTGAAGTTCCTGGTCCACCTGGCAACGGCGGGCAACTATCCCTTCCATCGCGACGAGCTCTACTACCTGGTCTGTGGGCGGCACCCGGCCTGGTGCTACCCGGACCACCCCCCGCTGACTCCCTGGCTCAGCGCCGTCAGCGAGCACGTGTTCGGGCTGTCCCGGGCGGGTCTGCGTCTGTGGCCGGCGCTGGCCGGCGCAGCGGTCGTCCTGCTGACCGGCTGGCTGGCCTCCCGCTTCGGCGGCGGTCGACTGGCCCAGCTGCTGGCTGCCCTGGCGACCGCGCTGGCGCCGCTCTACCTGGTGTCCGGTTCGCTGATGCAGACCGTGGCGCTGGACCAGCTGTTCTGGGTGGCCGGTGCCGCGATCCTCGTCTCGGTCGTCAACGGGGCTTCGCCGCGGCTGCTGGGCCTGCTCGGTCTCGTGCTGGGGCTCGGCATCTGGGCCAAGCTGACGGTCCTAGCCTGGGGCGCCGCGCTGCTCGTCGGGCTGCTGCTGACCCGGGATCGCCGCCTGCTGCGGGGCCGGTGGATATGGCTCGGTGCCGCGATCGCCGCCGGGGGCGCCTTCCCGGTGCTGCGGTGGCAGCTCGACCACGGCCGGCCGCTGCTGGAGTTCCTCGCCAACAACCGGGCCGACGACCCCATCGGCCCGTTGGCCTTCCTGAAGTCGCAGATCGGCATGTCGGGGCCCATCGCCGGGACGGTGCTGCTGCTGGCGGGATTCGCCTTCCTGCTGCGCGGTGAGGCGGGCCGACCCTGGCGATTCCTGGGCCTCGCCATCGCCGTCGCCTGGGGCATCTTCCTGGTCACGGGCGGCAAGCCGTACTACGCGGGCCCGACCTATCCCCTGCTCTATGCGGGCGGAGCGGTTCTCGTCGAACGGGTGCTGGCCCGGCATAGCCGACGGCTCTGGGGGCGGGTGGCCGTGGGCCTGATGGTGTCGCATGTCGTGATGATGCCGTTCTTTATGCCCATCGTCCCCGTCCGCCACCTGGGGCCTTTCCTGGAAAAGTGGCCGAACGACGACTGGGCCAACATGTTCGGCTGGCGGGAGATCGCCGGACAGTTGGCCGCGGCTTGTGCGGCTCTGCCGCCGGCCGACCGGGCGGGCGTGCGCATCATGGCGCCGAACTACGGCGTGGCCGGTGCGGTGGATATCTACGGCGCCCCGCTCGGTCTGGCTCCCGCCATCAGCGGCCACAACGCCTATGCCTTCTGGGAATCGGCACCGGCCCTCGATCCCCTGGTGTTCGTCGGCTACGACGCGGCCTGGCTGGGGCGGAATTACAGTGAGACCCGCAGCCTCGGCACCCTGGCGGGCGGCGAACTCGGACCGCCGGCCGAGAAGGGATTGAACATCATCTACTGTCGGGGACTGAAGGTGGCACCAGCCGACCTGTGGACCGACCTTCGCCATTTCGATTGAACCGGCGGCCACGCACCGCGCGGCGGTGGGGATCGGCCGCTTGTACGTGGTATCCAGATCTGATAAGTTATTTCGGTTCGGTTTTATCTTCTTTCCGTTCCGCAATGGAGGTGCCCATGTTCCGGCCGACGTCAACCGGGCTCAGGACCGTCGTTCGGATCTCGACCCTCGCCGCGGTCGTCGGCCTGGGCGGCTGCCAGGGCGGCGATGACCCCGGGCCGCCCGAACCGCCGGCGCAACTCGAGATCTCCCTCTCCGCAACCAGCGCCCCCTCGGGCAGCCGCCTGATCATCAAGGGCATCCCCGACGACGTGACGGGCGTCCATGGCATCGTCACGCCGGTGACCGCCCCGGCGAAGGCCGGGGCGGCGGACTCGACCGGCATCGCCTTCATCCTGCTGGTGGAGGGGCCGGACGACGAACTGGTCGTCCCCCTCCATCCGCTCACGCCGCACCAGGGCGGGCGGGTCCGCATCGAACTCGCCGGCGGCGACAAGATCGCAGCCAACGCGGTCGAGCTGGAGCTGGAACCCCCAGTCGCGGCTCCCGGCGCCTTCAAGGACCTGGTCGACAGCCTGCAGCTCCTTCTGGACGGCTGGCTGGCCCAGCTCGGAACGACCCGTCAGGTCCTGCGGGAAACCGATGTCCTGGACCTGAGCTACCTGGAGATCGCGACCCTCTTCGTGCACAACGTCGTCGACAACCCCGACAACCCGAATTCCCTGCGGGCCATGGCCGACGGCGACGTCCCCATGTTCGACGGCGTGGAGTTCGACCGCGATCTGCTGGATGCGATCACCGCCATCTCCAAGCTGCAGGACCTGGTCGACGAGAAGCTGGCCTTCATCGGCCAGCTCGAGCCGCTGGAACCGCCCCTGCCCCGGATCACCCTCAGGGCGGGCCGGGGCGGGGCGCACAAGATCGACTGCATCGAACCGCCGGACTTCGACATCGGCCCGAACAATTGCGACCTGCTGGCCGAGATCATGAGCTATCAGGCCGATCTCGAACTGGCCCGGGCGAGCGCCCTCGGGAAGTACAAGGACGATCTCACCTCCGCCGCCCTGACCGCGGCGAGCCTGACCGGCGCCGCGGCGGTGGCGACGGGTCTCGGCTCGACGTTCTGGGCCATCGACTCGATCGAGGACGGTCAGCGGGGGATGTACCCCTCGCAGTTCATCAGCGACCTCACGGACTTCGCCGTGGACAAGATCGATTTTCCGGAGGACTACACCGCCCCGGGTCACTGGAGCGGGTTCAAGGTCGCAGCCGTGAGCGAGGGTTGGCGCTTCGACGACAAGATCATCGAGGCGTTCGAACAGATGATCGGCGCCGGCAGCGGCCTGGATCCGGACGGCATCGGCAGCCTGGACGCTCTCGAGGCGTCGGTGGCGGGGTCGATCACGGACGGGCCCAACGCGGCGCTCAAGGCGACTCTCCTGGACAACAACCCGGGCAAGCTGGAATACTGCCCGCGGACCTGGGTGAACATCGACTGCACCGGTCTGCCCTACTCGTCGGGATCGAGCAACAGCCTCCGCTACGACTCGGACGAGCGGACCTACGAACCCGTCGAGGTGGGCGCGGCCAATCTCCTGGTCGAGACGATGCCCGTCTTCGGACCGGGCCGCAGTACGGGCGAAACCAAGGTGATCAACACCGAGGCGCTGGAAGTCTTCGTCGATCCCTTCCAGGCCACGCTCGACGTCACGACCCAGCGGGAGTTCACGGCCCGCGTGGCCCATGCCGAGAACCAGCAGGTGAGCTGGACGGTCTCCGGGGCCACCATGGCCGACACGCCCACCACCGCCACCGTGACCACTCCGGACCTGCCCTGGCAGACGCCCATTCTGCTGACCGCCAGGAGCCTGGCGAACACGGGCCTGCGCGAGGGCATGGTCGACGCCGACCCCCGGACGAAGACCGTGCCGATCACCTACGGAGGCGACGTGGCCCTCGCGATCGCGCCCCCGTATGGCTGCATCGCGCCGGGGGAGACGCTGCAGTTCAGGCCGCTGGTCAACGGCCTCGAGGAAGGCCAATACACCGTCATCTGGAATGTCGTGGAGGGATACGGCTCCATCGACCAGAACGGCCTCTACCAGAGCCTCTCCAGCGGGACCAGCGACGCCAAGATCTCGGCCGAGATCGAGGGCGTGGACGACGTCATCGCCTACGCCCGCGTGGACGTGCAGAACTGCGCCTGCAACTACGCCATCGAGATCACCGGCCCCAGTTCCTGGATGGTCGAGGGCGCGGACGTCGCCCTCCTGGTCAGCCGCTTCGATTTCCTCCACATCCAGTGGTTCTTCATGTTCCCGGATCTCGGCGGCGAGCAGCAGTTCACGGCGTCCCTGTCGGGCATGGAAGGCCGGCCGGCGCCCACGCCCGGCGATACGGGGACCTGGCGGATGAGCGCCGCCTATTTCACCGGGAGCCAGTCCTGGATTTCGGGGCAGACCGACGAGGACTCCGCCGTCAACCTGACCGTCGAGGAGTACACCGACGAGTACATGAGGGGTCGCATCACCGGCACCGCCGTGCACCGGAACACGGATGGAGACGTGGACTCCTCCGTGCTCGTGAACGTGACCTTCCGGGCCGGCCTATGGGACGGCTCCGGGGGCAACTGGCCGTGCCACTAGCGTGTCGATTCGACTGCCGTGCGGGCGGCGCACCGGGCGTCAAGAAGGCGGATGGGTCCTCAGCGTCGGGGCGGCCGGACCGGCCCGACCTGGACGTCGGCCCGGGCGCCGGCGATGGCATCGAAGCCGACCCAGCCGCTGGGCGAGCCGTAGTCCCGGTCGGCCGGATAAGCCCACGCCCGCACCCGCGAGGCCACGGTCACGGAGCCGATGACCGTGCCGGTCTCGTCCGTGGAGTCGATGCTGCGGCCGAAGTCCCAGCAGTCGCGGGCCACGGTGTAGCGCCCGTTCCCGTCGGTCCAGGCGGCCACGCGCCACTCCTGGCGCACGACGGCGCAGGTGGCCAGACCGAAATCCCCGACCGCCCCGTCCGTGTTCCGGGCCAGGATGATCTCGGCCGACGCCGTCTCGTGGTCCGGTACGGACAGGTGGTAGCGGTAGACGCCCTCCGGCACCTCCAGTCCGTCTTCATCGGTGCCGTCCCATACGACGGAGACAGAGCCCGCCGATGAATCGGTCTGGGTGAAATAGACCTCGTCATCGCAGGCGTCGGTGATGGTCAGTTCGTAAGGCGTCGGTTCGGGCAGGCTGAAATTGATCATCGTCCGCGGCTTGTCGGCGAACGTCGCCGTGGGCACGACGATGTCCAGGTCCAGGACGATGGCCGCGTCGGCCACGGGGTCACCGGCGGCGTCGGTCACGGTACCGGAGACCATGGGCGGCGCCGGAGCGGGCTTGGTGCTGTCGCTGCAGGCAGCGAGGGCGACGACCACGACGACGGCGAACAACGGCAGGATCATGGATTTCATGGGATACTCCCCCTTCATGGCGGGATCGAACAGTCGTGCCCGGGCGGATTTCAGGGGGTCGGCAGGATGATGATAGCGGATATCCGAATCCGGATCAAGGGCTTGCCTGGGCCTCCACGGCCGCGCCGGCGCCCACCCTGGCCGCCGCGGGGATCCGCGCCCCCGCCTTCTCGGCCGCGCGCTCCACGAAGCAGCGCATCTCGTGCATCTCGCCCGCGGTCAGCCCCTGGCCGATGACCGCCGCCCCGTAGACGAAGGCCGCCAGGGCCAGGCACACGGGAGCCACCCAGAAGCCCCACGGGTACTCGTCGACGGTGGTCTGGGCCCAGCCGTACATCAGGCCGGCGCAGGCGAGCATGGCGAACACCCCGTACACACCCATGAAGCCGGTCCACACCGCCGGGTGGGGCGTGAAGCGGCAGAACAGGACGGTGGAGCCGTCGTCCTGCTCCCGCAGCTGCAGGTTCAGGTAGGGGGACAGCAGGGAGCGGCGCGCCTGCGGCAGCTGGATGTAGGCGTGGCGCTTGAGGACCTGGCCCACGAACGGCGCCTCGGGACGCTTCAGGCGCTCGTGCACCTGGCCCAGGACGGCGCAGCCGTCGCCGGGGACGGGGATCTCGAAGCGGGGCCGCATGGTCGGGCGGGGCATGGCCGTCCTCGGCGATCGGGGTGGCGCGATACAGGAGTCAATCCGTCGATCTTAACCGATCAAGACCGTCCCGCGCCAGCGGAATCGGCGGCCGTCAATGGCTGAGCGCCGAAGCCGGCACCGGCTGCCGCGCGAACCCGGGCCCGCTCCACTCCAGCGTCAGTTCGCGCCCGCCCAGGTGCTGGAAGAACTCGATCCGCAGCACGTGCCGACCCCCCTCCAGCGGCGCATCCGCCTTGACCGGCGAGGCGCCGTGCAGCCCGTCGGCGTCGATCAGCGGCCGGCCGTCCAGCCACATGCGGCTGCCGTCGTCGCTGCTGAGCCAGAACCGGTACATGCCGCGGGCCGGCACGTCGATGGCGCCCGTCAGCACCGCGCCGATGTCCTCGTCGCGCAGCGCCGGCGGGATGGTCACGATGGGCGTGGTGGTCTCCAGGATGGGCACCAGCACGGACCAGTCGGGCAGCACGTTCCAGGCGCCCTCGTAGCCCGAGGCCGCCAGGCCCGGCGCACCGGATCCGGCCGAAGCGGGCGCGGGCCAGGGATCGAGCCGCGTGAACGACGCCGCGCGGGTGACCGCGTCCCCGTACCCCGGTGCCGAGGCCGTGAACACGAGGTCGGCCGAGTCGGTCAGGCGGATGGGACGCCCGTCGTAGCGCGCGAGGTCGCCGCCCCGGCGGCCCCAGCGGATCACGGCTCCCCGGTTGGGGCTGCTCAGCCGGAAGCAGAGGGTGTCGACGAAGGTGTGCCGCACCGCGTCGATGCGCAGGCTGGGCCGCGTCGGCCGGTCCACCAGCGGCGTCAGCGCGCGCACCGCCGGCCGGGCGTCCACCTCGGTGGCGGCCAGGACCACGATCGCCGGGTCGTCGGGCAGGGTGATGCTGCGCGCGTCCTTCCCCACGGGAATCGTCACCCGGTAGAAGTGGGTGTACGTGTACGACTCGGGCGCGCCGTCCCGGTCCAGGCGATGGGTCACGACCCAGCCCAGGTCGGCGTCGGTGACGTAGGCCGGCACCACGTCGGCGGCCTCGGCGGCCAGGTCCTCGCCCTGGATGCGGTCGTCGCCCTGGCCGAAGAAGGCGCGGCCGTCGGGGATCCAGGCGCGCACCTCGGCGCCGTCGGACACGGTGAACGCCGCCTCGCGCGGCGCGCCCAGGGCGCAGACCAGGAGTTGGAGCTCCTGCGGCCCGCGCTCGGGCAGGGCCAGCTTCTGCCCGGCGCAGCGCACCAGGTTGGCGGCGCCCGGCTCCTGCGGCCCGGTCAGGAAGCGGACGCCGTCGCGCTCGATGGTCGCCGGCACGCAGGCGCCCGGCAGGCGGTGCCCCGCGCCGTCCAGGTCGCCGTCGGTGGGCGCCGCGGCCGTGGCGATGCCGTCCAGGTTCCAGGGCAGGCGCAGGGTGGTCCGCGGACGCGTGGCCCCGCGCCGGTCCGCGGCGGGCGATGCCAGCGTCAGGGCCAGGGTGCGCGGCCGGTAGGGCCCCAGGCTGCAGGTCAGGCGGCCGTCGGCCACCGCGACGTGCGACGGGGCGGACACCGGACGCTCGTCGGCCAGCAGGTCGATCGCACCGGTGATCGGGCCGGCGGCCCTCACCGTCACGCCGGTCGCGGGCTCGCCCGTCACCTCCTGCAGGCGGACCACCAGGCGATCGCCCTCTTCGCTCTTCTTCACCGCGCGCACGGCCACCCGCGGATCCTCCACCGCCAGCAGCGACACGCTGCGGCCGCGCGGACCCGGGTGGCGATCCGTCGCGAACACCACCAGCGGCTGGTTGAGGGCATCGGCGGCCCGCACCGCGGCCGGCCGCCAGTCGGCGCCGTGGCCCCGCAGGCTGACGGTCACCCGGTGGTGCCCCAGGTCCTGGCTCGCCTCGTCGGCGACCCAGGTCCACTGGTCGTCGACCGCGGGCGTGCGCAGCAGCGACAGGCGCAGGGTGGCCGGATCGGGATGGTCCCAGCCGTAGCGGCCGTCGTTCAGCACCGTCAGGCCGAAGGCGCCCGACGGGTCGGTGAGGTCGGCCCAGCGCTGGCCCGGCACCTCGTACAGGCCGGGCCGGTCCACGCCGCGGCGGATCGCCCCCAGGCCCAGGTCGTAGGTGGCCGCGGTGTCGGCGGCGGTGGTGACGAAGGCGGCCTTCAGCAGCGTGCCCTTGCTGGCCCAGTCGATGTCCAGATCCCAGTCCAGGCGCTCGTCGGCCACGGTCAGCGTCTGGCGGAAGGTCGAGCCCGCCGCCTCGTGCACGAAGGTGAACCGCGCCAGGGCCGGCCCGATCTCCACCGTCCCGGGCACTCCGCCCAGCGGTACGGTGGCGTAGGGCGCGGCGGTGATGTCGTCGTAGTCGATCTCCCAGGCGGGCCAGCGCGCGGGGCTGTCGTGGAGCAGCTCCAGCCGCGGCGGCGCGGCCAGCAGCTCGCGGCCGGTCTCGTTGTCCACCAGGGAGACGAGGCCCTGGGCGGTCAGCCGCAGGCGGTAATGGAGCGAGGTCAGCGTGCCGGTGGCCGCGTCCCAGACCGGGGCCCGATCGGCGGCCGACGTGCCCGCGCGCACCGTGAACACGGCCACGCCGCAGGCCGGCGCCGTGGCGGTGAAGCTCAGCCGCAGGTCGTCGCCGTCGCGGGTCGCCTGGGCCGGCATCGCCGTGCCGTCCGGTCCCAGCACCTGCACGTCGGCGCCCAGGTCGCGGGCCGGCAGGGTCACCGTCACGGTCCCGGTGCGCTCGAAGGCCAGCGGGTTGAAGACCAGCAGCGGCCGGCCGTCGACCTCCGTATCCATCCCCGAGGCGATGCCCGCCACCGACGCCGTCAGCACCTGCGCGAACGCCTGCTGGCTGAGCAGCAGGTCGTTCCAGGAGAAATGGTAGGCCTCGGGGATGCTGGTGCCGGTCAGGTCGTCGTGGAAGGCGTGCCACAGGAAGCGGGTCCAGGCCCGCTCGAGGGTCGCCGCGGGATAGTCGGCGTCCCCCAGCCACCAGGCCAGGGCCGCGGCGCGTTCGGCGGCGTCGGCCAGCACCTCGCAGCGGCGGAACCAGCGCTTCATGGCCGCCTCGGAGGTGTAGCAGCCGGTGCCGTGCCGCGTCATGACCAGCTCGCCGTCGTAGACGGGCAGCGAGGCGGCCTGGTCCGGCGTCAACTCGCGGAAGATCTGGTCGGCGCCGGCGGAGATCACCTGCACCGGCCCGTCGGACCGCACGCTCCGCTCCAGCCACTGCACCGAGGTCTCGTCCGGGGCCCCGCCCGTGTCGCCGGTGCCGTAGTACTTGAAGGCCACCGGCGGTCCGCCCGCGGCCACGGTGCGCCCGATCGCCGCCGCCACCGTGGAGTCGCGGGACAGGTCCACGGCGAACCCCGCACTGTAGGAGCCCGGATTCACCGCGGCCATCACCGTGCTGCCGTCCACGCCGCGCCAGCGCCCCACGTCGAAGGGCGTGCCGTACGCCGAGCCCCAGGTCAGCTTCTGGGTGGAGAACCCGGTCAGCCCGGAGTGGGCCATGATCGAGGGCAGGGCGTAGCCGAACCCGAAGCAGTCGGGCAGGAACACGTCCACCGAGCGCACGCCCAGCTCCCGCGCGAACCAGCCGTTGCCGTACAGGGCGTGGCGGAACAGGGACTCGGGCGCGGGCATGTTGACGTCCACCGCGTCCAGCCACGAGCCGCACACCCGCCAGCGTCCCTGGCGCACGTACTCCTGCAGGCGCGCGAAGCGGGCCGGGTAGTATTCCTCGGCCAGCTGGTAGCGGAACGCGCCCTCGAAGTTGAAGACGTAGTCGGGGTAGCGCTCCAGCAGGGCGAAGTTGTCGTCGAGGGTCGCCTTCAGGTACTCGTCGATGGTGGTCCGGATGGTCCAGCGCCACTGGGTGTCCAGGTGGGCGGTGGCCACGGTGTAGACCCTGGGCGCGGGCCCGGCGGCGCCGGCGGAGGCGGCGGACAGGGGCGCGGCGGCAGCGGCGATCAGGATGGCGGCGATCAGGAGCGGACGCAAGGAAGCACCTCCGGACGACGACGGGATCGCCCGGGCGGATCCCGGACGCGTCCGGGGATTCTAGCGCACGGCCGCAGCGATGGGCACCGCCACTTGCCCCGTCCGGCCGATCAGGCGCTGCCCGCCTCTACCGGCGCGGTCAGCCGCGTCCGCAGGGGTTCGATGAACCCTCCGGCCACCGCGACGCGCACCTTGTGCCGGGCGAAGACGGCCAGGGCCCGGTCGAAGCAGCCCAGGGCGTGGCGCAGGGCCTCGTCGTCCAGGGAGGACAGGGGCTGCACGTTCTCGGCGCCGGGCAGGTCGGGGTACTTCTGCAGGTCCCAGAAGGTGACCGAGCGCACGTCGGCGGCCACGGTCAGGGCCGCGAACGCCTCCAGCCCCACGATGCTCTTGTCGTAGAGCCCGCAGCTGAACGAGAACATGGGCGGCCGCAACCCCTCGCCGATGGCCCGCGCCCGGATCGCCGTGATGTTGGCCAGGATGCGCGGCAGCTCCACCTTGCGGCGGATGCGGCGCAGCAGAGTCTCGTCCGCCGTGTCCAAGCTGACCTCGATGATCCGGAAGAGCGCCAGGGTGGCGATCTCGTCCTCGGCGTAGGCCCGGCCCAGGTTGGTGATGATGGACAGGGGTGCGCCCCGCTCCAGCAAGCCGTCGCAGAAGTTCTTCCAGCCGGGATGGTGGGTGGTCTCGCCGTGGCCGTTGACCGCCACCATGCGCAGGTTCTCCAACCGGCCGGTGAAGGCGGCCACCCGGGCCAGGTTCTCGTCGGTCATGTGCCGGCCGCCGTGGGACCCGGCCACGCTCAGGGCGCAGTAGACGCAGCGCAGGTTGCACTTGTGGGTCACGTCGATGCGCACCGTCTCCAGGGTGCCCGCGTCCAGCAGGTCCGCCCCCGCGGGCAGGTGCGGGAACAGGCGGCCCACCAGGTCCCGTGCCGGCGCCATGGGCCGGATGTGGCACGCCTCGCACTCCGGCGCCAGACGGCCCGTCAGCAGGCCGTGGCGCAGCTGCCGGTATTGCGGCGCGTTGTAGACGGCGGCCACGTCGCCGGCGTCGTCCAGGGGCGTGCCCTGAAGGAAACGGCAGCAGGGCTTGAGGTGGCCGTCCACCGTGAATTCGGCGTTGATCCAGGGATCGAAGCAGAGGCGGGTCTGCGCCGGCAGGGGGTCGGCGAAGCCGCTCGTGCGGCCCTCGTCGAACCGGCCCAGCAGCAGGTAGTGGTGGTAGCCGTCGCGGACGACCCCCTGGTCGACGGCGGCCTCCACCTCCGGGTTGGCGGCCAGGTAGGCGGCCTCGTCCCAGCCGGGGGGGTCGTGGGGAATCACGTGGTTCGCCTTTCCTGTCGGGGGCCGCGGCGTCCCGCTTCCCGGTCGAGAACTGGCCGGCCGGGAGCGGATGGGACCCCGGCCGCGCGCGGCCCACCAGGTCCACCGGCGCGCAATGCCCTGCCTTGGTTGAACTTGTGAATGCCGCCCCGCTGCCGGGGCCGGCATGGCGGGAAGAAGGGCAAGTTCCGAGCCACGGGAGCGGGCGAAGCGACCGGCCGGCGAGATGGACGACGGGGATCCCGGCGGGCACCGGGATCCCCGTGAGCGGACTGCAGGCGGCGCCGGACGGCCGCAACACCTACTTCAGGAGCATCAGCTTCGTGGTCCGCAAGCCGGTGCCGGTGCGCAGACGCGCGAAGTACACCCCCGCGGGCACCGTGCGGCCCCGATCGTCGACCCCGTGCCAGGTGGCCGCGTGCGGCCCCGCGGCCTGCGGCTCCGCCACCAGGGTGCGCACGCGCCGCCCGGCCACGTCGAACACGACCAGCTCGACGTCCCCGCCGCGGTCCAGCGAGTACTTCAGCGCCGTCTCCGGATTGAACGGGTTGGGCACCGGATCGCTCAGCGCGAGCTGCGACGCCGGCACCTGCACCGACCGCTCGGCGACGGTGGTCCAGCCGGTGTTGCCGTAGGTCTGCACCGCGTAGACCACGGTGGTCCCGACCGGCGCCGCCCCGTCCACGGCGACACTGCGGCCGTCGCGCGTCTCCCAGGGCACGACCCACGAACGGCCGTCGGCGCTGGCCAGCACCCGCACGCCGCCCAGGCGGGCGTCCATGGTCCAGGACAGGCGGCAGGCGCCGTCGGCCCAGATCAGGTCGAGGTCGCCGATGGCCACCGGGACGGCCCCGGCGCACTGCAGGTCGAGGGCCTCGAGGTCGCCGTCGTCCACGTAGAGGACGTCGCCCAGGATCGCGGCGCCGAAGAATTCCGGGCCTAACCCCGTCGTGGCCGTCCCGATCAGCGACGGCGAAGCCGGCGAGGACACGTCGACCGCCGACACGCCGGTCGCGTTCACGGCCGCGTAGACCACCGGCGCGGCATACGCCATCTTGAAGGAATTCCCCAGGTCCACCTGGCCGGTCCGGGCGAGACCGCCGGAGGTACGGTCGAACACCAGCACGTCCACGGCGTAGCCGTTGTTGGCCACGACGGCGTTCCCGTCCAGGACCAGTTCCGCGACGTTCGCATCGAGAGTGGCGCGCCCCATCTCGACCGGATCGCCGGGATCGCTGATGTCGGCCACGATCACCTGGGCGCCTGCGCCGAATACGGCCCGGTCGCCGTCGACGGCCGCGACGGAGATGTCGTCGCCGATCATGACGTCGCCGATCAGCAGCGGCGCGGCCGGGTCGGTCACGTCGTAGGCACGCAGGAGTCCGGTGCCGCGCTTCCAGATGACCTGACCCGCGCCCCCGACCACCTCGTTGCTGTCACCGCCGATCGAGTCGGCCACCTTGACGCCCGTCCGCCAGTTCCAGACGCCGGAGGGGGCGTAGATGTCGTCGCCCAACACGGCATACCGCCAGAAAACGACATCGGAGCCGGCGGCCGCCGTGAAGTCCTGAGTCAGGCTCGGCGGAGCGGTCGCGGCCAAGGCGTCGATCCACCCATAGGGAATCCCCCCCGTATGCCAGTTGCCTTCGGTGAAGGTGTGGAGAAAGAGGTGATCGTCCACCGACTTCAGGCTGAAGGTCCGGTAACCGACGGCAAACGCCGGCCCCAGCACGGGCGAGCCGTTGTCGAGCTGCGGCGCCATGGCCTGCAACTCCGCAATCATTCCGCCCCATACGAACTCGGTGTTGGCCGCCAGGCAGGACGCGCCCAATGGCGTGTTCCCGGTGTCCACCCAGGTGCCGCCATCCCGCTGCAGGTAGAACAGGCTGCCACCGTACAGCACGTAGGCCCGCGTTCCCACCAGGGCGCAGGGGGACGTGACCGGCGATCCGCCGGCATGATCGACGATGGTGAGGGACCCGGCGTCGGCCAACGTCGTCGGCGAAGGCGTGTCGAGGAACACCGCCTGTTGGCTGTAGTACGAGGTGGAGCCGTCACCCGCGGGATCGCTGTAGGCATCCGCCTTGATCGCCATCACGTTGGTCCCGTTGCAGCGAACCGAATAGATGCTCGTGCCGGTGTCATAGGTGTTGCCGTACTCGCGGCGCCCGATCTCCACGGGCGCGTCCGGATTGGCCAAGTCCAGCGCGATCAGCGACGTGTAGCTGAGGATCTGGCCGGAGGGGTCGTTGTCGCTTTCCGCAGGAAGGCGCCAACCGACGACGCAACAAAGGTTTCCGTCGACGTCGACAACGTCGAGGTTGTCCGGTTGGAGGCGCGCCCGCTCCACGGGTGCCCCGACGCCCAGCTCGTAGACGCCGAGTCCCTCGGTAGACTCAGCGGCATAGACCCAGTTGCCCCGTACGCCAACGGAGAGGCACATGGCCCCGGCCATTGCGCCGACCACGGTGGGCGTCCCCGGATCCTGGAAATCGACGACGGTCCACCCGGCGCCATCCTGCGCGACGGCGACCCGCGTACCGTCGACTTGCAGCGACCGCACGGTGTTGTTCGACAGGGGATAGGATCCCAGCGGTGCGGGCTCCGGACCGTCGGCAATCGAGGTCCAGTCGAGACGGTACCCGTCGGACGTCCGCACGAGGATGCACAAGTTGGACTCGGTGGCATCCAGCCCGACCACGGTCGCATCGTGCGCGAAGGTGCCGAGAACCGGCCCCTGGAGGGTTCCGTAGTCGAAACATTCCTGGGCCGAAGCGGCGATGGACGTGGCGAGGAGCAATAGGGAAACGAGGGCGAGTCGCATAGCCAGCCTCCGACCGGTGCTATTCGTGATGTGGTTCGCGGGATGCTCAAGATTATGCCACATCCCGGCGGGACATTCCACCCTTGAACGCACGACCGCCGCCTCTTGAAAGAGGCGGCGGTCGGTCCTGCATCCCTGCCGAAGTCGGTGTCGAAGTCGTCGCCGGTCCCGCCGAAGGCCACCAGGTGGTGCGCGGGTTGACGATGCCGCGCAGCTCGCCGGCCGTGGCGGGGACGGCGGCGGACCCGCGCGTTGCCATCGCGAGTGCCCGTGCCGTATAATCAGACGGCACGGCCGCCCGGGCCGCGCCGCCAAGAAGGGGGATTGTCATGACCCGCTCGCCGAAGGCGGTCGTCGGCCGCCTGTTCCTGTGTGCCCTGCTCCCGGTTCTCATGCTCCTGCCCGCCGCCGCCGCCGCCCTGACCTGGTCGCCCATCGGTCCGGATGACGCCGCCATCACCCGTCTGCAGGCCGACACATTCCTGTTCGCCTTGGCCGACGACGGCTTCTACAAGTGGAACTACGCCGGCGATACCTGGACCCCCTACGGGGAGCCCGGCGTGCCCGGACGGGCGGTCACCGCCCTGGCCGCGGACACCTGGATGCCCGTGGAGGCGGTCGCCGGCCGCCTGGACGCCGACGGGCACGGGTACATCACCGTCGAGAACCTGGACGGCCAGCCGGGGCAGACGGTCTACCAGTCCGGGGGCGGCGCCGTCGCCTCGTTCGCCATCGACCGGTGGTGGTTCCCCATCCAGGCCGACCTGTGGGCCGTGGTCCGCGCCGGCGCCCAGCCCGGCGAGCTGCTGCGCTCGGACGACGGCGGGCTGACCTGGACCGCGGTCACCGGCCACGGCATGACCGACCTCACGGGCGTCTTCGTCACGATGCGCTACCAGCAGCCCGGCGTGGTCTACGTGTCCGGCGACGCCGGCGTGGTGCGTTCGTACGACAGCGGCGCCACCTGGGAGAACTTCTCCGACGGCCTGCCCGCCGAGCCCGTCACCATCCTGCAGACCATGAGCCAGCCGGTGGCCACCGTCGGCGACAAGGACACCGACGGCGTGCCGCCCTTCCTGGCGGCCACCGCTTCCGGTCTGTACTTCTGCGCCGACGACACGAGTTCGTGGTCCCTGGCCCTGGCCGAGGACTGCCGCCGGGTGGACACTCGCTACGCCATCGACAACGCACCCCTGGTGTACGCCCTGACCGCCGATGGCCGTCTGCTTGCGGGGGACTATTATCTGCCCGCCGGCTGGATCTGGCAGGACTGGTCCGCCGAGTTCACGGGGCGGACCATCGTGGACGTCGCCGCCGGCACCGAAGTGTACGTGCTGACCGCGACCGGCGGGGTCGACCGCTACAACCCGGCGAGCGGCGTGCCCGAGGTCCTGTCCGCCGCCGCGGTCGCGGTGTCGCCGAACCCGTTCAATCCCGCCGCCCTGGTGTCGTTCACGGCGCCGCGGGCGGGATTCGCGACCCTGCGGGCCTACGACGTGGCCGGGCGCCTCGTGGACACCCTGCTGGCCGCGCCGGTGGCCGAGGGCCCGGGCCAGGTGGCCTGGCGTCCCCTCCGCCTGGGCAGCGGCGTGTACCTGCTGCGGTTCGAGGTGGACGGCGCGGTGGCCACCACGCGGGTCGTCCTGGCCAAGTAGGCGCGGGGTCGAAGCGGATCCCCGCCGAAGCACTGACGGGAGGCAAACATGAACCGGCGATTCCTCTTCGCGCTGCTGTGCCTCGTATCGGCGCCGTGGCTGGCGCCGCGGGGCGCCGCCGCCCGCACCTGGCACGTCACCGCCGACGGCACCGGCGACGCGCCCACCATCAAGGCCGCCATCGACTCGGCCGCCGCCGGCGACGTCATCGAGCTGGCCTGCGGCACCTACTTCGAATCCCACAACCTGGCCCACCAGCTCTATCCCACCTCCGGCCTGACCATCCGGGGCGAGACGGGCGACCCGGCCTGCGTGGTGATCGACGCCCAGACGTCGGTGGACCTGGGTTCGGTGTTCTGGATGTCGGGCCAGTCGGACATCCGCTTCGAGGGGCTGACCGTCACCGGAGGTGACGCCATCGATGTCTTCCTCTCCTCCGCCGGCGGCGGCTTCCGGATCCGCGACTGCACCGGCATCGTGCTGGACCACTGCGTCATCACCGGCAACCGGGGGCGCTGGGGCGGCGGGATGGACATCGACGCCAGCGAGGTGACGCTGCTCGACTGCGTCGTCACCGGGAACACGGCCCTGGTCACCGGCGGCGGCCTGAGCATCTCCGGCACCTTCCACGCGGTGAACACCGTCATCGCCGACAACACGGCCCCCGGCGAAGGGGCCGACGGGGCCGTCGACACCGGCACGGCCGCGGTGTTCACCTGCTGCGACCTGGCCCCCGCCCGCTGGCAGCTGTACGGAACCATGGTGCGGGACGACGCCGATTGCGGCCCCGTGCCGGTGGCTGACGGATCCTGGGGATCGTTGAAGGCGCTGTACCGCTGAGGCCCCGCAGTGACCCGCCGCCGCGCGGGCCCGGCAGCGTCCTACCGCCGTGCCTTCAGGTCCGCGAGGACGGCCGCCAGCACCGGATCACGATTGGCGAAGTAGTCGGCGGCGGTCAACTCCACCGGCAGATCGGGTGCGATCCACCGGCGGTCGTCTCCGGGATAGGACGTCTGGTGATACCGCGACGAGATCCCCGCCCGCAAGCCGCTGTACGGCAGGACCGTGAAGGTGCTCTCGCCGATCATGTTGGGACGCGAGCCGCTCGGTTCCCCGGCGAAGACCGCATCGGTCCAGGTGTCCAGGTCGGTGACGAAGTTCTGGCAGGCGCTGAAGGTCTGGCGGCCCATCAGCACGTAGAGGCGGGCGTCCGGCCGCTCCTGCTGGAACCAGACGAGATCCCGGACCAGGGGCGGATACAGGAAGCTGTTGCCGCCGCCGTTGTGGCGCACGTCCAGGACCACGGTGTCGATGTCCGGATGGTCGGCCAGGTGCCCCCGCAGGCGCTTGGCGAAGTCGGCGATGGTCTCCGGCCCGTCGCGCACCACGTTGAACTCCACGTACAGGGCGTGCCCGCCGGCGACCGGGCCCATCCACAGCACCTCGTCGGCGTGGGCCAGGTACAGGGGCGGCTCGGGCGCTCCCGGCAGTCGCGACGGCACCAGTTCGAAGTTCACCCGGCCCACCGGCCGTGACGCCACCGCGACGGTGCGCTCGGCACCGTCCGCGTCCCGCACGTGCAACGGAACATCCTCGGTGTCGCCGATGGCGCCGAAGTCGCGCAGCACCGCCGTCACCGTCAGCAGGAACGGTCCCTGCTGCAGGATGCGCATGGGGTTGTCCCGCGGCACGATCTCCCCCAGCCGCGGCCACAGGTCGTCGACGCTGCGACGACCGATGTCCAGCACCCGCGCCCCCACCAGGTCCGCGTAGGCCGAGTCGGCGTCGATCACGAACAGGCCGTCGCTGAAGGCGTAGAGCTGCAGCGGCAGCGAGCGCACCGCCACCTTCGATGCCGGCAGCGGCCGGATGCCCGAATGGCCGTCGCCCAGCAGCGTCGCCAGCCGGATGAGCCCCATCATGACCTGCTCGTCGGTCAGGTCGGGAACGCGGCGCTTCAGGTCCTCGACTCGGGCCACGAAGTCGGCCTCGGGAACGACCGCGAACGGGTCCGGATGCAGCCGCCGCACCTCCTTCAGCCACAGGTCCAGATCGTAGCGCCATCCGGCCACGCGCCCCTGCACATCCGCCGGCAGCAGGCCGGCCAATTCGGCCCATTCGGGCCGGTCGCGGAGGGACACGAGGTCCTCGTCCCCGGCCAGGTGGCCGCGGTCCTCGAAGCCCGCGGCCAGCGCCCGCCGCAGCGTGGCCACCGCCGCGTCCGCGTCCCCGGCCAGGGCCTGCGAACAGGCGGCGTTGTAGAGATCCACCGCGGAGAACGGGATGCCCAGTTCAACCGCCCGCAGGTACGCCCGTGCCGACTCCGGATACTGGGCGAGCCGGTAGTGGCACACGCCGAGGCTCTCCCAGGTGACGCTGTCGTCCGGAAAGAGCCCCGCCAGGTGCTCCAGGTGCGGCACCGCCCCCGCGAAGTCGCCGGCGTCGATCCCCGCCGCCGCGGCCGCGGCTTCCTCGCGGTAGGACACGGCCTGCGCGGGAGTGGTGGTGGTGAGCGGCAGGTCGATGGCGGCAGACGCCGGTGCCGGCAGGATCAGGCACGCCAGGAGAAGCGGCAGGGTGGTGGCGGCAGTCGGGAACGCGCGCGGGCGAGTCATCTTGGCTCCCTTCAAGTTCATGGAGATATCGGAGTGCCATGGTACGGCTTCCGCCGGCGGAAGTTGCGGGCCCCGGCTTCTCGGCCGG